>NZ_JBEWCD010000003.1:0-712500 GCF_040530035.1 Roseibium sp. HPY-6
AAAGATCAGCGTACCTGCGTAACTCCTTAAAACACCCAGCATCTCTGCCAGACATCGCAAGGACAACGCCGCCTACGCTTCCCTTCCTTCAATATCAAATTGTCAAAGAACCATTCGTTTGAAACGAATGCCGCCAAAAAGGCTGGACCAAAGACGCCTCGTTTTGCACCCGTTTCCAGGTCTTCAAAACTGATATGTCCGGTAATGTCGACGACAAGGAGCGCCAAGCGGCGGCTGCGCCGTCGATGGAGGGCGTTATACGCAGGGCCCGAACATGAGTCAACAGCGTTTGTCAAAAAAGATTCACAGAATGAAAGTGGTTCGAAATCGATAAACAAATTCAGAGCTTTGGAGCTCACCAACCATTATGTTTCAAGCCATTTACATATTTCGAAAGGGCCCATTTTTATGCCATCTCCAAAGACCTGACAGAAGGCAAAAACCCGGTAAAGGCCGGGGTAGAAAATTGACGCAATGCAGCATTCTTGAGATGGATCAAAAACTGCGAATGAAATAGATGAGACCATGTTAGAGGCAAAGCAGTCAGCGGTCCTGTTCATGAGTGCCTCGGACCAAACATGCCAAAGGTACTGTTTAGCATCGCATTAAGCAAAAAAGCCTTGAAATCACAGAACCGTCAAAATCAGGAACTAGGCACAGTATTTCGGGCGTTCTGAGGTGGGGTCACCGTGCATAAACAATTGACGTTTTAGACCAAACACTGCATGAAGCAGGATCTGGAGTGTTATGGCGATTGGCCGTATCTCCTCCTAAACTGCCGCGAGGCTCTGACCTGATTTAGAACGACCTGACACAGAGCGAATAAAGGACCGGACAGGTATAAATGCATTTTGGCCCTTTCCATAGTGCACAGGCAACGCGCATCGAACTGGGAGACGAACCTCCCCTTCGCGGCTATGAGGGCCGCAGCGGAATGTCCGACAAACGTCAGGTGTCCCTGCGCTGGCTTGCAGGCACGGTACTGACGGGTTTCACATCCCTGGTTCTTATGGGCGGCGCGCTCATGGCGGCTCTTGACGGGCAATACACCGTTGAGGCAGCGCCATCCGCAGACGCCTTTTTCGCAGGCGTTTCACTGTCGGACGGGAGCAGCAGCAAGGGCGACAGGGTCCTTAAGACCGCGGCGGAGTATTCCAGCAAGAATACAATCGACGTGAATGTTGTCGCACGTGTCGGAGACAAGGACCACATTCGCGTCAAACCCCATGTGTTCGTGAGCGCCTCGTTGGCCACGCGCAAGGATCCGGACCTCGCCGCGCTGATACCGGCGTTCAATCCGTTGAACATGTTCGCCGACAAACAGGACGATGCCTCAGGCAGCGCACTGACGGACACGGCAACCGCTCAGATCGCCGACTCGCTCTATGGTGCAAAACTGGAAAACGAAGTCAGCATCAGCCTCGCTCCCTTTCCAACGTCGAGCCCACTTATCGATATGCAAAGGACACCGTCGGAAAACGAGGTTGAATTAAGCGTGCGGGAATCCGCGCGTTCGCTCGCACTCAATTCCGTTGAGAGTGCAGCCCAGACGCTTGTCGACCCTGGCCGCTTCGACTTCAATCTTGCGCTGCAGCCTGATCTGGAAAGATACGCCGTTAGGATCACACCGGAAAACGTGTCCTTTGTCTCGAAACGCGACGAAGAGATCCGGTTTGCTGGCATGCAGGAAAACATCATCCCGATCTCGGAAGGCCAGGTCTTGAGAGACCTACTCCTCGACTATAATGCCAGCGAAGACGAGGCCGGGAAAATTGCATCGTCTTTCGCCGCTCTTTTCGGGATCACGGAACTCGAAGACGGTCAGCGCCTGCGCATAGCGTACGCGCCATCACCTGAAAATCTAGAAGAGATGCGCACGGAGCGTGTGTCGCTTTATACTGACACCGAGCATCAGGCGACAGTAGCCCGATCCGATAACGGCAATTACATCCGTGCCGAACAGCCGAGCACCTTCCTTGCAGACGCCTTCGCCGAGGCTGATCGCGTATCCTATGGCGGTCCGACGCCGGCGATCTATGACAGTCTTTATCAGACAGCGCTTGAACAGGAGATGCCCGAGGAAATCATCGATGACCTTGTGCGCATGTTCTCGTTCGACGTTGATTTCAATTCGCGGGTTCAGCCGGGAGACGCGCTTGAGCTGTTTTTCACGCCTGGCGACGACGGTTCACCGCCCAAAATCCTCTATGCAGCGCTCAACACCGGCAACACGACACGCGAGTTCTACCGGTATCGCACGCCCGACGACGGCGTGACGGATTTCTATGATGCATCCGGACAGAGTGCCAAGAAATTCCTCGTGCGCAAACCGCTGAATGGTGGGAAATTCCGGTCCGGGTTCGGAATGCGCCGGCACCCAATCCTCAAATATACCCGCATGCACCGTGGCGTGGACTGGTCGGCACCGCGTGGGACACCGATTATCGCCGCAGGAAACGGCACCGTGGTCAAGTCCGGATGGGCATCCGGTTACGGACGGCGCGTGGAGCTGCGTCACACCAACGGCTATGTCACCACCTACAGCCACATGACCGGCTTCGGGAAGGGCATCCGCGAAGGTGCGCGCGTAACCCAGGGTCAGATCATTGGATATGTCGGCTCAACGGGGCTTTCGACCGGTCCGCATCTCCACTACGAAGTTCTTGTGAATGGCCGCTATGTCGACCCTATGAGGATCAAGCTTCCCAAGGGCCGAACACTTGAAGGCGAAATGCGCACCAGCTTTGAGACCGAGCGCTACCGGGTCGAAACGCTTCTCGACCGGGCACGCAAACCGTCCCGCGTTGCCTCGGCGGTCAACTGACAATCGCACCGGGTGAATGCTTGCCCCGACACGATCAAGCCCGCGGAAACGGCAGTCCCCGCGGGCTTTTGTTTTTTCACGTTCTTTCAGGCGGTGACGCTCAGGCAGCAGCGCTTTCCGATTCGGCGACCTGGAAAATCAACCGGTCCGCACCTGCAGAAACGTCCACTGTCTGGCCGTCGAGAACATCACCGGCCAAGAGTTTTTCCGCCAGCGGATCCTGAACGTCCTTCTGAATGACCCGCTTCAGCGGACGGGCACCATAAGCCGGGTCATAGCCTTTCTGGGCCAACCAGCCGAGAGCACCGTCATCCAGGTTCAGCACAATCTTGCGGTCCGCAAGCAGAGCGCGAAGACGTTCCAGCTGTATCCTGACGATATCCGACATCTGCGAGCGCTGCAGACGGTGGAAGAGGACAATTTCATCCAGACGGTTCAGGAACTCGGGCCGGAAATGCCCGCGCACGGCTGACATGACCTCGTCCCTGACCGCATCGCTGTCCTGACCTTCGGGCTGGTTGACGAGATACTCGGCCCCCAGATTGGAGGTCATGATGATCAAGGTGTTGCGGAAGTCGACAGTCCGGCCCTGACCATCGGTCAACCGGCCGTCATCAAGGACCTGCAGCAACACGTTGAAGACATCGCCATGAGCCTTTTCGATCTCGTCGAACAACACGACCTGATAGGGCCGGCGGCGCACGGCTTCCGTAAGAGCACCACCTTCCTCGTAACCGACATAGCCGGGGGGTGCACCGATCAGCCGGGCAACGGAGTGTTTTTCCATATATTCCGACATGTCGATGCGCACCATTGCGCTGTCATCGTCGAACAGGAAGCTCGCCAGTGCCTTCGTCAGTTCCGTCTTGCCGACACCGGTCGGCCCTAAGAACATGAAAGACCCGATCGGCCGGTGCGGATCCTGAAGACCTGCCCGGGCCCTGCGGACAGCCGTCGAAACCGCATGAATGGCCTCTGCCTGACCAACCACACGATTTGCCAGCACGTCTTCCATGCGCAACAGCTTTTCCCGCTCGCCTTCCAACATCTTGTCAACCGGGATGCCGGTCCATTTCGACACGACCTGTGCGATATGAGAGGGCGAAACGGCTTCATCCACCATAGCGTCCTTGTCCTCAGACTCCTCAGCTTCGGTCAGCTGCCGCTCCAGATCCGGAACCACGCCGTAGGCCAGTTCGCCAGCCTTGGCCAGATCGCCCTGCCGCTGCGCGATTTCAAGATCCGTCCGTGCCTGCTCGAGCTGCTCCTTGATCTTCTGCTCCAGATTGAGCTTTTCTTTCTCGCCGAGCCAACGGTTCGTCAGCGCCTGCGACTGCTCTTCCAGATTGGTAAGCTCTTGCTCCAGTTTGACAAGCCGGTCACGGGAAGCATCATCGCTTTCCACTTTCAGGGCCTCGCGCTCGATCTTGAGCTGGATAATCCGGCGGTCAAGTTCATCCAGTTCTTCCGGCTTTGAATCGACCTGCATGCGCAAGCGGCTTGCCGCCTCGTCGACAAGATCGATTGCCTTGTCTGGAAGAAAGCGGTCCGTAATGTACCGGTTGGAAAGGTTAGCCGCCGAAACAATCGCAGAATCGGTAATCCGGACGCCATGATGGAGTTCGTATTTTTCCTTGATCCCACGCAGGATCGACACAGTATCCTCGACCGTCGGCTCCGTAACAAACACCGGCTGGAATCGGCGGGCCAAAGCCGCATCCTTTTCCACATGCTTACGATATTCGTCCAGCGTCGTGGCGCCGACACAGTGCAACTCTCCCCGCGCAAGTGCAGGCTTGAGCAGGTTGGAGGCGTCCATGGCTCCGTCGGCCTTGCCGGCACCGACAAGCGTATGCATCTCGTCAATGAACAGGATGATGCCGCCCGCCGCTGCCTCGACTTCAGACAGCACGGCTTTCAGCCGTTCCTCGAATTCACCGCGATATTTCGCACCGGCAATCAATGCGCCCATGTCGAGTGCGAGCAACTGCTTGTCTTTGAGAGATTCCGGGACATCACCATTCACGATCCTGAGCGCCAGGCCTTCCGCAATCGCGGTCTTGCCGACGCCGGGTTCGCCGATCAGCACGGGATTGTTCTTGGTTCTGCGCGACAGCACCTGGATCGTGCGACGGATTTCTTCGTCGCGTCCGATAACCGGGTCGAGTTTGCCGTCCCGGGCAACTTCCGTCAGGTCCCGGGCGTATTTCTTGAGAGCTTCGTACTGGTTTTCAGCCGTTGCACTATCGGCCGTCCGACCCTGACGCAGCTGATTAATGGCCTCGTTCAACGCGTTCGGCGTAACCCCGTGGCGTTTCAAAAGCTTGCCGGCCTCACTGCCGGTATCCGTAGCAAGCGCCAGCAGAAGACGCTCGACAGTGACAAAACTGTCGCCTGCCTTCTCGGCGATCTTCTCAGCCTGTTCGAAAAGCCGTGCCGTCGGCTGTGCCATATAAAGCTGGCCGGAACCGCCCGAAACCTTCGGCATCTTGTCCAGAATGCCTTCCAGATCCCCCTTGAGAGCCTTCGCCTGACCGCCCGCTCTGTCGATCAGACCGGTCGCCATGCCTTCCGGGTCATCCAGAAGAACCTTCAGAATGTGTTCAGGCGCGAACTGCTGGTGGCCCCGCCCAAGAGCAAAGGTCTGAGCGGACTGAACAAAGCCCCGCGCACGCTCAGTGTATTTTTCCAAATTCATATGTACCTCCTACCCGCTCGCACCACCCGAAGCGTGGGGAACGTTGTTGGATACGGACCCCGGTCACGGGCATCCGCGCAGCCTTCTTCAGCACTGCCCACCTAATATAGTGTTGCATTTTAATCACAAAAGGCCCGAGCACTGAAAAGCACAAAACAAAAACGGCGCCCACCAGGCGCCGTTTCCGGGTACTTCGCAGGAATGCCATGCTATTCAGTGACGGCGGCCGTTTCTGCAGGCGCGTCATCACTGGTTTTCGCGCGGCGCGTCCGTGTTGTCCGTCGCCGGGGCTTGGCCTGCTCTTCGTCTGCGCTATCGGTATTTGTCTCGCCCGCATCTGACGCGGCTTCGGACGATGCCTCAGCGTTTGTATCAGATGCAGCACGGCGCGGTGCGCGCGACCTTGGCGTGCGGGTTCTGCGGCGCGGTTTTTCGTCCGCGTCAGTGTCCTCGGCATCAGCCTTCTGCCCAGCGCCATTGACCTGTCCTTCCTGGTCAATAACGGGCATGTCTTCGATAAACGGTTGAGGACTGTTTGCATCGACGACATCGCCATCGGCATTTGCCCGTTCCTGCGACGGACGTTCAGAACCGTTCAACGGCGCACCGGATCCGTTCGGCGCCGCATTTTCAGCGGGTTCTTCGGATTCGCCACGGTTAGCCGGCTGGGTCGATGGTTGCTGCTGCGGCTGTGCGGCCGCGACAATGCGCAGATAGTGCTCTGCATGCTGGTTGTAGTTTTCGGACATCACGCGGTCGCCAGATGCCTGAGCATCTCGGGCCAGCTGCTGATACTTCTCCGCAATATGCATCGCTGTGCCGCGGATTTTCACATCAGGACCGTTTGATTCGTAAGTCCGGGTTAGCGGATTAGGACCTTTGCGGCCCCGTCCGCGCATACGCTTATTGCTTTGATTTCCTGGTCTCATCCTGCCGTTTTCTCTTGCGGAACGGCGGTCAGCGAAACACTGACCCAACATCGGAATTACTTTAAACCGATACGAAATACACACCGAAACCAACAATGCTGGTTAGCGGCTGTCTTTGAAAACACACGCAACGCATAACAGGCCACTGGCCAACGCTTTCGTCTTTCTCTTCGACAGTCCAAAACACCGGAAAGCCCGATTCGCAGCAGATTCCTTAGCGCAGATAGCGTGTTTCGTCTTCATGCTGCCGGATGCGTATGCCCCGCTAAACGCTGTTAACATCTCCGGTTTCGGCAAGTCGAACCTAACCGTTTCCGTTGCGATTTCCAAGTGCTTTTTCGCGATTGGATCAAAACAGTTGAATTATAACCGGCAAGCCGTGACCACGCGGTCGTTTCCGGAAAGATCCTTAATGATTTCAATCGCTCCAAAGGCATGATGCCGCAACTGTTTTTCCACGGGCAGGCCCTGATCATATCCGATCTCGAGCGCAATTTGCCCTCCTTTGGGCAAAAGACGCGCCGCATCGCGAACAATGGCAACATAGGCGTCCACACCGGATTCGCCGCCATCAAGCGCGAGAACAGGATCATGTCGGATGACTTCCGGATCCAGTTCGCGAAGGACATCTTTGCGGATGTAGGGTGGGTTGCTCACGATCCAGTCCGGCCCGGTTCCGGGGTTCTGCCCGAAAGCGCCGAGATAGTCGGCGCAAAGAGGATGGAAGCGCTCTTCCACCTGATGCAGTCGTGCATTTTTCTGCGCGCAACCAAGCGCTTTTTCAGAAATGTCGATCGCAACCACAAGGCTCAAGGGCAATTCAGCCAGCAGCGTCACGCCAATCACACCCGATCCGGTTCCAACATCCCAGATCATTGACGCTTTGCCCGGTGGTGTTCTTGCCAGCACCACATCAATCAGAATTTCGGTATCGGGCCTTGGTTCCAGCGTCGCCGGGTTCAGCAGAAACCTGCGACCGTAAAAGTCGCGTTCGCCGAGAACCCGTCCGACAGGCATTCCCGAGATGCGCAACTCGGCCTTTGCGAAGATGTTTTGGCTTGTGCCGTCGTCCACCTCATCGTCTTCATTGAGAACCAGAGCCGAAGTATTTATTTCCAGGACCGTGCTGACAAGGATTTTGGCATCCAAATCCGCAGTGGGCAGACCAGCGGCGCGAAACCGGTCCCGCACGTCCCGGTAAAGCTCCCCGACGCGCATCGTCAGGCGTCTTCTGAGGCAAGCAGATTGGCCTGATGGTCGACGATCAGGGCCTCGACAACTTCGTTGAGCCCGTCTCCCGCGATGATTTGCTCGAGCTTGTAAAGCGTGAGCCCGATCCTGTGGTCGGTGACGCGCCCCTGCGGAAAATTATAGGTTCGGATTCGTTCAGAGCGGTCCCCCGAACCGACCTGAAGGCGACGCGCTTCAGTTCGCTCGCTGGCTGCCCGCTCGCGTTCTTCGTCATAGATCCGGGCACGCAGCAACTGCATTGCCCTGGCCCGGTTCTTGTGCTGCGATCGTTCATCCTGAACTGCGACGACGATACCGGTCGGAAGATGCGTGATGCGGACGGCTGAGTCGGTTGTATTGACGTGCTGGCCACCCGCGCCGGACGCCCGGAACGTATCGACACGCAGATCGCTTTCTTGAACGTCGATATCCACATCCTCGGCCTGCGGCAGAACCGCAACCGTCGCCGCGGAAGTGTGAATACGTCCTCCCGATTCGGTTGCAGGAACCCGTTGAACCCGATGAACGCCCGATTCGAACTTCATCCGTGCAAAGACGTTATCGCCCGAGACGGACGCAATCACTTCCTTGAATCCGCCGACTTCTCCTTCGCTGGTTGACAGGATTTCTACCTTCCATCCCTGAAGCTCGGCGAAACGCTGATACATGCGGAAAAGATCACCGGCAAACAAGGCAGCTTCGTCGCCGCCCGTACCGGCGCGGACCTCGAGGATCGCGTCATTCGCGTCGGCCTCGTCCTTGGGAAGAAGACCAATGCGCACGTCCTGCGTCAGCTCTTCAACGCTGGCAGACAATTCGGCCTGCTCGAGTTCGGCAAGTTCGCGCATTTCAGCGTCAATGTCCGGATCCGCAATCAGGGCCTGGGCACCAGCAAGATCGTCCTCAGCCTTGATCAAGGCCCGGATTTTCGTGACCAGTGGTTCAAGACCGGCGTATTCGCGGGACAGTTTCACATAGGCTGCGGGCTCAGGTCCTGCCGACATCAGGTGTTCAATCTCGGCAAATCGGTCCAAAAGGGTATCAAGTCTGTGACGCGCCAGCATACGCGCAGGGTCTCCTAGATCCGGTCGAGGTCAGTGGCATCAACGCCCAGGACCGACATTATTTCCAACTCATCGCAACACGGTTTCGGGTGTTGCCCGTCGCGGGTATTTCGGCCTTCTCGGCTCCGAATCCCCTAGTTCGATTCACTTTCTGACATATCAGTGTCTCGAGACATCAGCTAGTGCGCACTGCGCGCGGCAACGGGCGCCTAAAGGGCGACATCCGTTTCGGCGGCAAAGCGTTTCAGCACATCGCGTATGTTGCTGTCTCCGTGGCCCGATTCCAGGCGCGGCAGCAGCCGTGCGGACAATCGACCGGTATCCAGCGTTCGCAGCATCGCCTTGACGGGTCCAAGTGCAGCCGGCGACATGGAAAGGTCGCGATAGCCGAGACCGACAAGCGCCATTGCCTCCAGCGGCCTGCCTGCCAGTTCACCGCACAAGGTGACCGGGACGTGATTGTTATGTGCGGCATCCGCGATCGATTTCAAGGCTCTCAGAAATGCAACGTTCAGGGTGTCGAACCGTTCCGCAACACGCGTGTTGCCACGATCGACCGCACAGAAAAACTGGAAAAGATCATTCGAACCGACAGAGACGAAATCGACATATGTCATCAGTTCGTCCAGCTGAAACAGGAGAGAGGGAACCTCAACCATCACCCCAAGCCGGATATTTTCGGGGACTGCGTGACCGTGGCGCCGCAGGTGCTTCATTTCCTTGTCGACAAGCGCCCTGGCGCTCAGGAACTCGCCGACCTCCGCCACCATCGGGAACATCAGCTTGAGGTCACGCCCGGCGGCCGCATGCAGAAGCGCCCTGATTTGCGTGCGCAGAACACCAGGCCTGTCGAGGCCTAGCCGGAGCGCGCGCCATCCCATGGCCGGGTTCTCTTCCTGGATCGAGCGCAAGTAGGGTAGAACCTTGTCGCCGCCGATATCCAGAGACCGGAATGTGACCGGCTTGCCATTTGCCGCATCGAGAACCTGGCTGTACTGGGCCTGCTGTTCGCGCATTCTCGGGAACGACGATGCAACCATGAACTGCAGCTCCGTCCGGAAGAGCCCGACACCGGCAGCGCCTGATTCTTCAAGATGCGGAAGATCGATGAGAAGGCCCGCATTCATCTGGAGGGAGAATTCAACGCCGTCCTTTGTGACGGAAGGTTTGCTCCGGAGCCGGCGATACTGGGCCTGGCGCCGTGCCCGGAACCTGACTTTTTCGGCATAGGCGTTTTCAAGGTCGACAGCCGGCCGAAGGTGAATTTCGCCCGTATCGCCATCGACGATGATGGCGTCGCCGGCATCCGCCAGGCTAACGATGTCATCTACAAGCCCGACCGTTGGAATGCCAAGTGCCCGGGCGACGATGGTAACGTGACTGGTAGGACCGCCTTCCTCGAGGATCAGGCCCCGTATCCGGTCCCGCCCATAATCGAGCAGCTCCGCCGCGCCCATGTTGCGGCCCACAATGATCGCGTCTTGTGGCAAGTCTCCGGTCCCGGGGCCATGCTCGCGCCCCATCAACTCGCGGATCAGCCGGTGCGCCAGGTCGTCCAGGTCATGCAGGCGTTCGCGCAAGTAAGGATCCGTTTGCCGCAGCATTCGCGCCCGCGTGTCACTCTGGACCTTTTCCACCGCCGCTTCGGCGGTCAGCCCGTTTTTGATCGCGTCCTCTATCTTGCGGATCCAGCCACGGTCATAGGCGAACATGCGGTAGGCTTCGAGAACTTCGCGGTGTTCGCCCGTTGCCGCAATTTCACCGCTTGCCAGCAAATCATCGATCGAAAGCCTGAGCCGGTTGATCGCGCCTTCCAGACGGGCGGTCTCCTGATCGGTGTCTTCCGCAATCAGATTTGTGACGACAACGCGCGGTTCGTGAAGAACCACATGACCAAGGCCAACGCCTTCCGACAGTCCAGATCCCGTTGCCGTAATCGGCCTCGACAAATCCAGGCCCGTCGCCTCCTGCGCGATCGCTTCCAGTTCCCCGGCGGCCACCATTTCGGCGATTACCATCGCGGTGGTCTGAAGCGCTTCGACTTCGTCTTCCAGGTATGTCCGGTGCGACTGGTTCTGAACCACAAGCACCCCCAGCGTCCGGCCTGCACGCAGGATCGGGACACCGAGGAACGAATTGTAGGCTTCTTCGCCAGTCTCAGGCAGGTAGGCAAAGCCGGGGTGGGCGCTGGCGTTTGGCAGGTTCAGGGGACGGGCTTCGGCCGCGATCAAACCGACGAGACCCTGGCCGACGCGCAGCGAGGCATTATGCACCGCTTCTCTGTTCAGACCTTCGGTCGCATAAAGCTCAAGAACGCCATCCGCACGCAGTATGTAAACCGAACACACTTCTGCGACGACATTCGAGGCGATCAGCACGACAATCTTGTCGAGTCGCTCTTGCGCCGTAATCGGTTCCGCCATGACTTCGCGGAGCCTGCGGAGCAATAGGCGCGGTCCGGCTAGGTTGCTGCGCATTGCGCCCCCGTCTGAATTCCGCTTCAGGCACGCTCCCGTACCATACCTGTAGGAGCCGCCCGCCGGTTAAACTATCCGTCTAACCCGTATAGCGAATGGAGAGTCCGCACCGCAAGTTCCGCGTAGGCAGAATCAATCAGTACGGAAATTTTGATTTCAGAGGTCGTGATCGCCCGAATGTTGATGCCTTTGGACGCAAGGCCTTTGAAACACTGCGCAGCGACACCTGCATGCGACCGCATCCCGATGCCGATCACCGATACCTTGACGACGTCGATCGCCCCTTCAACATTCTGGAAGCCGATTTCCTCGCGGTTGTCGTCCAGAACCTTCTTGGCGCGTTCAAAATCGCCTTCCGGAACAGTGAAGGTGATGTCCGTCGTCTTGCCGTCCGGTGATATGTTCTGAACGATCATATCCACGTTGATATGGGCGTCGGCCAGCGGGCCGAACACGGATTCGGCGACGCCTGGCTTGTCGGCCACGTCACGGAGAGAGATCTGAGCTTCGTCCTTGGCATATGCTATGCCGGTGACAACCTGCTGTTCCACGAGTTCATCCTCGTCGCAAATAAGGGTACCAATCGGAAGACCGTCTTTTCCGGCCTGAGGCGCATCCGGGTCGTCGAAGCTGGAGCGCACGAACGTCCTGACATTATGGACCATCGCCATCTCGACGGATCGGACCTGAAGAACTTTCGCGCCGAGCGATGCCATTTCAAGCATTTCCTCGAACGAGACACGTTCCAGACGTTGCGCCTTGGGAACGATCCGCGGGTCGGTCGTGTAGACCCCATCGACATCTGTATAAATATCGCAGCGGTCGGCCTCAATGGCCGCGGCAATTGCCACCGCGCTCGTGTCCGACCCACCGCGACCCAGAGTCGCGATCCGGTTGTCCGGAGAAATTCCCTGGAATCCGGCAAGCACGGCAACCTGGCCCTGCTCCAGCCGTTCAGTCAGAAAACCGCCGTCTATCTCGCGAATACGGGCTGCGCCATGGTTCTCGTCCGTCTTGATCGGAACCTGCCAGCCCTGCCAGGAGCGCGCGTTCACGCCCATGTGCTGCAGCACGATCGCCAAAAGGCCGGATGTCACCTGCTCACCGGATGCAACGACTGCATCATACTCCCGCGCATCGTGAAGAGGTGATGCGTCACGGCAGAACTCCACCAGCTTGTTGGTCTGTCCGGCCATCGCCGAAACGACCACAGCAACCTGATGGCCGGCTTCCACTTCCCGTTTGACATGGCGGGCAACGTTTCGAATGCGATCAAGATCGGCAACCGAAGTCCCCCCAAATTTTAAAACCAGTCGGGCCATACCACTCGTATTCTGTTTGTCGTGTCTTGAAGCGCTGCACGCTCCGCCAGGATCGGCGCACATGCATACAGGCTGCGATGCGTTGCTGCAACTCCGCGCAAGCTGCGCTTACTTGACATATGGTCAAAGACACTGAACGACAGCTAAACAATGGACCCGCTCAACATATGGCAGCGTCAGGCTTAGGAAGGATCGTCCGATGACAGGCAAGGCTCAACAGACCAAAGGCACGATCGACGAGGACGAGGTTGCCCGCTTCTCGGCAATGGCCGACCAGTGGTGGGATCCGACTGGAAAGTTCAAACCCTTGCATAAATTCAATCCGGTTCGCCTGGCTTACATCAAGCAGGAAGTCTGCCGGCAGTTCGATCGGGACCCGAAGGCGGCCGATGCGTTCAAAGGCCTGCGGTTTCTGGACATCGGCTGCGGCGGCGGACTTTTGAGTGAGCCGATGGCGCGCCTTGGTGCGGACGTCGTGGGCGCAGATCCTTCCGAAACGAATATCAAGATCGCCAGGCTGCACATGGAAAGTTCAGGCCTGGAGATAGACTACCGGGCGCAAACTGCTGAAGATCTTGCTGCTGCGGGTGAAACATTCGATGTCGTCCTGAACATGGAAGTGGTCGAGCATGTGGCAGATGTGCCCCTGTTTCTCGAGGCGACCAGCAGCATGGTGCGCCCGGGCGGCCTCATGTTCATTGCGACCATCAACCGCACGCTTAAGGCATATGCTCTGGCAATCGTCGGCGCGGAATACGTCCTGCGCTGGCTGCCCAAAGGCACCCATTCCTATGAGAAGCTGGTGCGACCTTCTGAGATTGAGGGTCCTTTGAATTTAGCGGGTCTGAACATAATCGACCGCTCGGGTGTGAGCTATAATCCGGTCACAGATGTATGGTCCCGCTCCCGCGACATGGATGTGAACTACATGTTGCTCGCCGAACGAGCAGACCGGACTTGACGGCCGATCCAATTGTTTTCGTGCCGGGTTTGTTATGCACCGAGGCGCTTTTTGCTCCTCAGATCACTGCCCTTGCGGATCACCCGATCATGGTCGCAAACATCGGGGACGACGTCAGTATTGGTGCTGTCGCCGCACGCCTGCTTGACGCCGCACCGGATCGCTTTGCGCTCATCG
This sequence comes from Roseibium sp. HPY-6, assembly GCF_040530035.1. Taxonomy (NCBI): domain Bacteria; kingdom Pseudomonadati; phylum Pseudomonadota; class Alphaproteobacteria; order Hyphomicrobiales; family Stappiaceae; genus Roseibium; species Roseibium sp. HPY-6. Next base: position 13,683 of record NZ_JBEWCD010000003.1, read on the forward strand.
GTCTGTCGATGGGCGGCTATATCGCGATGGAAGTTATGCGGGTTGCGCCAGAACGGGTCAGCAAACTTTCGCTTTTGAACACGTCCGCACGCGCGGACACGAACGAACAGTCAAGACGCCGAAATACGCTCGTCAGACTGGCGACCGAAAAGAGCTTCGAAAAGATCCCCGATCTCCTTTTTCCGGGCTTCGTACATGAGAAAAACGAGAGTTGCGCAACCTTGAGATCGGTCGTTGTGGAAATGGCCACCCAAACCGGTCCGGATGCTTTCGTTCGACAACAACGCGCAATCGCCGCCAGGATCGACTCCAGACCCTCTTTGACCGACATCGATTGCCCGACGCTCGTGCTGACAGGTGACGGTGATCGCTTGCTGTCACCGGACCTTTCAGCCGAAATTCACGAGCTGATCCCGAACAGCCATATGGTGACGATTCAGAACTGCGGGCATCTGTCCACTTTGGAAGCCCCTCAAAGAGTAATTGCGGAACTCAGTGCCTTCCTTAACTCCACATAAGGTCGACGGGAGATTTGTTCCGTTTTTGAAAAGACGAGGTGAAATTTTTTGATCCCTGTCAATGATCCGTCTTGCAGCGCAGTTAGAATTACCGCACGCTGATTGAGAGCTAGTCAGCACGAGCTGAAGATGCTCTGAGCTCAAACGCTGGCCCGCGAGGACGCGGCCCGGCGCAGTGTGAGCTCACATCGCTTGTAACGCAACCAAGCGGAGGACCCCTCATGCCGACCAAACGCAACACCGGAGCATTCGATTTCACTGCATTGAAAGTTGATTGGCCCATGCCCGCTTTCACAAACTGGGCCTTTGCCGAACGCGAGGACCGGATGGAGGCCAAGGCAGTCGCCAGTTTCCAGAAAATGGGCAACACAATGTGGTCGCACGCGGAAAAGGCGTTCGACGACCACATGGAATTTGTCAGCCATCGCCTGCATGAAGACTTCGAATGCGCAAAATCCCTGAGCCAGTGTGTCGCGCCTGAGCAGACAATGGCGACGCTTCAGGCCTTCTATTCAAAAATGGCTACGGAATATCAGGACCACTTCGAAAAACAGGCCGCACTTTTCAGGATCAGCGTGAGCGAAAACGCTGCTGCGGTGGAAGAACTCAACGAAACGGCGCTGGAAAGCGTCGGTGAGCTGGGCAAGGCCGCCGAAGAAAGTCTGATAGACAAGAAACCGGCTGCCCCAAAGACACGCTCACGTCGCACGGCCTCTGAGAAGAGCTGAGAACAGCTCAAATCCTGACGGAACAAGATCGCACGCTACGCGCGCCGTGTAAGCGATTGATGTACGAGATCAGTTCTTGTCTTCTGGAAGTTCTGGCAGCGGAAAGACGGAAATACCTTCGTCAAGAAGTTCCGCTGCATCTTTCGGCGTTGTTTCACCGTAAATACTTCTTTCTTCCGACTCGCCGAAATGTATCTTACGCGCTTCGGAGGCGAAATCGGTGCCGACGTTTTCGGAGTTCTCGATGATCTTGGAACGTACCTGCCGTAGGGTTTCCAGGATCTCTTTCTGCTGAACATCCGTCGGAAGAAGCGCGTTGGGTTGAGGCGCAGGACTAACCGGACTTGCTGCTGCGGATTTTGCCTGCAGCGACGCCGTATTGGCTGCGGCAGTCTCGGCAACTTGCGACGGGACGAGCTTTTCCTTACGGCGGGAGGTGGACACGGCCGGCGCCATCAGCCCTTTTTCAACTGTCATCGATCCGCAGACGGGACAAGCGACAAGCATACGCTCGCGCTGGGACTCAAAATCTTCGGAATTCCGGAACCAGCCCTCGAAACCGTGTTTGGCATCGCAAACAAGCGAGTACTTGATCAAGCCGGTTCCTCCTTAAGTGTCCTGGTTACCTTGCATGCGAACTGGCGTTCGTTTGCAATCGCGGGAATGCGGGAGCGTGCCTTTTCAACGGCTTGCTTGTCAATCTCCGCGAGAACATACCCGGGTTCTTCACCGTCCAGTTCCGCAATGATCTTGCCCCAAGGGTCCACGACAATGCTGTGCCCGTAGGTTTCACGCCCGTCTTCGTGGGCACCCCCCTGCGCCGCCGAAACGACATATGCGCCGTTTTCGATCGCGCGGGCGCGCTGTAGCACATGCCAGTGGGCTTTGCCAGTCTGCCGCGTGAACGCCGCCGGCGCTGTCAGTATTTCCGCACCCAGGCGCGATTGCCCGCGAAAAATCTCCGGGAAACGGACATCGTAACAAATCGCCATGCCCAGTTTGATGCTGCCCAGATCGGCAACCAAGGACTCGTTTCCGGGTTCATAGGTTGCCGATTCCCGCCAGCTTTCGCCATTCGGCAGGTCGACATCGAACATGTGGATCTTGTCGTAGCGGACAGCGACCTTGCCATCCGGTCCTATCAGAACGCCCCTGTTTGCGACTTTCCCGTTTTCCAAAAGAACCGCGAGCGAACCGATATGAAGATGCACGTTAAGTTCCGACGCAACCCGACAGCCCATCTGAAGGAACATGTCCTCGGGCAGCACCGATATGCGTTCGAGCAGTTCGCCACGGCTGCGGACAAGGACATTCGACATTTCAGGTGTCTGAATGTAGCTCGCGCCCTCGGCCGCTGCGGCCCTGATCAGGTTTTCCGCCTTTTCCGTATTCACCGGGATGGACTTGCAGCTCCGCAACTGAATGCAAGCCGCAACAAGGGTGGCCATTCGATCGCCTCACGGTCCGTGAAAGAGTGTGATTGATCCGACACTTAATCAGGAAGACAGCAAGGCGTCCAGTTTGCCCTGATGCTCAAGGTCGTGCAGGTCATCGCACCCACCCACATGCGTCTGGCCGATAAAGATCTGCGGGAACGTGGAGCGCCCGTTTGCTTTCTGGATCATCTGCTTGCGGAGGCCACCGTCAAAAGTCGCGTCATATTCCTTGTAGGCAACACCCTTTTTGTCGAGCAGTCGCTTGGCAGCGGTGCAAAACCCGCACAATTGGCGGGTGTAGATTTCCACCTTTGGCATCGGTCGGATCCTTTTCCAAATCATTTGCCGCTGGCATCAACGGCGTCAATCAAAGTCGGGCGATATATGCGTGCCGTTTATGGAAACACAAGCGGGAATGAAGTTCGTCAGAGAATTGCCGTCTCCTCCTGGTCACTTCTTGAAGGATCCGCCAACGCGAAAGTAAGCACGTCGACCGAGGAGGCCCCCGCACTCAGAAGGGTTTTTGTGCAGGCGGCAATTGTCGACCCTGTCGTCATCACGTCATCGATCAAAACAACGTGACGGCCATCCAGATCACCTGAGCGTCCTGCCGCAATCCGGAAGGCTGACCGGACATTCTTCTGGCGTTCCTTGGCCGTGAGCCCCACTTGCTGCCTTGTTCGTTTGTGCCGCGTCAGCAGGTCTGGCTCATAGGCGGCACCACATTCCTTGGCGATCACCTGGGCAAGTGCGGCGGATTGGTTGAAACGTCTGGAAAGGAGCCGCAGCCAGTGCAGCGGCACCGGTATAATCAGACTGTCTGGGCTCAAAAACTCCCGTCCGGCGGACACCATCCATTTTCCCATGGGCCGGGCCAGTTCGCGCCGACCGCCAAATTTGAATGCCAGCACGAGGCTCTGCGCCGATCCTTCGTAAAAGGCGACGGATCTCAAACGGTCGAATACCGGTGGTGATGCAATCGCGCGCGGGCTCCACGCCTCTTCGCCGACATCGTAGGAAAACGGGATGCCAAGCCGGTGACAAACCGGTTTTTCAATGAAAGGCATACTGTTCCAGCACACCGGGCAAAGCCCGTCTTCCGAGCCGACGCGGGTGTCGCAGCACATGCACCGCAGGGGCAGAAGCACATTCAGAACACCGCGCGCAGTCGCCGATGGAACGTGGGCAAGTTTTTCGCGCAGGGAAATCAACAAACAAATCCTGAACAGCAAAACATGAAAAAACAACCTATAAGTGTTTTCGCAAGAATAAAACCAATTTTGTTTCGAGGACGATTTTGACCTGAAAACGCAACTGTCCTAAGTGACGGATCACTCGACTTGACAACGCTGAGTTACTAAGTGAGCGCACAACCCAAACTTTTTGATCGCGATTTGTTCAGAATGAGACGCGAGCGCGCCTTGCGGCTTGCAGCACCTGGCGCAGACTTTCTTCTCGCTGAGGTCGCGCATGACCTTGAGGACAGGCTGCGCCTTGTGAGCCGCAGGTTTCAGACCGCCGTCGATCTCGGCGGCCACACTGGCCTGATCTCAAAGGCTATCTCCGGCTCGGGAAAAGCGGAGAGGACAATCAGGGCGGACCTTTTCTTTCCGGACCCCTCTTTGCCATCCCCGGATCTGGTATGCGACGACGCCTACATTCCGCTCAAACCGCAATCCTGCGACCTGATCGTGTCTGCATTGACACTTCACGCGGTCAACGACCTGCCCGGCAGCCTGGTGCAAATCAGGCGTTCTCTTGCACCGGATGGCCTCTTTCTGGCCGTGATACCGGGGGCGGGTACGCTGACTGAATTGCGAGACAGCCTGACGAGGGCAGAACTTGAATGCACCGGCGGCGCCGCCGCACGGGTGCTTCCGTTCGCCGACACGCGTGATCTCGGCAGCTTGCTGCAACGTGCCGGGTTTGCGCTGCCTGTCACGGATCTTGATACGCTTACTGTGCGCTACGACAACATGTTCGCGCTCTTGAAAGATCTGCGCAATACGGGCGCAACGTCGATCCTGAGCCAGACGGCCAGGCACCCTCTATCAAGGACAACACTTCTTAGGGCGGCAGAGATTTACGCTGAAAACCACGCTGACGGTGATGGCCGCATTAGGGCAAGTTTTGCCTTGGTAACCCTGTCGGGGTGGGCCCCGCACGAAAGTCAACAAAAGCCACTCAGTCCCGGATCGGCGAAGTCAAGGCTGGCTGACGCATTGGGAGTAAAAGAACAAAAGGTCTAGTGCTCAGACGGTGCGAGCACAGAGTGTCAATCAATGTGACCGGTGCTCACTTATTCCTTGGTTGAATCGTCGAGCGTGCTGGAGATTTTTCCAAAGACATCATCGCGCATTGTTGTGCCGATCGGGCCAAGCCCGAGGATGATGATTGTCCCGAGCAGGGCGACAATCATTCCATACTCCATGGTCGTCGCACCGCTTCTGTCTTTCAAAAATCGGGTTGTCAGCCGTTTGACCGATCCGTCTTTCTTTTGCTCTTTTTTCAATTCAAACGCTCCCGCCCCGCCTGGGACTGTTGCCTTGCTACCTTACACCGCGTCGATCAGATGTGGGATGAGAGGCTCGTCTGCTGCCGGCATCGGATAGTCTCTCAGTCTGATCGCGCGCACCCACTTCAGGGCCTGGTTTTCCTTACCCATAGGAACACCCTCCCACCTGCGGCAAATGTAAAGTGGCATGAGCAAATGAAAATCTTCATAAGTGTGACTTGCAAAAGTCAGGGGGGCCAAACATGCTTCGTTAACCTCGATTCCGAGCTCTTCACCAAGTTCCCGGATAAGGGTTTCCTCCGGTCGTTCGCCGGCTTCGACTTTCCCCCCCGGAAATTCCCACAATCCTGCCATTGATTTGCCTTCAGGGCGCTGTGCGAGCAGTATTCTGCCGTCAACGTCCACGAGTGCGCAGGCCGCGACAAGCACGATCTTGGTCATTGCAAATGGTCCAGTTCTAGAATGCACCGCAGGAATTTGTTAAGCACCTTCGGCATTGCCCTGTCAGAAATGCGGAATTTAATCAGCTGCGATAGTCGCCGTTGATCGCGACATATTCCTTTGTCAGGTCGCAGGTCCAAACGGTTGCGTGACCTTCACCAAGTCCGAGATCCACACGGATGGAGATATTTTCAGCCTTCATCACCGCTGATGCGGCCTCTTCGCTGTAGTCGGGATCCCGTTCGCCATCAACAGCGACGCGCACATCACCAAACCAGATCGCCAGCTTGTCCCGGTCGGCGGGTTCACCGGCCTTCCCGACAGCCATGACAACGCGGCCCCAGTTCGCATCCTCGCCTGCAACGGCAGTTTTCACCAGAGGTGAATTCGCGATCGAAAGCGCGATGGTTTTCGCGGAGACATCGCTCTCGGCCCGTTCGACACTGATTTCGACAAGCTTCCGCGCACCTTCACCATCGCGCACGATTTGCTGGGCCAGATCCTGCATGACGTCCCTCAGGGATGCCCGCAGCACATCCACTCTCGGGTCTTCCATCGTCAGCACGGGGGCAATACCGCACGCTTCCGCGGCACCTGTCGCAAACAAAAGAACGGTGTCAGAAGTCGAGGTATCGCTGTCGACGGTTATGGCATTGAAGCTGCCGCCGGTTTCTCCGCTCAAGAGAGCCTGCAACACATTTTGGGAAATCGCCGCATCCGTGAAGATGAAGGACAGCATGGTCGCCATGTCGGGCGCAATCATGCCGGCGCCTTTTGCGATCCCGCTGATCGTCACGGATTGGCCGTCCAGATCGATGCTGCTCGTGGCAACCTTCGGATAGGTGTCCGTCGTCATGATCGCCTTGGCCGCTTCCAGCCAGGCGCCCGCATCCTGATCCGTGCACAGACCGTCGACGACCTTTTCGAATTTCTCCGCCGGAAGCGATTCGCCGATCACGCCCGTCGACGCCAGAAAAACCTCGTCGACGGAACAACCGAGAGCCTTTGAAACAATGTCGGCGGACAAATCGACGGCAGCCCTGCCCTTTTTCCCGGTAAAGGCGTTCGCATTGCCGGAATTGACGAGAAGCGCACGCGCTGTCCCGCCTTCAAGCCGTTCTTTGCACCAGTCGACGGGAGCGGACGAACAGCGAGACTTGGTGAAAACGCCCGCAACCGTAGTGCCTTCGGCAAGAGTTGCGAGCAAGACATCTGTCCGGCCTGCATATTTAAGGCCCGCTGCCGCAGTTGAAAACTGAACGCCGGCAATCTCCGGCATGTCGGGGTAGTACTTTGGAGCGAGCGGTGAAACGGTCGTCGACATGACAGCTGTCCCGGTTGTTTGAACTTTCAGGTGTCCTTAAGCAGCGGATCTGGCAAGCGCAAGTCTTTTCCAAACGTCGAAATCACGCCGCAACACAAGAAAAACCCGGCAGCTGCAACTGCCGGGTTTGCGTCGGGACCGGCCCGGTCTTACTCAGACGCCTGGTCTTGTTCGCTTGGCAGTTCGAGCGTTTCATCAAGAATTTCGACGGCGATCGCATCTTTCAGCTCTGCCATCTTTGCCTCGTACTGTTCACGCATGATCTGCTGACGCAATTCTCCGGCAACCTGTTCAAACGCGGGCTTCTCCTGCCGGCGCTTGTCTTCGAGCTTGATCACGTGCCAACCGAACTGGGTTTCGACGGGCTCTTTCGTGTAGGCACCGGCCTCAAGGGCAAATACGGCATCTTCAAAAGGCTTGACCATCTGTCCCCTTCCGAAATAACCGAGATCCCCACCATTCGGACCTGACGGACCGGTCGACTTTTCCTTGGCGAGTTCGACGAAGTCAGCACCGCCATCCAGTTCCTTGATGAGACTTTCGGCTTCAGCCTTGTCGTTCACCAGAATGTGACGCGCATTGATCTCCTCAGGACCCTCGTAGTCTTTGAATTGTTCCTCATAGGCAGCGCTGAGCACATCGTCGGTTATGCTTCCGTCGATCTTCTGGGAGATGTAAGCGTTGCGCAGTGCCTGCAACTCGAGGAACTCCACCTGCTTCTTGAATTCCGGATCCTCGTCCAGTCCGTCCTGGCGTGCCGCTTGTGCAATGAGCTCCATGTCAACAACGACGTCAAGCAGGATCGCGCGCCACTGATCCGGCGGAAAACGCTGCAGTTGCTGGCCAAGGTCTTGTGCGGCAAAAGCAATATCGGCTTCCGTGATCTCCGCATCTCCAACTTTGGCAACCACATCACCGGGTTCTGCGGCACTGAGGGAGGCGGATCCGAGCGTCATGGCCAGGAGGGATACGGCAACAGCCTGGGCCGGCCTGCGCATCGAAATTCGGAACATGAGATGTCCTTTACAAATAGGATCGGTAATTTTAATCCCCTCATTCCGGAGGGCGTGGGTACTTTGCCTATTCCTGCGGCGTTGACAAGCATAGAGCCCCCTCTTATCTGTCGGGCGTCCCTGCTTTGGGCCGGGATGGCATCTTTTCGGCCGCGTTAACCGGCCAGCGCGTTGCACTTGGCGGCAACGTGTACAGCAATTGAGACGATTTCATGGGCGGGCACCAGATTGCCAGTTGGTGCCGCCTGGTAGGGAAGGACCGCCACATGGCCGGCCTTGGCGCATTAGCACGTAAGCTTTTCGGTTCGGCGAACGACCGGAAGATCAAGACATTCCGGGCAAGAGTTGACGAAATCAACGCCCTCGAGCCGGAGGTTCAGGGCTTGTCCGACGAGGCCCTGAAGGCACGCACGGACGACTTCCGCAGCCAACTGCAAAATGGCGCGAGCATCGAGGACATTCTTGTCCCGGCCTTTGCGACAGTGCGGGAAGCGGCAAAGCGTGCGCTTGGGCAGCGGCATTACGACGTCCAGCTCATTGGCGGCATGGTCCTCAATTCCGGCCAGATCGCCGAAATGCGCACTGGTGAAGGCAAGACACTGGTCGCGACCGCACCCGTCTATCTGAATGCGTTGACCGGAAACGGCGTTCACGTCGTCACGGTGAACGACTATCTCGCCCAACGCGACAGCGAATGGATGGGGCAGGTTTACAAGTTCCTCGGCCTGACCGTCGGCTGCATTACCCATGGCCTTTCAGACGATGAGCGCCGTGCAGCCTACGAAGCGGATGTCACTTACGGCACGAACAACGAGTTCGGCTTTGACTATCTGCGCGACAACATGAAGCACGACCGGGCGTCGATGGTTCAACGCGACCATTCCTTTGCGATCGTCGATGAGGTCGACTCGATCCTGGTCGATGAAGCAAGAACACCACTGATCATCTCAGGCCCCCTGGAAGACCGCTCGGAATTCTACAACACGGTCGATGCGTTCATCCCGTTGTTGACAGAAGAAGACTACGAGCTCGACGAGAAGCAGCGCTCTGCAACGTTCACGGAAGCCGGCAACGAAAAGCTCGAGGGACTGCTGAGGGAAGCAGAACTCTTGAAGGGTGACTCCCTATATGATGTGGAAAACGTCTCGATCGTTCACCACCTCCAGCAGGCTCTGAAGGCGCACAAGCTGTTCCAGCGCGACAAGGACTATATCGTCCGGAACGGTGAAGTGGTTATCATCGATGAATTCACCGGCCGGATGATGCCCGGACGCCGGTTCTCGGAAGGCCTGCACCAGGCGTTAGAGGCGCGTGAAAAGGTTCGTATTCAGCCCGAGAACCAGACGCTCGCGTCGATCACGTTCCAGAACTACTTCCGCATGTATGACAAGCTTGCGGGCATGACCGGGACCGCGGCAACCGAAGCTGACGAGTTTGCGGACATCTACAAGCTTGAAGTCGTTGAAATTCCAACCAACGTGACCGTGAAGCGCATTGATGACGACGACGAGGTCTACCGGACCGTCCAGGAAAAGTTCAATGCGATCGCCATGCTTATTGACGACTGCAAGGAGCGCGGACAACCCATTCTGGTCGGTACCACCTCGATCGAAAAATCGGAATTTCTAGCCGAACTTCTGAAGAAGCACGGCTACAAGCAGATTGATCTTAGCGACCCTGCGGCCTTCGCGGCCGCCCAGAAGAAGGACGGCGGCAAGTCGAAGATCTTCTCGGTTCTGAACGCTAGATACCACGAGCAGGAAGCATTCATCGTCGCTCAGGCCGGTCTGCCCGGCGCTGTTACCATCGCGACGAACATGGCCGGCCGCGGCACCGATATTCAGCTCGGCGGCAATGCCGACATGCAGATTGCAATGGAACTTGGAGACATGCCGGAAGGCGCGGAGCGGTCTGCCAAGGAAGCCAAGATCCGTTCGGAGGTCGAAGCCCTCAAGGACAAGGCCTTGAATGCGGGCGGGCTCTATGTCATCGGGACGGAGCGGCATGAAAGCCGTCGGATCGACAACCAGCTTCGCGGACGCTCGGGCCGTCAGGGTGATCCGGGGCACTCGAAGTTCTTCCTGTCGCTACAAGATGATCTGATGCGCATCTTCGGATCCGAGCGCATGGATTCCATGCTTCAGAAGCTCGGGTTGGAAGAAGGCGAAGCCATTATCCACCCGTGGATCAACAAGGCGCTTGAAAAGGCCCAGCAGAAAGTTGAAGCCCGGAACTTTGATATCCGCAAAAACCTTCTGAAATTCGATGACGTGATGAACGACCAGCGGAAAGTCGTTTTCGAACAACGCATCGAACTGATGGACGGCGAAGCGATCCAGGATGCCGTGACCGACATGCGCCACGACGTGATCGATGATCTCGTCGCCGCTCACATTCCCGAAAAGGCCTATCCGGAACAATGGGATACCGATGGCTTGCAAGAGGAAGTCCAGAAATACCTGAACATGGATCTTCCGGTGAAGGACTGGGCGGCAGAAGAAGGCATTGCCGAAGAAGAAGTGAAAGACCGCCTGCGCCGGACGGCCGACGAGGCCATGGCTCAGAAGGTTGCCAAATACACGCCAGACATCATGCGTCAGGTCGAAAAGGCAATATTGCTCCAGACGCTGGACAATCTATGGCGCGAACACCTGGCCAATCTTGATCATCTGCGGTCCGTCGTCGGGTTCCGCGGCTACGCACAGCGTGACCCGCTCCAGGAATACAAGACAGAAGCATTTACACTGTTCGAGTCCATGCTGGCACAGCTTCGCCAGATGACGACTGCGCAGTTGTTGCGTGTTGAACTTGTAACGGAACAGCCTCCGCAGATGCCGGAGCAACCCGAAATGCATGCGCACCACATCAACCCGACAACAGGGGAAGATGAGATGGCGGTGGCCGACGCGCAGCTCAGGCCAGTACCTCCTGGTGAACGGGATCCGCAAGATCCCTCGACTTGGGGCAAAGTCGGCCGGAACGAGCTGTGTCCTTGCGGCTCAGGCAAGAAATACAAGCATTGCCACGGCGCGCTCAACTGATCGAGCTACTTTGAACGAAAATCTCAAAGCGGCGCCATAGTGCGCCGCTTTTTTCGTCTGCACCTCTTCGGACACGATACGGCTTCGAGATGTCACATCGGGCCAGGGGATCACTTCATGCGGCGCCACCCGACGTACCATTGATTTTCAACCCGCTGGTTCTTGCCGTGCCCCCGTTCGAACGCATGTCTTTTAGTTACTGGCTCAATACAACTTCAAAAAGATCGCACGACAAGAACAACTCAAACTGCTCGAGAGTAGCGAAGCCCTTGAGGCAAATTGTTGTGTCGGAAAGGAACATGCATTACCTTACGTCACCAACGGAACATGTGGGTTTGGGTTCTCGGTTTAGGCGACAACAAGACCAATAAGTGCTGCGTCCTGTGGAGCTGCAAAGCCATACGCGATAGCGAGGCCGTGCAGAATGGGTAAGTTTCATATCGAAATCATCAAGCCGTCCCATTACGACGATGACGGCTATGTCTTGCAATGGTGGAAAGCCTGGATCCCTTCAAATTCAATGGCTTGTCTTTACGCCATTGCGCAGGATTGTGCCGCGCGCACGGTCCTCGGTGCGGACACTGAGATTGCCGTTGGCGCCTATGATGAAATGACAATGCGCGTCCCGCTCCGCCAGATCATCGAGAAGACCAGAGACGGTCGCGGGATTGTATGTCTGGTGGGCGTTCAGTCCAACCAGTTTCCAAGGGCACTTGATATTGCCCGGCAGCTCAGGCAGGAAAACGTGACCGTCATCATGGGCGGTTTTCATGTTTCCGGATGCCTCTCCATGTTGAAGGACATTCCCAGCGACTTGCAGGAAGCAATCGACATGGGAGTGGTTCTTTTCGCTGGAGAAGCCGAAGAGCACTTCGAGGCTCTGCTCAAAGAAGCGGCGGATGGCCGTTTGAAGCTTGTCTACAACGTGATGCACGACTTGCCAGGACTGCAACAGCAGGTGCCGCCCCTGTTGCCTCAGTCCATTGTCCGCAAATACGATGGCAGTCTTTCCTCGTTCGACGCGGGACGCGGGTGTCCGTTCCAGTGCTCCTTCTGCACGATCATCAACGTACAGGGAAGGAAATCGCGCTGGCGCGACGCTGACGATATCGAGAAGCTGATCAGGGCCAACCACGCGCAGGGCATCACGTCCTTCTTCATCACCGACGACAACTTTGCCCGCAACAAGAACTGGGAGCCGATTTTCGACCGCATTATCGAGCTGAAGGAACAGGATGGGATCCGCATTCATTTCCTGATCCAGATCGACACGCTTGCGCATCGCTTGCCTGGCTTTGTCGACAAGGCGGCGCGCGCCGGCTGCACTCATGTGTTCATCGGGCTGGAAAGCATCAACCCCGAAAACCTCGCTCACATGAAGAAGGGGCAGAACCGCATCACCGAATACCGGAAGATGTTTCAGCTCTGGAAAGAGGCCGGGATCATGACCTATGCGGGCTTCATCATGGGCCTACCGAACGACACACCTGAAAGCATCCGCCGTGATATCGAGATCATTCAGCGGGAATTGCCCGTCGACATGCTTGAATTCACCATGCTCACCCCATTGCCGGGCTCCGAGGACCATCAGAAACTCTACGAAAAGGGAATATGGCTCGACCCCGACCTCAACCGGTACGACCTGGAACACACGACGTGCGAACACCCGATCATGAGTGCGGAGCTTTGGCAGCAGACCTATAGGGACATCTGGGACTGGTACTACACGGACGAGCATGTCGAGACACTGATGCGCCGGAATGTGGCATATGGCATCAAGCCTGTCAGGGTGTGGCGGCTCTGCCTGCAGATTTACGGTGCGATGCGCTTCGAGGGTGTGCATCCACAACAATGCGGCTATTTCAGATACAAGGATCGGCGTCAGCGCAGACCGGGCTTCAAGCGCTGGCCAGCAGTTATCCATTATCCTGCCTTTGCATATGAAAGCCTTGTGAAATACCTCCGCTTTGGTCAATACGGATGGAAAATCCATCGGCTGAGAAAGCGGATCCAACAAGATCCTCAAGGCGCAAACTACTCGGATTTCGCCATTCAGCCGGTAACGGACGCAGAGAGTGAAAATCTAGAGATTTTCACTCTAAACGACGCCGCCAAGGAGGCCGTCGCGAAGGCAAAGCGGCAAAAGGAGATCCTCGGAAAAACAAAGCCCAGGGAGAAAACGGTCTCCGCGTGAGTGCAACAGTTTGCACAGCACCTGGCGACTACCTGTGCAACGGTGTCCGGCGGACACAGCTTGGGCTGGCCTTTTTCCTGAAATTGCGGCAGGTTGCGCCAAGCATCTTTGCCTCGATTCAGACCTGACACCTTGATGAACAAGACGGCTTCCTCAAAAATCTACGTCTCGCGTCGGGAGACAGCAAGACCGGCGAATCCTTTGCTGAGCGTGATTGTTCCCGTCTATAACGAAGAAGACGTGATAGGCGATTTTCTTGAAGCGACGCGCCCAGTCCTCGAAAAAACAGGACTTGCTTACGAGTACGTGTTCATCGACGACGGCAGCCGCGATACGACTGCTGATTTTCTGTCCGAAAAACTCAAAAACGGTCTTCCGGGCCGGTTGCTCGGCCTGTCACGGAACTTCGGCAAGGAAGCTGCCTTGTCCGCGGGCCTGGAGGCGGTGCGCGGAGACATAACCGTCATCATGGACGCCGATCTTCAGGACCCACCGGAACTGATTTTGCAGATGCTGGACGGCTGGCGCGCGGGATATGACGTTATCTACGGTCTTCGGGTCGACAGATCGTCCGACACGGTGCTCAAACGCTCTACCGCGAACATGTTCTATAAGCTGTTCAACAAGCTGGCGAATATCGATATGCCGGCCAATGCCGGTGACTATCGCCTGATCGACCGGGCGGTCATCGACGCGCTCCTGCGGCTTCCCGAACGCAATCGGTTCATGAAGGGACTGTTCGCCTGGGTCGGTTTTCCGGCCATGGCGATTCCTTATGAACGGCCAGCCAGAAAGGCCGGGAGCGGAAAATTCAATTACTGGAAGCTCTGGAATTTCGCTCTTGATGGCTTGACCGGCTTCACGACATTGCCGCTACGCGTTTGGTTCTACGGCGGCGCAGCAATTTCCTTCGGAGCTTTTGCCTACGCAATTTATCTCACAGTCCGCACATCCATTTTTGGTGTCGACCTTCCGGGCTATGCCTCCCTGATGGTTGCGCTCCTGTTCTTTTCGGGTGTCCAGCTTCTATCGATCGGAATGATCGGGGAATACATCGCGCGCCTTTTCAACGAAGCCAAGCAGCGTCCGGTTTATATCCTGCAGGATGTCATCGAAGGCGAACAACAAAAAAACGAAGAGACCGGTAAGGGCGCAGATGCTGGCTAAGGTGAATCGCGAAACCCTGAAAACCGAAGGTGCTGCGGCAGGAAAATTCGCGATTATCGGCATTCTCGCCACGCTCACGCATGCGGTTGTTGCCTCGGTCTTGTTCGAAACGAAGCTTCTCGCTGTAGTCCCTTCGAATGTCTGCGGCTTTCTCGCAGCCTTCACGGTCTCCTTCAGCGGACACTATTACTGGAGCTTCAATCACTTGAGGCAGGCGGGAACCATGTTGAAAACCATGACGCGGTTCCTGATCATCTCCATCAGCGGATTCGCGCTTAATTCCATAATCCTTGCTATCTGGCTTGCATTTGCCCCTTGGCCCGAGATCTACGGCCTCTGGCTCGCAATTGCCGTGGTGCCGGCGTTTTCCTTTGTTGGCGCCAGGCTCTGGGCCTTCGCCCATCATCCGGCAGCCTCCTGAAGAAACACGGTTCAAGCGACCGCAAAAGGGAAAACAGAATGACAGCAACACGCGCTGCGCTCGTTTATGCCGCCGGTTTGTCGCTGCTCTATGCGCTGGTGCCCACGCTGACCTTTCCCGGTCCGCCACTGGATGTTGTCGAGGGTTTTGCCTGGGGACGCGAGCTACAGCTCGGCTACACAAAACATCCTCCCATGCAAGCCTGGTTGCTCGAGGCAACATACCGGCTGACCGGAGGACACTATTTCGGTGGGTATTGGCTCAGCGCGATATCCGCCGCCTTGGGATATCTGTTCATTTGGAAAATCAGCCGCCGCGTGGGCCTGGACAGCTGGCAGGCATTCTGGGCGGTCGTTCTCACCAGCGTGACGTTCTACTTCACCTTGCCAATGCCGGAGTTCAATCCCAACATCCTGCAAATTCCTGTCTGGAGCGCAATGATCCTGCTGTTTCTGCGCGTTCAGGAAAACAGCCGCCTCCTTGACTGGTTACTGTTGGGAGCCGTTGCCGCCTTTGGCCTCTACACCAAGTACTTCGTCATTCTTCTCATAGGAACCATCGGCCTTTACGCGCTTGTATTCGCTGATGCACGCCGCCTTTTCAGAACGCCTGGCCCGTGGCTGTGTGCCCTGACCTGTGCCGTCCTGCTAGTTCCTCACATCCTATGGCTGTTGCAGACCGATTTCCTGACAATTCAATATGCGGCCAGCCGCAGCAAATCCGCAGCTTCGCTCTTCGACTACGTGTTCAATCCATTGAACTTTTTGTTCGCCCAGATCGGCAACCACGCCGGTTTGTTCCTCGTGATTACGGCTGGCCTTGGCTGGTATCAGCTCAAACATCTTCGTGCAGAGCTGAAGAAGGACGACACCTGTCTGGTTGAACATGGCGATCGCTTTTTACTCTGGTTTGCTTTCGTTCCCCTGATCGTCGTGCTGCTCGCCTCAGCGCTGACCGGCAACGAGTTTGAACACATGTGGGGCACGCCGATGTTTGTGCTCTCCGGTGTTGTTGCCGTCCGCTTTTTGTCGCTTCCCGGCCTCTGGCCTCATCCCAGGCGAGCCCTCGTGGCGGCCATCGCGATCCAGGCTGTCTTCCTGACGGTGATCTTTGGCCAGGCTGTGCTGGAGCCTTACTGGAAGAAGAAGCAGACACGCATGCACTATCCGGCAAAGTCTGTTGCCGAAGACCTAGCGGCGATCTGGAAAGAGAACCAGAAGACAGACCTTCGCTATGTTGCCGGCGACATGTGGTCCGCGGCGAACGTCACGCTTCACGCGCCGGGACGCCCCTCCATGTTTTACCTGCATAGCCAGACGCTAAGCCCATGGATTGACATTGAAGACGTTCAAAAGCACGGCCTGATGATTGTCTGGCGCGGAGACCGGGAGGCACCGCTGAACGAGTTGCTCCGGTTTTATCCGGACGCCATCCGCCAGGGCAGCAAAACCTTCCGCTATCAGAGTGCAGCTGACATCCCGGACGTCATCGTAAACTGGTTGATCATTCCACCCGGTGTGGTCGCAGAAACACCCGCCGGGTAGTTGAGGGGCCAGCCATCGCCCGTCTGGAAACGGCAGCAAAAGGACACTAACTTGGCGTCATGATTAGTATGGCGAAAATCGACGACATCGAAGACTGGTTGATCGGTCAGGCGCTTGGCTCACCGGACATGGCCAAAATGTTTGCGCAAATGTGTGAACGGATGCGCAAGTGCGATGTCCCGATCGACCGTGCAATGATGGCCTGGTCAACACTGCACCCGCTCATTGAAGCCGAAGTCGTGGTTTGGGAAAGCGGCGCTGAACTTCAGCACGATCAGATCGCCCACTCCGAAGAAGAAACCGAAGACTGGCTCCGAAGCCCGGTGCGGGCCGTTCTGGTCAACCAGGAACCACGTTTCCGCCGCCGCCTGACAAATTCAAATGCGCCGCAGGAATTTCCGCTCCTCACTCGTCTGAGCGCCACGGGATACACAGACTACCTAGTTCTCCCGACGCGGTTCGATTTGCCTGTCACCAACGAAGACTATCCGACCACCGGGATCATCGTCAGCTGGGCGACCCGTGCGGAGAACGGGTTTTCGGACGAAGCGCTGTCGGCGATAGAATACATACAAAAACGGCTCGCGCTCGCCGCACGGGCGACGATCGAAAGCCAGATAAGCCGAACCATTGCGGAGACTTATCTGGGCAAGAACGCCGGCAATAAGGTGCTGAACGGTCAAATCCGGCACGGCGACGGTGAGACCGTCGACGCCGTGATCTACTTCAGCGACATGCGCCAATCAACGGCAATTGCAGAAGCGCTCGGACCGGATGCCTATCTCGCGTGGCTTAACACCTATTTTGAGGCAACGGCCGGCGCAGTACTGGACAATCAGGGCGAAGTTCTCGACTTCATCGGAGACGCCGTGCTTGGCGTTTTTCCTCTCGATGGCCAGGGACTGAAAAAAGCCGGTGCCCATGCAATTCAGGCTGCGGATGAGACGCGCAAACGTCTTATCGCAATCAACGAAGACCCATCGAACGTCCTGCCCATGAAAGCCGGGGTCGCGCTCTCGGTCGGTTCTGTCATGTTTGGAAACATTGGCGTTCCGAGCAGACTGACCTTTTCCGTTATCGGTCAAACGGTACACGCCGCTGCCCGGATCGAAAGCCTGACCAAGTCAGAAGGTTCGGATGTTCTGATGACGGAGGATGTCGCCCGGCTTTGCGGCGAACGTGCCCGTCCGGTCGGATCTTTTGAGCTGAGCGGCTTTACCGACCCGCAGCCTTTGTTCGCACTTGAATGAGGACACACAAAAAGCGCATCCATAGTCCCGTGCTGCCACAAGAAAACAAATTTCATCCGTTTCAGAGAGAACATGACCGATATACGTCCAACGCCACCGCTTCACCTGCCATTCAACGACCAGGAACAATCAGGTCAGATCGATAGCTCGCCAATAGTCTTGTTGCATGGGTTCGGTGGTGACCGGCAGACCTGGCTCAACATTCAAACTGCGCTGTCGGGACGAAAACGGTCACTGGCCTTCGATCTGCCAGGTCACGGGCAGGCGCTGGATTGGCCGCGCGTCGGTAATGCCGGTGTTGCGGCAAAGGCGGTCGCCCAATCGCTTGAGCATCTTGAACTGACGAAGATCCACCTCGTCGGTCATTCAATGGGAGGGGCAATCGCGGCTTTGGTCGCATTGCGCAATCCTGAATACGTGTCGAGCCTAACGCTCCTTGCGCCCGGTGGTTTCGGACCGGAAATCAATCATCGCCTGCTGCGCCGCTATGCGGCCGCTACCAGTGCAGCCGAAATGGAGGTTCTGCTCGAGCAGTTTTTCGGCTGGGAGTTCCGGCTTCCGAAGTATCTGGCAAAGACGACCGCGGAAAGCCGCAGCAAGCCGGGAGCAACGGCAACGCTGGAAGCCATCGCAGACGAGATAATCGACGGCACCATACAGAAGACCCTTCCCAGAGATGAATTGGCGGCGCTGCCGATGCCGATCAAGGTCATCTGGGGGACACAGGACAGGGTCCTGCCAACGCGCCAGGCACACAAGCTCCCCGGCATCGTCGCAACGCATATTTTCGAACGCGTCGGCCACATGCCTCACCTGGAAATTCCGAAGGAAGTCACCAGGCTCATCCTGCAAAACGCAGGTGTGAACTGAGCTTCCGACTGACTTTGAACGGAAAGGCGAACTGGAGCGGCAACCCTTAGGCGTCCGGTAAAAGGCCCTCGCGCCAGGTTTCACCGATAACTCTGCGCGCAAGCATGTGCGAGCGGGGGAAATTGACGCTGTCGACGGCGATCAACTGGCCCTCATTCAGATAGGCGACATAGAACTTGTGGTCTTCGGGTGAGCCGACCACAACGGTATCGTCATACCCTTCCGATAAGCCGGCTATCTGCAGTTTGACATCGTATTGATCGGACCAGAACCACGGCAGCGGATCGTAATCGACTTCTTCGCCAAGCAGGGCCTGCGCCGCAGCCTTGGCCTGATCGATCGCGTTCTGGACACTCTCCATACGCACCGAGCGCTGATATCGACCCGAATAGAACCTTGTGCAGTCTCCAACGGCGTAAATATGCGGATCGCTGGTCTGGCCCGATCCGTCCACAAGAACACCATTGTCGATTTCCAGCCCGGATTCACCTGCCAGATGATCGTTCGGCTCCGCGCCAACGGCGATCAGTACCAGTTCGGCCTCGATGACGTTCCCGTTGGCCAGCTTGACCCCCGTGACCTTGTCGTCTCCGACAAGTGATTCGATGGCCGCTTCAAGATGCAGATCAATACCCTTTTCCCTGTGCAGGCCCGAGAAGTAGTCCGAAACAGCCTGACTAACGACCCGTTTCATCGGCCTGTCCTGCGCCTCGATGACGCTGACGGTTTTGCCCAAAGCCTTTGCCACGGCTGCAACTTCCAGGCCGATGTAACCGGCACCGATGATCGCGATGCTGTTGCTCGTCTTCAGCCCGTCGCGAATGGCGTCGACATCTGCAATCGAACGCAACGTGACGACGCCTGTCTTGTCTGCACCCGCTAGTGGGATCTTGCGCGCGTTCGTTCCGGTCGCAAGCACCAGTTTGCCATAGGAAAGCGTATCGCCGTTTTCCAGCTGAACTCTTTTTGCAGAACGGTCGATCGAAACAGCTCTGGAGTTGGGAATGTGGTCAATCTGATTGGTTTCGAAAAACGCAGGAGGGCGCAGCCAGAGTCCTTCGGCACCCACATCCCCAGCGAGATACTTTTTTGAAAGAGGCGGGCGTTGATAAGGGGGGTGCGGTTCGTCTCCGATCAGACGCAGCGGACCTTCAAAACCGCCCTGCCGAAGCGAATGCGCAAGCTGAGCACCGGCTTGTCCGGCACCAATGATGACGATTTCTTCCTGCATTTCGTTTCGCCTTTTTCACGCATGGTCTTCCGTCACTAGCACGAAGATTATCGCTCCGCCAGAAGGGCGAAACGCCGCTATGGTTCTGATCCCGAAAGCATAGGAAGAACGAGCCTTGTGCTCCCCGCCCTGCATTTGGAAAGCCGGCGATATCCCGCCGGTTCAAGACGTTCTGGGGATCGTCAAGCTCGGCCGACTTCTGCAATCGTTTTCTGACTATTGCGCACGTTCCGTGTCGGACCCAACGTCTGTGAAAAGGCTGAGAACCGGATCCCTTTGTTTCACCAGTTGTCTCGACAGTATCTGAAAAGGTGATTGCGATCCGAACGCCACGGGCGTATGTCCCCTGAATGCCGAAAGGCGTTTCAAAGTTGTTGAACATTGCCGCGTTTCAAGACAGGACGCACCACCTGCCAGCCCCTTTCCGGTCGAGGTTCCCTTGAAGTTTCTGACGAAAGCCGCACCGGTCATTTTCGTTCTGTTGTGGTCCACCGGATTTGTCGGCTCGAAGCTCGGAGCACCTTACATCGATCCGATGGTGTTTCTGACGGTGCGTTTCTTCTCCGTCCTGCCGATTTTGATCGTACTCGCACTGTTCCTGGCAAGGTCCTGGCCCATCCAGCCCCTGGCAATTATTCACTGTCTGGTCACCGGAATGCTGGTGCACGGAATTTACCTGGGCGGTATTTTCTGGGCGATCAAACAAGGCATGCCGGCAGGCGCATCGTCTATCATCGTCGGCCTTCAGCCGGTTCTGACCGCCCTTATTGCAGTCGTGCTTTTGAACGAAACGGTATCGAGGAACCACTGGATCAGCATGGCGATTGGCGCCGGCGGTCTTGTGCTGGTGCTGGGACCCAAATTTGACATCACCGGCACCGGCATTACGGCGATCACGATTTGCGCTGCGTTTTTCTCCGTCGCGGCAATCAGCCTCGGCACGGTCTACCAAAAACGTTTAGTGCCCAACACCGATCTGCTGACAGCAACCATATGGCAGTATGTCGGCGCCCTCATGATCACCACGCCCTTGTCGCTTTTCGAAAGCTGGCAAATCACCTGGTCCGGCGAACTGGTATTTGCAATGGTCTGGCTTGTGCTCGTCCTGTCGGTCGGGGCTATTCTTCTGCTCATGCTTCTCATACGTGAGGGCGCTGTTTCGCAGGTTGCGAGCCTTTTCTATCTCGTGCCCGTTGCCACTGCTGTCGAAAGCTATTTCCTGTTTGATGAAACACTTACATTCGTTCAGGTCGGTGGCATGGCGCTGATTATCGCCGCCGTTCTCATGATCAGGCAATCCGCCCGGAAAGCGTAGAACCTACTCCCCAGCCGCTTCCGGCATCGTTCCCGGCTCTCCCCGCGCCTTCAGGCGCGCGCGCACTCTCCGCTGGCGCGAGATCGCGGCATTGAGTTCACCGCCAAGAATGAAAACAAGCGAACAGATATAAAGAAAAATCAGCGCGGTCATGATGCCGGCGAGGCCCCCATATGTGGAGACGTAGTTGGCAAAACTCGCCAGATAGGCACCAAACGCACTGCCCGCGACGATCCACATCACAAGCGTTGCCAACACGCCCGGCCACAGGTCCCGAAACGAGCGATTCCCCGCCGGCAGCAGCCAGTGCGTGACGAACAGCCCGATAATCAGGAGGGAGCCGGCGAGTGAATAGCGCGCGACGTTAATGGACAGGAGGAATGCCTCGACCTTCGGCACGTAGGCCTGCAGCGCATCGATGGCCAGCGGTGCCAAAACGACCAGAAACGTATAAGCGAGCAGGATGCCCGCCCCCAAAAGCACAAGGCCAAGGGATTGCAGCCTCAGGAAGACGATCGAGCGGTGCTCCTGTTGCCTGTAGGCGCGGTTCAAAGCCGTTCGCAAAGCCTCGACACCATTTGAGGCGAACCAGAATGCGGCAATCGCGCCGAAGGTAAGCAGATCACCACGCCGGACGGTAAGAACGTTGTGTATCTCGCGCACGACAGGTGCAGCCACCGTTTCAGGCCACGCATCGAAGACAAGATCCGACACCGTGTCGGCCGCCCCCGTCATGCCGAAGAAGGCAGCAAGGGAGGCAATGAATATCAACAGCGGGAAGATCGCAAGCAATCCGGAAAGCGCCACGTGGCTGGCCATCGCAAAGCCGTCATCGCGGGCGAAGTGCCCGATCGCGTCCTTGAGAACCGAATAAATTGCCGAAAATGTCTGCCGCACAGCCATGATCTGATCTGGCCTCCGGCATCCTTGTCAGTCAAGAGCGGAGCCGCGAATTCTGCCCCCTCCGAAAGAAGAAGAAATTCCGGCTCGACAAATTGGTATGTGCAACGCAACATAGCTTCAACAACAAGCGCATTTGCGCAACAAATGAAAACGGAGATTGCCAATGCCCACTGCAGCCCTGACGGCGGCAGAAACGCCAGAGAGCCTGACAGAACAAACCGCGTCCATCGTCGGCACGCTTGATAATCTGCTTGATGACGCAGCGCAGCGCGTACGCGTCCTTGTGAGTGAAAACGGGCGGGTGTCCTCCAGACTTATGGAACAGGAACAGCGCGCCGCGCACGGCCTTGCATGGCTTGCCACATATGTCGAATCGTTGCGCCAACTCGATGCCTATGCCACGCGCCTGCGAAGCGAGGGAAAATACGGTACTCTCGAAGACCGGATCGTCCAGCTCGGCTTTGCCGAGTATCTGGCCCAGATCTTCGGCGGCATCCCTATGAACCAGGGCGAGTTCGTCCGGCTTTCGGATCTCGGCATCACGGCAGGCGAAGCCGGTGCTTACCGAACCGCTGAAATCGACGCACTGATCGAGGCAGGCAATACCCCGTCCATTCGCGGAGAAATTACAACACTCATTCGGGACCAGGCCGGAAAGTCCACATTCGGCGATCCAGGTCTCGACGAAACCATGGAACAGATCCGTAACGAGATGCGGCGTTTCGCCGAAGATACGGTTGTTCCGAACGCCCACGAGTGGCACCTCAAAAACGAGTACATTCCGCTCGAGGTCATCGATCAGATGTCCGAACTCGGCGTTTTCGGCCTCTCCATTCCGGAGGAATATGGCGGGCTCGGGCTCGGCAAGGAAGCCATGTGCGTCGTCTCTGAAGAACTTTCACGCGCCTATATCGGTGTCGGCTCCCTTGGAACGCGGTCGGAAATTGCCGCAGAGCTGATCCTGTGCGGCGGTACGGAGGAGCAAAAACAGCACTGGTTGCCCAAGATCGCGTCGGGCGAGATTTTGCCGACGGCTGTCTTTACGGAACCGAATACGGGTTCGGATCTGGCATCTCTGAAAACGCGCGCGGTCAAGGATGGAGACACGTGGAAAATCTCGGGTAACAAGACCTGGATCACGCATCCGGTTCGCGCCGATATAATGACGCTTTTAGCCCGCACCAATCCGGATGCACCCGGATACAAGGGCCTGTCCATGTTCATCGCCGAAAAACCACGCGGCTCTGACGAGGATCCCTTTCCGGCCGCCGGCATGAGCGGCGGTGAGATCGAGGTCCTCGGATACCGCGGCATGAAGGAATATGAGATCGCATTCGACGGCTTCGAGGTCAAAGCCGACAACCTGCTCGGTCAGGTCGAGGGCGAAGGCTTCAAGCAGCTGATGCAGACCTTTGAAGGCGCCCGCATCCAAACGGCCGCACGCGCGCTCGGCGTCGCACAATCAGCCCTGGAACTTGGGTTACGCTACGCCGAAGAACGCATTCAGTTCGGCAAGGCGCTCATTCACTTTCCGCGCGTTGCTGACAAGCTTGCGGTCATGACCGCCGAATTGATGATCGCCCGGCAGCTCACTTATTTCTCATCCTGGCAAAAGGACTCCGGCAAGCGATGCGATCTGGAGGCCGGGATGGCCAAGCTTCTGGGTGCGCGTGTCGCCTGGGCTGCTGCGGACAATGCCTTGCAGATCCATGGCGGCAACGGCTTTGCGCTGGAATACGCAATCTCCCGCGTTCTGTGCGACGCCCGCATTTTGAACATTTTCGAAGGTGCCGCTGAGATCCAGGCGCAGGTGATCGCTCGGCGCCTTCTCGAAACGCGCGGCAATGCCTGATCAGGCTGGACAGACGCCGCTTGTGTTTGAAAACTGCGCATGAAGCGTCTGCCTCTCTTGAAAGATAATGGAATAATTCCTTAGCCAGTTTCGTTGTTCTCCACACCCGCAAACAAAGGAGAACAACGAAATGCCCGACCGAGCCACCGCCATTCGCCGGGCCCGGATGCCCGCTGTCATAGATCCTTTGCTTGGCAAGCTGATTGGAATTGCACCCAACACGGCAATCGCAGTTCTGATTGCGTCGGTGCTTGCCGGGTTTGTTTTCCTTGCGCCACATGGCATGCCGCAACAAGCGGCGGCTGCGTTTCTCCTGACTGGTCTGGCGATCGTCGGCTGGACACTGACACCGATACCCGACTCCGTCGTTGCGGTGTTTGCGGCGGTAGGGCTGGTGCTCACCGGCGCTTTTCCGGAGGAACGCTTCTACCAGGCCCTTGGGACGGAAATTGTCTGGTTGCTGATTGCCGCTTTCGTGATTGCCGCCGCCATCAAATCGTCCGGCCTCACGCAATGGCTGGCATTTGCTGTTACAAGACGGTTTTCATCGGTTTCCGGTCTCTTTCACGGATTGACCTTCGTCATCACTGCAACTGCTTTCCTTGTACCGTCGACTTCTGGCCGCGCGGCCCTGCTTGTTCCCGTCTTCGTCAGCCTGCTCCCGGCAATGCCGACCGGAAATCTGCGGCGGGCCCTCGCTTTGCTGTTTCCAAGCGCGATCCTCTTGTCGGCAGGCGGGTCACTGATCGGTGCCGGAGCCCATTTCGTCGCGGTGGAAACAATCCGCACATCGACGGGAACTGTCATTTCTTTCTTCGAATGGATCATGCTTGCGCTGCCCATCGCGCTGCTTTCCACGCACGGGGCCACGCTGTTGATCCTTCAATTGTTTGTACCCGCAAGCGAGCGCAGTACGCGGCTGTCAACGAAGGACGATGCGCCAACCGGGCCCTTCAGCGTCAGGCAGAAAAGATTGCTGTTCGTCCTCTCCGTCATGGTCATTGCCTGGTCCACCACCGGCTGGCACGGGCTCGGCACCGCAGTGATCGCCTGTCTTGGCGCTGCGCTGGTGGTGACGCCGCTGCTAACGGAAGAAAAGCCGAAGGAACTGTTTCGAAACGTGGAAACCGAGCTTCTGGTTTTCCTCGCGTCTACCCTGGTCATCGCGCAGGCCGTCGTTTCGACCGGCAAGAGCAAATGGCTTGCAGACAGGCTCTTGGTCATTCTGCCAGCTGACGCCCTTCACAATCGTGAGCTGACAATCCTGTTTGTCGTGCTCATCTCGGTGGCAGCTCATCTGGTCATCAACTCACGCAGTGCCCGCGCGGCTGTACTTATTCCGGCGCTGGCGCTTCCCCTGGCCGAATTCGGCCACGACACCGCGACCCTCATCCTGGTAACTGTTCTCGGCACCGGGTTCTGCCAGACCATGGTGGCAAGCGCCAAGCCCATCGCCATATTCCGGTCTGTCGGGGAAAATCACTTCGAACAGAGTGACCTGATGAAGCTTGCGCTGGCGCTCTTGCCGCTCAAAGTCGCTGTCATAACCGTTTTTGCCATCTTCGTCTGGCCAGTCCAGATGCCTGTCCTCTCCGAACAAAATCCGATCGTGCAACATCAGGGCCTGCATGCAGACCCGTTTGAGGTTACATCATTGGCGGCACACGACAGTCTCCGTCCTCAACCGATGGAAGGAGCTCTTTGTTCCGCTCACCATCTTGAAGTCCTGATGCTTGGAACGATCCGCGACGAAACTATGTGGGCGGCCGGCTGGTGGCATGTCTGGAACCGATTGCGTCAAGCGGGTTATCCGGTTGAAAAATCCGCCGTGAAGGAGATCTACCGGAAAAAAGACATGGTCTATCTGCGCGATCACTCCGTTGCCATTGCGGAAATCAATCTGAGGAGCGAACACGTTCGCGAGGCGGCGAGCCTGTGCTCTGGCGCTCTTCAGAAAAGCGGATCGATGAGCGAAATGATCACGCCTGTTCCGAGACAGAAACCCTGATCCGACGTCGCAAAACTGTGCTGAATTATTAAGGGTCCGGCATCACGCCGGGCCCTTTCTGTATATGCCACCGAAAGTTTCAAATGCTGCGGAATAACTCGGGGCCTGGCTCGTTCTCCTTTCACTTACAGGAACAAAAAGGAGATGATCATGCCGCTGAACATTCTGGTTGCCCCGTCAGGCTTCAAGGAATCACTCGACGTGAACGATGTCGTGGAAGCAATCTCCGAAGGCTGCCACCGGGCCCTGCCGGATTGCCGCATCCTCAAGGCACCGATGGTCGATGGTGGCGAAGGCTTCACGAAGGCCCTGGTCAACGCCACTTCGGGCACGCTGCACAAGGTTGCGGTAACGGGCCCTGTTGGCCAAACCGTCGACAGCTTCTACGGCCTGCTCGGTAGCGAAGGTTCGAAAACAGCTGTCATCGAAATGGCCGCGGCCGCAGGGCTGAGTCTCGTGCCGCGCGATCAGAGAGATCCGACCCTGACGACCAGTTACGGTGTCGGTGAACTCATTCTTTCCGCACTGGACGCTGGCGCGGAGCGCATTCTTGTCGGATGCGGTGACAGCGGCATCAATGACGGCGGCGCCGGCATGGCACAGGCGCTCGGTGCCCGCCTGCTTGACAAGGATGGCAACGAAATCGGACGCGGCGGTCTCGAACTGGCAGGCATGTCCCGCATCGACGTGTCCGGCATCGATCCCCGGCTCGCCGATACGCAAATCGACGCGGCGGTCAACTGGCACAACGTGCTTTTGGGTGAACGGGGTGTCGCTCGGGTCTTCGGACCCCAAAAGGGCGCGACACCGACGCAGGTTCAGGCGCTGGAAGAAGCCCTGGAGATCTATGCATTCTTGTTGAACAGAGACCTCGACCTGGATCTTGGATTGCAAAACGGATCCGGTGCATCCGGCGGGCTCGGCACAGGGCTGATGGCTTTTGCCGGGGCAACCCTGCACCCGCGTTTCGACATCGTCATGCAATATCTTGAATTCGATGCATTGCTGACTTCGGCGGATCTTGTCATCACGGCGGAAGGGTCGCTCGACGGGCAGAGCCCCTACGGGAAAGTTCCCTGCGAAGTCGCTCAGCGCGCGCGGAAACGCGACATTCCGACGATTGCGTTGGCGGGGACGATAGGAACCGGCGTACGCACAACCCTTGATACCGGCATTGACGCGTTCGCGTCTATTCTCAAACGCCCGTGCTCGCTCGAGGATGCCATCCTGGAAGCAAGAAAACTGCTCAGAAACGCCAGCGAAGACGCACTTAGGATGATCATGGTCGGCGCGCGGCTGAAAGCCGCCTGACCCTACATCAAAGAATAAAAACAACAATAATAGAGACAGTTACGACTCCGCTGCTGGTTTCGGGAAATGCGAATCCGAACCGGCGGCGGCCTTTTTTCGTTCACGAACACAATGCTCTGTTGCAGGCTGCGGGACACTAATTGTCGACAGCACAAGGGCGTCTTTGCCCCCAAGGCAAGAATGCGCAAAAGTTGAACCAGCGCGTCTCAACGCTTATCTTACATCTATCGGGGACAAGAGAGCAGGCCTATGAACACGACTTTTGAAGATCTGGGATTCGAGCCCGAGTACCTCGGACCTGAAGAGGAACAGACAAAGTCCGTCAGGGAAAAACTGCTTTCAACGGCAAAGAAAGCGGCCCGGCAAATACCCTTCATGGAAGATGTGGTCGCCGGATATTACTGTGCGCTCGATCCCGCAACCCCCGCCAAAGTCCGTGTAACGGTCATTGCCGCACTCGCCTATTTCGTACTTCCTCTGGACACCATTCCGGATTTCCTGATCGGCGTCGGGTTTGGCGACGATGCAACTGTGCTCATGGCGGCGATCGCCATGGTTCGCGGCCATATGCGAGATGATCACTATGACGCTGCCAAGGAAGCCCTGAAGGACGGAGATCTCTAAGACTGGGTTTCTACCTGCCTTGGAGGCAACCAGCACCCGGACGTGCGTCCGGCGATAACCCAGTACACCAGTCCTGCCAAAAAGCCGGCCGCAAGCGCAATGACGCTGCCGGGCCTGAAATCCGCATTCTGACCGGCTGAACCGAGGGTCCAAAGCAGAAATGCAATGCCTCCGCCAGCGGCGAGATGAAACACGACCCCTTTGAAGCGCGCAAATTCGGCAATTGCGATCACAATGCCTGCCGGGACCAGTGCTGCTGCACCGACAGCACTTGCGCCGATAAGCCCGGTTCCGATCATGGCGCCAAACGCAACTGGATCTTCGCCGGGATGCACGGACTGGAAAAAACCCCAGGCCAGAAACAAACCAGAGGCGATCAGCCCGAAAATGAAGCCGCAGACGATTTTCAGGAGTTGAACCAGAAACTTTGTGCCGTCCACGAGAGATCCCTCTTTTAAACTTCCCGACCAATCCCTAAGTGAGGTATCATCCCTTAAAATACAACACTTGGCTGCGATCGCAGCAGCCCAATCATAAAGACAGGAACCCCTTCTGCGCGAACAAGCGGAAAGACTCAAAACCGCTTATTTCGGTTGACTTTTCGGCGGTTTCGCAGGAATTTAGGGGATGGCGCTAGGACAAACGCAACAGAGGCCTTGGTACATGAGTTCCGAGGTCTTTTGTGCATCTTGAAGAGCCAATGCCTGGTGCCAGGTTGAAACGATAGAGGAGTTAGCGACCATTCGCCGTCCGTTCCGCGCCCCGCCTCCCACAAAGGAAGGCCCGCGCACAAACCACGAAATTCGCGTTCGCGAAGTCCAGTTGATTGATCATGAAGGCGCCAACCGCGGCGTCGTGCCGACAGAAGAAGCGATGGATATCGCAATGGACGCGGGTTTGGATCTCGTAGAAATCCAGCCGAACGCAAATCCCCCCGTCTGCAAGATCCTGGACTATGGCAGGTATAAATACCAGGCCCAGAAGAAAGCTGCTGAAGCCCGTAAGAAACAGAAGACCGTCGAGATCAAGGAGATCAAGATGCGTCCGAACATCGACACGCATGACTATGACGTGAAGATGAAAAACATGCTGCGGTTCTTCAACGACGGCGACAAGGTGAAGGTCACACTCAGGTTCCGCGGTCGCGAAATGGCGCACCAGGATCTGGGCATGAATCTGTTGAACAAGGTTCGCGAAGAAACCTCTGAAATTGCCAAGGTCGAGTCGGCCCCGAAGCTTGAAGGCCGCCAGATGGTGATGGTTCTGGCTCCGCTGAAGTAAGCGAAACAGACAGCTAAACTGCTTAAACCCCGCTCCGGCGGGGTTTTTTGGTTTTGAATGGAAACGCAAACAAGATCGAGGATCGACGGTATGATCATACGTTGGTGGAGAGCCGTCGCTGGCAGCGAAGACGTTCTGGCACATTATGCGGACCACCTGGAACGAACCACATTCGTCGAGATGGCTGAGCTGCCGGGCCATTTGGGCGCGGCCCTGGCTGTCAAGGTCAAAGGCAGCGATCATGAACTGGTGGTCACAAGTCTCTGGTCGGATCTTGAGTCGGCGGCGCACTTTGAAAAAGGAGCATTTGACGACGCCGTCGTGAAGCCGAGCACTCAAAAACTGCTGAAGTCATTCGACCTGAAGGTCGAGTATTTCGAAACCGTCGTCGCCACAGGAAAACTCGCGCCATAGGTCGACCGATAGACCTAGCAAGGTAAACTGTGACTTGAATAACAGACCACCCAGCGAATGATGCTTATCTTTCCGGCAATGCGGAAAGACCGGGTGGCACAAGATGTTTGCAATTACAGCGCCAATCAAGATCAGGGCACAACTGCAATTCAATCCCTACTATCAGTACGCCAAGCCGGACCAGATAACTTAAGACAAGGGATGGACTGCGGTCTTCATAGGATCGGAAGGCAACGACTACATTTTCGGAGACGAATTCTCCGACACCATGTATGGCAATGGCGGGAATGACGGGCTCAACGGTGGCGGCGGAAGAGACTTTCTTCATGGCGGCGAAGGAAACGACACTTTCGTCGGCGGTGAAGGCGCCGATGAAATGTACGGAGAAGAAGGCGACGACTTTTTCTTCGGGGAACTAGACCACAATGTGATCGATGGCGGCGCGGATTACGACACGGTCAGCTATTTCGGCCTGAACAAAGGCATCACGGTTCTTCTGGACTTTGCGATCGCGCAGGCAACAGATGCACCCTGGGAATTCGACACAATCAAGAACATCGAACGGGTCATCGGAACGAGCCACGACGACATAATCGTTGGTGACCATAGGGCCGCCGGCAACAGTCTGATCGCCGGCGCGGGCGACGACGTGGTATCCGGGAACGGCGGAACCGACACAATCGTTGGCGGTGCCGGCAGTGACGAACTCTGGGGCGGAACTGAAAGCGACACGTTCATTTTCAATCTTGGCGACAGCCGTGGCCGTCACGCGAACTTCGACAGGATCATGGACTTCGACCTCGATGATGATGTGATGGAGTTTCAGGTCTACGACAAGGACACAACGAACTGGTCAACCGAGACAGGTACCGTCGATGGCAAAACCGGTACATGGGTCAAGGTTACCGAGACCCATTTCGGCGAGGCGGAACTGGAAATCGAAACACTCTATGAGGTGTTTCTGGAAGGCACAGCGATCGCCACCGTGGGCTCGGACGACATCGTTTTCTTCTGATGGCCCGAGCGCGCAGTCTTCCAGCGGCAAATGCCGAAAATTGGCAACAACCGGCTACATGCTGCCATTTCTAAACGATGTCGACCCACCCGCCTTTTTCAGCGGACGCGAAAATCGCATCGATGATTTTCATGTTCTGAAGCGCATCTTCGACGCCATACGTCATGACCTTTTCGCCCAGGACCGCGCGCCCGAACACGTCGGCCAGCTCAGCATATTGATCGCAGGGCGCGATGGTTTCAGTTGTCATCGACGCATCACCGAGCGCCGACCCGTCATCCATCCGCAACTCCGATGTCTCGCCCTGAGGTGCATTGAACGGGATCGGGATTTCAAGACGTTTCCGGGTTCCGACAAGCTGTAGTCGTTGATGCGCCGTCAACTGCGTGGACACTGTGAAGGTGAGCTGGCGCCCTGCGCCGAAATCCATGATCGCACTGGTGAAACGGTCTGTCCCGAAGTCCGGATCACGGTCGATCAGCGAGACAACCCGCTCCGGTTCGGCTTCGAAGAAGTAACGGCCGGCAAGCATGGTGTAGCACCCGATGTCCATCAGGGCACCGCCGCCCATATCGGCCCTGTTGCGGATATTGTCCGGGTCGTTGTTGAAGAAACTGAAAAAGCCCTGGATCGCATGTAGATCGCCAAGCTCTCCCGAACGCACGATCTCGCGGGCCCGGATCCATTGCGGGTGCGCGCGCACCATGAAACCTTCGGCGACAAGACGGTCTTTCGGCAACTCAAGAAGCGTCGCGGCGTCTTCGGCGCTGAGAGCAATCGGTTTTTCGCACAGAACATGCTTACCGGCTTCAACAGCCTGCACGGTCACCGGCACGTGCATGTGATTTGGAAGCGGGTTGTAAATCGCATCGATGTCAGGGTCGCCGAAAAGCTCTTCGTAGGAGCCGTACGCCTTTTCGATACCGAGGTCTTTCGCAGCGGCGCCCGCCCTCTCGGCGTCGCGCGAGGCGATGGCCGTAACGATCCCGGTTTGTGAAACCTGAATTCCGGGAATAACTTTTTCGCGGCCGATCTTGGCGGTTGATATGATTCCCCAGCGGACCTTTTTGCTGTCCATTCTTGTTTCTCCCGTTCCCTAGGCACACGCGTCAGTTGGCACGAAAAAATCCCGGCCTGCAAGGCCGGGAAGTGGGTCGATGCGGTTATAACCGGCTACATGCTGTCAAAATTTCTCGGGCACATAGAGATGTTCCGGCAAAACCTTGCGTTCGTAGTCCGGATTGAACCGGCGCTCCGGCAAAGAGACCGGATCGTGCGGGACCTCCTCATAAGGCAGTTGCGACAGAAGATGGCTGATGCAGTTGAGGCGCGCCTGCTTCTTGTCGTTGCCTTCCACAATGAACCACGGCGCTTCCGGGATGTTGGTACGCTCGAAGGTCTCTTCCTTCGCTTTGGTATAGTCTTCCCAGCGAATGCGGGATTCCAGATCCATTGGCGACAGTTTCCACTGTTTCAGCGGATCGTGGATGCGCATCAGGAAGCGCAGCTGCTGTTCCTCGTCCGTGATCGAGAACCAGTATTTGATCAGCCGGACCCCGGAGCGGACAATCATGCGTTCAAATTCGGGAACATCGTTGAAGAACTGCTCGACCTGGTCTTCGTTTGCAAATCCCATGACGCGTTCAACACCGGAACGGTTGTACCAGGAGCGGTCAAACATAACGATTTCACCCGCAGCCGGCAGGTGCGGGACATAGCGCTGGAAGTACCATTGCGACTTTTCACGCTCCGTCGGCGCTGGAAGCGCAACGACGCGGGCAACGCGCGGGTTCAGACGTTGCGTAATGCGCTTGATTACCCCGCCCTTCCCGGCCGCGTCGCGGCCTTCAAAGACCACAACGATTTTTTCGCCGGTATGCTGGACCCAGTCCTGCAGCTTCACCAGCTCGGCCTGCAATCTGAGCAGTTCGTGGAAATAGGTGTTCCGGTCGATCGGTGACTTGTGCTTTTTGTCGGAGATGAACTGAAGATCCTTCGCGACCAGATTGTCGTCGATTTCCATCTCAAGTTCTTCATCAAGGGAATCTGCCCATTCGGCCTCAACCCAACTCTTTGCGCTTTCTTCGGTCATCAATCGGTCCTCATGAATCGTCTCGAACGGCGAATCTCAGAAAGAGTGTGAACAGCTTAACCATGTAAGTTTTTTGACAGTTGTGCCAGTTCGCAGTCCTTGATCCCCCTCAAAGGCGACTCAAAAGTTGACGTAACTTGAAAATGAATGAACGTTCATTTATATACTTCAGCAGGAGGAGCAAATGTCTATGTCGGCGGAAAGGTCAGCGTCCCGTTCCAAAGGGCAGGAGACGGCGCACCGTGTGCGGAAAGCCGCTCTGAAACGCTTTGCCAGCACCGGTTACGCTGCGGTTTCCATGCGTGAGATCGCGACCGATGTCGGCGTCCGGCCCGGAGCGCTCTACAACCACTTCCCAACCAAGCAGGACATTCTGAAAGACTTGATGCTGACCCACATGGCCGACCTGCTGGCAGCATGGCGATCGGCAGATTTTCCTGCAGTCATGGATCCGCTCGAGCGGTTTGTCCGCTTTCACATTCGCTATCACCTTGAGCGCGCGGACGAGGTCTTCATCTCCTACATGGAGCTTCGCAATCTGGAACCGGAGAACTTCAAGAGCGTCGAGGCGGAGCGACGCAGATATGAGGCCATTCTGACGTCGATCCTCGAAGAAGGTTCAGTTGCCGGGCGCTACGCCGTCGAGGATCCGAAGGTCACGACGAGAGCCATAATTGCAATGCTCACCGGCATCCCGACCTGGTACCGGGAAGGTGGTCGGCTCGGCGAAACCGAGATCGAAGACCTCTACCTGACGATGGTGCGCAAAGCGGTGGCACCGGAAGAAAAAGACCTGCAAAGGGAGAACGGATGACATGAGCATCCTGAAATCGAACCTGTCATCCAGAAGCAGTGACTTTGCGGCCAACAAGGCCGCACACGAAACAGCGATGGATGCCGTGCGGACTGCAGCGCGATCGGCGCTGGATGGCGGCGGCGAGACTGCGCGCACCCGCCATGTCTCCCGCGGCAAAATTCTTCCCCGGGAGCGCGTGTCGCGCCTTCTTGATCCCGGATCTCCATTTCTGGAAGTCGGCATGCTTGCTGCCCACGACATGTATGAAGGCGCCGCACCCTCTGCCGGAATGATCGCGGGCATCGGCCGGGTCGAAGGCCAGGAAGCCATGATCCTCGCCAATGACGCGACGGTCAAAGGCGGCACTTACTATCCGATGTCGGTCAAGAAGCATCTGCGCGCGCAGGAGATCGCCTTGGAAAACAACCTGCCCTGCATTTATCTCGTGGATTCAGGCGGTGCCAACCTGCCCAATCAGGACGAAGTCTTTCCGGACCGGGATCACTTCGGCAGGATTTTTTATAATCAGGCCAACATGTCGGCAAAAGGCATCGCGCAAATCGCCGTTGTCATGGGGTCCTGCACCGCGGGTGGTGCCTATGTTCCGGCAATGTCGGACGAGACCATCATCGTCAAGAACCAGGGCACGATCTTTCTGGCCGGCCCCCCGCTTGTGAAAGCGGCAACGGGCGAGGAAGTCTCGGCGGAAGATCTTGGCGGCGGTGATGTTCACACGCGCCTGTCCGGTGTTGCCGACCATCTTGCACGCGACGATGCGCACGCGCTCGCGCTCGCAAGACGCGCCATCGCCAGCCTGAACCGGTCCAAGACCGCGCAGGCTGCACTGGAGACGCCCGAGGACCCGCTTTACGACCCGGAGGAAATCCTTGGCGTTGTCCCTGCGGATCTGAAGACGCCGTATGACATCCGGGAAGTCATCGCCCGTGTCGTCGACGGATCAAGGTTCGATGAGTTCAAGGCGCGCTACGGCACGACCCTGGTCTGTGGGTTCGCTCATATTCACGGCATGCCGGTCGGTATCATCGCCAACAACGGCGTCCTCTTTTCCGAAAGCGCGGTCAAGGGTGCGCATTTCGTTGAGCTCTGCTCCCAGCGCAAGGTGCCGCTGGTGTTCCTGCAGAACATCACCGGCTTCATGGTTGGCCGGAAATATGAAAGCGGCGGCATCGCCAAGGACGGCGCCAAACTTGTAACGGCGGTCGCCACCACGTCCGTCCCGAAAATCACGATGCTCGTCGGCGGATCTTTCGGCGCCGGAAACTACGGCATGTGCGGACGTGCCTATTCGCCGCGCTTTCTCTGGACTTGGCCGAATTCCCGCATTTCGGTGATGGGAGGTGAGCAGGCGGCCGGCGTTCTGGCAACGGTCCGCCGCGACGGCATCGAACGGAAAGGGGGAAGCTGGTCGGCGGAGGAAGAACAGTCGTTCAAGCAGCCGATCATCGACCAGTTCGAAGAACAGGGGCATCCGCTTTATGCCACGGCACGTCTTTGGGATGATGGCATCGTCGACCCGCGCAAAACGCGTGACATTCTGGGCCTTTCCCTTTCGGCGGCCCTGAACGCGCCGATCGAAGACACCCGCTTCGGTCTCTTCAGGATGTGATTAAGATGGATCTTAAGCACCTCAAGGAGATTTATCCTGGCGCTGCGACGTTCAAGTTCGGCGACGGAGAAGAGCTGAGCGGCCATCTGATCGCGCTTGTCCGGGCCGGCACGAAAACCGCAACCTGCGGCGCGGTGCGCGATTTTGAAACCGGCGAGGAAACCATGCCGGAGGTGGGGCGCATGGACATAGCGCTCGATTGGGACGGAACGCCGGCGCTTGTCATTGAGACGCTTGAGGTCAAAACCATGCGGTTTTGCGATGTTCCCGAAGATTTCGCCCTGGCAGAAGGCGAGAACGATGACCTGGCGGGATGGCGGACGGACCATCAGGCCTTTTTCGAACGGAATGGCGGCTTTGATCCTGAAATGTGGCTGGTCTGCGAACGTTTCAGGGTGGTCCGGGATCTGCAGGAAGTGCAGCGTGAGAAATAAGCCATGAGCGGGATCGAGACGCATATCGGAGATATCACGCAGCTTGAGGTCGACGCCATCGTCAATGCGGCCAACTCTTCTCTGCTTGGCGGTGGCGGTGTCGACGGCGCGATCCACCGCGCCGCGGGGCCAGAGCTCGTCCAGGAATGCCGGCTCTTGAACGGCTGCAAGACGGGTGAGGCGAAAATCACCGCCGGATACAGGTTGCCGGCAAAGCACGTTATTCACACGGTCGGCCCGGTCTGGCGGGGCGGCAATGAAGGCGAGCCCGCTCTTCTCGCAAGCTGTTATGAGACAAGTCTCCGCCTGGCAGCGGCCAACAACTGCGCAACAGTTGCCTTTCCGGCAATCTCGACGGGGATCTTCGGTTATCCGGCAGATTTGGCGGCCGATATTGCAGTCAAAACCGTCAGGGCCACCTTGGCCGGCCTGCCTGAAATCAAAACCGTCACGCTTGTTGCATTTGATGATCGGAGCCATGCCTGTCTGCAGGCAGCGCTTGAGAGGAAAGAAGACTGATGTTCAAGAAAATCCTCGTCGCCAATCGCGGTGAAATCGCCTGCCGGGTGATGGCGACCGCAAAGAAACTCGGGATCAGGACTGTTGCCGTCTTTTCGGATGCTGACGCGAATGCCAAACACGTGGCAGCGGCAGACGAAGCCTTTCGGATCGGTCCCGCGCCGGTCGCTGAAAGCTACCTCAAGATCGACAAGATCATCGAGGCCTGCAGGCAAAGCGGTGCACAAGCGGTACATCCCGGCTATGGTTTTCTTTCGGAGAACCCGGACTTCGTCGAAGCCCTTGAAAAGGCTGGCATTACCTTCATCGGCCCCAGTGCTAAATCCATCCGGGCCATGGGCCTGAAAGACGCCGCAAAGGCGCTGATGGAACAGGCCGGTGTTCCAGTCGTGCCCGGCTATCACGGCGACAACCAGGATCCTGCATTCTTGAAAGATCAAGCCGGCGAAATCGGGTACCCGGTGCTGATCAAGGCGCGCGCCGGAGGCGGCGGCAAAGGCATGCGCCGCGTCGACGATCCGCAGGATTTTCTGGACGCTTTGTCAGGCGCGCAACGCGAAGGGGAAGCCAGTTTTGGCGACGGCCGCGTCCTCATCGAAAAATACCTGACCAAACCGCGTCATATCGAGATCCAGGTATTCGGCGACAGCCACGGAAATGCCGTGCATCTTTTCGAGCGCGACTGTTCCCTGCAGCGGCGCCACCAGAAGGTCATCGAGGAAGCCCCGGCGCCCGGCATGCCGGACGAAATGCGCAAGATCATGGGTGACGCCGCCGTGAAGGCTGCAAAAGCGATCGATTATTCGGGCGCTGGCACGATCGAATTCATCGCCGATGTTTCGGAAGGGCTGCGCGCTGACCGCTTTTATTTCATGGAAATGAACACCAGACTTCAGGTCGAACACCCGGTAACTGAAATGATCACCGGGGAGGATCTGGTCGAATGGCAAATCCGCGTTGCCTTTGGTGAAACACTGCCCAAAAGCCAGGATGCGTTGGCGTTCAGCGGATGGGCGTTCGAGGCCCGTCTTTATGCCGAAGATGCGCCAAAAGGCTTTCTGCCCGCGATCGGCACGCTGGACCATCTTTCCTTGCCGGAAAAGAGCGCGCGTGTGGACAGCGGTGTTCGCGCTGGTGACGAAATCACGCCCTTTTACGATCCGATGATCGCCAAGATAATTGTCCACGGCCCGACAAGAGACGCCGCCCTCGGCAAACTTCTGGCAGCACTGGAAGCAACGGAAGTCGCAGGCTGTGTCACGAATGCAGGCTTTCTGGCGGCACTTTGCAGACACAAGGGGTTCGCGAGCGGAGATGTCGATACCGGGCTTATCGATCGCGACCTGGAAGAGCTGGTCGAAGAGCCCTCTGTCCCGGAAGACGCTGTTGCACTTGCAGCTCTTGCCGCGCTTGGGCTCACCAGGCCGTCCAGCGGGAATGATCCTTTCGAAACGCTTGCCGGATGGCGCATCTGGAGCGCATCCCGGCAATTTGCTCTTTTGGAGATCGTTGGAGATCGGCTCGACATTGAAGTCCGTGCACTTGGAAATCGTCGCTTTGTTGTTCACCTGGCAAGTGGAGAGCGAACTTACACGATCGTCAAAGTCGATGATGACACGATAACTTACGACTGCGAAGGCCATCGTGCGAGCGCTGTGGTCGTGAACAGTGGTTATGGTCTTGCCGTGTTCCAGAACGGTCACGCTTTTTCCATCGGCTTACCGGATATGCTTGGCAGCGACGATGACGCGACAGGTGCCGGCGATCAGGTCATCGCGCCCATGCCGGGCCTTGTGAAAGTTCTGTCGGCAGTTAGCGGCGACACAGTCTCCAAGGACCAGCCCCTGGTTATTCTCGAAGCAATGAAGATGGAGCACACGCTCAAGGCTCCGCGCGACGGCGTGATTGGTGACGTCTTCGTGGCGGAGGGCGAACAGGTCACCGACGGCACGGTTCTGCTGGCACTCGTGGAGGAAGCAGATGCTGCTGCCTGAGGCGGAAAGTTATGAGGACCTGACCCGGAAATTTCGCTGGAACATCCCCGAAAAGTTCAACATGGGCGTTGCCGTGTGTGACGCCTGGGCGGAACGCGAAGCAGATCGGGAAGCGCTGGTCTATGTCGAAGAGAACGGTGATACGGCCCGATACAGCTACGCTGACCTTCGCCGACTGTCGAACCAGTTGGCCAATCTCCTTACCGACCGCGGCGTTCTGCCGGGTGACCGGATCGGAGTGCTTCTGCCGCAGCGCCCGGAGACGGCCTCTGCACATATTGCCGCACTGAAACTGGGTGCGATCACGATCCCTCTTTTCACGCTTTTCGGGGAAGAGGCACTGGAGTACCGGTTGCGCGATTCTGGCGCGAAAGTGGTGATCACTGATGCGAGCGGCGCCGCAAAACTATCGAAGCTTGGCGACCGCCTGCCGGAATTGACCACCATTTTTTGTGTCGATGGCGATGACGGCACCGCACAGGATTTGGCCAGCCACATGGCCGGACACCAGGACACTTTCACGCCGTTCGAGACAGCCGCCGACGACCCAGCACTCATCATCTACACGTCTGGCACAACGGGCCAGCCCAAGGGCGCGCTTCATGCGCACGGGGTCCTGCTTGGTCACCTGCCTGGTGTCGAAATGAGCCACGATTTTTTCGGTCAGCCGGGTGATCGGATCTGGACGCCCGCTGATTGGGCATGGATCGGCGGCTTGCTCGATGTGCTCATGCCGGCGCTTTATTTGGGTGTTCCCGTCGTCGCCTGCCGGTTCGGCAAATTCACAGCGGAGGCGGCCTTTCAACTTCTTGAGGACCAGAAGATCCGAAACACCTTTTTGCCGCCAACCGCCCTGAAAATGATGCGGCAGGTTCCGGACATAGGCGACCGCTGGCATTTTGATTTGCGCTCCGTTGCGTCCGGTGGCGAAACCCTCGGCGCCGAGCTGATTGCCTGGGGCCGCAAGACCTTCGGGCTGACCATCAACGAGTTCTATGGCCAGACTGAATGCAACATGATCGTCTCCAGCTGCAGCCGTGTCATGGAAGCCCGCCCTGGGATCATGGGACGTGCAGTGCCCGGCCACAACGTGGCGGTCGTGGACAATTCCGGTACCATCCTGCCTGTGAATACGCTTGGAAACATTGCCGTGAAACGTCCGGATCCGGTCATGTTCCTGAGATACTGGAACAACCCCGAGGCAACGGAGAAGAAGTTTGCAGGCGACTGGTTGCTGACAGGTGACACGGGGCTTGAGGACGATGAAGGCTGGCTGCGTTTTGTCGGCCGGGACGATGATGTCATCACGTCCTCCGGCTACCGGATCGGACCCGGCGAAATCGAGGACTGTCTCATTCGACATCCCGCTGTCGCGCTGGCCGGTGTAGTCGGCAAGCCGGACCCGCAGCGTACCGAAATCGTCAAGGCCTATATCGTCTTGAAAGAAGACTTCGAGCCGACCGACGCTCTTGGCAAGGAGATTGCGGATTTCGTCAAGACCCGCCTTGCCGCTCATGAATATCCACGCGAAGTCGCCTTCGTGGATACCCTGCCGATGACGACAACCGGAAAGGTAATCCGGAAGGAACTCAGAGCGCATGCTGAGCAGGAAGGATGACAATGTGGAAAATCCTGAAGTGTCATCCCTGTGCAGGCAGGGTTCCAGTAAGCGCCCAGTCTTACAGCCCTCACAGATGCTGCGGTTTACTGGCTCCCGGCCCTCACTAA
Organism: Roseibium sp. HPY-6; assembly: GCF_040530035.1. Classification (NCBI taxonomy): domain Bacteria; kingdom Pseudomonadati; phylum Pseudomonadota; class Alphaproteobacteria; order Hyphomicrobiales; family Stappiaceae; genus Roseibium; species Roseibium sp. HPY-6. The sequence continues at coordinate 53,289 of NZ_JBEWCD010000003.1, forward strand.
GTTCGGCCGGGCCGGCAAGTCGGGGCAGGCTTATAACCAAAATTCTCTCTGCAATATGAGTACACCGATGTCCGAATTCGTCACCATCTTTGAAATGGGCCCGCGCGACGGCCTGCAAAACGAAAAACGGTTCGTGCCGACAGAGCAGAAAATCGAGCTCGTCGACCGGCTGTCGGACTGCGGCCTCCGCAAGATCGAGGTGACCAGTTTCGTCAGCCCGAAATGGGTGCCTCAGATGGCCGACGCCCAGGAGGTCATGGAGAGCATCTACCGTCATCCCGCCGTTGTCTATTCGGTTCTGACACCGAACGTGAAAGGCTATACCGCCGCCCGCAAGGCATCGACCGACGAGGTCGCGATTTTCGGCTCGGCGTCCGAAGGTTTTTCGAAAAAGAACATCAACTGCTCGGTGGCCGAAAGCATTGAGCGCTTCAAACCTCTTCTCGACAAGGCGCATCATGATGAAATGCCGGTGCGCGGCTACGTATCCTGTGTCACCGATTGCCCCTATGACGGCCCGACCCCGCCGCAAAAGGTGGCCGAAGTCGCCGGGCTTCTGTTCGAACTTGGCTGTTATGAAATTTCGCTTGGCGATACGATCGGAGCCGGCACGCCCGAAACCATCTCAAGAATGCTGGATGCCGTTCTTGAAGTCGTACCGGCAGACAAACTGGCGGGCCACTATCACGACACCAAGGCACGCGCCCTGGAGAATATTGAGATCAGCCTCGAACGCGGCCTGCGCACTTTCGACAGTGCAGTCGGCGGACTGGGAGGCTGTCCCTATGCGCCCGGTGCCAAAGGCAATGTCGCAACGGAGGCGGTTGTTGCACTCGTGGAAAGCAAGGGCTTTGAGACGGGCATTCGAACCGACCGGCTGGCCGAAGTCTCAGAGTTCGCACGCAGCCTGAGGAGCGACGCAGTATGAGTTTTGCAACCATTTCCATCGCGGCGGATGATCGCGGTGTTGCCACTCTCACGCTTGACAGGCCCGAAAAGCACAACGCGCTTTCCGCAATGATGATTTCAGACCTCACGGACGCGGCCGGGCGCCTTGGTGCCGATCCTGAAATACGAGCCGTCATACTCACAGGCGCAGGCACCAGTTTCTGCGCTGGCGGAGATCTTGGTTGGATGCGCGAGCAATTTGAGGCGGACCGGCAGGCCCGGATGGCTGAAGCCCGCAAACTGGCGATGATGCTGAAGGCGCTGAACGAGCTGCCGAAACCCTTGATCGGCCGCGTTCAGGGCCAGGCCTTTGGCGGCGGCATCGGCATGATGAGCATCTGTGATACCGTCGTTGCAGTTGACACTGCCAAATTCGGACTGACCGAAGTGAAGCTCGGCCTGATACCGGCAACAATCAGCCCTTACGTTCTTGCACGGATGGGAGAAGCCAAGGCGCGCCGGGTGTTCATGTCTGCCCGTGTCTTCGGCTCGGTCGAGGCAAACGCGCTCGATCTTGTTGCCAAAGTCGTGTCCGCAGAGGACTTGGATGCAGCGGTCGAAAGGGAGGTCAGGCCGTATTTGGGCGCAGCGCCCGCGGCGGTTGCTGCATCAAAGGCTTTGGCGCGCTCTCTTGGACCAGCGATTACGCCTGACATCATTGAGGATACGATCCGACGGCTCGCCGATGTCTGGGAGACACCAGAAGCGCGTGAGGGCATCTCCGCCTTTTTCGAAAAGAGAAAGCCTACCTGGGTGGTTGGCTGATCAGGACGTCGCCTGTCGCCGTGCGTGCTCGATCAAAGCCGCAATACGCGCAACCTCAACCTGTTCCTCGGGCTTCGCAGCGTCGGTTTCCGGTCCGCCATACATGCGCTCCCGGCGGCGGCGGATCTTCTTGCGCTGCCACTCGCTGATGCCTTCCGGCAACTCGATGCCGGCCCGGTCCATACCAATCAGGATACGCTGCAGGTCGGGAATGAGCTCGGATGATATCGTGAAAGTGCCGCTGACGGGGTGTTTGAAGACAAGGGTCTTGGTGCTTTGTTCACCGTTCAACAGGACTGCCTTCTTGTGCCCGATCGACCCGATCGTCGACTGAAACCAGGCAACCCAGCCTGACGCTTCCCAAAGCCGCACGTCAACCTGCTTCAACTCTTCATAGGGAACACGCGCGCGCTGCCCGAACTGGGTAAATTCAAACCCATTGCCGAAAAAGCGGACCCAGGACGTTTCCTGCCGCACCGCCACTGCAAAGAACAGGAAGGACGCGCTCGCCGGAACAAGAGCCAAAAGGGCAGCAAGCGCCAGCCCACCCGTCGCGCTCACCATTCCCAGAATGGCGATGGAAAAGAAAACAATCCCAAGACCAAAACCGATCGCGTCCAGAACCATGACGGAAGGTTTGGAAACGGGCTTCACTGCGCCTGAAGGCATCGACGGTTTTGGGAGGGCAGCGTAAATTCCGGCCGCCGCCAACAGGCATACAAGGCCACTCAAGAACGATATGAAGAAGAAGCCGCCAACGATCGCAAGGACGCTAAGGCTTAATGGTATCACACGCCGTATAAATTCAATTTTGGCCGTTTTGCCCAAACCGCTCTCCATGCTTAAAAACAGCGGATCCGTAACAAACTGGGGAGACTTACTGATTCTTACATTGAATCAACTGAGCGAAATTAAATCAAGAATGAGATGAATCTATCCAGAAACAATGTAACCGGTTTGGCAAATGTCCACACCAAAACTAGATTAAATTTAGAACCAATTTTCAGAAAGACGGGCTGATTGATTGATATAAATATATGACTTTCGTGAATGAATTGGACGCTGCCGTGGTGTTCATCTGGCGGATTTGAGCGGGTTGCTCCCAAACTCTTCACCGATCCAGTTCAAGAACGCCTCCGAGGCCGGCATCTGGGCGTGCGCGGATGGCGGGAAAAGAAAGTAAGCTTCGGCAAGTGGCGCTGAATGCTGAAACGGTCTTGCCAGCGACCCGTCTTCCAGAAGATCCCGCACCAGCAGGTCATGCGCCATAGACAGCCCGGCCCCTCGCATGGCTGCCGCAATGGCAATGACGTAAGTCGACGCCAGGTTAACCTCGTCATCGCGATGAAAGGTCTCTCCCCTTGTCTTATACCACGTACTCCATGTGGCCGTCGTGCCTGCGCAGTCGAATAGCTTTGCGGTTTCAAGGTCTGGAGCGCCCTCTTGATAGTCCGGCGAGCACACCGGAAAGCACCTGTCCGTCGCCAGGCACCTTGCGGTAGCGGACATCTCTTCCGGACGGCCGAAGCGAATCTCGATCGTCGCGTTTGAGGCGTGGCGCTCCGGATCCCAGATCGGCGTCACGATGTTCAGGACAAGCCAGGGATATGCCTCATAAAGCTGTTTCAGTCTCGGTGCGAGCCAGAAGACAGAAAATGCCATGTTGCATTGAAGTGTGAGATTGGTTCCCTTGTCCGCGCCAATGAACGCCTGCGTGCTGCTGGCAATGAGATCAAAGGCCTCGCGCAGGCTCGGCAGGTAGTTGCCGCCATCCTCTGTCAGCTCCAGTGCCCGTGTCTTCCTTAAAAAGAGATCCCGGCCGAGATAGGATTCAAGGCTTCGCACGTGCTGACTGACCGCTGACTGGGTCAAATGAAGTTCAGCTGCCGCACGCGTGAAACTGAGGTGTCGCGCCGAGGCTTCAAAAGCCCTCAGCCAGGTCAGGGGAGGCAAGTTGGACTGTGACATTGGACGCATAACCCATGCATTAATTTTCTTAATGTCATAACTTCGAATCGATTGATTGTCAGCATCCTTAAAGCTTGAGAGGATGCGGGAACCGGACCAGGGAGACGTGACATGTTGCAGATCGCCGAAAACAGCAATCTCACCCACTGGCAGGAGCGCGTCGATATGGCAGCGGCGTTCCGCTGGACCGCGCGGCTGAATATGCACGAGGCTGTCGCCAACCATTTCAGCCTTGCCGTCAATGACGACGGCACACAGTTCCTGATGAACCCCAACCAGATGCATTTCAGCCGCATCAAGGCCTCGGACATGTTGCTTCTCGATGCAAACGATCCGTCGACCATGGAAGGCCCGGACGCACCAGACCCGACGGCCTGGGGCCTCCATGGATCCATTCATCGGCTGTGCCCGCACGCGCGCTGCGTCATGCATGTGCATTCGATCCATGCCACGGTTCTGGCGTGCCTGAAGGACAGCACCCTGCCTCCGATCGATCAGAATGCGGCGACTTTCTACGGGCGTCAGGTCGTCGATGAGGGTTATGGCGGGCTTGCCTTTGACGATGAAGGGGCGCGCTGCGCTGCGCTGCTGACTGACCCGAAGGTCAAGACAATGATCATGGGCAACCACGGCGTCCTGATTATCGGCGACACGGTCGGCGACACGTTCAACCGTCTCTTCTATTTCGAACGCGCTGCCGAAACCTATATCCGCGCCCTGCAGACGGGACAGCCGCTGAGGATACTTCCGCATGATATTGCCGAGAAGACGGCACAGGAGCTTGAAGACTATCCGGGTCAGTCGGAACGCCATCTGAATGAGCTCAAAGCCATTCTCGACAGCGAAAACTCCGACTACGCGAGCTGAAGGTGCCCGACTACGTGCCGACAAATGCGGCTTCCTCGGGTGTCCGCCTGGACAAGAAGGCGCTCAAGTCCATTGCCGCCCGCTCAGACCGGCCAGGCTTGATCTATCTTGCCCAATGGTTCTGCGGACTTGTCCTGACTGGCGCGTTGGTCTGGTGGACGCTCGGCACTTTGTGGGTCTGGCCCGCCATGCTCATTCACGGAATCCTTCTGACTGTCCCGAGCTACGCCATGAGCCACGAAACGGCGCACGGCACCGCCTTTCGCACCAGATGGCTGAATGAGACCGTCTTGTGGATCACATCGCTTATCTACATGGAAGAACCGCTTCATCGCCGCTACACGCACACCAATCACCACACCCACACCTGGCACGTCGGCAAGGACAGCCAGATGCCTTTCGATACGCCAATGGGATTTGGCGGGTGGCTGACAGAAATTGCCGGCCTCGGGCTGCTGCGTTTTCACGCCGCCGCATTCGTGAACCTGGCGGTCAAGCGCTACACCGACACGATCAAAATGGTGACACCGGATCCTGGAGAACTGTCCAGGATGACCCGGAACGCGCGGATCATGCTGGCAATCTATGCACTGATCGCAGCAGCCCCGTTCTTCGGTGTCTGGTGGCCGGTCTTGTTCCTGGTGTTGCCGCGTATTCTGGGAGCACCGGTCATGCTCCTGTTCACCCTGGTGCAACATGTCGAACTTCAGGAGAACTCGCCCTCGATCCTTGAAAGCACGCGGTCCTTTCGGGGCGGGCCGATTGCCAATTTCCTCTACATGAACATGAGCCATCATGTGGAACACCATCTTTATCCGCAGGTTCCCTTTCATGCCCTGCCCGCGCTATCGCAGGCGGTGAAGGATCAGATCCCTGACCCTGACCCGGGCTTCTTGCGGACCAACTGGGAAGTTCTGGTGGTCACGGTCCGCCGGTCGCTCGGTTTGTCTACCCGGGCGACCAGCATCCGGCAGGCGCCACACATGATCACCGACGGTGGCGCTATCCAGCGCGTTGCACGGCGCACCATGTAACCGAAACCGGTACTCGACCGTCTGACCGCACGCCAGAAATGTGAAGGACCCCCATGACCACCTGGATCGACGCCTGTGCCACCGGTGATATAGACAAGGAAGATCTGATCGCTTGGACCCACAACGGAAAGCGGCTCGCGATCTACAACACGGAAGAGGGTTTCTTCGCAACGGACCTGATGTGCACGCATGAGGACGAAAGCCTCGAAGAAGGGCTTGTGATCGACTGTGTCATCGAATGCCCATTGCATGGCGGCCGCTTCGACATCAAAACCGGCAGGGCATTGTCCGCTCCGGTCAACACCGATCTGACGACCTATCCGGTCAAGGTGAAAAACGGACGCGTGCTTGTTCTCCTGGCAGAGTGAAAACGCAACGACTGTCAGGCAACAGCTGACTTAATCGGGTTCAAAGGGATTTACCGGACAGGCTGAGAAGCCTCTCAGATGCAGGTCCGCAATGCCGCCTCAGAGAAATCAAGCTGGCCTGAAGCTCAGTTCTTTTGGCGACTTTCATCTCCGGGCGAATTAATCATAGTATTGACTGCCGATTCCAAGATCACCGGACGTGACATGCACAAGATCCTGATACCCGTAGACGGTTCCATCCACTCGATGAAAGCACTGAGGATCGCTTCGGATTTGGCCGCCAAGTATCAGGGCCGCCTTTATATTTGTCATGTTCTGCTTAGGGGAAAGGATGCCAACGACCTGATGGCATTGGATATTTCCAGCCAGTTCGACAAGCCGTTGCACCAGATCCTGAACAAGGCGATCTCGGCAAATCTTGGACCGGCTCCAGACAAGATACTGCACAAGATCGGCCAGATAATCCTCGATCACTTCGCCGAAAAGGCATCAAGCCATGGCATCGCGTTTGAAACCATGGACATCCTGGACGGGAAACCGGCGGACGAGATCCTCAAAGTGCTGGAAGAAATCGAAGCAGGCACAATCGTCATGGGCACCCGCGGGGTAACGCATTCGGAAAGCTCGACATTCGGCAGCGTCTCCCAGGAGATCTTCAACCGCGCCAACTGCACCTGCATTTCCGTGAAATAAGCGCCCCGGCAACGAATGGCTGAAGCGAAAAAGCAACCCCTTCGGCACGCTCTTGCAAGCCATGTCTCCGGTGCAATCCGTTCGCGCCTATGCCTTCGGGCAGGACAATTCTGAAACTGGTGCCGCTGATAGGACTCGAACCTACGACCCCATCATTACGAATGACGTGCTCTACCAACTGAGCTACAGCGGCGTATCCTGAAAGTCAGGTCGGCGTGCTTGGTGCCCGCCCGCTCGATGCGTATCGAGTGGGCCGCTAATTACCGGAGCTTGGCGTCAGATGCAAGAGCCTTCACGCAGCTTCGTGCTTGAAGACCACATCTTGTGCTGTACGAAATCCGGCATCCTCGTAGAGATCAGCCAACGGCGCAAAATCGGCCCTTCGACTCAGTTGAAAAAGCGTGGGCGAGAGGCCTTTGCGGACTTTTCTTTCTCATCATCGTCCGTGCCAGGATCGTCCGGCATGCGCTTGAGCGGAAACTGGATCGGTCCGTCAGAATCGTCAACGGCTTCGGCCTTGCCGTTTTCTGCTTTCTTGTCACCGGCCTTTTCCTCAGAGAGCTCCCCGCCGGAGGCCTCCGGCTCCGATCCTTCCTTCTTCGGTTCGGTACCTTCCCCGCTCTCAGTCTCGGAAGAATCGGTCTTTGCGTCTGCCTTTTTGTCATCAGCAGCGGCTTGTTTGTCCGTCTCCGCTGCCTTTGCAGTATCCGTTTTCGCCACGTCCTTCGCGGGTTCAGGGCTGGTCGCCTTCGGCGCCCCGTCAGGAAGATCGCTCAAAGCGGGACTGAAGCGCACGTCATCCGTTGTTCCCTCAAAGCCGTGCTTTGAGCTCGTGTCCTTTGCGGGCGCAGTGCCGGCCGGCATTGCATCGCTTGAGGCTGTTGGAGCCGGCTTGGTCTCGGCTTTGACTGGTTCGGCTTTCAGGTCAACAGTCTTCGGCTCGTCTGCAACCGCGTCGGCAGACGGCTCTGCGGGTGCGGGCTCTTCGGATGCCGCAGATGGAACCGCGGCGGGCAGGACCGGTGCCTCGAACAGGCTGTCTTCGACAAGTTCTCCCTGCTCGTCCAAACCAGAGGTCGGAATGCTCCACTGGAACGCATCCAGTTTTCCAGTCACGGGTGACACGGGTTGCCATTCCGCTGACACGATGCCGTCTGCAATCCAGGCCTTGTCCTGGGGCGCTTTCACCGCCCTGGACAGCCAATCGCGCATGCGGCCTTTGTCGCCGTGCTCGGCTTCTTCAAGCTCGGCCATCAGCAGGAATGCACCGCGTGTCGGCTCGGACTGCAACAGCTTTTTCAGGTGCGTGCGCGCGTCCTGGAATTCGCGCGCCTCGAGCGCGGCCCGGGCAACAGCGATTGCTCCCTCAGGCGTATTGGCGCGCTGCGCTGACAAGGATTTGACGCGTTTCAGCCGGTCGACAGCAGAATCTCCCGTGCGAACATGTGCGTAGGTTTCGGCAAGCTCCGGGTGAGGAGAAAGCCGCCAGGTTGCCTCGAGAACCTTTGCCGCCTTTCGGATATCGCCTCTACGCGTTGCAAGACGCGACGTCAAAACGGCGGCCGGAACAAGGTCGAGCGCCAGTCCATGCGCTTCCTTGGCCAGCGAATAGGCGCGTTCCGGTTCGCCGCCCTCAAGCTTTTGGGCAAGGGCAGTCAAAATTACGGCGCGCTGCCGACGATAGGCCTTTTTGTCCAGAAGTTTGGCAGCATAATTGCGCTCCAGCGTCTTGAGGGCTTCGTCCCAATGGTGCGCAACTGCCTGGTAGCCGAGAACCGCCTTGCCGGCCCATTCGAGCCCGGGCGATGTTTTGGCAGCCTCTTCAGCATAGTGTCTTGCGGCAACAGGCTCCCTTTGGCGCTCCGCCTCAACGAAGAGACCGTGCAACCCGAGCGCTTTGGTTTCCGGGTCGTCCAGCATGGCTTCGAACCGCTGACGGGCCTCATCATCCTTGCCAGCGAGCTGTGCGGTCTGCGCCAGGAGAAGTTTGGCGGCAGGTTCCTCGGCCAGCAGCCGGTCAGCATCCAGACCATAGCGCCGTGCCAGTTTCGCATTTCCCGTTCCAAGCGCGATCAGTCCGTGGGACAGAGCCTCATAACCTTTATCCTTGCGGCGGCGCTTGAAGAAACGATTGGCGATCTGTGGTGATTTCAAAATCACGCGAACCACCCACACTGCGAACAGGAACACTGCCAGCAATATGCCAACCACCAGCGCGACAATCACCGGCGGCTGTTCCCAAACATACCCGTTCCAGCTCACGGATATCGTGCCCGGCAGGTCCGCCATCCAGGCAAAGCCCAATGCCAGCAGGAACAGCAGCAAAAAGAAGAAAAAGACGCGGATCATGAAGCTTGCTCCCAAGCGTCGCCGGGCGGATCCGGCTCAAAAATCAACTGCGCGATCACCATAAAACCGGTTGCCGCTTAACTGTCGTTCGCAGCAAGTGCATTCAGCACTTCCTGTGAAGCCTTGTCGGTCAGACTGTCGACTTCGACGCGCGCCTGGGCGCGGGCGATCCATTCACTACCGGCAGCCTTTGCAGCATCAGGCAAGTCCTGATACGCCGAAATGGCGCCTTCCAGATTGCCGTTGGAGACAGCATTCTCCATGCGCCGCAAAGAGGCTTCCGGGCCCGTGCCGTCGGCATCGCCAGGTCCCCTGACAGCCACAATCGACCGCGCGCTCGCAAGCAGACTGTTCAGGACGTCCTCAGAATGATCAGGTTCTGAGAATGTCTGATAGATCTCGCGCGCAACAGGAGGGAACTGGGCGATCAGGACAGACACCGGTTCAACGCCTGTCTTGGCGTGAGCTTCAAGCGCCTTGACATCGATGTCGGACGGCAGCCCCGCCTTTACCGCAGCAAGTTCCGTTTCATAGGGACGACCCGAGTCGACGGCCGACTTGAGTGCGGAGACAGACAGCGCGCGCGCTGCAACCTCACGGGCAGTGGCATCCCCCATTGTGCTTTCGACATGCTGCAATCGCTTCGAGATCGCATCAAGTTCCGCCCGGATTGTCTCAAGCGCCGCGGTGTTGGCAGCCCCCACCGAATTGATGTCGGAAGACAGGCTGGACAGGGTTTCCGTTGCCCGCGCCTGGCTGTCCGCCAGCGTTTTGAGCGATACGTCTGATGTCGATACGGCGGTCTGCGCCGCCTTGGCGGTGGCTTCCGCGTTTTGCAGCCGGTTTTCAACGTCTGCGAACTGGGTCTTCAATCCGCTCATCTCGGTTTCCAGACCGGATACGGAGCCCGACAGCGTGTCAGCCGTGCTTGTCGTCGATGTGGCTTCGCTTTCAAGCTTGGAGAGCCTGTCTTCCAGAGGCGTCAGATCGACAGCGGACTGCTGCGAAGACGCTGATTCCAGCGCGTCGATCCGCGTTTCAAGAGGCTCGAGATTGACAGAGCCAGCGGCGCCGCCGGCGCCTGCAGTCGAGGCGACATCGCTTCGCAGGGTCGCAATGTCCTCTTTCAGGGCATCGATCGCAGGCGTGACATCGGCGGATGCGGAAGAGACCGCATTTTGAATATCATTCTCAAGCGATGTCACCTTGGCTTCAAGTGCTGACAACGCCTGCCCTGAAGACTGATCCGTCGCCGAGGCGCCGACTTCCTCAAGTTTTTGCTCAAGGTCCGAGATTTTCCGTTCTGCAGCGGACAAGGCACCGGCAAGCTCTTGATCCTGCTCAGGCGTCAACTTGAGAATTCCGGCCTGGTGAAGTCCGAAACCACCCCCAAGGACAATGATGCCGCCAATGACCGCAGCGATCAAAACGCCGAATGCACCGACACCGCCGCGCTCCTGGGCAGCCGGCGGATTTGAAAACGTCGAGGAAGAGGATGGCCTGGAGGACGGCGCGGCAGTTTTGGAAGCGGATGCGCTGCCAGAACTCGCCGGCTTGGAGGAAGAGGAAGATGTCGGCCCCGGTTTTGGTGTCGCACTGGAACTTGCGCTTGAGGTCGCGGACCGCGGACTGGTTGAGGTTGACGAAGGTCCCGCTGTTGTCCGGGCGCTGCTGGAAGACGATGCGGCCGTTGGAGAGGACGATGAGGCCGGGCTACTCTTCGATGTTGTGGATGAAGATGCCGTCGTCGCTGAAGGTTTGGACGGATCCGCCTTTGCGGTCTCCGGCTTCAAGTCTGAAGGCTTTTTGCCTGGCGTAGTCGTACTGCCAGTTTTTGGAGTGCTGCCGGACGCAGACCCAGTTGCGGATGCTCCCGCCTTTTCATTCACTTTTTCCGCTGTCAGGTCGATCGTCACCGGCCGTTTGGAGCCGGTATTGGTTGACGGCTTTGCGCTGCTGCCCGGCTTGTCGGTCGGGCCGGATCCGCTTCCGCCTGAAGAGGACGTTCCGCCAGAAGATTTCTTGTCCGTCGTCATCTAGTCTCCTCCTGAACCTTCCGGTCACTCACTATACACACCTCAAGGCGAAGCGGTAGCGCTGCGGCACAGTCTTTTGCGCGCTGCAAAACAAGGACTCCACCGGATCTGGTTAACACTCTCCTAAGGCCAGTTCCAGTAGCGCATTTTCACAAGGGTCTTCAGCAACTTCCACCTTCATGTAGTCGGAAAGCGGTTCAGCCGCCTGCTGCGAAATCGCGTAAATCCGCAAATTGGAGATAATGTGATCCAGACCGCGCTGCCCAAGCAAATGCATCAGTGTTGCTGCCGTTCGTTTCGAATAGATCAGTACGCCGTCATAAGACCCGGCTCGAAGCCGTTCCTCAACACGACCGGGAAAGTCTACAGCTTCATTCATCTTGTAGACCGGAACAGTCCGGCATTCGATGTTTGCCTGCGCCAACACCTCCTCCAGGTCACCACTTCGATCCTGTGCCGCAGGGTAGAGCACCGTGCCTGTACCAATCTGCATGTGCTTGCTGACAATCAGTTTTGCAAGCGATGCGACATCACCACCAGCTGAAAAGATAGTGCCGAACCCGGCGCTCTTGCTTGCCGCCGCAGTTGTATCCCCGACGGTAAAAACAGGGAACTGCCTGAAATCCTCAGCCTGAGCGTGGTCTGCGATCACATCAATCGCCCGTCGGCTCGTGACCGCGAGCGCCGATACATTGCTAAGATCAAATTTCTCCGGTGGCTTCGGGCAAAAGACCAGCATCGGCGCTTCATCGGCGTCATAGCCCTTCGCCCGGATCCTGTCGGCCGTTCGACTGCATTCAGGTTGCGGCCGTGTGACAAGAAAACGCATCCCTTCAGGTTTCTGCAAGAAAGGACGGTCCCATGCGCTCTTTCAGGGCCTCACCAACCGAAACACCGATCTTGACCGCATCTTCGACCGCGCCGGTTTCTTCCGCCTCATGCGCTTCGCTGCCGTCCGGCTTCAAAACGATCCCCTTGAAGTGAAGCCGGCCGCCATCCAGCGTCGCCAGCCCGCCGATGGGCGTTCTGCAAGAGCCGTCCAGAACCGCAAGAAACGCACGTTCGGCGTCGAGGCGGATCTGCGTATCCGGGTCATGGATTGCCGCCAGCATGGAAAGGGTCGCCGCATCGTTCTCACGGCTCTCGATGCAAATTGCACCCTGTCCGACGGCTGGAAGAAAGTCGTTCGTGTCAAGGAGACTCGTGATCTCCTGCTCTAGACCCAGCCGGTTGAGCCCCGCAGCGGCCAGCAGCGTCGCATCGACTTCTCCTTCGGCCAGCTTGCGAAGCCTTGTCTGCAGATTGCCGCGATACATGACCACATCAATATCCGGCCTGATCCGCTTGATCATGGCCTGGCGGCGCAGGGAACTGGAGCCGATGACGGCCCCCTCGGGCAGGTCGTTGAGAGATGTTGCCTTGGGTGACAAAAACGCGTCGCGAACATCCTCGCGTGGCAGAAACGCTGTCAGCGCAAGCCCGTCGGGCAAATGCGTCGGCATGTCCTTTGAGGAGTGAACGGCAATGTCGATCCGCTTGTCGAGCAGCGCTTCTTCGATTTCCTTGGTGAACAATCCTTTCCCGCCAACTTCCGACAAAGGCCGGTCCTGAATGCGATCACCAGATGTCTTGATGACGACAATTTCAAACGCCTCATCGGCAAGGCCATGCGCCGCCATCAAGCGATCGCGGGTTTCGTGAGCTTGCGCCAACGCAAGTGCGCTGCCCCTGGTTCCGATGCGCAAAGGATTTGGTTGCAAGGTTTACCGTCCGGATGTTACGCCCGGCAAGAATTCGCCGGAGACTTGTTTGGAATTCGCCCCTATGTCCTATCACAGGCTGCGCTCGCAAAACCAATGACTTCAGTCAACTTAAAAGACAATGCGACCAATCTGACCGTACTCGGCATTGAAACAAGCTGCGATGAGACGGCGGCGGCGGTCGTGTGCGGACCCGGCGAGCGGAAGATTCTGTCCAACACCATTCGCGCGCAAATCGACGAGCATGCTGAATTCGGAGGTGTGGTTCCGGAAATCGCCGCCCGTGCGCATATCGAGATCCTGGATAGAATTGTCGCCGAGGCGATGAAAGAGGCTGATTGCGCGTGGGAAGACATCGATGCGGTCGCAGCAACGGCCGGGCCGGGGTTGATCGGTGGCGTCATTGTCGGTTTCATGACCGCGAAAGCAATCGCCATGGCAGCGGGCAAGCCCTTGATCGGCGTGAACCATCTGGAGGGCCATGCGCTCACGGCCCGCTTGACCGACGATCTGAGCTTTCCGTTCCTTCTGCTTTTGGTCTCCGGGGGGCACAGTCAGTTTCTGCTTGTGCGCGGCGTTGGCGACTATGAACGCCTCGGCACGACGATCGACGATGCCATAGGCGAGGCGTTCGACAAGACCGCGAAGCTGCTGGGCCTGCCCTATCCCGGCGGGCCTCAAGTGGAAAAGATGGCGCAGAAAGGCGATGTTCAACGTTTCAAGCTGCCGCGGCCGTTCCTTGATCGGCCGGGCCTCGACATGTCATTTGCCGGTTTGAAAACGGCGCTTCGAACCCAGGCCAAAAAACTGGAACCGGTGGACGAACAGACCGTCGCAGACCTGTGCGCCGCTTTTCAGCGCGCGGTTTCCGATGTGCTGTCCGCCCGCACAAAATCAGCGCTCCAGCTCTTCCGGGAAAGGCATCCGCAAGCAGAACCCGTTATCGTCGTCGCTGGCGGGGTCGCGGCTAACCAGGAAATCCGTGCTGCACTGACCGGTGCTGCAAAGGAGGCAGGTGCGCGGTTTGTCGCGCCGCCAATGCGGCTTTGCACAGACAACGCCGCCATGATTGCCTGGGCCGGCATTGAACGCCTGCAGCTGGGCCCGGTAGACGACATGAACGTTTCCCCGCGCCCGCGCTGGCCCCTGGACCCGGAACGGGCGGGGATTCTCGGAGCTGGAAAAAAGGGCGCGAAGGCCTGACAGCGCCTTATCGGCGCGGCCTGGTCGACGCGAACGCCTTTTTCATCACCGAATTTGCGCCCCGATCACAAACTTGCCCTTTTGCGCGTGCAGGGAGCCTGCTAGGAAGCAGAGCCCTTCAGCAAAGGATCCTCGCCGCATGCACGTCTATCATAAGGCTTACGTTTACCTGACCTGCGGCACGGATCTCCTGGTGTTTTCAGAACCCGATCATCCGCATGTTGGCTTGCAGGTACCCGGCGGTACGCTGGATCCTGGTGAAAGCTATCTGCAGGCAGCTCGGCGCGAGTTTTCCGAAGAAACCGGACTTTCATTGGATATCGCGCTCGAATCGTTCGCGGACCAGGACAGGATCTTTGAAAATGTGCCCGATTGTCTCGATGGATTGCATCGGCGGCGGCATTTTCACGGACACATCCCGGAAAAACCGGCCGCGGAATGGGAACATTTCGAAACTTCACCCAGCGCAGGTGGTCCGCCAATCCGGTTCCATCTGTTCTGGATCGATTTGTTCGCAGTCGATGCTCCCGCCGAGACCCGCTTTTTTCAAGGGTTTGGAGCACAGCTTGAAACATTACGGACGCGCGTGGAAAGGCAGATCAATGGGCGCCATTAAGACGGTCGGCATTGTCGGGGGCGGGGCCTGGGGAACAGCGCTGGCGCTGACGGCCGCCCGTGCAGGACGAAATGTCAGACTGTGGGCGCGCGATGCGGATACCGTCTCCAACATCCGCGCAAGACGGCAGAACCTTAAGTACCTGCCCGGGATTACTTTCGATGAGGACCTGAACGCGACAACTTCCCTTGAGGATGTTGCGGAGGCGGACGCGATTCTGCTGGTGACGCCTGCACAGACGACACGCGCTATCCTGGCTGGACTGAAAAAGACCGGCGCTGTGCGCGGTCCTGTGGTTTTGTGCGCAAAGGGGATTGAGCAGACCTCAGGCAAGCTCCTGTCGCGGGTGCTGAGCGAAGAACTTCCGGGCGTTGAACCGGGCGTGCTTTCCGGTCCGAGTTTTGCCGACGACGTTGCCCGTGGCCTTCCAACGGCAGTCACCGTTGCGGCAAATTCAGCAAAAACTGCGCTCAGCCTGTGCGAGGCACTTCAGTCCGCGTGCTTTCGGCCCTATGCGTCCATTGACATTCTCGGGGCGCAGATCGGTGGGTCGCTTAAGAATGTGCTCGCGATCGCCTGCGGTGCCGTTGTCGGGAGAAAACTGGGGGCCAGCGCCCAGGCCGCCCTGACAGCGCGCGGGTTCGCAGAACTCACCCGTCTTGGCACCGCCATGGGGGCACAGGGCGAAACACTGACCGGCCTTTCGGGCCTTGGCGACCTCGTCCTGACCTGCTCCTCGGTTCAGTCGAGGAATTTCTCATTCGGCTTGCGTCTCGGGGAAGGTTTCAAGGCCTCGGAACTGATCGCGGCCGGGGGCAAGCTGGCGGAAGGCGCCTATTCGGCAAGGGTTGCCGTCAAACTGGCCCAAAAACACGAGATTGATGTCCCGATCTGCGAAACGGTCGCCCGAATGATCGATGAAGATCTTTCAATCGATGACGCTCTCAACACTTTGATGGCGCGTCCGTTGAAGTCGGAAACGGAAAGCCTTTGAAGGGCCTTTTCCGCCATTGAGTTTGTGACAACTCGGCCCTAGGTTCGGACAAGCGTCTTCAACCAGGGATCTCATTCATGCTCTATGCCTTGATCTGCACCGACAAGCCCGGTGCACTACAAACGCGACTCGACAATCGCAACGACCATATCGCGTTTCTGAAGAGCCTCGGCAACGGGCTCAAGGCTGCCGGACCGTTCCTGGACGACGACGGCAACATGACGGGATCGCTGGTCGTCATCGAGGCAGCGAACCGGGACGAGGCGCTTGCCATCTCTCAGGAAGATCCCTACGCCAAGGCTGATCTGTTCGAAAGCGTCGAGATTCGCCCTTGGAACTGGGTGATCAAGAACCCGGAGGTTGCTTAAGTGCAGTACTGGCTGATCAAATCCGAACCGGACAAATGGTCCTGGGAGCAGCAAAAGGCCAAGGGGGATGCCGGAGAACAATGGGACGGCATCAGGAACTACCAGGCGCGCAACAACATGCGGGCCATGGAAATCGGCGACAAGGCTTTCTTTTATCACTCCAATATCGGCAAGGAAGTTGTCGGTATCGTGGAGGTGTGCAGCGAAATCCATCAGGACACCACCACGGATGACCCGCGTTGGGAATGTGTCGATTTCAAAGCCGTCTGCGATGTGCCAAAGCCGGTCACCCTTGCCGACGTCAAGGCTGAACCGAGCCTGGAAAAGATGGCGCTGGTTGCAAACACACGCCTGTCCGTCCAACCGGTCACAGAAAATGAATGGAAGATCGTCTGCAAGATGGGCGGACTGAAAAAACCTGCCTGAGAAGGCCCTGTGAAAGCCATGCCGGTCATCGAAGACCCTTGCGAATTCATCTTGCGGGAAACACGGATCAAGCCGGTACCGCACGCTGAGGAGATAAGTCTTCATGTTGCCGACGAGGCGATGGAGCTCTGGCAAAAAACCGAAGAGGAGCTGGGAGAACTTGGGCTCCCACCTCCGTTTTGGGCGTTCGCCTGGGCGGGTGGCCAGGGCCTGGCGCGTTATATACTGGACACGCCTGAGCTTGTTGCCGGCAAAGCGGTTCTGGACTTCGCTTGTGGATCAGGACTTGTCGGCATTGCCGCAATGAAGGCAGGCGCGCGAAGTTGCCACGCCGTTGATATTGATCCGTTTGCGCTGGAGGCGACACGCCTGAATGCCTCTTTGAACGGCGTCGATCTTACACGACAGGCCGCCGACATCACGTCAGAGCCCTTGCCTGACGTCGACGTTGTCTTTTGCGGAGACGTTTTCTACGACAAGCAGATGGCCGAAAAGGTTGTTGGGTTTGTTGACCGCCTCAACGCGGCGGATATCAGCGTGTTTGTTGGCGATCCCGGTCGATCCTACCTGCCCCGCGAACGGCTTGTCGAACTGGCGGACTATTCGGTCAAGGTCATCGGCGCTCTGGAAGACAACGAGATCAAAAGAACCCGCATCTACCGTGTCCGGGAAACCTGATCCTGTTTTGGACAATTTCGCGCAGTAATTTTGCAAACTGCGGAAAAAATCAAAAGTTTCACCTGCCGGGCCTTCCCCTTTGCCGTTCTTGCGATAGGTTAGCCGCTCAAAGTCACCTCGCCGTATTTTCAGGAGTTCTTCATGCCCATCGTTAACCGCCTTGCTGATCTGGCTGACGAGATCACCGTCTGGCGCCGCGATTTCCACGAAAATCCGGAAATTCTCTATGAAACAGTCAGAACGGCTGGAAAAGTCGCTGAGTTGCTGGAGAGTTTTGGCGTGGACGAGGTCACGACCGGGATCGGCAAAACCGGTGTCGTGGGCGTGATCAAGGGCCGGAACGGCGGCGCAGGCAAAGCGGTTGGTCTGCGTGCGGACATGGACGCGCTTCCAATCGAAGAGGAAACCAAAAAACCTTACGCCTCCAAGGTCTCCGGAAAAATGCATGCGTGCGGCCATGACGGTCATACAGCCATGTTGCTGGGTGCAGCGAAATATCTGTCTGAGACGCGGAACTTCGACGGCACGGTGGTTGTGATTTTCCAGCCGGCGGAAGAGGGCGGTGCGGGTGCGAAGGCCATGATCGATGACGGCCTGATGACCCGCTGGCCCATGGACGAAGTCTACGGGATGCATAATTATCCCGGCATGCCGGTCGGCGAGTTTGCGATCCGCAAGGGGCCGATCATGGCCGCAACCGACGAGTTCCGTATCACCATCACCGGCAAGGGCGGACATGCAGCCAAGCCGCATCAGACCATCGATCCGGTTATTGTCGGCTCAAAAATGGTGTCTGTTCTGCAGACGATCGCAAGCCGCAACGCGGACCCGCTCGATTCCGTCGTGGTCTCCGTTACCGTGTTTAATGCCGGCAACGCGTTTAACGTGATCCCGCAGGAAGCCGTTCTGCGTGGCACTGTCAGAAGCCTGAACCCGGAAATGCGCGATCTCGCCGAACAGCGCATGGGCAACATCGTCAAGTCGATTGCTGAGGCATTTGACGCCAGGGCGGAACTCCAGTTCCGGCGCGGATACCCGGTCACGTCAAATCACGACGAACAGACCGATTTCGCCGCAGCTATCGCCGAAGGCATTGCAGGCGATGGCAAGGTGAACCGGAACATTGAACCTATGATGGGCGGGGAAGACTTCTCCTACATGCTTGAAGAACGGCCCGGTGCTTTCATCTTTGCAGGCAACGGCAACAGCGCCGGTCTGCACCACCCCGAATATGACTTCAACGATGAGCTCATCCCGGTCGGCTGCTCGTACTGGGTAAAACTCGTGGAGACAGCCCTTCCGGCGAAGGCCGCCTGACTAAAACCGACAGCAGGTTTTTTAGCCCTTGGCAAGTCAATGATCTGATCGAAAACAGTCTTCCGGAGTTAGCGTCCCGGTGTGGTGTCGAGGCGGCAAGGCCGGGTCGTTTTATCCCTAGCGACAATTGTCAATGTGATGGACCTGCGACAAGGGGGTCGCCGTCAGTGGTTTTCATGACCGGCTTTCAACGGGATGACGTCAGCGGGGATTCGCTATATGACTGAGGCCGGTTCCGACCGGCTTTTCTTTTGGGCGTTTCGCAATGGCACTTTCCCCTTTCAAACTCTCCTTCCTGGCCACCTATGTGCTGGTCGGTGCGTTTGTGGGCGTGTTTGTCATCCACCCGCTGAACCTGGTTGTGGTTTGGTGGGAACTGTCCCGCTTTTCTGACACCGCACCAAATGTTCTGGAGTTTCTGTCGGCCCGCTTGTGGCTGGTCTTGTTACCGCGGCACCTCGACGTCGCGATTGCCTATACGCTTGTCGGCGCGATTGTCGGACTGGCTTTCGGAGTTTTCAGCCGAAACTACCTGCGGGCTTCGCAGGCCTACCAGTCTCTGCGCGACGAACAGACCACCGTGATCCCGGATCTTATGAAACGCGGGGAAACGGATACCGTCGAGTTCAAATCAACCCTCCGCTGGGACGTAAAAGAAGACCGCATCAACAGGGGCCTGGAAAAGGTCATAGCCAAGACGATTGCCGGTTTTTTCAACACAGACGGCGGCCACTTGCTGGTCGGTGTCGACGACGACGGCAAACCGCTCGGTCTCGACAAGGACCTCTCGACACTGAAAAGCCCTGACCTCGATTCCTTCGAGCGCACCATCAATGACATTGTATCCAAGAACCTCGGCGGTGATCTTTGTCCGTCCATTCATACTGTTTTCGCGAGAGTCGACGAAAAGGATGTTGCAATGATCATCATCCGGCCGGCGCCCCGCGCGGTCTATATGGAAGAAGGCAGGTCATCCGTCTTTTATGTTAGAAGCGGCAATTCAACCCGCCAGCTCGACGTCCGCGAGGCATTGAACTACGCCAGATCGCGCTGGGCCTGACCCTGATGGACTTTCTGACAACGATCATTCCCGAGCAACTCGGCTTCATTGCGACCTGCGTTCTGGTGGTCGCGAGTTTCTTCACGTCCGCCCTCACCGCGGCAGTCGGACTGGGAGGTGGCATTGCCCTGATTGCGGTGATGGCCACATTGATGCCAACGAGCGCGCTCGTCCCGGTTCACGGTGTCGTGCAGATCGGATCAAACGGCGGCCGCGCTCTGGTTCAGTTGAAACATGTCGACTGGCTGATCGTCGCGTGGTTCACCGCAGGCGCAATTTTTGGCGCAGGCATTGGCGGTGCGATAGCGGTGGAACTGCCATCTGCTGCGCTCAGAGCCGGGATCGGCGCGTTCGTCTTGTGGGTCGTCTGGGGCAGACCACCAAAATTCGGCAAGGCCCAGAAACGCGCAATGGCTGCGGCCGGTTTTGCGTCTACATTTCTTTCCATGTTTTTTGGCGCTGCAGGCCCCATTGGCGGCGCGGTACTGTCGACCCTTGGCCTCACCCGTCACGGCTTCGTCGCAAACCAGGCTGTGACAGCCCTCGTCATGCATGTTTTCAAGATCATTGCCTTCGGTGCGCTCGGCTTCGCATTCGCACCCTGGGCCGGCCTGATCCTCGCGATGATCCTGAGCGGATTTCTGGGAACACTGGCCGGCTCGAAGCTGCTTGGAAAAATGAATGAAGCGACCTTCAAGACCGGATTCAAATGGGTCATGACGGCTTTGGCGCTCAACCTTCTGTGGCAGGCTGTTCGAGGTTTGATCTGAAAGACGCCGTCAATCAGGTCATGCTTGACCGAACCGGCAGCGTCTCTTGAGTAAATCGCAACTGGCTTTGCCTTGAAAGACAAGGCAAGGCGCGGTAACTCAGCGCGAACAGTTTTCAATAATGCAGGATGGAACGCCCATGGCCTCTCACAGTCTTCTACTTCTGCCGGGCGACGGCATTGGCGCTGAAATCATGAAGGAAGTGGAAAAGGTAATCGACTGGTTCAACCAGAACAGCGATATGTCTTTTGAAACCACCGAAGGTCATGTCGGCGGCGCGGCCTATGACAAGCATGGACAGGCTATTTCCGACGAGGACATGGCCAAGGCACTGGAAGTCGACGCCGTGATCTTCGGCGCCGTCGGCGGGCCCAAGTGGGACAAGGTTCCTTACGATGTCCGCCCTGAGGCCGGACTTCTGCGCCTTCGCAAGGAAATGCAGCTTTTCGCGAACCTGCGTCCGGCGATATGCTACCCGGCGCTCGCGGATGCGTCTTCTCTCAAGCCTGAAGTGGTTGAAGGCCTCGATATCCTGATCGTCCGCGAACTGACCGGCGGTGTCTATTTCGGCGAACCGAAGGAAATCACCGATCTTGGCAACGGCCAGAAGCGCGGCATCGACACCCAGATCTACGACACCTATGAAATCGAGCGCATTTCCAAGGTGGCCTTCGAACTCGCCCGCACCCGCAACAACAAAGTCACGTCCATGGAAAAACGGAACGTGATGAAGTCCGGCGTGCTGTGGAACGAGGTCGTCACCGACACGCATCAGGCAGGCTACAACGATGTCGAGCTGGAACACATGCTTGCCGATGCCGGCGGCATGCAGCTGGTGCGCTGGCCGAAGCAGTTCGACGTGATCGTCACCGACAACCTCTTCGGGGACATGCTGTCCGACGTCGCCGCCATGCTCACCGGTTCCCTCGGCATGCTACCATCCGCGTCCCTGGGCGCGCCGGACCCGGTTACCGGGAAACGCAAGGCACTTTATGAGCCGGTTCATGGTTCGGCCCCGGATATTGCTGGAACAGGCGCTGCCAACCCGATCGCGATGATCGCAAGTTTCGCCATGGCGCTGCGCTACTCTTTTGAAGAGATCGAAGCCGCCGACAAGGTTGAAAAGGCGATCGAAGCAGCCTTGGAAAAAGGTCTGCGGACAAAGGACATTGCCAAGGACGGCGACAAGATCGTCACCACTGCCGAGATGGGTGATGTCATCGTTGCCGAGCTGAACGCTTTGACCGCCTGAACCGCGCATTGATTGCAAATCAAACCGCCCGCGGGTATTCCGGGGGCGGTTATTCTGTTGGCACGAGCTATCTTCGTCATCCCGGTCACGTGTAAAGCGCGCAGGGATCGGAGCGCCCGTCACCTTCGACCCGCCATTCCCGGATCTCCGCAACGCAGCGTCCGGGAAGACGATGGTCAGTTTGTTGCCGGGTACAAAATCGCCGGCACGCATTCACACCGAGCCAAGGCCGCTCACATGATCGACGACAAAATCGCCCCCTTTCTTGGCACCTGGATCCTCGACGCGGACGAAAGCGAGTTCGAGCAGGGAGACCCGCCGCAAAGTGCGACGCTTCGGATTGAAGACAATTTCGGCATGGTGAGCTTCACCATGAGCCAGATCTCGGCTGAGGGTGAAGACAGCAGCGATACGTTCGAGGCCGTCCCGGACGGTCCGGAAGTCAAGCTCGGCAAAAGCGGCCTCGTCGATGCCATGCGGCTGGTATTCCAGGGCGACCGGAACCTGGTGTCCGAAGCTCGGCGCGGAGGTCTGACGATCATGAAAGCAGACCGGGAGCTCTCCGAGGATGGCCGGACGCTGACGGTCACCCAGACCGTTCACCTAGTCGACGTTGCAAGCTTCACCAACACATCCGTCTATCGCAAGGCACAGTGAGCGAAATGAAACAGATGATCGGTGCCGTCGCGCTTGTCGTGCCGGATTACGACACGGCGATTGCCTTCTATGTCGGGAAGCTCGGCTTCAATCTTGTTGAAGACACACAGCTCAGCGAGACCAAACGCTGGGTGCTCGTCGCACCCAGAGGCAGCGCTGAAACGCGCCTGCTTTTGGCAAAAGCCGACGATGACGAACAGGCCACCGCCATTGGCAACCAGGCTGGTGGGCGCGTGTTCCTGTTTCTCAACACCGATGATTTTGACCGTGATCATGCGGCCATGGTCTCAAACGGTGTCGTCTTTCTGGAAGCTCCGCGCGAAGAAGCATACGGCAAGGTGGCTGTCTTCCAGGACCCGTTCGGCAACAACTGGGATCTGATCGAACACGCCTGACCGGCGGCAATCCATGCTGAAACACTTGCTTATTCGCTGCGTTTCATCACGAGCAGGGACAAGCCAACCGTGACGATCACAATCCCGATCCACTCCCGGATATCGGGGATCTCACCAAGGACCGGGATCGCCAATACGGCGGCTGATGCCGGCACGGCGGCGGAAAACCCGGCGGTTGCCGTCGGCCCAAGATGCGTTGCAGCCAAGGCAAAGAGAATGACGGCGACGAAGCCGGGACCCAGCCCCTGATAGGCCGCCTGAAACGCAATCATTGCCATGCTGGTGTCTTCCAGGCCGGACGGAAGCAGGAACAGCCAGATCGGCACGAACAGGAGTGCGTTCGGCACGTTGACGAGAACAAGCGCCTGACGCGGTGTCACCTGCCATTGCCGAACACCGAAAATATAGACCGAAAGCACCGCGGACGCGCTTAGGAACAGACCTATTCCGACGGCCACATTCTTGCCGCTGGTGAGGAAGCCCGCACTCCCCAAAAGGACCGCGCCCGCAACGATCACGGTAATTCCGATGATTTGTCTCCTGTCCGGCAAGGTCGCCGCAAAAACCCCCACCAGAATGACCGTGAAAATAGGAAGAGCTCCGTTCGCAAAAACACCGGCATAGGCCGCCGACGCCTCGTTCAGCCCCCAGTACATCAGCATTGAATAGAAAGCGCCGGGCCCGCAAAAAGACATCAGACAAACGGCGTGCCAGGGAAGATGCCGCGGCCACCATTTGAAAAGGAACGGAAGCGTAATGGATCCGGCCACCAGAAACCTGAGCCCTGTCATGTCGGACGGTGTCAGGCTGGTCGTTACGCCCGCCCGCGAGAAGACGATGAAGCCGGACCAGATAAAGAGGACACCAATGGCGCTCGCGATTCCGAGATTGCGGTTCGGAACGAACGAGGACTGACTGTTCAAATTGCTGTCCACCTTCTGAACATGCACCGCGATAGTAGGAATTTTCCCGCGCAAGCCGGTGTTTGCCACCCCTGACAGTTCCGGAAAAAGAGACTTGGCTCCTCAATAAAGCCATTCGGCCCGAATGCAACCGATTGCTGCGCGCTCGCAACTTGACCGCTGGAAATTGGCCGGGAGTGTGCGAATCCAGCATCTCTTCATGAAATCTCCACGCTCTCTCCAGGAGAGGTCCAAGCGCTGCATCCACCACCCGGCTATCTGATTTGCATGGCACCAAGTACAGCCAAGTGAAGGATATATGCATGCAACATCAACCTGGATCCCGACTGACGTTCGACCGGCCCGGCAGGGGACGTGTCTATAACAGTCTGCTGGAAACGATTGGGAACACGCCGCTCGTGCGCATTGGCCGCATGGCCAGCGAAACCGGCTGCAAGGCCGAGGTTCTCGCAAAACTCGAATTCTTCAATCCCGTTTCGAGCGTCAAGGACAGGATAGCGGTCGCGATGCTCGAAGCCATGGAAGCCGACGGAACGATCGGCCCGGGCAGCGTGATCGTCGAACCGACGTCCGGCAACACTGGTATCGGCCTGGCATTTG
The DNA here is from genome assembly GCF_040530035.1 of Roseibium sp. HPY-6. Taxonomy (NCBI): domain Bacteria; kingdom Pseudomonadati; phylum Pseudomonadota; class Alphaproteobacteria; order Hyphomicrobiales; family Stappiaceae; genus Roseibium; species Roseibium sp. HPY-6. Next base: position 77,336 of record NZ_JBEWCD010000003.1, read on the forward strand.
CCTGTGCCGCAAAAGGATACCGCTGCATTTTGACCATGCCGGACAGCTTCTCCGTCGAGCGGCGCAAGATGATGAAGTTTTTTGGCGCAGAACTTGTGCTGACACCTCGCGAAAAGGGGATCAGCGCTGCCATCGAAAAGGCAAAGGAAATCATTTCCAACACAGACAAGGCCGTGATGCCCTGGCAATTCGGACATCCGGCAAATCCGAATGTTCACCGTAAGACGACAGCCGAGGAAATCTGGTGCGACACCGATGGCGTGGTCGACGCCGTCGTTCTCGGCGTTGGCACCGGCGGCACATTGACCGGTGTCGGCGAGGTGCTGAAGGCCCGCAACCCCGAGGTCAGGATCGTTGCCGTCGAACCGGAAAACAGCCCGGTACTTTCCGGCGGAACGCATTCTCCGCACATGATCCAGGGCATAGGCGCCGGGTTTGTTCCGGACGTCCTGCGCACCGACCTCATCGACGAGGTCATGACGGTCAGCAACGAGGACGCCATGGAAACGGCGCGGACCTTGGCGATTCAAGAAGGGATTCCGGGAGGGATCTCTTCCGGTGCCGCGCTTTGCTGCGCGCTCCGCGTTGCGCGGCGGGACCGCATGAAGGGCCGAACAGTCGTGACCATTCTGCCGAGTTTTGCCGAACGTTATCTGTCGACCGCCCTCTTCCAGGGCCTTGAAGATTAACAACAAAGCTCAAAAATTAAGCAATGAGATCCTGACTGCCGGTTTGACATTACGTCAGATAAAGCGAAACTCTTCCGTAAGAAAACCGGCATCAGGAACACCGAAGTATAGACTTCGACCAAACCATCATCACAGTGAATACTACAGGAAATATTACGCTTCATTGCATTCAGCCAATTCATTGAGAGCACGGAAATGGACCGAAAACTTTTAACAATTGTTGCGATGGATGTGGTCGGCTACAGCCGGATGATGGAGCGCGACGAGGAGCGGACGCTCAGGCAACTGAACGATACCCGCTCCGGTACGATCGAACCGGCAATTGAGCGCCATTCGGGCCGCATCGTCAAACTGATGGGCGATGGCGCGCTGGCGGAGTTTACCAGCGTTGTCGGAGCACTTCAGGCAGCGGTTGAGATACAGCGTAACCTGACGGGCACGACTGGAAGCAATGGCGACGCGCCGCAACTAAGTCTTCGAATCGGCATTCATCTGGGTGACGTGATCGTGGAAGGTAACGATATCTACGGCGACGGCGTCAACGTCGCGGCGCGCCTCGAAACCATTGCGCGACCGGGGTCGATTGTCCTTTCCAAACAGGTTTTCGACCATGTCAGCGGCCGGGTTCCGGTGCACTTCACCCCATTGGGCGAACAGCAGGTGAAGAACATCAGCCGACCCATTGAAGCCTATAGCGTCGATGTCGGCGCAACGAAGCCCTCATCCGGTCGGATCAGGTTCGGTGATTTTGAGCTTGATCCGGACCTGTTCGAATTGCGTTGCAAAGGCGAGACGGTTGCGGTGGAACCCCAGGTATTCGATCTGGTTTCCTATCTTGCCCAGAATTGCGAGCGAACCGTCACAAAGGACGAAATTTTCTCGAAACTCTGGGGCGAGCGGTTTGTCTCCGATTCTGCATTGAGCAGTCAGATCAAGATGGCCAGGAAGGTGCTGGGGGACGACGGAACCTCGCAGCACACCATCCGCACGATCCACGGCCGCGGCTTTCGATTTGTCGCTCCTATGGCTTCAACGGACAGTCCTCCGGTGAGGAACGATCCACCACCACCGGAGCCGGACATCTACAAACAGGCGAGGATGAAACCATCCGTCGCCATATTGCCGTTCGCCAACCTGAACACGGAACCTTCAGAAGACTATCTGGCGGACGGGATCACCGAGGACATCACCACAGCGCTCTCCAAGAACCGCTGGTTGACCGTGATTGCACGCAATTCAAGCTTTTCCTTCCGCAATTCATCGGACGGTATCAGGGTCATCGGCGAAAAACTTGGTGCCGATTACATCGTAACCGGCAGTGTCAGAAAGGCAGGTCAGAGGGTCCGTACCACCGTTCAGCTGGTGGACGCGGACAGCGAAAACAATGTGTGGTCGGAACGCTTCGACCGGGACATGACGGATATCTTCGATCTGCAGGACGAAATCACCGAGCTGGTCGCCTCGCGTATCGAATCCGAGCTTGGCATGACCGAACAACGGAAGGCGGAAAGGCGGCCCCGCAAAAACCTGGGGGCTTGGGATCTCTATCAGCTCGGTGTTGCCGAATTCTACAAGTTCACAAGCGACGCCAATCAAAGGTGCCAGGACTTTCTTCGCCGCGCAATCGAGCTCGATCCCGAGTTCGCAAGCGCCTATTCGAGACTGGCCTACGCCATTGTCCTCAGCATGGTCTATTTTGACGCCGCCCCGGACGACGAGCGCATGGACGAAGCCCTGGCGGCCGCCAAGCGCGCGCTGGAACTGGACGATCAGGACGCGAACAGTTTCTTCACGATCGGACGGGTCTATCTGGCACGTTGCGAATATGAACTGGCAATCGACGCGCTCGAACATGCGGTCGATCTGAACCCCTATCTCGCGGTGACCTATTGTGGGCTGGGCGATTCACTGGCTTACGAAGGGCGGCTCGACGAGGCGATCGAGCAGTTTGAAATTGCAATCCGGCTCAGTCCGCACGATCCGTTCCGGTGGGCGTTTTATTCCTATCGCTCACTGGCGCATCTCTTCCGCCGCGAGTTTCAGGAAGCAGTCTCCTGGGCACGCAAGTCGGTGCAGACCCCGAACGCGCAATACTGGGCTCAGGCCCACCTCGTTGCCGCTCTTGGACTGCTGGGGGAAGAGAAACAGGCTGCTCGCGCCGTTGCTGACCTGACAAGATCTAAGCCCGAGTTCTCGGTCGATTTTGCCCGAAAACATCTGTTCTATCTCAAAAAGGAAGAACAGATCGAAACCTATGTCGAAGGCCTGCGCAAAGCCGGCCTCAAAGAAACTGCTGAATCCAGTTGATCCGTTCAACGGCCGCGATCTGGATCACTATGCTGCGGCAACATCGTTCAGGAACTCGCGGATCTCCTTGCGCAGGTCCTCGGTGCGGCCAACAACATCTCCTGTACGGCTTCCCATATCGGCAGCCGCGCTGCTTGACTGCTGTGCGATTTCTTCAACCTGCGCCATATCGCCGACAACCGAACGTGTCTGGTCAGCGGCCTCTAGCACATTCCCTTTGATCGTATCAGTCGACTGCCGCCTGGCTTCCAGGTCATCGGCAATCTGCGTGGTACAGCCCGTCACTTCGCCGATGTCGGCAATAATTTTTTCAATTGCCTCCACAACACGGCCTGTCCGCCCCTGAACCTGCGCAACCTGCTCGCTGATCTGCTCCGTCGCAGATGCGGTCTGACCGGCGAGGGTCTTCACTTCACCGGCGACCACCTCAAATCCTTTTCCTGCATCGCCAGCCCGTGCTGCTTCAATGGTCGCGTTGAGCGCGAGGAGATTGGTCTGGTCGGCAATTGCGTTGATGAGCGACACGATCTCGCCGATCGATCTTGAAATTTCCGCCAGGCTCTCGATTTCCGCGTTGGCAGCCGCGGCATTCTGGTTCGCGGCCTGTGCGATATCCGTGGCATCTTGCGCCCGCCGGCTGATCGCGGCGATATCGTTGGCCAGAATTTCTGCCGCCTCCGCGACCGCATCGACATTCTCCGATGCGCCCGAAGACGCAGCTGCCGTGGCACGCGCGCGCTGATCCGCATTCTGCGCGACGTCCTCCAGGGTAAAAGACGTGTTTTTCATGTGTCCGAGCGCATTATCGACATCCTCGAGCAGGTCGGTCACGCGGCAACGAAAGTCTTCAATAAGTTTTTCGACGCGCGCCTGGCGTTCGGCAGCAGCCTGACCTTCAAGGCGCTGCCGCTCTTTTGTAAGCTCAATCGTCCGATCCCGAAAATAACCGACGGCCCGCGCGATTTCAGATATTTCCGTGTGTCCATAGGAGAAGGGCAGATCTGTTTCCAACCCATCGGAATCGGCGAGGTTGCGAATGCCGCAGTTGAGGGAGTGAATGCAATAGAGGATGGAACTGCTGAAGCGCCACGCCACACCGAATGCGATGACAAACACAACGGCCAGGGCAGCGGCCACAGCCCACATCCGGATTTTTGAACCGGAAACCATTGCTTCGAGACGGGTTTGAAGCTCAACGGCACTGACCTCTTGCAAGCCGTCGATCGCTGCGAGAAACGCAGTGTGCCGCTCGCGCAGAGGTGCGAGATCAAGTGTCGTGCCATCCGCGCCCTGGCTCACTTTTGAGGCGACTTTGGCAAGCGCACCCTGGAACTTCCCGCTGGCCTGCCGGTATGTCTTCGCGGCATTGGCGAAAGGTGTTTCTCCGTCACCGGACAGCACCGTGTTGTCACCTTTTGTCAGTCCGCTGATTTCATCTGCGAGAACCTTGAACTGCCCCGCACCGACCAGCACAGACATTGTATCGAAATGGCTGAGCTCCTGCTTCTCGGACAGTTTGTCGCTGTTCCGCACGACTGCGTTTGTGCGCACAACGAGATCGGAAAGCTGCCCGGCAACCAGCCCTGCGAGAAGATTTGCTTCCGGTGAGCGGTTTGCCCGAACACCCGATTTTTCACCGATGCAGACAATAAGCCGATGCCCTGCCGACAGGGTTTTGACCGCGTTGTCCGGCAGCTTCTCGGGCGCACAGAGCGGATAGTTTGAAAGGACACCGTCCGGCAATCCGTTGCTGCTTTTCATGACCGAGGATGTCCAGACCGCGTCCAGTGCCGGAAGTCCCGCAAGCTTGGCACTGTCCCGCGCCAGATCGTCATAGGCCGACATGATGATCCAACCTGCACAGGCAACGATCGGCAAGGTCAGGACAAAAACCAGCAGGAACAGTCTTTTGCGGATGGTCAATGGAAATCTCCCGAATCGCATTGGGACGCATTGAGAGAAAAGCTAAGCTGAAATTACCAATAAATTCGAAACACGCCGCGCTTATTTGTTCCCGCTGTTTTCAAGTCCTTGCATGGCAGCGATAGCGCGGCGCATGAACTCGAGAAATTGTGCTTTTTCATTCTCGGTGAAATCCGCAAGAGCTTCCGCATTCTGCAGTGTCGCTGCACCCAGTGCATCTTTCTCCAGCGACTTTGCCCTTTCCGTCAGGAAGATCTGTTGCACGCGGCCGTCGTCTTCGCTTGCCCGGCGGACGATCAGTCCGTCCCGCTCCATGCGTGACAGCGTATTGGCCAGTGTCGCCTGCTCGATATCCAGCAGTTTAACGAGAGCCTTCTGCGTCTGGCCTTCCTTGGTCCAAAGCGCGATGAGCGCTGGAAACACGCCGGGAGACAATCCGAGCGGCTTTATCCGCCGATGAAGCCCGGCAGCAAAAAGGCGCGCCATGTGGTTGGCGAGATAACCGGCTGAGGAATCTTTTTCGAACGTCATGTCTTGCATATACGATAAATAGCATACTATATAATTAAACATAGCTTGCTATATAAATGAGGCAAACATGACAAAACGAACTCGCAGCAAATCACTCGTTCTCGCGATCCTGGCCCTTACCAACACCCACTCAGGAGCCCCTGCCATGGCCAACGACCTGACACAAAGCGAACCCGTCACGCTGATCAATGTCTTTGAGGTCCCCAAGGACCGGATCGATGCAACGATCGGCTCCTGGGAAAAAGCCAGAAACTTCCTGCGCCAGCAGCCCGGCTACATTTCGACAAGTCTGCATCAGGCACTTGATCCGGGTGCCAGGTTTCAGCTGATCAATATGGCCAAATGGGAAAGCCCAGAAGCTTTTCACGCGGCCATTTCGAAAATGCGGCAAAGCAGTCTTGGCAAGGAGATGAATGGGACCGTGTTTCATGCTGCGCTATTCCAGGTCGTCCGCAGCGACGGAGGCCTGGAAAAATGAACGGGACAGGATCCTTCAGCCGGACCCTCCATTGGTTCATCGCGGTCCTTGGACTTGCCGCTCTTTGCTCTGGCTTCCTGATGACACGTTCCGGCACCCTTTCGCCGATTGCGATGCAACTTCATATCGGCCTGGGAGCGCTGGCCGGTTTTCTTTCACTGATACGCGTTTTGCTCTGGCTCGTGAAAGGCGCTCCAGAACAAAGATTTCCTGTTCATTCCAAAATTCAGGCTGTAAGCGCCAACATGGTGCATGGGCTTCTCCGACTGGTCCCGCTTGCCCTTCTGGCAAGCGGAGCCGCGATGATTGCTCTCTCAGGATCGTTCCCTGTAATCGTGAGCGGGAAGCTCGTAGACCTGCGCGTTTTCGCCGAACTGCCGCCGCGCAATCTGCACCACGGTGCGGCCATATGTCTGGCTGGTCTCATCGGGCTGCACGTCGCCGCCGCCCTTTGGCATTGGCGTCGGGAAGCCAGTTTGGAAAAACCCTGATGCCTGTCTGTAAAGGATTGCCCGCCGATCTTATGGGGCAGAACTCCCTGGCGCTTGCAAGCGCCGGTTTGCGACCCAAACCCAGCCGCTGAGCAGGACCGCAGACCCTGAGACGAGTGTCATGAGCGTTCCAGGAATGAAATTGGCGTAACCGGGCAAATCGATGAAGACGAAATAACCGACATCCGCCAGCCCGCCGACAAGCGCTGTTACCCAGATCGCCGTCATGTTGCCTTGCCAGATGAACACGGCACCGATGATTGTGGTCACACCAAACCAGCCAAGGTTCCAGCCATGTTGCGACAGGATGCCGGACAGGGGTTCCGGATACTCCCCGACCAGCGTCGCCTTGTCGACGGCGTCAGCGATGTTTCCGATTGCCGTTTGAGGGTCGACTGGGATGATCAAGATTGCGGCAAGCACATGGACCGCACCCCAGATCACCCAGAGGATGGAAGCGACTTTCAACGCGATCTTGTGTTCCGGTTTCATTTTGGGTCCTTCTCGTGAACGGGTTCTTCTGCAATCGCCGCCAAAGCCGAGGTGAGCGCGATACGATCCTCTTCATTGATGAGCTTGTCAGCTCCCGGGTCATAGGCATCTCCCCATCGGCCTATTCCGGCAGCCCCGCGAAGGATGCCGCCGAAATGGGGTGCCAGCAGTTCCTGGCTTTGCAAGACGCTGGCACCGGCTCTCGGTCCCGGCGTTGCAGCCAGGATGACCATGGGCTTGTGCTGCCAGAGCTTCGTGTCTATCCGGCTCATCCAGTCGAAGAGGTTTTTCCAGGCCGCCGTCACAAATCCGTTGTGTTCCGCGAACGAGATCAGCAGCGCATCCGCCTTACCTATTTTTTCAAAAAAGACGCGTGCCGGCAGCGGCACACCGCGCTCTTTCTCCCGGTCAACGGAGTAAATCGGCATCTCGAAATCATTCAAGTCAAGAAACTCGATCTGCGCATCGGTGCGCATATCCCGCTTGAACTGAAGGGCGGCCAGTTCGACGAGCTGCCGGTTTATCGACTGACGGCTGTTTGTCGCCGCAAATGCCAGCAATCGCATTCCTAGACCTCATCGCCCTTAAGCAACGTCCCAAGACGTGCTCTGGTTCTGTCCCGTGCGATAAGGTGTTATGCTGCATCGCTGCGCGCAATAGCGGCTTTCGCGCACCAAATGAGCGATCAGCGCGCACAAGTAAAAGGCTGCGACGATGAAACACTGGACCGAACTTCGAACGGCAATGCTGGTTGCTCAAACAGGCACCGTCAGCGCCGCTGCAAGCGAACTCGGGGTCCATCGCGCGACTGTCAACCGTCACATTGAAGCGCTGGAACATGCACTCGGGACAACGCTCTTCCACCGTCATGCCCGCGGCTACGCCCTCACCGACGCGGGTCGTGACATGCTTGAAGTGGCGAGCCGGGCCGAAGACATGTTCAAAGATCTTGAGGGCCGCAACCGGAGCCGCGCCGGTCTCCTGTCAGGTGAATTGACGATTACAGCTCTCGGTGGCATTGCGTCACTGATCATTCCGGCCATCAGGAAATTCCACATTGCGCACCCGAAAATAGCCGTGGAATTCGTCGCGGAAGAACGACTTGCAAAGCTCGAACACGGTGAAGCGCATATCGCGTTCCGCGCCGGACCGAAGCCTGATGTCACCGATTACGTCGTTCTTCCGTTTTATCAGATCCGTTTCGGTCTTTACGCGAGCCGGGACTATATCGAACGCTTCGGATATCCGGAGAACGGGGCATTCGAGGGCCATGAGTTCGTCGGAACGGTCAGCCGTCCGACGGCGCACCCCTATTCGAAATGGATGCGCACGCACGTTCCGCAAACTTCACTGTCACTGCAAACGAGCGAAGTACCGGTGCAGTTTGAGGCCGTGTGCGCGGGTCTTGGCCTCGGTTTCCTGCCTGAACACGAAGCTCAGAACCGGTCGGAGCTCGTTGAAATCCTGCCGCCCAGGATAAGGTGGGCGGCAAATGTCTGGATCGTAACGCATGTCGATCTTCACCGAACCGCGAAAATCCAGGCATTTCTGCGCTTTGTCAGAAAAGACAACAGCCAAAACTCCAATTGAGAGGCTTGACTTTCCAAGAGGCAAAAAGACCCGGCAGAATATTGCTGCCGGGTCTCTGTAGTAGTTTCGTGAGCCGGAAGCCGGCTTAGTTCAGGCGCGATGCCGGGCCGAGATTGATCAGCTGTGTTTCGCCCGGAGCATCATCGACACCATCGTTGTCGGTCACGAGGATGAGCTTGCCGTCCGCTGTGACAGCCAGTCCTTCAGGCTTGTCCAGTATCCAGCCCTTGCCCTCGGCCATCGCCGGCAGAATGTCCATCGCATAGCGCTTCTTCAGAACCGGAAGCGTTTCGCCATGCTCCGCCGGAACGACGTCCTTCAGAGAGATGACGGTGATCTGCTTGATCGCCGCATTCTCGCCGCCCTTGTTGTCGCGTTCCAGAACGGCGAAGTCACCCTCGCCCAGTGAAACGATTTCCGAAAGACCTACCCAGCCACCAGCAGCGCTCTTCGGAGCGTCGAGCGGATAGTGCACAAAGCCCCAGGACTTGTCCGCCGGGTTGTAGATCGCGATTTTGGTGTACCCCTTCGGGTCGTCGTTCCACTCGCGCTGAACGGCAACAGCCACCAGGGTTTGGCCGTTCATCTCGAATTCGGTAACACCTTCGAAGGAAAAGCGCTTCGCCTGATCGATCAGGCTCTGCGGAAGCGTGACCTGTTCCGAGATGACACCATCCGTTCCGACTTTCAGAAGCAGATGCTCGCGCTCGTTTTTCGGATGGCCTTCGGAAGCCAGCCAGAAGCCGCCGTCCCTGGCAACCGCGATCCCTTCAAGGTCGAGCCTCTCCTGATCAAAGCCGGTGACCGTCACGTAGGATGTGATCTTTGCCGGCTTGGACGAAATGTCCATGGTGTAGATCCGGGCATCATCATAGAAGCTGTCGCTGACAGCATAGAGCTTGTTTGCATCGGACGGATCAGCCGCCAGCGCGGAAATGGCGCCCCAGCCAATCGGCGCGCCCTTTTCCGGATCCATGTCGGAAACAACAGACGGATAGGAAGGTGTCTCGGCGCCGAACTTGTAGAGCGAAATGTGCGAGCGGACATTGTCTTCTGCACTGTCGACCTCGTTGGCGACGACGAAGAGGTCGCGGCTCGGGATTGCCAGCAGACCTTCCGGACCGACATGGGTCGGCAGGAACTGGACGAACTCAGGCGCGCCGCCGGTATCCTTGTAAACGGCAACGAAATTACCGCGCTCCGAATTGACGAAGATCAGCGTTTCACCGCCAAACGACCCGACCGCGACACCTTCCGGTTCAGTGCCTTTCTTGTGCGCACGTTTGGCGGGGTAGTGGCCGTGGGACATGCCCAGATGTTCCATCTGGTTGCCGCTGTCGAAAAGGACGTCGCCTTTGGCGCTCCAGATGGTGAAACCGCGAGAACCGCCCTCGTAGTCACCTTCGTTGGCGGTTACGAAGCGCTCGTCGTCGATCCAGGCAACGGCATCCGGCTCGCGCAGCACATTCTCACTGCTCCCGGAAGCATCACTCATGCGCGCCTTTTTCACCGGAACATTTTCGGCGGTTGCCGCACCGGCCGAAAAGTTTGCGACAACTTCACCACTCGCCAGATCAACAACGGCGATGTGATTGTTTTCCTGAAGCGTAACAACCGCCTGGTTCTGGGAATTGATGGAAACGAACTCAGGCTCCGGGTCGGTCGGTGCGACTTCGGCAAGGCCGGTCAGGTCGACGATGCGCACGGCATCGCAATTGGTCGGCACGCCATTTTCGTCAAGGTCGAATACGGCGAGATGACCGGCGGGCATTTGCGGGATGACACCGTCGTTCAGGTCCTCGTCCCGTTCATTTTCGATCGCAATCGCAACGAATTTTCTGTCTGGTGAGATAGCAACGCTGTCCGGTTGACCCTTCGCGTCGCATTTGGCCGTCACGCCCATTTCGTTCAGGGCGATAACGGCAAGATGACCGGACGCATTGATGAAGTCTTCGCTGGTGTTCACACCGGCATAGGCCGCCTTGTCGCCAACGGCAACCGATGTCGGTTCGCCGCCGAGGTCAACACGGGCCATCGGCTGAATGTTGAGCGGATTAGCAGCATTGACGAACACGATTGAATCGCCCGGGCTGTCCGTGAATGCCAGCGTCCGTCCGTCTTTGGAGGCATAAATGATTTCTGCAACGGTTTCGGTCGCCTTGTCCGCACCGTCCGGAAGGGTCTTGTAGACGGGGTAGGTGTTGATGCGTTCGAAATAATCCGCCTGTGCCGCCGAAACGGCTCCAAGACCGACCAGAACGGAAAGGCTGACGCTTTTCAAAAAACGTCCGCGAAGGTCTGACATTGCACTAGCTCCCACAGTTTTTTGGGTTGAGGTGCGCGCAAGCTAGTGGGCCACATTACAAGAACGGTGACATTTCCATGAAGCTTAGATGACACCCCCACGAATAAATAATGCGGCCGGATATCAGGCGGTTTCCCTAAAAAACACTGGACAACATCGGTGATTCCTCTCAGGTTGCAGGCTTGGATTGCTTGCGCGCACCGCGCGTCCCTCACTCTTGGATGTACTCATGCAGATCGGATTCGTTCGCGCGGCCCTGGTCCTTGGACTGCTGGCTGCCGTTGGCCCATTCGCTATCGATCTTTATCTTCCGGCGACACCGCAGATCGTTGAGGATTTGAGAACGGATGATGCCGGCGCCCACATGACCTTCACGGTCTACTTCATCGCGTTCGGCGTTGCGCAGCTCATATATGGCCCCATTGCCGACTGGCTTGGGCGCAGACCTCCGATCTTTATGGGACTTCTGGTCTTTATCGCCGGTTCGCTGATCTGCGCTTTTGCGACGGATATCACAATGATGATGCTCGGCCGGTTTGTGCAGGCACTCGGTGCCGCGGCCCCAATGGTGATTGTGCGGGCCGTCGTCAGGGACCTGCACACCGGCACTCAAGCGACGCGGCTGATGGCCCTTGTCATGCTCGTGATCAGCATTTCGCCCCTGCTGGCGCCAATCACGGGAAGCGCAATCATATCTCTTGCCAGCTGGCGCATGATCTTCGGCGCCCTGGCCCTGATCGCACTGCTTGCGATGATCCTGACCGCGCTGCGGCTGCCGGAAACGCTGCCTGCCGACCGGCGTAGCCGCATCAATGCGGCAGCGCTTCTCCGCAGCTCAATCTACCTCATCAAGGACGCAAGGTTCATGGGTCTGACCATGATTGGCGGCTTTGCGCTTGCGAGCTTCTTCGTCTTCATCGCCTCGGCACCGATGGTCTACATGACCCAGTATGCGCTCTCACCGACCGGGTTCTCGCTGGTGTTTGCCGTCAATGCCGTGGGCTTTTTCGCAGCCTCGCAATTTGCCGCCGGTCTCGGCCAGAAATACGGCATGGGCCGCGTTGCCTTCTGGGCCGTTTGCGGGTTTGCGTTGGCCACGTCATCACTCTTCGGGCTGGTCTGGCTCGGGTTCGACGACCTGCTGGTCCTGATGGCCCTGTTTTTTCTTGGCAACTCGTGCCTTGGCCTTGTGATTGCTCCAACCATGGTGATGGCGCTCGAGGAACACGGCGAACATGCCGGCATGGCGTCTTCGCTTGGCGGCACGCTACAAATGGTTGCAGGCGGGCTGATGATCCTCATTTGCAGCCCGTTTTTCGACCGGACAGCCCTGCCGCTGGTCGGTGCCGTGGCAGCTTGTGCCTTGATCGCCTTTGTCCTCGCACTCCTGACGCTGCGTCCTGAACCGCAGGCGAAGGCGCCCGCCTAAGTTAGATTTAGCCCTGCGACTTGCCGATCTCTTCCAATTTCTCCTGAAGTGAGAGCTTGTCGAGGGAAGACATCGGCAGGTTCATAAAGATCGAAATCCGGTTATTGAGCATCCGGAAGGCTTCGTTATAGGCAACCTGATGCTCTGTTTCGTTGCCTTCCGCGCTGACGGGGTCCGGAACACCCCAGTGTGCAGACATAGGTTGACCGGGCCACACCGGGCAGGATTCTTTTGCAGCGTTGTCGCAGACCGTGAATACGAAATCCATTTCTGGTGCGCCCGGGTCGGCAAATTCGCTCCAGTCTTTCGAACGCACCTCGTCTGTTTTGAAATTCAGTTTCTTGAGCAATGCGATCACTTCCGGACGCACCTCGCCAGAAGGATTGGACCCGGCCGAAAAAGCCTTGAACCGCCCCTGTCCCTCTCTGTTGAGGATCGCTTCGGCCATGATCGACCGGGCCGAGTTTCCAGTACAAAGGAAAAGAACGTTGTAAACACCCTCGGACATCGTTTCCTCCTCGTGCTGTCTGCTATTTTCTGCAGGTGATGGCTTCAATTACCTGGGCGCAGAGTTCCGGATGACCGCCGCAACAATCGGCCATGAGATAGGTCAGTAGATCCCTGATACCTTCCAGATTCGCAAAGTATCTGATCGATCGCCCTTCCCGTTCGTTGCGCACCAAACCGGCTTGCAAGAGCACCGACAGGTTGGCCGACATCGTATTCTGACGCACGTTCAGTGCTTCTCCGATGTCACCCGCGCTCATTCCTTCCGGCCCCGCATTGATCAACAACCGGAAAACCTCGAGCCGCGTTTTCTGACTCAGCGCACTGAACGAGCTGAGAGCATCATTTATATCCATAAATCATGATATATTGATTAATTAACACACTGCAAGATGAGATTCGACTTCAGGCCAAAACAATCCTTGTTCAGAAACCGGCATCCGCACGGTTTGCCTTGTGTTCCTTGTTCCAACCTGTTGATCTGCCGCTTGAGACGGTGAAGGGGGCGCAATGAAAACAATCAAAAATGAATGGCTCGGAACAGGCCTTGAAGATCAACCTGAGTTCGCTTCCGGAGACATTTCGAGATCGCTCGGTCCGCAATCCGGGTTCTTTGCCGAGGTTACCGGCCTTCAAACCTCTCCACTTCTGAACCGCCCCGAACTCGCAAATGAGCTCGGCATCGATAAGCTGTTTATTAAGGACGAACGCGCGCGACTCGGGCTCGGCAGCTTCAAGGCGCTTGGGGCCGCCTACGCGATTGCAAAACAGGCATTCACCAGGATCCAGTCCGGCGAAGTGACCGATCCCAACACCGCGTTGGAAGGCATGACCTTCGTCTGCGCCAGCGCGGGCAATCATGGTCTGTCGCTTGCGGAAGGAGCCCGCATTTTCGGCGCCGATGCTGTTGTTTTTGTCGCCAATACAGTCCCCGAAGCCTTCGCTGAAAGGCTGCGGGCGAAAGGTGCAAGGGTCGCCCGCGCGGGCGAGATCTACGAAGAGAGCATGGCGGAAGCCGAGCGCCAGGCATCCGAAAACGGCTGGCACCTTCTATCCGACAGCACATGGCCCGGCATGACGGAGCCGGGACGCGATGTCATGGAGGGCTACCTGAAAATGGGCGAAGAAATCGCGCGCCAGATCCCCGAACCACCAACCCACGTCTTTCTGCAGGCTGGCGTCGGCGGGCTTGCTGCTGCCTGTGCTTCGAGCGCACGCACGAGCTGGGGCGAGGACGTAACGATCGTCGTTGTCGAACCCGAGGCAGCTCCCGCCTTGCTGGCGAGCATATCCGCGGGCAAGCCTGTCCTGGCACCGGGCCCTGTTTCAAACATGGGCCGGTTGGATTGCAAGGAACCCTCTCATCTGGCGTTGCGCTACCTCGCGTTAGAAGCAAATATTTTCTCAACAGTCACGGACGCCGAAGCGGAAGAGACTGTTGCCTGGCTTGACGGCAACGGACTAAAGACGACCCCGTCTGGCGCTGCCAGTCTCTGCGCTGTTCATCACGCACGCAGTCATTTTGAAGAGCTGGGCCTGACAGCAGACTCCAGGGTGCTCTGCTATCTCTCGGAAGGGCCGGAAGATGGCTGAACCGGACTTCCCAGAAAGCGAATATGAGGGACGGCTGGAGCGCGCGCAGCATGCAATGCGGAAAGAGGGATTTGACGCGCTCTTTTTCACGACAGAGCCTGAAATGCGTTATTTCACCGGCTTCAGGACCCTGTTCTGGCAAAGCCCGACCCGGCCATGGTTCCTGATCGTTCCGCAAGACGGAAAGCCCATTGCAATCATCCCCGAGATCGGCGCTCCGCTGATGGCGTCCACCTGGATTGACGATATCCGGACGTTTTCAGCGCCTCATCCTGTTGACGAAGGTATCTCGGTTCTGGCGAGCAGTCTTAAAACTTACCGGCGCATCGGCTTGCCGATGGGACGGGAAAGCTCGCTGCGCATGCCGATGCAGGACTTTGAAGAGTTGCAGTCCGAACTTGCCGAAACGTCTTTTGCAGATGCATCGCCGTTGATGATGCAACTGCGCATGGTCAAATCGGACAAGGAAATCGATCTCCTGCGCCGGATCTGCAGGATCGGTTCGGCCGCATTCGCCAATGCCGGAAGCCTGTTTCATGAAGGACAACCGCTCAGGGAAGCCTTTCGAAAGTTCAAAATCGAGCTCCTGCAGCAGGGAGCCGACGATGTGCCCTATCTGGTGGGCGGGGCCGGTCCGGGGGGTTATTACGACGTTATTTCACCCCCGACCGACCGTCCTCTTGCGGAAGGTAACGTTTTGATGCTCGATACCGGCGCGACCAGGAATGGGTATTTCTGCGACTTCGACCGGAACTTCGCAATCGGCCATGCCACCGACGACGTTCGAGCAGCGCACGAAAAACTGGTTCAGGCCGTCGCTGCCGCCGCCGCAATCGCGCGTCCTGGAAAGACCTGTGCGGATCTCTTCAAGGCAATGACCGATGTTCTTGCCCAAGATCCCGGCAACGTCGGGCGCCTGGGACACGGGCTCGGAATGCAGCTGACTGAGACGCCGTCGATCACAGCGTTTGACAGCACGGAACTCAGGGAGAACATGGTTCTTACGCTGGAACCGGGCATTGGTCTTCGCGACGACAAGATGATGGTGCACGAGGAAAATATTGTCATTCGAGCCGGTGCGCCCGAGTTCTTGAGCACGCCCGCCTCTGCAGAAATTCCCGTGATCCCGGATTGAAGGAGAGCGATGTGCGGCTGGATTTCGACTGTGACACGGGTCTGGGGAAAAAGGCCGCTCTCGGTCTGATCGTCTTGCAGGCCGATGAAACGATCGAAAAGGAATTCCGCCCGCTGTTCGATCAGGACGGGGTGGTTCTCTACCATTCCCGCATTGCCAGCGATCCGGAAGTCACCGAAGAAACTCTCATGCGAATGAAGGAAAACCTGACTGGCGCGGCGGCACTTTTGCCTGGTCATCGCCCGCTGGACGTTATCGGATATGCCTGCACATCTGCCTCGACCGTGATCGGGTCCGGGGCTGTGGAAGCCGCAATCCGGAAGGCTCATCCGGGCGCATCCGTGACAAACCCGGCTGTTGCTGTCGTCGCCGCTTTGAAGGCATTTGGAGTCGAACGGATCGGCGTTGTCTCGCCCTATATAGCCAACGTCACCGAGGCCGTATGCGGATTGCTAAGGCGGGAAGGACTTGAACCGGCAAAGATCGGCTCATTCGGCCAGTCCGAAGAGGCTGTGGTTGCACGTATCGAAGCGCGATCCGTACAAGACGCAATCTGTGCAATTGGAGACGATCCAAAAGTCGATGCCGTCTTCGCTTCCTGTACCAATTTGCGCACATTTCCCGTTATCGAGGCATGCGAACGTGCTCTGAACAAACCGGTTATCAGTTCGAACGTGGCCCTTGCCTGGCACATGATGACGCTGGCCGGTATCGACACCCGCGGCAAGGCGCTAGGACGGCTCTTCAACCGCGAAACATGATCGCAGCGAGATGACAGTGTTTGGCGGCAGAAGCCGCAAAACAGATTTTCACCGCATTCCTTGTTGACTTCCAAGGAATTCCGGGCAAAAACACCGCCGTCTCAAGTTTTGACGATTGCGAGCACCCGATGAACCGGCTCAGCGCCGACATTCTGGATATGATGTCCAAGGCTCTTGCCAGCGCAACATTCCTGCGCGGCGAGACCCGTTCGGCTGCCGTAACCGCTTTCAAACGCACAACAAAGACAACCAAGACCACCGCTTGACGGTGCCGCTCATCCCGCCTCCCCGGGGATGGGAGGCGCCCAGAGCCGGCAAGCCTTCTTCGGGGCAGCCGGTGAAGCGGGGAGACGGACAAGGACTAGACCGAAAATGGGTTTCAAGATCGCAATTGCAGGCGCCACGGGCAATGTCGGCCGTGAACTGCTGGACATTCTGGACGAGCGCGGCTTTCCGGCCGATGACGTCATCGCACTCGCTTCCCGCCGTTCCCAGGGTACGGAAGTATCTTTCGGCGACAAGACGCTGAAGGTTCAGGCGATGGAGAATTTCGACTTCTCCGACACCGACATCTGCCTGATGTCCGCTGGCGGCTCCGTCTCCAAGGAATGGGCGCCTCGGATCGCGGCCAAGGGCTGCGTCGTGATCGACAACTCTTCCGCCTGGCGCTACGACGCCGACGTGCCGCTGATCGTTCCGGAAGTGAATGCCGATGCCATTTCCGGTTTCACCAAGAAGAACATCATCGCAAATCCGAACTGCTCGACGGCGCAGCTGGTCGTGGCCCTGAAGCCGCTTCACGAGCATGCCAAAATCAAGCGTATCGTCGTGTCCACCTACCAGGCTGTCTCCGGCACCGGCAAAGAGGCGATGGAGGAGCTGTTCAACCAGACCCGCGCCGTCTTCGTCAACGACCCGATCGAGCCGAACAAATATCCGAAGCGGATCGCCTTCAACGTCATTCCCCACTGTGATGTCTTCATGGAAGACGGTTACACCAAGGAGGAATGGAAGGTTCTGGCGGAAACCAAGAAGATGCTCGATCCGAGCATCAAGGTCACCTGCACGGCCGTGCGCGTTCCGGTCTTCATCGGTCACTCCGAAAGCGTCAACATCGAGTTCGAAAACGAGATTTCCGCTGACGAGGCGCGCAGCGTCCTGCGCGAAGCACCAGGCTGCCTGGTGATCGACAAGCATGAAGACGGCGGCTACATGACGCCGTATGAAGCCGCCGGTGAAGACGCGACCTACATCTCGCGCATCCGCGAAGACGCGACCGTCGAGAACGGCCTGAACATCTGGGTCGTATCCGACAACCTGCGCAAGGGCGCCGCTTTGAACACCATCCAGATTGCCGAAGTGCTGGTCAATCGCGGTCTGATCACGCCGAAAAAGGCGGCCGCCTGATATCTTTCTGCGGACGTCGTCCGGCGTCCGCATCTTCTCTTCCTCTTCAAGAAAGCATGGCTCCGCTATGCCCTCGCCATTCAATGGGTCCTATCAGGACTTCCTGACGTCTTCGCCGGAAGCGTCCTTCACCGACTGGTTGGCAGCAGGCGCTGAGCCCTATTGGTCCAGCGCGACGGGTCACGCCTTCACCCACGCCATCGGCGACGGCACCATGCCGGACGACGCCTATGTCCGATACCTGATCGAAGACTACACCTTCATCACGGATCTGGCCTCTACGCTGGGGTATCTTGTTGCCAAGGCACCCAGCATGCGGTCCAAGTCACGGCTGTCAGCCTTTCTGGCACTGCTGACATCGGAAGAAAACGATTATTTCCTGCGCTCTTTCGATGCGCTTGGTGTGTCCCCCGATGTCTACGAACAGGCGGCGCAGGGTCCGGTCACCAAGGCGTTTGCGGATCTCCTTTTGACGTCCTCCGGCGAAGGCTCCTATGCCGAAGGTCTGACTTGCCTGCTCTGTGCGGAATGGTGCTATCTCACATGGGGCAAACGCGAGGCTGAAAAACCCCGCTCAGTGAAATTCTACCTCACGGAATGGATCGATCTTCACGCTGTTCCAGGCTTCGAAGCCTTCGTGAACTGGATCCGCTCCGAATTGGACGAAATCGGCCCGGCCCTCTCCCAGGAGAAGCAGAAAACGCTCGCTGGCCTCTTCCGCCAGATGTGTATCCTGGAAGACGCATTTTTCGAAGCGGCCTGGACGGGCGCCGGACCGGAGATCACCGGCAGGCTCCCGCGGGACTAGGGCATGTACGTCTATGAAGCCGCTGCTCTTGGAGCCGCTACGCTTTGGGCTTTGACCGGTCTCTTGTCCGCCGCACCCGCGCAGCATCTCGGTGCGATCGCGTTCAACTGCACCCGCATGGTCATGGTTACGATCATGCTTTGCGTCTGGGTGGGCATAGCCGGCGGGTGGGACACAATTGGAAGTGCGCATCTGATCCCTTTGATCCTGTCCGGCGTCATTGGCATCTTCATGGGCGACACCGCCCTCTTTCTGACCCTGAACCGGATGGGCCCGCGCCGGACCGCAATGCTCTTTTCGCTGAACGCACCCATGTCCGCCATTTTGGGTTGGATCATCCTGGATGAAGATCTGACCGGCCTTCAGACAATCGGCATCCTGCTGATCTTTCTGGGCGTGTTGCTGGCCATTCGTTTCGGCAAGCGTAAATCCCAGTTGCACAAGTGGGAAAGCATCAAGGGACCGCTTTGGATCGGTGTCATCCTCGGACTGGCAGCAGCATTATCGCAGTCGGTCGGCTCCCTGATCGCACGTCCGGTTATGGAAACCGGCGCTGATCCGGTCGCAGCTTCCAGCATCCGTGTTGGCGTGGCGGCGTTCTGTCTTGTGCTGCTGACGAGGCTGCCGGTCAGCTGGGTCAAGCCTGCAGGTCAATTTACCTTTCGGGTCGTCGGCATCATCGCGATATCGGGCCTGCTCGGCATGGGGATCGGTATGACGTTGATACTCTTTGCCTTGTCCGGCGGCGAGGTCGGCATCGTTGCCACTCTATCCGCGACGACCCCTGCAGTGATGTTGCCAATGATGTGGTGGCGCACGAAGGAAGTCCCGGCCGCCGGCGCCTGGGCGGGGGCAGCACTGGTCGTGTCAGGCAGTGCATTGCTGTTCATCGTCTAGGCTCGAAGAAAATCGCGGAGGATTTTCATCCTTGCGGCAAATGACGACGAGAGAAAGGCAAATCATCCAAGCAAAATCAAGTATTTATTATTTTTAGGTGTGTACTTACAAATAACACGAATAGATAGAATGAGTTTGCTCAAAATTTACGCGAATCAGTGAAAACCCCTACCAGAGGCAATAGGGGTACTTCATGACAAATCTTTTTGCTCGTTTGAGCGTGACGTCCACACTGGCGATCGTCTCGGGTGGCGTGCTGACGATTTCCATGGTCGTGGTTGGCATTATTCTTTACCAGGTCGCACTTGGCCAGGCCCAGACGGCGGCACTGAAAAAACAGGACGTGAATCTGCGCGTCGCGGCGACGATCTTTCAGGAACGCGTGAACGAAGCGAGCGTCAACTGGAGTTCGGAAGGCAGTGTCACCCGGATCGAACTGGCCGAGATACCTACCTTTGAAAACCATGACATGATCGATTCGATCGGCAGAATGACCGGTGAAACGGCAACCGTTTTCGCATGGGATCCCGAGACGAAAGATTTCTGGAGAAAAACGACAAACATCATCAAGGGTGACGGTAAACGCGCTGTTGGAACACCGCTCGGCAAGAACGGTGCAGTCTACCCCGTCGTGACCAGCGGCAAGACATTTCACGGTCAGGCAACGATCCTTGGCAAGGACTATTTCACTGTCTACCAGCCGATCTTCTCCAACTCGGGCGCAATCATAGGCATTCTCTATGCCGGCGTTGAAAAGGCTGCTGTTCAGGCGAACGTATGGGAACTGATGAGCGGCTATGCGATGTTGGCGTTGCCCGTTGTCGTTATTTCCGTCCTTCTGCTGATTTTCGCTATCCGCCGCCAGCTGAGTCCTGTCACCGAACTTGCTGAGATCACCGCACAGATCGCCAAGGACAACCTTGACGGCGAGGTACCATTTAAAGAACGCACAGATCAGATCGGCACCCTAGCGCAAGCCGTGAACGCTTTGAAAAGCAGGGCAGTGGAACGACTGTCCCTTGCCGAACAGCAAAGGGACACGGAAACGGCAACCGTCGACAGACAAAACGCTGTTCAGTCACTCATTGAAACCTTCCGCAACAATGTGTCGAATGTACTGAATTCGGTCGACGACACTGTCCAGAGCCTGGGCAGCACCGCCGGACGCCTGTCCGACTTGTCAGGTCAAAGCGCCTCCAGCGCGGTCGAAACCCTCAACTCAGCCGATGATGCGACGTCCAGCGTTCAGACGGTCGCCAGCGCTGCCGAGGAACTGTCCGCATCCATCGGCGAAATCTCCCGTCAGGTCGCCCAGACAACCGAAGTTGTCAGCCGTGCAACGGAAGGGACACGCGTCACCAACGAGAAGGTCGAAGGGCTTGCCTCTTCGGCTTCGAAAATCGGTGAGGTCGTAACTTTGATCCAGGCGATTGCCGAACAGACGAATCTGTTGGCCCTCAACGCCACGATTGAAGCCGCGCGCGCGGGTGAAGCCGGTAAAGGCTTTGCGGTCGTTGCAGCCGAAGTCAAGGAACTCGCCACTCAGACGTCAAAGGCGACCGAGGAAATCGGAGCCCAGATCACCGCTATCCAGGATGCAACGAAGGAGTCGGTGAGTGCGATCGCGGAGATCACGACGATCATGGAAGAAGTGAATTCCTACACCAGCACGATCGCTTCGGCGGTCGGTGAACAGGGATCCGCAACAGGCGAGATTTCCCAGAACGCTCAGAAAGCAGCCGAAGGCACGACATTTGTGTCTTCCAGAATGTCCGACCTGTCGGGCACCGTGAACGAGACATCAGAGTCCTCTCAATCGGTACTGGATGCATCCGAACTGCTGTCGTCACGCACCGATGAGCTGAAGCAGGAAGTCGAAACGTTCCTCCGCAACGTGGCCGCCGCCTGACGGGCAGTTTTGTCGCGATCCATAATGCGCGGGAGCGTTTAGCTTCCGCGCACGAAAAAGGCCTATCCCGGCTCGTTGCCAACCGTTTTCCGGTCTCCACGATTGGATGAAGCGGCCAGCCAGTCGAACACCAGTCTGGCTTGTTCCGATGCACGCGGGTGCAGTTTGACATAGTAGTCACGTGGTGACGGAACCGCTTCGGGCACCAGCTCCACCAGTCTACCGCTTTCCACAAACGAACGGGTTAGCCCGTCCCAGCCCAGCACGGCGCCCATGTCGTCCTGGGCGGCCTGAAGAGCAATCACGTAGTTGTTCACCCGATGCGAATTCCGCAGCGAACCGTGAAATCCAAGCGCTGAAAACCAGTCCTGCCAGTCGGTCCAGTCTGTACCGGCGGAATCCAGATGGATCAAAGGCAGGCCCGCCAGATCTTCAACGCTGTCAATCTTGTTTTGCCTTGCAAATCGCGGACTGCCCAACGCGAAAATCCGGTCATGAAAGAGCGAACGGCAAAACCCTGTTTCGCCGGACATATCGCCATAGTGAATGCTGATATCGCAATCGCTGCTGTCACTGCCCGTATCGCTGACGATCTGGGAAACGGATATGCGCGGATGCGATTTCCAGAATTGCGCCAGCCTGGGTGTCAACCAGAGTGCGCTCATTGCCGTGGTTGCCCGGACGGTGACAGATGTTTTGGAAGCGCGCGCCCTGAGCTGACCCAGCGCATCACTGATTTCTTCAAATCCGCGCTGCAGGGAGACAAACAGATACGCCCCGGTCTCAGTAAGCTCTACACCCCGATGGTGACGGCGGAACAGCACACAGTTCAAGTGCTGCTCCAGGGCTTTCACCTGATGGCTGACGGCTGCGGGTGTCACGTTAAGTTCGGTCGCTGCCGATTTGAAACTGACATGACGTGCCGCCGCCTCGAAGCTCACAAGCGCGTTTAACGGGGGAAGTTCGTATGGTCTCTGAGGCAAATTCAACTCATTCCATTCTTGTCGGACATTCCAAAACTTAGGCGAGTTTCCATGAACTTGGCTTATTTTTTCTAAGTCATCAAAAATTTTTTTGTCATTGCCAGGATCTCCGGAAAACGGAGAATTGAAGGCAGCACCAAACCGGAGACAGACAGGAAGCCAAATGTCGACATCAGAAATCGCAATGCTTGATGACGCATTGCGCGCCACGCGCCAGTCCTTTGACAAGATCCCTGTCGTTAACATCGCCCCGCTTTTGGATGGCAGCGACCCCGACAAGGTGGCCAGGGAAATTGGCTGGGCGCTCGCAAATGCGGGCTTTATGTATGTCAAAAACCACGGCGTCGCGGAAACGGTGGTCGAGAACGCGTTTTTGAAGGCCAAGGCGTTTTTTGACCAGCCCGAAAGCGAAAAGAAGAAACTGCATGTCTCCCGATCGGGTCAGACGCTGCGCGGCTATATCGAGCCCTTTGGTGAAAACACGGACCCTGAAAAGACCAAGGACCTCAAGGAGTGTTTTGACATTGGGCCGGAGTCGGAACCGGACTGCCCTTTCTTCGGAGCCAATCCATGGCCGGCGGAAGCCAGCGCACCAGGTTTTCGTGACGCGGTCTATCTCTACCACGAGGAAATGAAACGCCTGTCGATGATCATCCTGTCCGGCATCGCACGCAGTCTTGATCTTGCGCCGGATTTCTTCGAAGAAAAGATGCGGCGCCCGATCAGCATTCAACGTCTGCTGCACTATCCTCCCCAGACCGGCATCGTTGACGAGAGTATTATCGGCATCGGAGCCCACACGGATTACGGCAACCTCACAATATTGGCTCAGGATGATGTCGGCGGACTTCAGGTCATGAACCGGGATGGCCAATGGGTTGAGGGCACGCCGATCCCCGGCACATTCGTCATCAACATCGGCGATCTGTTGCAGCGTCTGACGAACGACAGATACCTTGCCAACCTGCACCGGGTGGTCAACACGAGTGGACGCGAGCGATACTCTATCCCGTTTTTCATTGACGCGGATTATGACGCCGAATTCGCGCCGTTGCCGTCATGTGTGTCCAAGGACAATCCCGCCCGATACCAGGCCGTAACCTGCGGAGCTCACAAATTCGGACGTTTCGTCCAAAGCTATCCGCACCTCCAGAAGATCCCTGCGTGATAAATGGAGATCAAGCGCATCGATGTGTTTCAGGCCGATCTCCCCTATTCGGGCGGCACCTACCGTTTGTCTGCTGGCCGAGAATACAAAGTCTTTGACGCGACCATCGTCCGGATGGAGACCGAATGCGGGCTCGAAGGCTGGGGAGAATCCACCCCGTTCGGTGCAACTTACATTGCGGCACACGCCCTGGGCGCTCGCGCCGGCATAGCCGAAATTGCCCCGCACCTGATTGGACAGGACTGTCGTCAGGTCGATCGTCTTTACGATGTTATGGACGGGGCACTGTCGGGCCATGCACATGCCAAGGCCGCACTCGATGTCGCTGCCTGGGATATTCTGGGAAAGGCAACGGGAATGCCGTGCTGGATGCTGCTGGGAGGCTCCACGGCGCGGCGCATGCCGGTGATTTCGTCAATTCCGGCCGCACTGCCGGAAGACATGCGCGCGCATGTCGCTGAGCACCGGTCCAGAGGGTTTCTGGGGCACTCGATAAAGATCGGTTCTGCCGACCGCGTTGGCGGTCCTGCCCTTGATGCCGCGCGGATCGAGGCTTCGCTGGCAGACAGACAACCGGGTGAATTCTTTCTCGTTGATGCCAATGGTGGCCTGACACCCGAATCGGCCTTGCGGATGCTCAGCCTGTTGCCAGCCGGATTGGATTTTGTGCTGGAAGCTCCCTGCGCGACCTTGCGTGAGACGCAATCACTTCGCGCGAGGTGCGAAGTGCCGATCATTCTGGATGAGCTTGCACAGACCGACGCAGATATCATTCAGGCACTCTCGCTGGATCTGTGCGACGGTATCGGATTGAAAATCACAAAGGCAGGCGGCCTGACCCCTGGCCGGCGCCATAGGGACATGGCGCGCGCAGCCGGAATGACAATCAGCGTGCAGGACACCGTTGGATCGGCAGTCGCCTTTGCTGCAATTGCGCAACTTGGCCAGACCGTACCGGAAAAGAACCTGCGCTGTATTCTCGATTGCAGAGTGATGGTGACACGTCACTTGGCCGAATTCGACGCACCGATTGAAAACGGCGGCGTTTTGGCACCCGGTGCGCCAGGTCTCGGAGTGACGGTTGATCGCACCTCACTTGGCGACCCGGTCATGAGCTGGAACTGAGACACGCCGCGAGCAGCCACGCTTTTTGAGAAGCTTCAGAATGCGCAGCACTTTGAACGGAAGCACAGAATATTTTTTCAATTTACTTCAAAATTAAATAATTATTGCCTCGATAATACGGAATGATTACTTTAAAAATTCCCACTTGATTAAGCCTTAAAATAGTAAAAAAATAAATATACAAATAATTGTCACTCCTATCGCGGCGCAAAATCTTCCTCGAAGCTGACATTGACTCAGTTTCGCGGCGGAAGAACGTTTCATGACCACAGGACATCGCGCACCATGTCAACACTTTCTGTTGGATCTGAACGGGCTCCCCAAGCTGAAATGATGGACGACCTGCCGCACCAATCGAGCCACCAGCAAAGCGACAGCGCCAATTCTCTGCCAGACTTCACCCTTGACCAGATCGCGGCTCAACTAACAGATGGCTACTGGGAGTTCGAAGGCGGCGCTCGGCGCGCGTTCGACACAGAAAGTGACAATTTACTGACCGTTGACGTCACCAGCCTGACTGAAGATGGACAGGCCCTGGCCCAGCGAGCATTCACGGAATGGTCGAAGGTAGCCGATCTGGATTTTGCGTTTGTTACTGGCGGTGCTCAAATCTCATTCAGCAATGTAAGCACCGATGTTTCGACCACATCCGAGGTCAATGGCGGAAAAATTCTGTCGTCCGAAATCAACATTCCGCAATCCTTTCTGGAAACGCATGGCACGGAGATCCCCGGCTTCGGCTACTTCACCTTTCTGCGCGAGGTCGGACAGGCACTCGGTCTCGGGCATGCAGGAAACTACGGCGATGCAGCCACCTATGGACTAGACAATCACTACGCCAACGACTCCTGGCAAACTTCCGTGATGTCCGCGTTCAGCCAGACGGACAACACGGCAATAGATGCCAGTTTCGCCTTTCCCGTAACACCGATGATCGCCGACATTCTGGCGGTGCAGAACCTTTACGGAAAACCGGAATACGAATACGAACTCGACTATCGGATTTATGGTGCAAACGTGTATGGCGACTACCGCGAAAGAGGCTTTTACGAAATAAGCCCGGATGCGACGGCCACAATATATGATGCCGGTGACGACGATCTCATTCGCTTTCTCGGCTATGAGGGCGACCAGCGCATCGACCTCAATGAAGAGGCCACATCGGATTTTGCCGGTGGCAAGAGCAATTTGACGATCGCCCGGGGTACCATCATCGAACGGGCCTACGGCGGCAACGGAAACGATGAAATCATTGGCAATTCGGCTGATAACTTCCTGGTAGGCTATGACGGCGACGACATCCTGATCGGCGGCAGGGGCGACGACTTCCTGAGTGGCTGGACCGGTTCGGACCTCATGATGGGCGGGCCGGGCAACGACACCATCATGGGCCGGAGCAACGACGTTTTCTTCAAGGACGGCGCCCCGGTCGATCTCGGCGGACCAGGCTACGACCGGCTGATAATATGGCTCGATTCCAGCTTTCAGACCGACAGTCTGTCTCAATTCGGTATCGAGCATTTCTGGGGCGGCGGTGGTGACGATCAGGCGATCGGCGACGACCCGACCGTCGACTACATCCTGGAAGGCAGATACGGCAATGACATTCTCACTGGGGATGCCGGAGATGACACGCTTCTTGGCGGAATCGGCCATGATATTCTGACGGGAGGAGCAGGAAACGACCTGCTGCGGGGTGGCATCTGGGGCCACGACCAGCTCTTCGGACAGGAGGGTGACGATACGATCTACTATGCCAGCGGCAAGGTCTTTTGGGACGACCACAAACCACGCGACATTGGCGGCCCCGGTTTCGACACTCTGATGATTGAGTACGGCTCGAAGTTCAACACCGTCGGGCTTTCCTGGTATGGCTTCGAAGCGTTTGTGGGCGCTTGGAAAAACGACCGCGTATATGGGAACGATCCGACGGTCGACTATCGTCTGGACGGCGGCGGCGGCAGTGACGACCTGCGCGGAAGTGGCGGGAACGATCAGCTATTCGGTCGCGAAGGCACCGATATCCTGTTTGGAAAAGCGGGGGACGATCTGCTCGACCCCGGCCTTTCTACGACCGGCGAACAATTGCTTTATGGCGGCAAAGGCAACGATACCTACCACATTTCGTCAGGCAGCGGACGGACCTATGTTGAAGAACTGATCAACGAAGGTGCGGATAACCTGGTCTTCGATGACCTCACGCCCGAAGACATTGACGCATCGATTGTCAACGGATCGGAACTTCTTCTGACATGGGACAACGGGACCGGCAAGGTCACCATCAATGATCTCGGAAACCAAATCGAGCGGTATGAGTTCGCCGACGGCTCGGAATTCTCGGCCGGTGATTTCGAGTTCACATGAATCATCTGCGCGTTTGACGGATCAGCAGACACACATGGATAAACCTTAGCCACCAAACTCATCGATCAGATCGGGCATGAACGGCAAATCTGTTACGCCGATATCGATGCCCGCCTGGGTGAGGAGTGTCGACAGCTGGCCGCGATGGTGTGTCTGGTGGTTGAACATGTGCAAGACAAGCAGCCAGCGGGGACGCTGACGGGAAACACCATCGGTGCTTCTGGTCCAGGTCATATTCTGGTCAAGCCAGTCCGGTGTGAGCTGATCGGCAAACGCGAGAATATCCCTGCTCATCTCCAGATGCGCCGACCGCAATTCGGGAAACGCATCGTAAATGTCAACGCCCATGCCGTTGGTCGCATAGGACGTTTCCGAGAACCGGCTCATCCAGACCCGATCTGCAAAGAGGATGTGATTGAGCGTTGAGTGAACGGATTTGAAGAAAGCACCCTGATCCGCCTTGCGGTCCTCATCACTCATCTTGCCGGCCGCGACGTAGGCCTTTTCCGTCATCCAGGCATTGTATTTGGCCATGCGCTGAAAAAGAACGGGATCCTGAGACATGCGTAATCTCCCGATAGTTTGTCAGGCTCCGGCCTTCAGGGCGTCGGGCAATGCCTGCTCGAACCTCTCGCTTTCCGGATCCATCAGCCGCAATTCGCCGGAACCGATATCGAACCACGCACCATGCAGCGTGAGTGCTTTGGATTGAACAGATCTTTCGACAAACGGAAAAGTCATCAGGTTCTTAAGGGACTGCCGGATACCGGCATACTCCATGGCAAGCTGCGGATCATCCGACTTGTCCACGGGCATGCAGGCCATCGCGATGGCGGCGGGCTCAAGGAGTTTGATCCAGCGCCCGATGAACTCTCCTGTCGCCATAGGATCATTCGCGTTCTCACGAAACGCTTTCACACCCCCGCACTGGCCATGCCCCATGACAACAATGTGTTTGACCTTCAGTCCGTTGACCGCAAATTCGATGGCGGCACTCGTGCCGTGTTGACCTTGAGCGTCTTCATATGGAGGTACGAGATTGGCAACGTTTCGAACAACAAACAGCTCACCCGGCCCGGCGTGAAAGATTCCTTCCGGCGTAACACGGCTGTCGCAACACGAAATCACGAGGACATCGGGCTTCTGACCATAGACCGCGAGACGCTCATGGGTCTCCTTGTAGCGCACAAAACCCTTGTTCAGATACCGGCCATAGCCTTCCAGAAGGGGGGCAGGAAATGTCAACGAAAGTCCTCCTTGGCAACGCAAGATGCGCGTACCCTCACGAGGAGCTTCTTAATCACCTGCCCGAGCGATTGCAAATCGGCCAACAGGACTATGGACCGTGCCGCCTGTCGGCTCGTGCCGCCTATGTGTAGCTAAAATCGCTCTGCGCGCAGCACCGAACAGTCCGAAACCGTCACGACGCCGATATGCCGCTCGACCACAGCAAACGCCGCATCCAGCAACTCATCAAGGCGCTCAGCCCGGATGATGCAAATGATCGCGACCATCCCGCCTGCGCGTGAGACCTGGCCTTCACGGCTCCACCGCCCTGAGCGGCCGCTGCCGCCCATGACCGGAAGAATGGTGAAGCCGGTCACGCCTGCCTCCTCCAAAGTATCGGTCAGCCGGTTTTCCATCGGCGCCTCGATGATGATTTCCACTCGTTTAGCGTCTTTCATCTCCATGGACTTATCCTCCCGTTGCCTGGGCGATGCTCAAATAAAGCGGAATTCCTATTGTCAGATTGAAGGGGAATGTAACCCCGAGCGACATTGTCAGATAGATTGACGGGTTGGCCTCAGGCAGCGCAACGCGCATCGCTGCCGGAACTGCGATGTAGGACGCTGACGCGCTCAACGTCATCAGCAGCATGGTGCCACCAACGGAAAGGCCGATCATGCTTCCCGCGAGCAATCCGGCAACAGCCCCGATAACTGGCATCAGAACACCAAAGAGGATCAGACCCGGGCGCAGTAGTCCCGCGCTGCTGCGCAATCCGCGTCCCGCGACCAGGCCCATGTCGAGCAAGAAGAGACACAGAACGCCTTTGAATGGTGAAACGATGAAACTTTCAATCTCGGCAAGACCCTTCGGACCGGACAGAAACCCGATGAAAAACGATCCGACCAGAAGCACGATCGAGCCGTTGAGAAGAATTTCCCGGAGAAGTCCCTTGCTTCCCTTTGCGCGCTCGGCATTTGCATCGGCAGTGGAGAATCGGGCTGCGAGCCAAAGAGCGGTCAATATGGCCGGCGCTTCCATCGCTGCCGCTACAGCAACGAGATATCCTTCGCTGGCAATGCCTTGACTTTGCAGCACCGAAGTCGCGGCGACGAAGGTCACAATCGATATCGAGCCGTAGTGACCCGCAACGGCGGCAGCGTCCACCGCACTGAGCCGTGTCATGACACGCAAGAGACCGAATGCGGCAAACGGAATGGCGAAAGACAGAATCACACCCGCCAAAAGGGCGAGCAAGAGGGTCGAGTCGACGCCATGCGCGCTGACACTGACCCCCCCTTTGAAACCGATGGCAAAGAGCAGATAAATCGAAATAGCTTTTGCCGCCGCTTCCGGAACCGACAGATCCGATCGTACAAGTGCTGCCCCGAGCCCGAGCGCAAAGAAGAGGATGATCGGCGACAGCAGGTTTTCCGCCGCCAAGGAAAGAATTGTCTCAACCAAGATCCGTCGTGCCCTTAACCCACTCGCATCGCGCTGTCGTGTTTTGGTAAGCGCGCTACGTAAGAATACGTATTTGGCCGGATATGGTACGTTTTGTCAGGCACTTCAAGCGAAATCGAAGTGAGACGTCATAGTCCAAACGAGGTATTCAGGCGATAGACGCAAAAGCGGCTTTGCCCGCAACAGCGACCATTCGGTCAGAGGCGATTTCCCGGCACCGGGAAACCGCAATTGACGCGCTGCCCAGGCTTACGTTGCGACGTTCACCGCATGCGGTTCATCGGCTTCCGCATGATCTTCATAGGCATGGCGAATGTCGGAGGGCGCAATGCCTTCCAATGAAATCCGCATAGGATGAACCGGACCGCGGTCAATGTCAGGCTCCATTGCCTGCAGGGCAGCAGCGCGATAAGCCGCCACGCCGTCCAGAGTGTGATTGTTGTGCTGCCGGGCATCTATCAGAACGGCTGGCCCGTCTGCGGAGCTGCCGGTGTCGGTATCGTGTCGCTGCGCACTGTTACGCTTGCCTCTACGGTCATAGCCGGTCCCGTCGCCGTCCTTGTCCGTAGGATACTCTGTCGCATGCGCCACGACCTGGGCCGATTGCGGCCTGTCGATCGTCGTCGCCATTGTGGCCTCCTGGCCGTCAGAGAACTCCGCCTTCTGGCGGAACTGGCACAGTGTCTCAACAAAGCGTTAACAATTCTTTACGCTAGGTTAACTCATTGTCCCGCATGCGAGAAAAGTGTTCTGATCCTTTGCTTGGCGAGTCGGTTTTCAGGCGGCCTGTTCTCCTGCGCTACCGACGATCTTGACGACGTCCGCCATGATATCGGTCAGCTGGAAATCCTTTGGCGTATAGACGGCGGCAACACCCATTGCCTTCAGTTGCGCTGCATCCTCATCCGGAATGATCCCGCCGACAACAACGGGAATATCGTCGGCTCCAGACGCACGCAAACGATCCATAACATCGCGAACCAGCGCCAGGTGAGACCCTGAGAGGATTGAAAGACCGATGACATGAACATCTTCTTCAACC
Source organism: Roseibium sp. HPY-6 (assembly GCF_040530035.1). Lineage (NCBI taxonomy): Bacteria > Pseudomonadati > Pseudomonadota > Alphaproteobacteria > Hyphomicrobiales > Stappiaceae > Roseibium > Roseibium sp. HPY-6. The sequence goes on from NZ_JBEWCD010000003.1 coordinate 107,961, forward strand.
GCTGCATTGACGATCTGAGCCGGCGTCAGCCGGATACCCTCGTAGACGACCTCCATGCCGCAATCGCGTGCGCGAACGGCAATCTGCTCCGCGCCGTTGGAATGCCCATCCAGACCCGGCTTACCGACAAGAAACTTCAGCCGTCTGCCCAGCTTTTCCGAAACGGCGTCGACATCTTCGCGCACTGTCGCAAGATCACCAGCATCATCGCGAACGGCTTGCCCGACGCCAGTGGGTGCTCGGTATTCTCCAAACACCTCACGCAAGGTCCGCCCCCACTCGCCTGTTGTGACACCGGCCTTCGCGGCGGCGATGGATGGTTCCATAACGTTGCGGCCTTCCTGCGCGGCCGCCTTGAGATCCGACAAGGCGGCCGCAACTGCCGCGCTATCGCGTGTTTCGCGCCAGGCTTTCACCTTTTCGACCGCCTCTTGTTCCACGTGTTCAGGAACGGTCAGGATCGCGCCGTCTTCTCCCGTAGCAAGCGGCGACGGTTCGCTTTCTGTCCATTTGTTGACGCCAACGACGACCTGCTCGCCTGCTTCGATAGCGGCAAGGCGCGCTGAGTTGGCTTCGACGAGCTGACGCTTCATGTAACTGGAATCAACCGCCGCAACAGCGCCGCCCATGGCATCGATCCGGGCCAGTTCTTCCCGCGCCTCATCCTTTAGCGCATCGACTTTTTTCGTGATTTCAGCGGAACCGTCGAAAATATCGGCATATTCGAGCAGATCTGTCTCGTAGGCCATGATCTGCTGCATCCTGAGCGACCATTGCTGGTCGAACGGGCGCGGCAAACCGAGCGCTTCGTTCCAGGCAGGCAGCTGGACCGCGCGCGCGCGCGCGTTTTTCGACAGCACCACCGCGAGCATTTCAACAAGTATCCGGTAAACGTTGTTTTCCGGCTGTTGTTCGGTCAGGCCGAGTGAATTGACCTGCACACCGTATCGGAACCGGCGATAGCGTTCGTCTTCGACACCGTAGCGCTCCCGGCAGATTTCGTCCCAAAGTTCGGTAAACGCCCGCATTTTGCACATTTCGGTCACGAACCGCATGCCTGCGTTCACGAAGAATGAGATCCGGCCGACGGCTTTCGGAAAGTCTTCTTCGGGGATGGCGCCGCTTGCTTTCATGGAATCAAGGATCGCAACGGCCGTTGCCAGCGCGAAGGAGAGTTCCTGGACCGGCGTGGCTCCCGCCTCCTGCAGATGGTAGGAGCAGACGTTCATCGGATTCCACTTGGGCATGTTGGAGTAGGTCCAGGCGATGACGTCGGTTGTCAGCTTCAGTGACGGCGCCGGCGGAAACACGTAAGTCCCCCTGGAAAGGTATTCCTTGATGATATCGTTCTGGGTCGTTCCGGAGAGCAGTTTTCGGTCGGCGCCCTGTTCATCGGCTGCCGCGATGTAAAGCGAAAGCAGCCACGGGGCCGTTGCATTGATCGTCATTGACGTGTTCATGCGTTCAAGCGGGATCTCGTCGAAAAGCGTCCGCATGTCGCCAAGATGCGTGACAGGCACCCCGACTTTGCCGACTTCACCCCGGGACAGCATGTCATCCGGATCGTAACCGGTCTGGGTTGGAAGATCGAAGGCGACGGACAATCCCGTTTGCCCTTTGGCGAGATTTCCGCGGTAAAGCTTGTTTGATTCCGCGGCTGTGGAATGTCCTGCGTAGGTACGGAAAATCCAGGGCCGATCCCGTTCCGTTGCCTTCTCACCTGCATGGCTCATACCGATAGTCCTCCTAAGACCTTATTCTGCCTGCCTTATTCGTTTTCGCAGTTCCAGAAACACCCGGATCTCCCTGTCCGGCAGTAGTGTGCACAAAATTACGCGCATGCGAAATCCTTCTGTGCAATGCAAAATATGCTTGGCATTAAAACGCAAGTTAAGCAATAGTCGTATAGATCGAAGCTCGTTTTTGAACAATAGTTGCGCAAAACAGGGTTTCGAGACGTTCGAGCCTTGTGCAGTTGCGAAATCAAGCGCGCACTTCTTTAAAGCCCTGGGAGGGGATGAATGACAGCTACAGCCGAAGCCAATGACAACCGAACGCGTGAGGATGCTCCGGTGAAAGACCTTTATGAAATCGGTGAAATCCCGCCACTCGGTCACGTCCCGAAAAACATGTATGCATGGGCGATCCGCCGTGAGCGTCACGGGGCTCCTGAAGATGCAATGCAGTTGGAAGTCGTACCGACCTGGGAACTCGACAGCCATGAGGTCCTGGTCCTGGTGATGGCTGCCGGGGTCAACTACAACGGCATCTGGGCCGGTCTCGGAGAACCGATCAGTCCGTTCGATGGTCACGGCGCGCCGTATCACATTGCCGGATCGGACGCCTCCGGGATCGTCTGGGCGGTCGGAGACAAGGTCAAGCGCTGGAAAGTGGGCGACGAGGTTGTTATCCACTGCAATCAGGACGACGGCGACGACGAGGAGTGCAACGGCGGCGACCCGATGTTCTCAAACACGCAGCGCATCTGGGGTTACGAAACGCCAGACGGCTCATTTGCCCAGTTCACGCGTGCGCAGGCACAGCAGCTTATGCCGCGGCCAAAGCACCTCACCTGGGAAGAAAGCGCCTGTTATACGCTCACGCTTGCAACAGCTTACCGGATGCTGTTCGGCCACCACCCGCACGAACTCAAGCCGGGACAGAACGTTCTGGTCTGGGGCGCTTCGGGCGGTCTCGGGTCCTACGCGATCCAGCTCATTACGGCGGCCGGCGCGAACGCGATCGGCGTTATCTCGGATGAAGACAAGCGGCAGTTCGTTCTCGATCTTGGCGCGAAGGGTGTGATCAACCGCAAGGACTTCAGTTGCTGGGGTCAGTTGCCGAAGGTCGGCTCAACCGAATATGCCGAGTGGTTCAAGGAAGCCAGAAAGTTTGGCAAGGCAATCTGGGAATTCACCGGCAAGGGCAACAATGTCGATATTGTCTTTGAACATCCCGGCGAAGCGACGTTCCCAATCTCGACCTTTGTTTGCAAAAAGGGTGGCATGGTGGTGATCTGTGCGGGAACCTCCGGGTTCAACTGCACGTTCGATGTTCGCTACATGTGGATGCACCAGAAGCGTCTGCAAGGCTCACACTTTGCGCACCTGAAACAGGCTGCAGCCGCGAACAAGCTGATGATCGAGCGGCGTATCGATCCTTACATGTCGGAAGTGTTCCCTTGGGACCAGATCCCGAAGGCACACACGAAAATGTGGAAGAACCAGCACGCCCCGGGAAACATGTCGGTCCTTGTGTCGGCACCCACGACCGGCCTGCGCACCCTTGAGGACGTTATCGACGCAGGAAAGCGCTGACTTAAGAAGCTCCCCGAAAGGCGCGAGGGCAATGCCTCTCGACGTCTTGTACAGCCTGGCCAGTCCCCGACACGGGACTGGCCATTTTCGTTGACCACAGATCAGTTCGCCTCTGCCCCATTTCTGCTTCGATGTGACCGCATTACCAATGGGACCTGTCCGAATCACTTGTCACGGGGAAATTCCTCTGTTGATCGCCGCCAAGTCCGGTCTCCATGCCGCAAAATACGCACTTGCCGCCGTGGCGGTGCTTTCCGTTGTCGCTTGCCAGAGCGAACGTTTTCAGACACCGCCCTTCTACAAGGATCTTGCGCGCGCGGACGGGCAGGTCGATGCAGCAACCGCGGCACAGATGATATCGCAATATCGGGTGAATAACGGGCTTTCAGCCGTCAGCCCGGATCCCCAGCTCAACGCGATCGCCAGATCTCAGGCGGAAGCCATGGCAGCGGCCGGGTCGGTTCAGGCATCATTGGCCTCCGACCAGCTTTTGGCAACGCGCATGTCATCTATCGGCGAACCCAAGACCGCCGCTGCAGAGAATGTCAGTGCGGGGTACCGCACATTCGCGGAAGCCTTTTCCGGCTGGAGGGAGTCTCCGAACCACAACCAGGTGCTGCTGACAGGCGACGCGACCCGGCTTGGCATCGCCACGGCGTATTCGCCCAATGCCAAGCATAAGGTGTTCTGGTCACTGGTCTTGGCAGCACCAAAACCGGGCAGCTAAATCTGCGCTGTCAGTAGCGGCGCGGGTAGCGGGGGTAGATTGGCTGGACAGGCCGGACAACCGGCGGCGGGCGCCTGTAGATCGGATAATTGTTTTGGTAGCGCGGCACGCCGATATAAACACCAGCGCTCGGAATCGGACGGCCGTAATAGCTCCCCTGAACGCCGTAGCTCAGGTATTTACCGGACACCCAGCCCTTCACGTTGGCAAATGCAGCATCGCACCACGAAAAATTCGCCGTACATCCGAACACCGTAACGCCACCACCCTGTGGCACCGTCGTAATCACGGGGTAGTTCGTTCCCGGGCCAGCACGCATGTTCAGGTTTGCCGTCGTATAGGCGATTGCGGGGCCGGATTGAGCAGCGGCCGGAATCGCCATCATAGCCACGGCGGCCAGCGCCAGCGGCAAGCGGATTATCATATTTTATCTCCGAATAACCTGTGCCCGGAACATGAGTGTTGCCGGGCTCCAAGCCCACACACGCTTCAGATGTGGGTAGACAACATGGCGAAAATATAGCGCTTCCATCCGAAGTCAGCGTTCTTCGTGGCAGCGGGATCAGTTTCTCCTTGCCCTTGAACGTCTCTATCGGCTTCACTATGAGCGAGTGACAAAGCGGGGGGAGCTCAAGATGGCGTTTTTTCAAAAGCTTGCATTCGCACTCGCGGTGTCCGCCGCCACGCTACTGATGTATTTACCGACGGCAAGAGCGTTTGACGCGCATGCTGGCTACTACTATCCCGAACCACAGACCCGGGAAGTCTATATTTCGGAGCTCCCCGTTTCACGCGATGCCAGGAAGAGGTCGCGCGCAGCTTTTGTAATCGGTTTGGCAAGCCAGCATTCAAAACAAAGCCATGCCTCGGGATATCATCTGTTTGCAAAAGGGGGGGAACTTGAAAAGCTGATTATCGTAGCCACCGGCGACGGGCAGTATGACACGCTGTACCGTCTGCGGGCGCTTTTGGCGTCCCTGACCTCACTTGCAAGGTCAACGGAGCTTTTTGCCCGATCCAATCATCCGCATGAACTGAATTTTCTCGATTTCTGCAAGCTGATCGGCTTCAAGCAGGTCACTGTCAGCAACGGCAAGGACATCGCACACCAGATCAAGATCCAGTAATCAGCTACCAGTGCAAAGCCGAAAAGAAGCACGACAGATACCAGCCAGGCGCATGTTTAGCGCTAGAGCGTACCGTTGAGCCACCGGCGATACTGCGACCGTGTCCCGAAGAAGGCGTTCCGGTCGACATCACCTTTGATGCCGGGAATGCGCCCTTCCGCCGTATATTGCCAAAACACCCAGTCATCCCGCTGTTCGTAGATATTCTTGGGATGTGTCGCGACCGAACGTAGCCAGAACTGCTCGCCCTTCAGAGCGCCAACCAGCCTGTCTCTATGAAAATCCACCGACGAATAAATAACCGGCCGCTTGCCGTAGTGCTTTTCCATTTCGTCGAGAAATATCTTCATGTCGCGAACGATCTGCGCCCGTTCAGGCCGAAGCTGGCATGTCTTGGAATGGGCATTCCACTCCATATCCAAGACCAGCGGAATCGCTTGCGGGTCCTGGGGAACCACTTCCTTGACCCAGGATATCTGTTCCTCTACGGGCCGGCAAAAATAGTAGAAGTGATATGCCCCGCGCGGCACACCTGCTTTGCGGGCCGCGATCCAGTTTTGCGCAAACCTCGGATCAACGTGGTCACCGCCCTCCGTTGCCTTGATCCAGGCAAACGAAACGCCGGAGCGCTTGACCTCGTCCCAGTCAATGTCACCTTGCCACCTGGAAACGTCGATACCGTGAACCGCGTAATCCTCGGGTGTCGGGTCAGGGAAATCATAAGCCGAGCACGCGCCCAGAATGACCAGTCCGGCAATGATACAAAACGACTTGAACTGCTTAAGCACGGTGCGTCCTCGACAGGTAAACAAACACTTTCTGCCAACGTTCAAAATGGGCGCAATTTCCTAACGGATCGTAGACGGCCCATCGCTTTTTACGCAAAAGTGAACTTTCATTCTCGCCCTGGTGTTCGTCGTACGTTTTAACGTCGAGCACAACTTCGCAAGCGTCCCCAATCTTGCCGCTCCAGCGAACGTCCTTTCACCGCAGGAGCTTTGGAATCATACATCCCTCGTGATTGGGTACGAGTTTCATTTTGACTGAATTTCCAAAGTGTACGGCAATTCATGGTGTGTACCTAGTAGACTTACACCTAGTAGTACATATTCCGATGACGGCTTCGCACAGTTCAAGTTGTTGAAATTCTTGAGACCTTGGTAATAACAACCATAGTTAACTATCATTCATGTGGACTAAGGTCGTACGGGAATCTACAAACACCATAAGAGACGAAAAAGTCCAGGGGCATTTATGAACGAGCGAGAAATAAAGATTGTTGAAACCGCTCTTCAACTTTTCTCTCACTACGGTGTGAAAAAGACGACGATGAGCGAAATCGCAACAGCCGCGGGGGTGGCGCGGCAAACTCTTTACAACGCCTATGACTGTAAAGAGCAATTGATTTACGACGCTGTTGAGCACCATGTGCGCAAATCAGCAAACCTCATATCCAAGGAATGTTCCGAACTGGATGATCTGGGCGCCCGCCTCGACGTTGCATTTCGGCATTTGAGCGAGAAGCCTTGCGAGATGATGCTGCAGATGCCGCACGGCGAGGAAATCCTTCAGATTGTCGAGGGTATCGACAAGAACAAGAAGAGAAACATCGTCCGCATTTGCAATGAGGCGATCGGAAACGTTCTGGAACCTTTCAGGGACAGGTTGTCCCTGGGAAACGTCGACTTCGACGACCTGTGTGAATTTATCAGGATGTCGTTCGATCAGATCAGGACCAAGACCGAAGAAAAAGAGCAGATATGCCGCGCATACGCTCCGCTCAGGAAAATGCTTGAAAACAGCGTGCGAGCATAACGCCCAGCCGCAGATAAGAAGCGTTTGAAATGGTATCTCGGAAGATAAACCGGGCCCTGAAAAGGGGAGGCCCGGCAGTTTGGAGCTGCCGGGCCGCTTGACTGAGTGGAGGTCATTGCTTCTCAGTCAGCTAACTAACCTTGCGGTTAGAAAGTGCGCTGCATACGAACACCGAAGAGGAGTTCGTCGAGATCATCGACACTCTGGCCAGAGATATCTGCGCTGGTGTTAGCGTAACCAACGTCAGCACCCATGACGAAGCCAGAGACTGGTTCCCACTGTACCGAACCGTCGATTGCCCAACGGTCGATGTCGGCGTCAGCCGCTCCAACGAAATCTTCCTGATCGACGTGCGCATAGGAGCCGTCAAGTGCAAGGCCGATGGTCGGAGTTGCCTGAATGTAAACACCAGCAGACAGGGAGTAACCAGTGCTTGTGTCACCGTTTCCGCCGTAGTCGGACACGGAACCGAGCGTTGCGCCGGTCGTGCTGCTTACAACAGATACGCTGGTGATGCCGTTACCGATGTAGGACAATGCGCCGTCAGCGTAGAAACCCTGGAAGTAGATGTTTGAACCAGGGTTGGCGAACGGCAGGTTGACGTTCACACCAGCGCCGATTGCCCAGCCGAAGCTGTCTTCATCACCAGAAGCATTCGTGCTGTTGAATGCTGCATCCGGGTAAACCTGATGCAAAGCACCGGAGAGCTGTGCAGAACCCCAGCCCTGGGACAGGCCGAGTGCAGCAACGAGGTCAGGAGCACGCGTGCCGCCGTATGCACCAACTTCACGGTCAGAACGGTCTTCAAGAGCAATCGTTGCGGAGAAGCCATTGCCGAAAGCAGCGGTGTATGCCAGCTGGTTCGTGGTCACGTCGGACCAGTCACGAGTGACAACACCCATGAATGCCTGACCGGTGTAGATGTTGAAGTTTGAACCGAGGTAACCAGCTGTCAGGCCGCCCCACTGGATGTAACCAGCGTCGAGCTTGAAGCCGCTTTCACCGTTGGTGATGTCCATGCGCAGACCGACATAGGCACGCAGGGTGCCGAATTCGGTGGCGTTACGGGCATCGAGGTAAGCATAACCGCGTGTCAGCCACTCGTAACCGTCAGAGTCACGATCGCCCCACGGGCCATCTTCCAAAACGTTGTTGACGATGAACTGCGTACGCAGACGGCCACCAACGCGCAGGCAGGTTTCAGTGCCCGGGATGTAGTAGAAGCGAGAGCCGTAAGCGTCACAGACGCGAACGTAGTCAACCGGCTCCGGAGCAACCGGAAGATCGGCTGCCTGAGCGGTGGTAGCGGTAGCAGCAGCTGCAACGCCGAGCATCAAGCCTTTAAGTTTCATAGTAATCTCCAAGTTTATTCAGTCGCAAGCAAATAAGCAAAATTGACGCATCTCGAACGAGAAACAAAATTTCACATCGCTGCCCCCGCACGCCAAGTGTCGAGTTGCCTACCGCGCTTGCTTAACTCTGAAAAAACACTTTTCATTCCACACCTCAAGCCCAAACAGTCTCAGGAAATCAGATTGAGAAAGCGCGTTATATTTTTGCAACACATTGATAATTAAGGATTTATTAGGTTTTTAAACGTCAACGCAAAAACCTCCGTACCAATTTCTTGGTGCAGAGTTTTACTTTATAAAACCTATCCGGCTCACGGATTTATCTTGATGTTTTTTTGGAGACGCAATTTGATTCCGCCTCAGGAGATCTTTATCTCGCAATTGCAAAATGGACTCAAATAACAAAAATGTCAAACTGTCATTTCGTCTATTTGTACAGAAGTCACATATGCGCGATGGGAACCGTTTCGAAACGGCAAACGCTTCATTAGCGGCGCTTCACACTATCCAGACGGCGATCCTCGTTGCCATCCCGGTACACGATTGAAACGTGTTGCGCTTGGCAATTGAATCTATATGACTGTCCGGACTGCAATTCTTCCGGCAAGGCGAACATGACCAATCGGCTAAAGCTTGTAACATGGAATATCAATTCCGTACGTCTGCGCATGCCGATCGTCGAGCAGCTTATAGACGAGATTTCTCCGGATGTTATCTGTCTGCAGGAGACCAAGTGCCCGGACGCCAACTTTCCGGAAAACGCTTTCCGTAAGGCAGGATACGACCAGATCGCCATAAACGGACAAAAGGGATATCACGGTGTCGCCACCATATCCCGCTTGCCTCTGGCCAACGTCGAAAAACGCGACTTTTGCAACGTCGGCGACAGCCGCCACATCGCCGTCGACATTCCATTCAACGGCACAAGCATACGCCTGCATAATTTCTATGTTCCCGCCGGAGGCGACGAGCCGAACCGCGAGGTCAATCCCAAGTTCGGTCACAAGCTCGACTTCTTGCAGGAGATGCAGGACTGGCTGACAGGCCCTGAAACAGAGCGCCCGGCCGTCCTCGTCGGAGACCTCAACGTTGCTCCCTATGAACACGATGTATGGTCGCACAAACAGCTTCTGAAAGTTGTTTCGCATACGCCTGTTGAAACCGAACTTTTCGAAAATGTGCGCGAGAGCGGAGGCTGGCTCGATGCCATGCGTCAGTTCACGCCAATCGACGAAAAACTCTACACCTGGTGGAGCTACCGGGCGAAAGACTGGTCGAAGGCCGATAAGGGCCGTCGCCTGGACCACGTCTGGGTTTCCGGGCCGCTATCTTCATCTGTCAAAGGCACAAAGGTCCTGCGTGAGGCACGCGGGTGGGAAAAGCCTTCCGATCATGCACCTGTGGTTGCTGTTTTCGAGGCGTGATCGACACCACCAGTTAGGACACATAGTCAATTTCGGTGCGGTATGCCGGCTGCATTGCCCATTCAAAATACCTTTTTTGAATAGACATCGTGACTTCGCCGGGTGTGTCGTTTGAAAAAACGCGATCATCAACTTTCGTAATCGGCGCAACGCCGCCGCCGGAGGTCGTTATCAGGACCTCGTCACTTTCAAGCAACTCATCCAGCGGCAGTGGCCTGATTTTAGTTTGCAAACCAAGATCGCGGCCAATCTCAAGAACCGTTTGTCGACTAATGCCTTCAAGCACACTCGCATCCGGCGTGATCAGGCGATTGTTTTTCACGGCGAAAACATTGAAGCCCGGCCCCTCTGTCACGTTGCCTCCACTGTCTAGCAGAATGACTGTCTCCGCACCGGCTTCTTTCGCCTCGAACAGGCCCTTCGTGAAATCTCCCCAGTGGTAATTCTTTACTCTGGAGTCGACACTCGTCTCGGGAATGCGCGTAACGGTCCTTGCAATGTGGACCGACGCACCGGACCTCGCGAGATCAGGCCGTATGACATGAATGTAAGGAACGCACCACGCAAAGAAGTGGTTCCGGCAATCCCTTGGATCGCGCGAACCGGGGACCATGTTCACACCTCGGCTTGTCACCATTGCCACATAGGCCCGCCTCAACCCGGTTGCAGAAACGAGACCGTGAAGCACCGATCTGACATCGCTTTCAGTCACTCCGGGATTGAGACGGAGGCTGTTCATGGAGCGGAAAAACCGGTCCAAATAGAGCTCCAGCCTGAAGAATGCTCCCTCCCACACAGGAACAACATCATAGGTGATATCGGAGTGGATCAACCTCCAGTCATTCACCGGGATCGACGCTTGTGCGATCGGCATGATCTCGCCACGCATCCAGGCAGCTCCCGTTGCCAAGTCTGATGTCCGACCTTCACCCACGTTTTCGTCCGAGATTGTCATGTCCTCGCCAGCGCATATTTGACCAGACCTCGCCGCAAGACCCTATGGCCGCAGGATCACTTTGCCCCGGACCTTGCGTGCGGCGATTTCCTCCAGTGCGGTTGCAATCTCCTCAAGCGGGTAGACTGCATGAATATGCGGCTTCAGCTTGCCTTCTTCCACCCACGCCAGAAGCTGCTCCATGTTCCGCCGGTGACCGGCCGGATCGCGTTCGACTGCGGCGCCCCAGAACACGCCGAGAACGTCGACCCCTTTCAGCATCACGATGTTCAAAGGAATCTTGGGAATGGTTCCAGCAGCAAATCCGATCACCAGAAATCGGCCCTCCCAACTCGTGGCACGCAACGCCTCTTCACTGTGATCTCCGCCGACCGGATCGTAAACGACGTCCGCTCCCTTGCCACCGGTCAGTTCCTTGAGCCGTTGCTTGAGCGCCTCCTTCGAATAGTCGATTGTAAGCTCGGCCCCGAGCGAGCGGGCAAACGCAAGCTTGTCCTCAGAGGATGCGCAGGCGATCACTTTAGCCCCCATGATCGAGGCGATCTCGACAGCAGCCTGCCCGACACCTCCCGATGCGCCCAGAACCGCAACCGTTTCGCCCGCCTTCAGATCCGCCCGGTCCTGGTAGGCGTGCAATGTTGTCCCGTAAGTTACCGCCAGCCCCGCCGCCACATCGAAAGACACACCGTCCGGAAGCCTGACCAGATCTTCCGAACGGGTCAGCACTTTCTCGCGCGCCGCGCCCCATTTCATATAGCCCATGACCCTGTCACCGACGGCCACGTCGCTGACACCGGATCCGACCGCTTCAACAACCCCCGCAAATTCGGCACTCGGTGAAAACGGAAAGGCGGGCTTGAACTGGTATTTTCCCTGAATAATCAGCGTATCGAAAAAATTGAGTGCACAGGCTTCGACCCGGACAACCGCTTCACCCGGGCCGGCAGTCGGCCCTTCGATCTGCTCGATCACCAGATCTGAAGGCGACCCGAAGGACTTGCATAGACAGGCTTTCAAAGGAACCTCACACTCGCGGTAATAACGGAAACTCCGCGTGGCCGACCACAGCGGAAACAGGCACACGATATCAAGTCTCCCTGGACCCACATATAAGCTTTCCGGATAAGTCCCGCGCCAACGCAAACATGACCGGCAGGTTCAAATGCCCGGCGGTTTGGGGTAAGACGCGGCCGACACAAACTAACGGAATTGGCAATGCGCGGATATTTTGCAGTCGGGGCGGAAGGTCTTTCGAAGCGTATGAATCTCGGGACGCTCATGCGTTCGGCACACGCTTTTGGAGCGAGTTTTTTCTTTACCGTCGATGCGGATCAGAAGATCCGCAAGGCTCCGCCCTCCGATACGTCGAAAAGTCTGGGCCACCTGCCGGTCTTTACCTGGGACAGCGTCGATACCATGGATCTCCCACGAGGCTGCCAGCTGGTCGGCATCGAGCTGACCGACGCTTCCATTGACCTGCCGAGTTTCGGCCACCCGCTTCAGGCCGCATATGTGCTCGGACCGGAGCGTGGTTCGCTCTCGCCGCAAATGCTGGAGCGGTGCGATCATGTGGTCAAGATCCCGACCAAATTCTGCATCAACGTGGCCATGGCGGGTGCGATCGTCATGTATGACAGACATCGCGCTCTCGGCCGGTATGCTGACCGGTCGATCACCGCAGGCGGCCCGAAAACGGGCCCTGCAAAACATGTGAGCGGTGGCCCCGTCATGCGCACGGGACGGAAGGTTCCCGGCACCTGACCGTCCAGGCCGTGGCTTCCCGAGCCATGTCTCATGCTCGCTTTTGCGCGTGCACGCCGGTCAGGAAGGCGTTTTATTCAATGCCCTGACAAGCAGACGGCTCGTGAAAATGGCCATGACGGCCATCGCTGCAAAAGTTACGAACAGCCAGATAGCGGAATTCGCGGTCGCTCCAGGATCATCGATCGTATTAAAACCGGTCATGTTTGCCACAAGGCCTGCGACTGCTGTTCCAAACGAGACGGCAAACATCTGGATTGTGGAAAGAGCAGATGCCGCATTTTCCTTTTCAGACGCGTCCGTAAATTGCAGGGCAAACGTGTTGAGATGTGGCCAGCTCAATCCGATACCGGCCCCGAGAAGAATTAACGCCAGCGACAGAATTGCCGAAAGCATCGGCCCCGCGCCCCCGTGCATAGGCGTCACAGTCGCCAGAACCAGCGTTCCCGCGAGCATGACGAACGGACCGGTAAGAACAATCCGATGCATGGTGCGCCCTGTGAACCGAGCGGAGTAGACCTCTGCGAAGGACCAGCCAATGGACACCAGAGCCGCAATGTAACCGGCCAAAAGGGGTGACAGACCGTGAAGCCGTTGCAGATAAAACGGCATGAAAAACTCAGCGTTCACACAAAAGATCAAGAGAGACATCACCGCGAACGACAGAAAAAGCGTCGATCCGGGCAACATTGCACCTTTTGGGAAGAGGCGCAGCGGTGCTCTGTTTTCCCGGCGCATGAGAATCAGAATGAGGATAACGGACAGCGCCACGCCACTTCCCGCTCCTAAAGGAGACGAGGACAGCGACCCGATGGAAACCGCGAGAATGGCACCCGCAAGCAGAAAAAGCTGCACAACGGCAATCGGCGCAGCCGGCGGCAAGGCATCACCGGTAGCAGGCAGCAGTTTCCAGGCAATCAGGGTGTAAAGCGCGGTGACAGGAATTAGCGAAGCAAAGCCACCGCGCCAGATATCGTACTCAGCGAAGATACCACCGACAGCTGGTCCGAACAGCATTGCAATGCCCCACGTGCCGGACAACAGCGCCACTGCCCGCGACCAGAGCCTCTCCGGATAGGCGAACACGATCATTGCGTAACACAACGTGAACATCATTCCACCGCCTGTGCCCTGAACGGACCTGCCGATAAGCATGACCGGCATATCCGGCGCTGCGGCGGTGATGAGGCTGCCAAGCGCAAAAACGAACCCTGACAGGGCAAAGGAAATTCTCGCGCCTAACCTGTTCAGGATCTTGCCCGTGACAGCAGCGCTCAAAATGGCCGCCAGCGTAAACAAGGTTGCGTTCCAGGCGTAGAGGCCCTGGCCACCGATTTCCGAAACGATTGAAGGCAACATCGTCGCCGAGATGTTGATATTGACCGCGTGCAGGATAATACCGCCGGCCAAGACAGCAGAAACAGGCGCGTGCGTTCCCCAGAGGATATCGCTCCAGCGCGCGTCTTCAGGCCGTTCGAACGTTGCTGTCATGCGTATTTGTCTCCGGGGTTCGACGATGGTTACGTTCAACGTCGCGCCTTCTACGGCCTCAACCTAAGTTCAGGTCAATCCGCTGTCGAAAACTTTTTTGCAGGCATCACCGTGCGGATGGGAGACATCTCCGCAAACTCGAAATCGGTTAAATCATTCCCACAGTTAATCGACGTCAACCGCCTCATCGGCTTCGATCAATTGCCTCAGCCGGCCGAAAGCGAGCCGGATACGGGACTTCACAGTGCCAAGCGGCAGTCCGGTCGCATCGGATATCTCGCTGTGAGACTGTCCCAGAAAAAAGGCAAGCCGAACAACTTCCTTTTGTTCGTCAGGAAGCTTGGCAAGTGCAACGCGCACGCGTTCCTCGCGAAGCCGCGCATCCATCTCCTCGGAGACGTCAGGCAACGCTGAAGGCTGCAACGCCGGCTCTTCCGGATCCAGTTCTGCGGTCTTTTGTCGCCGCAGGCGATCGATTCGCCGATTTCGGGCAACACGGAAAAGCCAGGTGCTTGCCGAAGACTTTTTGGGATCGAACAGGTCAGCCTTGCGCCAGAGCGTCACCATGACATCCTGCGCTATCTCTTCCGCGATGGCTGCGTCAGCCCCCTGTTTCATCAGATACCCCTTCAGCCGCGGGGCAAAATGATCAAACAATTCAACAAATGCAGCCTTGTCGCGGTCATCCGCGACCTTGACGATCAATTCTGAAAAATACTGCGCCTGCACCAAAAGCCGTCTTACTCCCTGTCCGACCCTATTCTTTAGCAGGTTCGAAACATTTCGAAAGAGGGTTCAAGACTTTCTGCCACACTGTTGCCGCGATTAACCGCAAGAGCCAATACAGGAACACAAAAAAGATCAATCTGCAGAAACGTCAGAAACCCGGAATTGCCTCCTTAAGGCTTCAACCCTTTCGTAACCCGCTTTAAGTTATCATTAAAGCAAGGTTTATAAGACAGACGGCAATTGCATCAAATTTGACGAAAACTCATAGCCAAATGGTGTGGAGATGATGAAAGCAAAATCGCTGGTACTGGCCCTCGCAGGTCTAGCCGTTTCGAGTGCAGCAGCTTTCGCACAAACCCCGACGCTTCTGAAGCAGCACAAGGATTGGGCGGCGTATACTTCCCCGAGCGGTGGCGGCAAAGTCTGCTATGCTCTGACGAAACCCACGACAATGTTGCCGGGCGACCGGAATCATGGGGACGTGTTCTTTTTCGTGACGTCCCGGCCTGCTGAAAACGTCTCGTCCGAACCGAGCCTACAGGTCGGTTATCCGTTCAAAGACAAGTCTTCCGTATCGGTCAACGTGGACGGCAAGGACTTTTCGCTCTTCACGAACAATGACGGAGCGTGGGTCGAAAACGCGGCGACCGAGGCACAATTGGTTGCTGCCATGAAGGCCGGCCGGGAAATGACGGTCAATGGCGAATCCAGCCGAGGCACCCGGACGACTTACAAGTTCTCGCTGTCCGGCGTTACGGCTGCCATCGATACGGCTCTGCAGGCCTGCCGCTAACGGGTGTTTTTTCAGCTGACTGAATTGCCCGGCCAGGCATTTCCTGGCCGGATGCGTTGATGCGTTCGTCCCGTGCTTCACGGGTATACCCCCGATGCACGCCACAGCTTGATTTTTCAGCCAATCTGTGGTTTTGGAACCTCTTGAATTCAAGCCTGCCGCGGCAGGCGATCCGGCAGCCGTGTCACGCGATATCGACACGTTGACGAATGCCGGAGACGAGACGGATCACGACATGGCGACAACACTCGACATCGCGCGGGACAATCCCAACGCGCCAACGGTTACAGCGGCTGCGGCTGCATCCCTTTCCGCAGAAGACAAGCCGACGCTGGTCGGACTTTCCCGCCAGGAACTGGGTGAAGCACTTGGAACGATCGGAGTTCCCGAGAAACAGTGGCGCATGCGTGCTTCGCAGCTCTGGCACTGGCTTTATGTGCGCGGCGTTTCCGATTTTTCGCAGATGACCAATATTGCCAAGGACTTGCGCGCAAAGCTCGACGAAGCCTTTTCAATCGCCCGGCCGGAGATCGTGTCGGAGCAGATTTCGGTCGACGGCACGCGCAAATGGCTGTTCCGGTTTCTGCCGCGCGGTGCCGGCCGGCCGGTTGAGGTTGAGACTGTCTATATTCCTGAAGAAGGCCGCGGGACGCTTTGCGTGTCTTCGCAGGTGGGATGCACGCTGACCTGTACTTTCTGCCATACCGGCACGCAAAAGCTGGTGCGGAATCTGACGGCCGAAGAAATCCTGTCGCAGATCCTGATGGCGCGTGACAGGCTCGGAGATTTTCCCGATGCCGCGACGCCGCAAGGCGCCATTGTTCCATCAGAAGGGCGCTTGGTCTCAAACATCGTGATGATGGGCATGGGCGAACCGCTCTACAATTTCGACAACGTCAAAAAGGCGCTGCTGATCGCGTCAGACGGCGACGGCCTCTCGCTTTCCAAGCGTCGCATCACATTATCCACATCAGGTGTCGTTCCGGAAATTTTCCGAACCGGCGATGAAATCGGCTGCATGCTTGCGATTTCATTGCACGCTGTTCGTGACGATTTGCGCGACGTGCTGGTTCCGATCAACAAGAAATGGAACATCGAGGCGCTTCTGGATGCCTGCCGCCAGTATCCGGGTCTTTCCAATGCCAAGCGGATCACATTTGAGTATGTGATGCTGAAAGGTGTGAACGACAGCAATCAGGATGCACTGGATCTCGTCCGCCTTTTGAAGGGCATTCCGGCCAAGATCAATCTGATCCCGTTCAATCCCTGGCCGGGATCCCAATATGAGTGCTCCGACTGGGAGCGGATCGAGGAATTTGCGGATATCGTCAACCGCGCAGGATATGCCTCACCCATTCGCACACCCCGTGGGCGTGACATCTTTGCTGCCTGCGGCCAGCTCAAGTCAGCTTCGGAGCGTATGCGCAAGAAAGACCGCGAGGCTCTGGCCGCGTCCTGACATTCTTTTTTACGCTCTGCAGCCACAACGGGTTGCTGACTGCATTTGCCTGCCGACCGGCGCCGGACCTGCCGGTGAAAGCAGGGGCCTTCTTAAAAGCACCGATCAAGCCTGCACACATTCGGGTGATGCTGAAACGGCCCGTCATGGAAAGAAATTCAGGTTGTATTATCTTCATCAATGGACATTTTTAAGGGGAGGGGCTCACCAAAGCGTACCTTTGGGAGACCGTGCATCATGAGCAAACAGGTTCTGATACTTATTGTCCTGCTTATCCTTTCGGGCGTTCTCGTCGACGCCTTTGCCCAAACCCAGCCGTCAGACGGTCATATCACAATTGAAGATCCAGCGGATCTCAGCAAGGAAGAGGCTCAAAGGATCTATGCGGGTCTGAAAGACCGAATGAGCAGCCTTTACGCCATCGCGGACCTGCCTGCGATTGAGGGCTACCAGTCCTGGACATTGTTCAACGACGCACCCTACATTTCGGCGACTCATGGCAGGCGTTACGTCAACAACTATGCCAACGCGATCGCGGCCAACTACGCGATCCTGAAGGAAGGGGAAAAGCTCCCCGCCGGGTCCGTGCTTGCAAAGGACAGCATTACCGTGACCGGTGACGGCCGCGTCTTTCCCGGAGCCATGTTCGGCATGGAGAAGCTTGCCGAAGGAGCAAGCCCCGAGACGGCGGATTGGCGGTATTTCATGGTTGTTCCGGACGGGTCCATCGTGGGTGATACGACCGGCGACAATCCGCAGCTCATGACCTACTGCCATGAGTGCCATATTGGCGTTGAAGACCGGGACTTCACCTTCTACGTACCGGAAGAGTACCGCGTTAAAGAGTAATGTATAGCTTTGTTGACGCGCCGATGGCGCGAGCAAGTGGGTTCGATCCGCACCACAAAAAAAAGGCCGCCGGGAGGCGGCCTTTCGTCTTCTAAAGCCCGACCCGATCAGACCAGTCCGGCTTTCGTTAGCGGCAGATTGGTAACCCAATCGTCTTTCGCTGCCGCGATAGCATTGGCAACGGCAGGACCGATCGGCGGTGTACCAGGCTCGCCGATACCCGTCGGAGCCTCGTTCGAAGCAACGATATGGACCTCGATTTCCGGCATGTCCGATATGCGGATCGGCTCATAGGTATCGAAGTTGGTCTCTTCGACGACGCCATCTGCAAGTGTCACCTGATTGCGCAGGATTGCACCGAGACCGTACCCGATCCCGCCCTCGACCTGAGCCCGGATGTTGTCCGGGTTGATCGGTGTGCCACAATCGACGGCGGCGACCACTTTTTCGACCTTTACGGTGCCATCTTCACGGAAGGAGACTTCCGCAACCTCTGCGACGTAGGATCCGAAGGACTTGTGCACGGCGACACCGCGATGCCGTCCTTCAGGTGCCGGCGTGTCCCAACCGGCTTTTTCAGCCGCCAGTTTCAGCACCTCGACCTTTCTTGGGTCGTCCTTGATCATCTCGAGACGATAGGCCACCGGATCCTTGCCGGCTTCCTTGGCGATACGGTCGACCATGGTCTCCATCACATACGCTGTGTGGGTGTGCCCAACCGAACGCCACCACAAAACCGGCACCTTCGTTTCCTGGAAGGACTGGTCCATGTTCATGAGCGGGAACGCATATGTCGTGTCGTGTGCGCCTTCCGTCATATTGTGATCGACACCGTCCTTCATAAGCATGGCCTCAAAAGGAGTGCCCTTGACGATCGACTTGGCCGCAATGTTGTACTTGAACGCAGTAACATTGTTATCGGCATCCAGACCAACCTTGATCTTATGCGCCGACATCGGACGGTAGTAACCGCCAGCCATGTCGTCTTCGCGAGTCCAGACGATTTTCACCGGTGCAGGATCCATTCCCGCCGCCAGCATTGCCTTCGCCAGGAAAGCAACTTCAGCGACAGGATGACTGTCAGCCTGCGCCCGCCTGCCGAAGGATCCGCCGGCCCACATCGTGTTGATCTTCACCTTCTCGAAGGGAACCTCGAGGATCGTCGCAGCGACGTTGTGATCGATCGTCTGGATCTGCGAACCGAGCCAGAGCTCAGCCGTTTCGCCGTCATAAAGAAGCGCCGCATCGAGCGGTTCCATGGCACCGTGGGCCAGGAACGGAAACTCGAAATCGGCCTCGATGACACGATCAGAGGCTTCAAGTGCCGCGTCGACATCGCCGTCTTCGCGAACCTTGACGCCCGGTTTGCCGGTCATGTCGTTGAGTTCGGCCATCATGGCATCGCTGGACCGGGTTTCCGCTTTGCTGTCGTCCCATTCGATTTCAAGAAGATCCCGTGCCTTGATCGCCGGCCAGGTGGATTCGGCGACGACCGCGACACCATTCGGGATCTGCAGAACGTTGACGACACCAGGCACCTTCATGGCTTCAGCAGCGTCGAAGGATTTCAGCGTGCCGCCGAAACGAGGTGAACGGGCAACGACGGCAACCAGGAGATCATCTCTCTGGAAATCCATCGTGTAGGTGCCGGGTGCGCCGACGGTCTTGTTCTTGACGTCCACGCGCGGGAACGACTTGCCGATATAGACCCACTGATCGGGCGTTTTCAGTTTCGGTTCTGCCGGAACATCCTGCTGAGCGGCGAGACCGGCAAGATCACCAAGTGTAGCCGATTGACCGGATGAGTGGCTGACAATGCCGTTCGAGACCGTAATCTCTTCGGCAGGAACACCCCATTCCTGGGCGGCCGCAGCAATGATCATCGCCTTCGCGGCGGCTCCTGCCTGCCGGTACTGCATGAAGGAATTGGCCATCGCAGTGGAACCACCGGTACCCTGAACGCCGAACAGGGTATTGGCATAAACCTGCGGGTTGGACGGGGCGTGTTCGGCAGATACCTGGTCCCAGGACGCGTCGAGTTCATCAGCAACCAACGTCGTAAGACCCGTTGCCGTTCCCTGCCCCTTGTCCAGGTGCTTTGACAGCACCACGACTGTATTGTCAGGGCGGATATGCACGAAAGGCTGGATCAGCTCGCCGTCGCCTGCGGCAGCTTCCGCGCCGCGCGGCAGGTTCATCGCGAGCACAAGCCCGCCTACGGTACCGGCGGACATTTTCAAGAATGTGCGGCGAGTCGGTTTGGCCGCCTCAAGCGGCTTTTGCAACAGATGCAGCATGATCAACCCTCCATCTTGTCGGCAGCAAGGTGGATCGCCTTGCGGATACGGGCGTAGGTTGCGCACCGGCAAACGTTTCCGTCCATGGCTGCGTCGATATCTTCGTCAGTCGGTTTTGGCGTTTCGTTGAGCAGCGCCGTCGCCGCCATGATCTGTCCGGACTGGCAATAGCCGCATTGCGGCACATCCAATTCGTTCCAGGCAGCCTGGACAGCTGTTGCCGCCTTGCCGTCGACACCTTCAATCGTGGTGATTTCAGCGCCTTCGAGGTCTCCGACGAATGTCTGGCAGGACCGGATCGGGACACCGTCCCAATGGACAGTGCAGGCGCCGCAGGACGCTATGCCGCAACCGAACTTCGTTCCCGTCATTCCGAGTTCGTCGCGCAGGGCCCATAGCAGCGGGCTTTCGGGATCGGCATCTAGCGTGCGCGTTTCCCCATTGATTTTGAGTGTTATTGACATGAAGGGCGTCTCCCTTGGCTGGCCTTAACTGGCTAAAGGGTGTAAACTACACTGTGCAGTGTAATACCGACTTCCGCGTCTGTAAACGCCCTAGTTTACATAGGGCGTATTTTTTGGGAAAAAAGAACCGGGGGATACAAAACAACGAACCATGCAACAGGGGCCGACTTGAGCAGAAAATGTCCGTATCCGATCAGAAGAAAAAGCAGATAGTAGAAGCTGCAATCGCGGAGTTTCAGGAGAAAGGTTATGCCGGCGCGAGCATGGACCGCATCTCCGAGCGCGCGCAGGTCTCCAAGCGGACGGTCTACAATCACTTCGAAAGCAAGGACGTTCTTTTCCGGGCGATCAACCAGTGCCTTGCCGACCAGATCAACTCGGCGCTCGAGCTCCCCTATGACGCCGAACTGCCCATTCGGGACGCGCTCGTCCGGCTGGGGTGGGCAGAGGGCGAACTGATGATCAATCCCTGTTTCATGAGCCTCGCGCGCATGATCATGAGCGAAACCATTCGCGACCCGGAACTGGCTGCCGACATGAACGCGCGCATGACCAAGCTGGTCGTTTTTGCCGAATTCATCGAGCGCGCCACCAGCGAAGGCAAGCTGAGGGCAAAAGATCCCGCCGTCGCGGCCGAACAGTTCCTCGGCCTGATCAAGTCCCGCGCATTCTTTCCCAACATCTACGCCGCCCGCGTCCCGGGCCGCGAGGAAGTCGGAACAATTATCGAGGAAAGCGTCGATCTGTTTCTGGCGAGATACGGCGTTGCATCCGCGGCCAAACCGGCAGCAGAGTAGCCCTCCGGTACTCTTGGCCAAGCGCAATTTCTTGCGCGCAAGGCAGGTGCCTCACACCACCAACGGATTTATCCGAAAACCCTTGCTTCCAGACGCAGTCCCCTTTTGTCATCCTTTTGCTGGCAGGGATCCAGTAATTACAGGCTGCAGAAACAGGTGATAGTGGCTGCGGCGTACTGGTTCCCGGATCTGCGCTTCGCTGCGTCCGGGATGACAAGGTCCAAGGTTGGCGGCTTAGCCGCGAAGCCAACAAACTCATGTCCCGCGACACCTATCACCTCATCCTGAGGAGGCACGCAGTGCTGTCTCGTAGGATGGGCTGCTCACTCAGAAACTACCGCCCATGCTTCGAAACAAGATTTCTTTTCGATTTCCGTGCACCAACGCTTGTCATCCCTGCGCAGGCAGGGATCCAGTAATTACAGGCCGCAGAACCAAGTCATAGCGGCTGCGGCGTACTGGTTCCCGGATCAGCGCTGCGTCCGAGATGACAAAGTCCACGGTTGGCGGCTTCGCCGCGAAGCCAACAAACTCATGTCCCGCGACACCTATCACCTCATCCTGAGGAAGCACGCAGTGCTGTCTCGAAGGATGGGCTACGTTGTTGGAAATTGCCATGCGTCCTTCGAGACGGGCTTGCAGCCCTCCTCAGGATGAGGAAGACACACGACTGCTGCATGATCTGAAAAGACGAGGCGATCTGCGCAAATTCCACCTCAAGCTGCTAACCAGCTCAACCACCGATGCAATGTGCGGTGGTACCCTGCACTTTTGCATGCTAATCAGCCTCCGCAACTCGCCAACAAGACCGGACCAGCATGGATTCCCAATTTACTTCCGAAACTCTCATCCTCAAGCCTGATCCCGTAAAGCAGCGAATTTTCGTGCTGGGTCTGCCAACTATTTTGGTTATTTTCCTAGGCTTCCTGCTTTTTGCCATTTTCGACGATATCCAAATCGGCTTTCTGGTTGTCCTGGCAATCGGGGCAGTCACTTACTGGTTCGGTTTCCGTTATCTGCGCAGGATGCAAAAGGAAAGCCTTCTGGAACTTTCCAGCAACGGTCTGGCTTTAACGCTCTTTGGTGACACAAGTTTTCACGCTTGGCGTGATCTTTCTCGCATTACCCTGTTGGAGAACACATGGCGGGATGATCACGGCAAATTTCCCGTACACACATACTACCTGTCTGCGCGCCTGCTTTCGTCAAAAGACGAAAACCCGGACCACCCAACTGAAGAATCAGATGCGGATCTGCTCATACCAATAGACATGTATATTTCGCATCACCGCTTTTCTGGGCGGACTGAGGAACAAGAGGCTGCCTGCAAGTCGGCACCGGATTTGGCAAACACGCTCAATGCCTGGAGAGACTTTGCGCTAGACATTGAAATTGCAGCCATCCCGACGCCAATCATTCAAACAGAAACCGATAAATTGTCCGAACTTGCGCGCTCACTCAGGTCCGGCCTGACAAGCTGACGAGTTCGCATCGTCCGGCAATCAATCCCCGCACTGTCTCTGAAATCATCGAGATAAACTTCGTTTGAGAGACTACAAACCTTTCCTTTGTCATCCCTGCGCAGGCAGGGATCCGGTAAATGCAAGCCGCAGAAACAGGTCATAGCAGCTGCGGCGTACTGGTTCCCGAATCTGCGCTTCGCTGCGTACGGTGTGACAAGATCCACGGTTGGCAACTTTGCGGCAGCGCCAGCAAACTCGTGTCCCGCAACACCACCACCTCATCCTGAGGAGGCGCGCAGTGCCGTCTCGAAGGATGGGCCGCGTACTTCGAACTTCGTGCTTCGGGACGGGCTTGCAGCCCTCCTCAGGATGAGGATTGAAAGAAGGGCAGCTCCATGCTGTCACACGACGAAGTCATCCTGCATCGTCAACCGGCTTTTCCAGAAGCTTGCCCCAGCGGGTCCGTTCCGCCATCTGATGGCGTGTTTCTTCCGAGATCAGACCGTCGACATTTTCAGGCACCCATCCGCCGCCAAGGCCCTTGTAGACAGCGATCAGGTTGGTCAGCACATTCGCCTGCGCCGCGATAAGCCGCTCCTCGGCAACCAGCAGGCTTTTCTGGGCGTCGACGACGCGGTTGTAGGATGCCGTGCCGTCTTCATACTGGGCCTCAACCTCTGAGACGGAACTGCGCGCGGCAACCACACTTCGGCGCAGATAGACAGCCTCCTGCTTGGAACGCAGAAACGCGGTAAGCGCGTTTTCAACCTCAGAATAGGCAGTCAGAACCGTATTCTTGTAGTTCAGCAACGTTTCCTGGAATTTTGCGTCCTGCACACGGACATTGTTCTGGATACGTCCGTAGTTGAGGAAATTCCACGAAAAGGCCGGATTGAAAAACCCGGTCATCGTACCGTTGCCGAAGAGATTGGAAAAGTCGTCCGCACTGACGCCGATTGCACCGGAAATCGAAAACGCCGGATATAAATCTGCCTTGGCGACACCGATCTGGGCCGATTGCGCGGCGGCCACATATTCCGCATAGCGAACATCCGGGCGCCTGCGTAAAAGGTCGGCGGGAACGCCAATGGCGACTTCCGCCGGAACACGCGGATAGCGCGCCCGCGATCCCAGCCGCGATTTCATCTTGCCGGGCGGTTCGCTCAAGAGCAGGCTGAGCGCGTTATAGGCCTGCGCCAGTTCCGCTTCATAACCGGGAATGCTGGCAAGCGTGTTGTTGTAAAGAACGGTGGCCTCGTCCACGTCGAGTTTCGTAGCGGCCCCGTTCTCCAGCCGCAACTTGGTCAGGTCCAGCGATTTTCGCTGAAGCCCTGCATTCTTCCGGGCGGCGGCAAGCAGTTGCTGAAGTTCGCGGACCGTTACATAAGTTGCCGCAATATCGCCCGTGAGGGTGACAAGAGCATCGTCATAAGACGCAATATTGGCCTTCAGGTTGGCATCGGCCGATTGTACGTCCCGGCGGATCTTGCCCCAGACATCGATTTCCCATCCCGCGTCGAAACCGGCGGACACACGGGTAATGTGATCGTTGACGAGGCCCACCCTCTCCAGATCCCGGATGAAGGGATCTTCCGCGCTGAAGCGGATGCTCTTCGATCCGCCATTGATTTCCTGCACCTGCGGAAACAGCTCACCCCGGGCGATACCAAGCTGCGCGCGCGCCTGATAGACCCGAACACCGGCTGCCTGCAGTTCCACATTCTGCCGGTAGGCCTGCGCGATCAGGCTGTTGAGCGTCTCATCCCCGAAGACGTGCCACCAGGGAACGGAATTCGCACTGCGCGTTGTAAAGCCCGTCCGGCTGTCGATCGGCAGGTTGGCACCCGAACTCCAACTGTCCAAACGAGGTGCTTCGGGCCGTTCGAAATCGGGACCGACCATGCAGCCACCCAGAAGCAGCGCACCGCAAAGCGCCAGTCCAAATCCAAGTGCCGATGTTCGCCGCATGCCCGCCCCGCCTACATTAAACATCAAACGGAATGATGAAGTTGACCCAGGAATAAAGGCGCATATTCACACGCCGCAGGACGGCAACCCAATCGCCCCCGCCACCGGTATAGATCGCTGCCGCACCATGGGCGCCGGCCGGGTACCGCTTCAGGGCCGGATCATCGTCCAGAACGATCTCAACCGCGAAGCGTCCTTGCGGGCTCATGAACAGAAACTCCGGAACGCGCCCGCGCGGAATGATCTGGCCCTGCCCGGTTCCGTCCCAGATCGCGCGCACCTTGCCGGTGAAAATCTGACCCGGATAGATATCGAGCGCCACTTCGACAGGCTGACCGGGCTCAACGAATTTCAGATGTTCCTGATAGAACGTCGCCAGGAAATAGGGATCCTCATCAGCGACAAAGGCCGCAATCGACCCGACCCGAAACCCGCCCACAACCAGTCCCGGCCGTGCCTGCTGGCTGATGATCACACCGTCTGCAGGCGCGTAAATTACAGTCTGGTCGAGATAGTATTGCGCCTGCTCCACCTGGGCCTGCGCGGCGGCAACCTGCGCGTTGACACCGTCAATCTTGGCGTCGACGGCCAGTTGCGCCTTCTTCACATTGGCCTCGGCCTCTGCGACCTGCGCTTCCGCTCCTGCAAGTTGCGCGTTCCACTGGTCCAGCGTTTCCTGCTTTGCCCCGCCGCGCGGCACCAGATTGGAGTAGCGGTTAACCTGCTCGTTGGCGAATTGTTCGTTCGCGCGCGCCTGATTGAGCGAATCCTGCGCAAGCACGACATTCTCGTCCAGAATAAGGGCGTTCTGCTGCGCATCGGCGAGATTCGCTTCCGCTTCGGCGAGCTGCGCCGCGTAGAGCGTCGGATCGAACTGGTAGAGCCTGTCGCCCTTTTTCACTTTCTGGTTTTGCGAGACGTAGACTTCCTGAAGGAGAGTCGGATGCGGCAAACGCGGTGCAATCTGGATCGTCTGCCGGATCACGTGACCGTCGATTGTGTAGGGGGTGTAAAACCGCAGAAACACGATCAGCAGGAACAGGACATGAAAACCCACCCAGAAGCTGACGACGCCCCAGGCAATGTTGAACTTCAAGAGCCT
Source organism: Roseibium sp. HPY-6 (assembly GCF_040530035.1). Lineage (NCBI taxonomy): Bacteria > Pseudomonadati > Pseudomonadota > Alphaproteobacteria > Hyphomicrobiales > Stappiaceae > Roseibium > Roseibium sp. HPY-6. The sequence goes on from NZ_JBEWCD010000003.1 coordinate 133,851, forward strand.
GAACTTGTAGAAAACCAGCCACATGAAGAGGGCATAAAACGCCAGAATCAGAAGCGCAATCGTCATGAGGCAGGCCCGGTTTTAGGGGCCTGCGGGGGTATGTCTGTTACTTCGATATCTGACAGCGTCGTCTGGATCGCGCCCGGCTCGGTCGCTTCTTCGCCATCGTGATCGTCGTCAAGCTTGTCGCGCATATCCTTTGGCAACCTGCGAATGTCGATCGTCAGGCTGTCGTGATAGGCCCAGATGAGCGCGTGGATCCAAGGAAACACAGTGAAGAGCCCGATCCAGCCACCGAGCTTGACGGATTCGGCGTGCGGATGCTTGCGCTTCTCGGCAAGTTTCCCCGGCAACCCGCCGAGTGTGACCATGGCGTAAAAGAAAGCGATGACGACCAGGAGCAGGATCAGAAAAGTTGCGTAGTCGTAATTGTCGAGTTTGAAATCGATCAGATCCATTCCGCCTCCCAGGCCGGCCCATGACCAGTCCGCCTGTTTTCTTCTTGATAACACCCTCGACCGGTGAGGGGTCAATTGCAAGTAGCATGTCTCCGAAGACCGATCACGCCCTGTCGCACGAAAGCAACAGGATCAGCGACCAATTGGCCGAACGGAAGGGCTTGCGCCGCGTCGCGAACCGGCTAAATTGCCGCAAATTTTCAACAGCGCGGTTAATCCGCCGAAAACTTCGAACTGGACTCTCCCCAAGATGGCGCATGGTGACATCAAAAAAGTCGTGCTGGCCTATTCCGGCGGCCTCGACACTTCCATCATTTTGAAATGGTTGCAGACCGAATTTGACTGCGAAGTCGTCACCTTCACCGCCGATCTCGGCCAGGGTGAAGAGCTGGAGCCGGCGCGCAAGAAGGCCGAAATGCTCGGCATCAAGGAAATCTATATCGATGACCTGCGCGAGGAGTTCATCAGCGATTTCGTGTTCCCGATGTTCCGCGCCAACACAGTCTATGAAGGCGTCTATCTGCTCGGCACATCCATCGCGCGTCCGCTGATCTCCAAGCGCCTCATTGAAATCGCGGAAGAAACCGGAGCCGATGCGGTCGCGCACGGCGCAACCGGCAAGGGCAACGATCAGGTTCGGTTCGAATTGTCTGCTTACGCGCTCAACCCGGACATCAAGGTAATCGCGCCCTGGCGTGACTGGTCTTTCAAGTCCAGGACCGATCTTCTCGACTTTGCTGAAAAGCATCAGATCCCCGTTCCGAAAGACAAGCGCGGCGAAGCCCCGTTCTCCGTCGACGCGAACATGCTGCACTCTTCCTCCGAGGGCAAAGTGCTGGAAGATCCGGCCGAGGAAGCGCCGAACTACGTCTTCCAGCGGACCGTCGATCCAACCGAGGCTCCGGACGTTGTGACCGAAATCGAAATCGGCTTTGAAAAAGGCGACGCGGTTTCCATCAACGGCGAAAAAATGTCGGCGGCGACGCTCTTTGCAAAGCTGAACGACTACGGCCGCGACAATGGCATCGGCCGCCTCGACATGGTCGAAAACCGGTTCGTTGGCATGAAGAGCCGCGGCATTTACGAGACCCCGGGTGGCACAATCCTGTTGACCGCTCACCGCGCGATGGAATCGATCACGCTTGACCGAGGTGCTGCGCATCTCAAGGACGAGCTGATGCCGCGCTATGCGGAGCTGATCTATAACGGCTTCTGGTTCTCACCCGAGCGTGAAATGCTGCAGGCGCTGATCGACAAGAGCCAGGAACACGTCACCGGCTCCGTTCGCCTGAAACTCTATAAGGGGAACGTCATCCTGGTTGGCCGCTCATCGCCCTATTCGCTCTATTCAGAGGAACTGGTGACGTTTGAAGACGACCAGGGCGCTTACGACCAGAAGGACGCCGCCGGCTTTATCAAGCTGAATGCACTGCGGCTGCGCACGCTTGCCAAGCGTGACCGGATCGGCTGAAGCTCGACCATATTACGGGATCGGCGGCAATGACTCTGAGGGAAGATCTTTCAGCCGCCGGATTCTTGGCGTTGGGTGAATTTGAACCGGACTCTGAAGACAGCCTGCCCGATCTCGGAGCAGGGAAGACGGCCAAGGCGCTCCTTCTAATCGGCAGCACCGGCCCTTCCCTATGGCACGCGTTCAGCAGCAGCGATGAGTTCTCGGATGGCAATCCGCATCCGTTGGACCGGTACACCAAGCGCGAACTTTCCCGGATCGCGGCCAGCCACGGCGGTGCACCGCTGTTTCCTTTCGAAGGACCTCCTTACTATCCCTTCCAGCAATGGGCGCTGAAATGCGGCGGTTTCTCTCAAAGCCCGCTCGGTGTACTCGCCCATCACGACTTCGGACCCTGGACCGGCTTTCGAGCAGCATTTCTGTCTCCACAGCCGATCGCGCGCCCGGACCAAAACACAACCGCGGGTCCGTGCGAAACCTGTCTCGACAAACCCTGCCTGAGCGCTTGTCCGGTCAAGGCGATCTCAGTCGAGACCGGCTACAACGTCCCGGCCTGCAAGGCGCACCTTGAAACCGGCGACGACATCACGTGCTGGTCCGGTTGCCTCGCCCGTCATGCCTGTCCATTCGGCAGCCACCACAAACCGCACCCGGACACTGCCAGATTTCATATGGAAAGTTTTGTCGGGTTAGCGCGCTGATCGTTTGATCACTGGCAATGTTAACTCACAGGCTCAAGCTTGACGACGCCTTCCTGGTCCGGACAGGTTTCAAGCGCATCAACCGCAGTTCGTCCATCACCCAGTGGGGCATCCGGCCAGATCTCGGCGAGCGGGATCAGAACGAAGGCGCGATCCCCCATGCGCGGATGCGGAATCTCAAGCGTCTCCTCACGGATTTCACGAACACCGTAAATAAGAACATCAACATCGATGATGCGCGGTCCCCAACGAACATCCCGGACGCGGCCAAGTTCGATTTCGATATCAAGGCACCTTTTCAAGAGGTCCTGTGGGCTCAACATCGTGTCGATGACAACGCAAATATTGGTGTAGTCGCCTTGCGGCACCGGACCCCAGGGTGGTGTTCGATAGTCGGACGACCTGGCAACGAGTGTAATGCCAACAGTCTGTTCCAGGAGCCGAACGGCCTTGTCGAGATTGTCTTTCGGATTGCCCAGATTTGAGCCGAGCCCGAGCGCGCAACGGGTCGGGGCGTCGGGTGTCTGGTGAGAGAGTGTCATGTCAGGCGGAGGTCCGTTCCAGAGTGGTTGCTTCCCACATACGCACACAATCGGCATGTGGACCGACATCATGTGCCCGAATGATGTCCGCACCCTTGAGCAGCGCCGTCATATGTACGGCAAGTGAGCCGTAGAGCCGGTCATCCGTCTCCACATTCAGAACCGCACCGATCATGCGCTTGCGGGAAGCGCCGGCCAGGATCGGAAATCCGTGTTTTCCGAGTTGCTCGAACCGATTCAAGATGATGAAATTCTGATCAATGGTTTTCCCGAAGCCGAAACCGGGATCAAGGATCTGCTTCTCCTTCGCGATACCAGCAGCCTCGGCAAGTTGAAGCGATTTTTCAAAGAAGCGGTCGATGTCACTTAGAATGTCGACGCCCGCATCGGCCTTTTCGCGATTGTGCATCATCACAACATGAACACCGGCTTCGGCTACGGTCTCTGCCATATCAGGATCGCGCTGCAGACCCCACACATCGTTGACGATCAAAGCCCCCGCCCGGCAGGCTCGCCGGGCGATTTCCGCCTTGTAGGTGTCGATGGAGACTGGGAGGCCGAGTTCGCACACCGGCTCCAGTATTGGCGCGAGCCGCGTCCATTCATCCTCGAGAGCAACCTGAGCCGAGCCCGGCCGCGTGCTTTCGGCGCCGATATCGAGAATGTCGGCCCTTTGCGCAATCATTGCCGTTGCATGTGCCAGGGCGGCTTCGGCTTCATTGTGCCGACCCCCATCGGAAAACGAATCCGGCGTCACATTCAAGATTCCCATGACGTGCGCACGGCTTGTCGGCAAGGTATAGGCAGCGGCTTTCGCCATTCGGAGATCCCTTTCTCGTCGTCACCGACAGATGCCTGTTCGCCTGCACGGGGTCAAGCGCTCTGCACCCGGTTTGAGAATGAAACCTGAGACCTATTCGGCGGCAGCCGGTCGCGCCGCCCTGTTCTTGAGAACAAGATAGATGAGTGTCCCGACAATCGGCATCATGGGCAGGACCGTGGCAAGACCAATGAGCGGATCGCCCAGCGCGGCAACGATCAGGCTTCCGGCAATACCCCCGCCGAATTGCATGAAGCCGGTCATGGCCGAGGCAGCCCCCGCAATTTGGGGGAATGGGGCCATGGAGTCCGTGAAACTTGCCGGCAGCACAAAGGCAAGGCCAAAGACGAACAGCGCAACAGGCCCCATGACAGTTGCGACCGTCGGCACCTGGGTCAGCGTCAAGATGCACATAAGAGACGACGACACGATCCACAGAGCCATGCCGACCGGGACCAGTTTGCGGGCTTCGAAGATTTTCAGCAGCCGCCCCGTGACAATTGTTCCGACGATAAACGAGCCGGATTGGATGATCATGGCAAGACCGAATTGCGACGGTGACAGCCCGACCTCGTAAATCAGGACAAACGGCAGAACGGTCGCGAGCGCGTAGAGCCCGCCAAGGCCGCAGCCGATGAGAATGCTCGGCGCAAGAAACCGCGGATCTTTCAGCAGCGTCAGGTAGTTGGTGACAAGGCGCCCCGGATTGAGGTGATGTTTGCCCGGGTTCGGATTGGTTTCCACCTGGAAACTGGCGACCGCTAGCATCAGTACGAGCCCATAAATGACCATGCACCAGAACACTTCCCGCCAGCCGAAGAGTTCCAGGACAAACCCGCCGATTGTCGGCGATATCGCCGGCCCCAGGGCAAGCATCATCGCAATAGCGTTCATGATGTGCGCCGATGCCTGGCCTGTAAACTGATCGCGCACGATCGCGCGGGAGACGGAAATGCCGACTGCCGCTCCAATGCCCTGAAGCGTCCTGGCTACGACCATGAACTCAACAGTCGGTGCAAAGGTCGCGAGAAAGCTTGAAACCAGGTAGAGGCTCAAGAATGCCAGCGTGACCGGCTTGCGGCCGAAGGCATCGGAAAACGGACCGCAGATGAGTTGTGCAACGGCAAATCCGGCGAAATAGGCGGTCAGCGTCAGCTTGACCGCGGCATCTGTCGTACCGAACGCCTCCACGAGCGTGGGCATGGCAGGGGTGTAGAGCGCCATCGAAATCGGTCCGATGGCGACCAGTCCCGCGCCAAGCAGCGACGTGCGCCGCGCGCTCATGATGGCGTTTTCGGAGGTCATTTGCGTTTGCCGGCACCTTCCTCGGAGATCAGATTGTCCTTCATGTCCTGAAGCAGCGTTTCCAGAACGGCCCGGTCTTTGTCTGGTATGTCTTCAAGCGCCTTCGCCCGAACGCTTTGCAGCGCCGCGCCGATGCGTTCCAGAAGCGGATCGGCTTCCGGCGTGAGTTCAACCAGCTTCGCGCGCTTGTCCTTTGGGTCCGGGCATCGTTTGATCAGCCCTGCCCCTTCCAGCGAATCCAGATACCCGACGAGCGTCATGGGTTCGACGAACATGATATCAGCGAGCATGGCCTGGCGGTGGCCAGGGTTACGCCAGACATAAAAGAGGGTGCGCGCTTCACCGACGGTCAGCCCGGTTTCAACGTCGGCAAGTGCGGCCTCAAATCGCCTTCGCAACAGACGCGCAAGATCGACGACCAGCATCGTCACGCTGACATTCGGATAAGCAATGTTCATGAGCGGCCTATTAGTAAGGTTCCCTTACGAATTAGGGTTTGAAAGCGGTCATGTCAATGGACCGATAGTCGACGCGCGGGCCTTGCAAGGCAGATCCGCACGCTCCCGCATTGCACAATTGCCGCACTCCACGTATAAAGGCGCCAAATTCGGCGAGTGCGCCGACCCTTTATTTAAAATTCCAGACAGTATGCGGGTCCCAAACGGGCCCGCTCTGTCGTTTGGAGCCAGGCATGAATCTTCGCAATATCGCCATCATCGCGCATGTTGACCATGGCAAAACAACGCTCATTGACGTCCTGCTGAAGCAATCCGGCGCATTCCGCGACAACCAGCGTACGGAAGAGCGGATGATGGATTCCAATGACATCGAACGCGAGCGCGGGATCACAATCCTCGCTAAGGTGACCTCCCTCGTCTGGAAGGACACACGCATCAACATTGTCGACACACCGGGCCACGCTGATTTCGGTGGTGAAGTCGAGCGCATCCTGCACATGGTCGATGGCGTTATCCTGCTGGTCGACGCGGCTGAAGGTCCGATGCCGCAAACGAAATTCGTTCTCGGCAAGGCCCTGAAACTCGGCCTGAAGCCGATTGTCGCCATCAACAAGATCGACAAGCCCGAGCAGCGTGCGGACGAAGTCCTGGACGAGGTGTTCGATCTGTTCGCTGCGCTGGACGCCAACGAGGAACAGCTGGACTTCCCGGTCCTCTACGGCTCCGCGAAACAGGAATGGATGGCGCTGGAGACCGACGGGCCCCAGGACAACATGGATCCGCTCTTTGACATGGTGTTGGAGAAAGTGGCGCCGCCTGAAGCAGACCCGGGCGAATTCCGCATGCTGGCCACCACGATCGAATCCGATCCCTTCCTCGGGCGTATCCTCACGGGCCGGGTCGTTTCCGGAACCGCCGTTCCGAACATGCCTATCAAGGCACTGGCACGCGATGGCAGCCAGGTGGAATCTGGCCGTGTTTCCAAGATCCTCGCCTTCCGCGGACTGGAACGTCAGCCGATCGAACAGGGCGAAGCCGGAGACATCGTTGCGATCGCCGGCATGACCAAGGCAACGGTGGCAGACACCTTGTGTGCACCTGCAATCACTGAGCCACTGCAGGCGCAGCCGATCGACCCGCCGACACTTTCCATGACCTTTCGCGTCAACGACAGCCCGCTGGCCGGCACCGAAGGCTCAAAGGTGCAGTCGCGCGTCATCCGCGAACGCCTGATGAAGGAAGCCGAGGGCAATGTTGCCCTCAAGGTGGAAGACACGGACGAGCCGGATGCCTTTATCGTTTCCGGCCGCGGTGAATTGCTGCTGGCCATCCTGATCGAAAACATGCGCCGCGAGGGATTTGAGCTCGGCGTCGGCAGACCACGCGTTGTCTATCAGTTCGACGAAGCCGGTAACCGCCAGGAGCCGATCGAGGAAGTCATTATCGACGTTGATGACGAACACTCAGGCGTCGTGGTGCAGAAGCTGCAGGAACGTAAGGCCGATCTTCTGGAAATGAAGCCGTCCGGTGGCGGTCGTACCCGGCTGGTGTTCAATGCACCGACACGCGGCCTGATCGGCTATCAGGCCGAGCTGTTGTCCGATACGCGCGGTACGGCGATCTTCAACCGTATCTTCCACGGCTACGAGCCCTACAAGGGCCCGATCCAGGGCCGCCACACAGGCGTGCTTCTGTCCAACGGAACTGGCGACGCGGTCGCCTATGCGCTGTTCAATCTGGAAGACCGCGGCCCGATGATGATCGACCCGGGCACCAAGGTCTATCCGGGCATGATCGTCGGCGAACATACCCGCGGCAACGACCTTGAAGTCAATGTCCTCAAAGGCAAGCAGCTCACCAACATCCGTTCTGCCGGCAAGGACGACGCGGTCAAGCTGACAACGCCGATGAAACTGACATTGGAAGCAGCGCTCTCCTATATTTCTGACGACGAACTCGTCGAGGTCACACCGTCTTCGATCCGTCTGCGCAAGGCAATCCTCGACCCGCACGAGCGCAAGCGCGCCGAACGCGCGGCGAACAAGGAAAGCGCATAAGTCCGAAACTACCGAGACACTGAAAAGCCCGGGCAGTGCCCGGGCTTTTTTGTTCTGGAGCCGTTTTGCAACGCAAGCGGCGCTGTCAGACGAACGTCGACAATAATGCCGACAACGTGCCGCTATTTGCAGCCAGCCGGTTCAGCCCTCAGACACCCACTCGGCGTGACCGGCTCCGGTTACGGCAGTGATAATGGCGTTATGCACTGACGGCTCGAAGCGATCGATAATAGAAGATCCATGTAGTTTCTTCTTTTGAGGCTCCAGAGCTTCAAACGAAAGACCCAGGAAATCCAGAACGCTGGCGAAGCCGTTATTTTTGATTTCCTCGTAAGTAATATCGAGAACCGGTCCACGGCTTTTTTCCCGGTAGAGAGTGAACAACTCTCTATGGCTATCCAGATATTTGCTGAATTGCGCTTCATTGAACGTAATCTTGGTGTCCAGTTTGGTCGGCCGATTGGCATCGGACTTGAGATTGTAAATGCCCGTGGCCTGCACCAGCCGGCTGGAAGAGAATCGCGCAAGAACATTTGTTCTTTCATAAATGATTTTGAAAACACTATCGTCGGCCATGAGCGCATCGGTTTGATCGGGATTTTGATTTCTCCAGATCTTGAAACCCACGGCTTCAAAATCAGGGTGATCAAATACCCAATCCATAAAAGCCGGGGTGTCATTTTCGCGCAGCGCCACAAGGTCTTCCAATTCCTTTGCCTCCAGAGGAACCTTGATGTGACCTGATGGTTTCGGATGAAAAACCTCACCGTGACAAAGTATTTGAGGATGAACGTTCAGTGTTTCAGACAGCAGTGATGTACCGGAGCGGGAGTCACTTAGGATAACAAACCGTTTCGGAGTATTGGCCACGAGAATTTCCTTTCACAAGCAGCTGCTTAGCTCAAGTGTATGTGAGAACCTTTCCAGGACTACGAGTGGAGCGCTACGGAGACCTTTGAAAAGGTTCAGTGGATGTCTTGCATATGCCCGTACACTGATTGTGACTTGTTCGGTTTGGAGCTTCGGATTTCTAGCTTTGCTTCACGAATTTCAACTCATTTAACACCACCAAAAATGGAGAAGTCAACGACAAACATCTCTAAGTATACTTGCGTAGCAGGCCGTTTTCTCAACAGCGCACGGCAAGGGAAAATCAGCCCGTCAGCCCTAACGGCGCGAGGCAAAATTGGCGGGCAGTGGACAACTAGAGTGCAATCTTCGTTAATAATTTCTTCATTCCATTTATATCGAAAACATTCAGTTGGCCCTGCAATGTTTTGTTATTTCGATTATTTCATCGATTCTTTCCTCAAGGATGTTGTAAGAAATATTTCCGATATTCGGATCAGATGAGAATTGTTGAGCACCAACGCGACACATCTCAAATGCCTCGCGCCAAAAAAAGCGGTAGGCTGGTGCCAGGCAAGACCATGTCTTTTCTAAAGACAGCTCCCCAAACCGCACGGCTCCACCCGTTGTCGAGACAGTCTCTGCGCGATCCGACGAGTGGAGATGTTGCAAAAGTCCACGTTTTGTTTGTTCGGATCGATAGGGGAACGGCTCGATCGTGTAGGGCTCGATATTCATCGCCTAAACAGGCTTGGAGTCATAAATACCTTCTTGACCAAGAAAGCTAAAAAACGAGTGACCAGTGAATATTGACCCGCAATATATTTTACCTGTACCGTTAATTGAAACAGTAATTCCCTTCAACATCTCGTCAGTATTTTCTTTGCTCGATGAATCAGCATGTATTTGGTTTCTTTTCTGCTTATGATTTTTACAGTGATCTACGTTTCTATCGGCACCATTGAGATAATTTTTGGAATTTTCAGCGATTGCTTCATGGAGTGGTCGATTGTCAAAACAAACGATAGCGTCCGAAGCGTTCGGCTCAGAAGCGAGCGGAAGGGCCGGCTCGAAAATCTCAAGTAAAAACTGTTCAGCAAGCCCCGTATTCACATTCGGAGCCTCTGAGTAGTTTTCCGAAACCCAATATCTCAACTCAGTTGAATTTACCGCCGTGGTGCTGACCACGAACAAGATTAAGCCAGCGCTTAGACGGCCAGAAGCTCTAACGGATGTGTAAGAATGCTTCATTTGATATACTCAGATACATAATCACCCAATCCCTAGGGGCCACTATGCGTCTGCTATCCTGAATTGTGCAATTGATTTTTTCGCCTCCACTTGGGGAAGCATATCTGTATGTTTGGCGAGGTTGTTGTTCTTTGATTTAACCGTCGACCCGACGCTGCTAGAATGGTGATCATTCGCGCATACTATCGTGCGAATTGCCGTCATCGATCTTTCAATGCCGACGTCAGCAATCGGGCGTTCAAAATGCCCGTAGTGCCGCTACTCCCTTACAGCTATTGGTTTCAAACGATGGACAAAGTCATTTACGCCATAGGGGATGTACACGGTCGGGACGACTTGCTTGGCGAGTTGCACGAGCACATCCGCAACCACCATCAGCTTGTTCACTCGGGCAGAGACGCTGAGGTGATACATGTTGGAGACTACATCGACCGTGGACCGCAAAGCCTGGAAGTCATCGAGAGGCTTATGTCAGGACTTGATGGGTTTCAGACGACGTGTCTTTTGGGAAATCACGAAGCAATGCTGTTGGAGTGCTTGGCCACCGACAATCGGCAAGCCTGGTATACGTGGCTTTCGAATGGGGGTGAGGAAACGCTGACCTCCTTTGGCATGTCGCTGAGATTTGGCGGGTATGATCCTGACGAGCTTCGCGAGAGCCTTGGTGAACCAAGAACTTCGTGGCTTGAAGCGCTGCCTCTCCATAGAACTGTCGACCCTTACCTGTTTGTCCATGCCGGGATTGCTCCAGGCGTGCCAATCAACGAGCAGCGACCCAAGGATTTGCTTTGGATCAGGTCGCGCTTCCTCGATAGCGACGAGGACCATGGGCATGTTGTGGTGCACGGTCACACGCCCGCTTACGAACCCGTGGTCAAAGCCAACCGGATTTGCATCGACACCGGCGCAGCCTCAAATGGCCCGTTGACGGCAGTCGTACTGGACGGCAACGCCCCTCCTGTATTCCTGCGCGCTTCCGGTCGCCCGTATTAAAGGGGCTGAGCGCGGGCGCACAAGCCCCGCAAACCCACCATGCGGATCGGACATATCTGCCCGTTCGCGCTCAACTGCAGTTGCTTCATCATCGCCTGAGGGCGTAAGAATTCACGCCCGTTTCATGCGACGCAGTTGAAGCAGCAGGATCGGCAATAGCAACCCGAGCCCGATGGATAGGGTGATGACGCCCGGCGCAATGAAGAGAAGGGCGACAGCTGCGACGTACCACCGCTCGATCTGATTGAGTGGCGCGAAGAGATATCCCGAAAATGCAATCCCGAGGGACGCAATGCCGAGCATCGCACCAGCGAGAGTGTAGGTGAATGCCCACCAGGTAAATCCGTCCGCAACAAGCAGCAAGGCTGGTGAATAGACAAAGACAAACGGAACCAGCGCTTTTGCGATGCCAAGACGGAAGGCGGTGTTGCCGGTCTTGAAGGGATTTGAACCGGCGATCCCCGCGGCAGCATAAGCGGCGAGGGCGACCGGTGGTGTGATGTCTGCCAGAACGCCGTAGTAAAATACGAAAAAGTGTGCGACCAGCGGTTCAACATTCAGGATCTGGAACGCACCGGCGGTGACGGAGACCAGAATGATATAGGTCGCCGTTGTCGGCACGCCTGCGCCCATGACGATACAGGCCAGTGCAACGAGCACGAGCGAGAAAAACAAGGCCCATTGCTGCAGGTCGAAAAAGCTGAATGGCCACAGGCTGGAAACGACTGCTGCAAAATCGTTCGCCGTTTGAATGACGATGGCGCCCACCCGAAAGCCCGTTCCCGTGAGCGTGATAACACCGACGATGATGCCAACACAGGCAGCCGCCGATCCGATGGCAATGGTGCTGCGCGCACCGGCGGCAAGGGCGTCCCACAGCCCGTGCAATGTCATGCGCTCTTGCGGCTTGATGAAGCCGACAACCACGCAGGCGATGATCGCGTAAACAGCGGCATAGTCCGGCGTTCGGCCCGACAGGATCATGTAGACAAGAATGATAAGCGGTGCGGCCGCCAGCCAGTTGACGCGCAGGACCGCGGCCAGTTTTGGCATTTCCTCGGCAGACAGACCACGCAGGCCCAGCTTCTTCGCCTCCAGGTGAACCATGACGAAAATACCGAAATAATGCAGGAAGGCCGGGAACAGGGCTGCGGCCAGTACGTCGCGCAGGGGGATCCCGAGAAAGTCGACCATGATGAAGGCTGCCGCCCCCATGACGGGCGGCGTGATTTGCCCGCCAGTGGAGGACGTCGCCTCAGTGGCACCGGCAAAATGGGGCGGATAACCCACTTTCTTCATGGCCGGTATGGTGAGGGCACCCGTTGTAACCGTATTGGCAATCGAAGAACCGGAAATGGACCCCATGAACGCGGAGGCGCAGATCGCGACTTTTGCCGGGCCGCCGGAGTAGCGTCCGGCGGCGATGGTCGCCAGATCGATGAACAGCTGGCCAAGACCGATGCGGGAGGCCAGGACGCCAAACAGTATGAACAGGAAGACATATTTCGCCATGGCTCCGATTGCGATGCCATAGATGCCTTGCGTGCCATAAATCCCGTCGATGAAACCGGTCCACGGCACTCCGCCATGACGCAAGAGCCCCGGCGCCGACTGGCCGAACAGAGCATAGAGCACGAAAATGCCCGCAATCAGCGGCAGCGTGTATCCGATCGAACGGCGCGCGGCTTCCAGCGTAAAGAGCAGCACGACCGATCCCATGAACGTGTCGGTCAGACTGGGGTTACCGGCTCTTGCAGCAGCTTCGGCCGGCGGCAGCAGGGGCAGATAGAGGGCAGCTGCGACAGCAAGGGTTGCCAGCACGATATCGAGGATGTTGACCCCGTCAAAATACATCCAGCCTTTGGGCGGCGCCGTGACCGAGAGATCCTTCCGCCACGAAAAGAGAAGGAACGTCAGCCCAAGCACAAAGGCAAGGTGAATTCCAAACTGCAGCAGTTCGCGAACAAGCAGGAAACCCGCGACCGAGAAGTGGTAGACCGACATCGCAACCAGGATGGACGCGACGATAAAGCCCATTTTCTTGCCCATCGGGCGAAAGGCGCTTTCAGAATCGTATTTTCGTTCAAGCTCAAGCAGCTGAGCTTCCGTCAGCTCTGCCCTGGAATTTTCCGCCATGCGCCCAATGTCCCCTCACGCATTGGCCCGGACGTCTTGGAAGCACCATGACATCCGGGCCATTTTCGATAGCTCAAGTCTGTTATTTGATCAGGCCGGCTTCTTTGTAGAAACGCTCAGCTCCCGGATGGAGTGGAACGCCGATACCGTTCAACGCTGTATCCGGTGTGATCGTCTTGCCTTTGGCGTGACCGACATCCAGCAGCTTGCGGCTTTCCTTGTTCCACAATGCCTTGGTGATCTCGTAGATCAGGTCGTCATCTTCCTTCGCGGATGTGTACCACTGTGCACCAACGGCAACGGTTGTCACGCCGTCCACACCTTCATAGGTCTCGGCCGGAATATCGGACGAAGCGAAGAAACCGTATTTGTCGGTAAGTGCCTTTGCACCGTCTCCGTCAATCGGCACGAGTTTCATATCCGCTGCAGACGCCAGTTCGACAAGTGCACCGGTGGGATATCCAGCGACGATAAAGAGAGCGTCGACCTTGCCGTTCCGCAAGGCTTCCGTTGCCGCCGCACCTTTCAGGTTCTCTTCCTGAATATCGGACAGCGACAATCCGTTTGCTTCCAGGATCAGACCCGCATCGACATAGGTGCCGGAACCGGGCTCATCCACTGAAACGCGTTTGCCTTTCAGGTCTGCGACGGAGTTGATCCCACTGTCTTCCAAAGTCACGAGATGGATATGCTCTTCGAAGAGGGCAGCGATCGTGCGCAGATCGGTTGCCGGTTCCTGGCCTTCCATCGTGCCTGTGCCGGTATAGGCCCAATAGGCAACATCGGATTGGGCGAAACCGGAATTGCGCAGACCGGAAATGATGGCATTGACGTTGTCGACGGAACCACGGGAAGACACCGCAGAGGCGATCAGGCCATCAACCCCGCAGCTGCCACCCTCACCGCATTCACGGGATCCGGGTGGCTTGGAAATGGCGTTCGCGATCACTCCCCCGACCGGATAGTAAGTGAAGGCTGTTCCTCCGGTGCCGATTGTGAAGAATTTTATCTCTTGCGCGAGTGCCGGCGTGGCGAGCACTGCGCAGGCCGCAAATGCGAGCACTGCAGATTTCAACTTTTTCAGCATGATTTTTTGCTCTCGATTATATATGACGATTTAATAAATCATAATATGATTTGTCTGAAAAGTTAAAATTGGGATCGTTGATGGATCGGATTTCAGAAATGGACGAAAGAACTGCTGGCAAGACGATTTATGTGGTCGGTGGTGCCGGTGGCATCGGATCGGCAATCGTCAAAAAACTGCTGAAGGAGAACAACCGCGTTCTTGTCTTGGATCTTAACGAACCTGCAGACCGAAGCTGTGCATATCAGCATGTGGACCTGACGCAACCTGAGTCCATTTCCACTGCCGTCAGCGAAGGTTTGAAAAAAACCGGCACGCCCCAAGCGCTAATCTTTTCAGCAGGATATCTTTCCCCTTGCGCCTTTCTGAATCTGGAAAATCAAGATATCGAAGATCATTTGAAGGTCAACCTGTTTGGCGCTTTCAACATAGCCCAGGAAGTCGTCAATCTAATGCTGGAAGATGGCGGCAGGATCGTCTTTATTTCGTCCATTCATGGACAAATCGGCATACCGAACCGCGGCGCCTATGCAATGTCGAAAGCTGCCCTGGGCGCTCTGGCAAGAGCGATGGCGGTCGAGTTGTCACAGTACAAAATCAGGGTGAATGTGTTGGCGTCTGGCGCGGTCAATGCTGGAATGAATCCCGATCCCAAGTCACGCGGATACTGGTGCAAGGAAACACCGGCGGGCCGCGTCGCGGAGGTTGAAGAAGTTGCGCAAGTGGCGACGCTTCTGGTGTCAGATCAGGCGAGCTTCATCAGCGGGCAGACAATTGCTGTTGATGGTGGTGTCAGTAATTTGCGATCATATTCGTAGTGAATGAGGCAGGCGACTCTTACGGAACCATGGTTTTGAAAACCCGCTCTTCAAGCTCCGTTGTCAATGAACTGGCGGCCAAGTTGCGCCGTGATATCGCCCTGGGCACTCTTTCACCGGGTGCACGGTTGAATATCGAAGCGCTGAAACGCGAACACAAGGTATCCCATCCCTCCATTCGCGAAGCCTTGGCTCTGCTGGCCGGCGAGGGATATGTCTCGTCTGAAGGCAACAAGGGATACCGCGTCCTGGACTCCTCGTTCGAAGACCTGAGCGATGCGACACGGCTGCGTGCCGAGTTGGAATGTTTAGGCCTGCAATGGTCGGTATCAAACTCCACGCCGGAGTGGCGTGCCGGCGTCGTGGCTGCGCATCACATGCTCAGCGAAGTCGAAGAAGACATGATCGACGACCCCAAGGGATTTGTCATCGAATGGGACGAGCGGAATTTCCAGTTTCACAAGACACTGATCAGCAACTGCAACTCGCCGCGCCTCATGGACACGGTTGCCAATCTTTATGATCTGACCAGGCGCTACCGGCTTATGGCCTATTCGATCGCTCACAAAAATCACCGCGACTGGCTTTTGAAAAGCGCGGAAGAACACGTGCAGCTGAAAAATCTTGCGATTAACGGCGACATAGAGGCTGCATGTCGACTGCTGCGCGACCACACGACAAAGAACGTCGATCAGGAGGGCGCAACCCTGTTCAACGTGCCTATGAGTCAGTAGTCACGCTGCTCATGCAAACCGGCTTGCACCAACAAAGGTTTGGGACCGGTGCAACCTGTTCGAGATGGTTGATGCCGTCGCGTAATGCGTAAGATCACAGTCCCTCGAACCCGGGATATGGAAGAGCAATGCGAACATGTGATGAGTGATCAGACAATCAACGTTTGCTACAAGTTAAAAAGTATGATGCAATAAGACGTTCTCTTGTTGCTAAGTCTATACACTTATGAATTCCAAATTTCTTCTTGGAGGAAATAATATAAGATATTGTATTGGATTCGAGAAACTTAATTTTCCGGATTATTTTAGTGATACTTGTTACAGCCATTACTTGTGGATTTCTTGTTAGGATTAACAAACAAGCGAGCTGCCATTGATCGAGCATGCACGGATCTAAAGATTGCTTACGTGCAAATCCACTCCACTCATTTGAAACGGAGCCCCAGCATGATCTCCAATCGTTTTTCAGTTTTTTCTCTGGCAATCTGCGCGCTCATCGCAGTGCCCGCGTCGAATGCAGGAGCCCAGTCTGCTAAGAGCTATCCCAAAGCGCAAGGCGGCGTCATTACTTTGCCGTCAGGAGACATATCCTTCGCCGATCGTGTCCATCGATTTGACGAAGGTAATCCGCCATCCAAACGGACAGCCGCCCGCAATCCCGAGAGCATTTTGGGGCCCACGGATCGACCCAAATCTGCAGGCACCGAGATACTTGAAGCGACGACGCTGACACTCGGCTGTCGTGGATCCATAACGCTTGAATTCACCGATAATGCATTGATCGATATAGAAGGCCCGGATTTGCACATCTGGGAGGCTGGAGACGATGTTGAAGCGACTTTTGTTGAAATTTCGCGAAACGGTGAAGCCTGGACTGAAATCGGCATGGTTTCCGGGTCAACAGCGAGCCTCGATATTACAGGACATGCAGTCAAGGGGGCAAGCTATCGCTTTGTTCGCCTGACCGATGCGAAATGCGCGAGCCGCACCGGCAATTGGCCAGGCGCTGACATTGACGCAGTGGCCGCCGTCGGGTCAGCAGAGCGGTTTGTGTTTGATGCTGGCGTGCTGTTCGCATTCGATGAAGCAACGTTGTCAAACGAAGCCCTGACAATTCTGACCCGCTTTTCGGATCTTGTTGGTCAAAGGCAGTTTTCACGACTGGTGATCGAGGGCCATACGGACTCAAAGGGAAGCGACGAATACAACATGGACCTTTCTCAACGACGCGCTGATGCAGTGCGTGCGTACCTGGCGAACACGCCTCGACTTGCCCAGTCCGACATGTCTATCCGTGCTGCGGGCGAGCGTGAACCTGTCGCGGATAACTCCACGGACGCGGGTCGTCAGAAAAATCGTCGCGTCGAAGTCATTGTCGTACCGTGACGTTTCGTGCGTTTCTGGCCGCGCTTCAAGGGCGCGGCCGTGGGGCTGTCATTCGCAGGAACCTTATTTAATGCAAGGACAGAGCCCGCATCTCGACTTCTGCGCAACCACACGGACCAAGCACATCGATCCGGAGAGTCCAACACTGTTCAACGTGCCCTGAGCCAGTGGCCGCCGAGGCCATTGAACAGGCTTACGACCATAAAAGATTGGTGCCGGTAGACCCGTTCGGAGAAGTCAAATCCGTTCGGTGACGAAACAGACCAATATCTGTCTAGTTTGGAATATGACGGTGCAACAGAGGAATTTCTCCTCGGCAGGCAAAAATCAGATGCAGTGCAATTGCCGTAAAGGCTGTCATCTTCTGCCGTGCTATCACAGGTAAAGAGAAAAGTCTTAAGCAGATGATGAGAGACGGTTTCACTGCGCGCGGAAGGTGGTTCTCTCGTGCAGAGGAGCGCCTCAATTAAAGCCGGAGCGATGCACTGGATGTTTTGAGCCGCGCATCAAAGAGTAGAGCAAGGAATTCGGGAGTTCCTCTGCGTAAGATAATAAACTCTTAAATCACCAATACGCCCTTGTTGAAGGCAGAGGCCGCGCTAACTTTGGAAGCTAGCGTGTGCGGAAACAATGTATGCCGGTTTGATTGCATTAACGCGAGGTTTGAATGGACACTATTGCTGAAGACATCGCGCGGGACGCGGCTGAAGAGCTATCGCAGGTATATGGCAGCCAGTTGGTCATCGAGGTCGAAAAACGCTTGCAAGGACGCCCTGCCGAAAAAGCCGAAGACTACACGTTTGGTGTCGCCGAATCGGTCGCAATCGCGGGTTTGATCGTGAGCATCGCAAGCTTCCTTTATAATGTTTACAAAGATCAGCGCGATAAAGCAGTGGCAGATAGCAAGGATGCAACAAACCGTGTTCTGGTTGAGATTCAGTGGCCCGGCAACCTGGATGACCCGCAAAAAAAAGAGATCATTAATGCGGTTCTGACCCGGCTAGGGACGCGATGAATGCGCGTCAGAGTCTCGGTCAAGAATGGTCGAATTGCGTCTGAAGGCGAGCACAATTCTTTAGGTGCCGACTTTCAAAATCCACTCCCCGCAAGCGCGGCTAAAGACCTTCGCTTCTATCTCGAGGAGTTTCCCCGGCTCCCCGTCGCAGCTTTTGCCATGGAGGCCGCGAGAGTTGAGTCCACGGAGCTCGACGCCTGGGGTGCTGCCTTGCGCGACCTGGTCCAATCGGCGTCGGGATCGGATTGCGGCGAGATCGATCGCACAACATCGCTGGTTATCGAAAGCAACTGCCCAACCGTTCATGCCATTCCCTGGGAGCTTTGCCACGATGACGAGGGCTCTCGTTTCGTCCTGAGCGGCGGTAACTTAGAGCGCGCCATCGGACCTGAAGAGCCGAGCAGGACCGGCGCAAAGGGCAGACCGCTGCGGTTGTTGCTCGTGATCGCTCGACCAAGCGGGATTTCAGACCTGCCACACCAGTTGATGGCGAAGCACATTCTGGAGACAAATGCCCGGTTTCTTGGACCTATGGACATCACCGTTTTGCGGCCGCCGACCTTTGCGGCGTTTCAGAAGTGCATAGCCGAGGCGGCCGATGCCGGCACGCCGTTTGATATCGTGCATTTCGATGGACATGGCGTATTCGACGATGACGCCTTGGTCGCAACACTGCAATTTGAGGCAGCAACACCGGGAGATGGTGCTGATGCGGTATCTGCCGAGGCGCTTGGCGCAGCAATCAGGGCCGGAGGCGGTATCGAACTCCTTCTGATCAATGCATGCCGTTCAGCTTTTCTTGCAGCCGATGCGCCGCTTGAGGCATCGATTGGACCGGCTCTTCTCGCTGCAACAGACTGTGCAGCAGTCGTGGCTATGTCGCATGTGGTCCGTGCAAGAGCAGCCGAAATCTTCGTTGAGACTTTTTACGGCGCACTTCTGTCTGGCCATACCGTTTCAGCAGCCGTCTCGCGCGGTAGAAGGGCAATGGCCGAGACGCCTGACCGTCCAACAATCTGCGGGCCGATTCCTCTTCAGGATTGGATGATCCCGGTTCTTTTCAGCCGGGCACCACTTAAGTTCGAGATGTCCGCAGCGTCCGAAACAGCGGACAGCGACAGGTTTCCAGGGCCACGCATAGTGGGGCGTGACGTGTCGATCATGCAGCTGGAGCGTGCGTTCTCACAGGGCAATAGCGTCTTTTTGTTCGGCCCGATCGGGATTGGCAAATCCGCGGTTGCAAGAGAATTCGAACGTTGGACACACGCGACCCGCTGGTTTGCCAACACACCGCCAGACCATTCAAGAACGGTCTGGTTTGATTGTCGCAAGACGGCCTTCCCGGATTTACTGAAGCATCTTCGCGACGCTTTGCAAAACGTTGGCGAGCCAAACGCACATCCACCCTCGCTCTTCATCGTCGACGACTTTGAATGCCTTCGCTACCAGTTGATTGGTCTTCAGCAGCAAGATTCACTCGATTTGGCCCTGTCCCTTGAGACAGCCTTCAATGACGCCGTGAAAGCATTTGAAAGGAGCCTTCACAAGCTCCTGATAGTTTCCAGATCACCGGAAATCTGGGTTGAAGGCGTCACACGCGTCCATCTTGGTCCGCTCGATCAAGATGCCGTTGCAGAACTGGGCGCTTCGATCCTTCCAGACCCGACCGTATGGCGCGCGCCTGAGATGCAGAAGCTGATCGATCGCTGTGCAGGTCATCCGCAGGTGTTGGTCAGTACGCTCCCGTTGCTTGAAACCCTCTCACCTAAAGAGCTTTTGGCTCAGTTCGACGCAGATCCGGCAAACTGGGTCGACGGGTTCGCTCAGGCTGTGACAGCGCAACGGCTCGATAACTCATTAGGGCTTTTGCCGAACACGATCTTGAGCAGAAGCCCGCTCGCCGCAACGCTTCTGGAAACGCTTGACCCATCGCTTCTGGTGACAATCTTTATGGTGCTTGCCGACGGACATCCCTTTAAGGGCGATCCTCCTGAACCCCAGGCCCATGAAATCCTGACAGCGTGGCTTGATTTCGGACTTGCCTGGCACATTGATGGCGAGGGCAGGTTCGTTGAGGACCCTGGTGCCGTTGACACTGAACATTGGACCGTGCCCCTTCGCTTACACCCTCTTTTTCCCGCGCGTGCGGCGCGCCTCGGCCATACCGCTTTTAAGGAAGACTACGCTTCAATCGCTGAAGATACGACGCGTGCGGTGATCGAAGCGCGGCGACGCCGGTGTGAATACCTGCTCGTTCATAAACAGACCGACCGGGATGCCGAAAAGTTTTTTACATTGCTGTATGGCCAGTTCGACACCTACGAGCGCGCCGACGAAGAGGGATTAAGACGCGGCCTTCATGATGCTTCATCCTCAATCGGTTCAGCACTTGCGAGCATCCGCCGCAGTCAAGGCGACCGCACCTATGAGGCGAACCGCGCAGAAAACCTGTTGTCATCACTGTCCGCCCCAAGTCCAGGCCAACCTCTCAGCGAAGAGGATTGGAGATGGATCGGGGTCATGGGCAACGAAGGCAAGCGATACCTGGATGCCGGACAACTCAATGACGCAGAAGACATTTTTCGCAGTCTAGTCAGTCTTCTTGAGGACAACACTTCCGCGCGCGAGACATATGCATTGGCGTGCCGGTTTATGGGACAGGTTTTTGCAAAACGCACCACAATGAATGACGCGAAGGAAGCGCTGCATTGGCTAAAGAAGAGTGAAGAGATTGCGCGGCAGGATGACCTTAAAGACGAGTTGGCCAAGTCGCTTTCTGACGCCGCAACCGTTCTGGACGGCATGGGAAAGGGAGCGGACGCTCGTAACATGCTGGAAGAGGCAATTGCCTTGCGCAAAACGCTCGCCGATGCTCCGGAATTGGGCCGCCTCTATTCGTTGCTGGCAAGCATGACGAAGGGCCGAGAACAGGAAGAAGCGCGCCGCGCGGCCGTGAAGTCGGCTGCCGCAGGAGCCAGGTCGGGTGACGAGGCCGCTGTCGAAAACGCGCTTTTGGCCGTTGCGAAAGAGGCGATTTTTCGTAACCCCGAGGAAGCGCGCGAAGCGCTGCTCTCCGCCTTAAAGTCGCGTCTGGCACGCAATGCTGGCGGGTGCGCCGAAATCTATCACAATTTGGGCAACTTGGACCTTCAGGCTGGCAACCGGGAGGCGGCTGAAAAGTGGTACAATGCGGCCTATGACGCAGCTTGTGAAGAACGGAACGAAGCCATAGAACATGCTGCGGCTTTCTCAATTAGGGTCAACGGTCTTCGGTTGGCACCCAAAGCCTTACTTTCAAAGATCCGGCAAAGTGTGGAACGGAACCTCACAAACAAAGACGATTGACAAGATGTGTCGCTATTTCGAATGCAAAAGGCCGTAAGCAACAAAACTCTGAATTGCCTTAAAAGGTCCAAACCTACGGCGCTCACGGACCAACAGAAAACTCAGTATTTTTCGACGCCAAATCGGTTCCTGTACTCTGTCGGCGAGATCCCGAGAACGCGTTGCATGGCGCGCCGCAAGCGTTCGTCGTCTTCAAAACCGGTTCGGTGCGCGATCGTCGCAACGGGAAGTTCGGTGGCCTCCAGCAGGTCTCGTGCTGCAGCAATGCGAAACAGCTCGATGGTTTTGGCAGGCGTCCGGCCGGTGACTGCCCGATAGACCCTGGTAAAATTGCGTTCGCTCATTCCCACTTGCTCGGCCAATCGATCGACGCGCAAGTCTTCCTTCAGATTGTCTCCGATCCAGGTGTGAAGAGCGTCAAACCGGCCATCCGCATCATTGGTCTGGCTGAGAAGCACGGAGCTGAACTGAGACTGGCCGCCTGGGCGGACCATGTATACGACCAGTGTTTGGGCAAGACGGACAGCAACCTTTCTGCCCGAATCTTCCGCCACCATGGCAAGAGCCATATCGATGCCCGCGGTCACCCCGGCCGACGTCCATACATTTCCATCTTTCACGAACATACGGTCCGGCTCTACAGACACGTCCGGATGTTTGTTTGCCAGGTCGTCGCAAGAATACCAATGCGTCACCGCGCGGCGGCCATCAAGCAGACCGCTCGCGGCGAGCACGAAGGCGCCCGTGCAAACAGAGCCTATTCGCGCGGCCTGCCCGGCAAGAAGAACCGTATTCTCAACGAGTTCCGGGTCTTGCGCTGCCGCTTGCGCACCGAAACCGCCGGCAATCAGGAGTGTGTGGATTTTTCTGTCGCGCAATCGCTCCATGGAATCCGTGCCGAGTTCAACCCCTGCATCTGTCAGCTGTATCCCGCCATTGGCGGATGCAAGCACGATCTCGTAATTCTCACCTCCAACCCGTCTAGCGTCGGCGAAAACCTGCATTGGACCCGTTACGTCAAGCAGCTTGGTATCCGGAAAAACGACCACGACAACAACCGGACGCGAATTGGCGGAAAACGAGGGCATGTTGTCGGTTTTGCCAAAAAATTTACTGTTAGTCTATCTCTGAGGCATCAAAGTTTTTTTAAGTATAGTATGGGGGACACTCATGAAAAGGATACTAGCAACTGCAGTTGTGAGCCTTGCACTCATTTCCTCGGCGGCAGCTGCACCCTTCCAATGGACTGCCGTATCTGGAGGCAACGATCACTGGTATGAATTTGTCGTACTCGGGGTTGGCGACCCATCTTTGTCGGCCACGCAAGCGGAAGCGCTTGCCGAGTCATCGTCCTTCATGGGCCTGGGTGGCTATCTTGCAACGATCACGTCCGCCGCCGAACAGTCATTTCTCAATATGAACTGGACCGGTGCGGGCAGTGTGACTGGTCAGTTCCTGGACTACAGCTACTTCCTGATTGGCGCGACGGACCGCGACACGGAAGGTTCGTTTGAATGGCTGGGAGGTCCTGATGATGGAAATCCTCTGGGACACACCAACTGGAAACTGGGCGAGCCAAATAACGCGGGCGGTGAAGACTACGTGGTGGCCTGGTGGGAAGACAGCGCAACCGGTGCATGGAACGATGTGCCCGGTAACTCCGGCGTACGGGCTTACCTCGTGGAATATAGCGGCGCTCCGGTTCCCGTACCCTTGCCGGCAGCGCTTCCGCTGCTGGTCGGCGGGCTTGGACTGCTGGGCTTCGCTGCCCACCGCAGACGCAGAACATCAGAAGTCTGATCTGTCACCCAAAACTGGATTGACCTGGCCTGCCGTGTTGGCAGGCCTTTTTGTGCATGAATTCGCCAGGAACGAGGATTGCCGTAGATTTCCCCACCACTCTCGACCTGGCACTCAAAAGAAATGGGTCCGTAAGCGTGAGTGGTGTTCTGCATCTTGCTCCTTAGACCACATGGCTACGCTCAGGCTGGTGCCTTGTCCGGTGTCAGGATTGTCATACCAATCCTGTTGGCTACAGCCATTATGGCAGGGATGTCCGGTGGACCATCGGGTACCGGAATTTCTGACGTGCCGTCCGGCATGGCCTCGCCAGCCTCTGTAAAGAACGTATCGTGCATTTCGCCCGGCGCATTTATGCACAAAAGGCGTCCCGCCGACTGCCCGGTACAGGTAAAAGCGTGGACGGCTCCGTCGGGCACTTTGACAAATTCACCGGCGCTGACGCGTCTGGTCTCTTCATTCACCAAGAACTCAAACTCTCCGTCGAGCACGAAGAAACTTTCATCTTCACCGGCGTGGTGATTTGGCGGTGCACCGGCTCCAGGTGCGGTCTTGATTTCGACGATAGTGCACTTGTTTCCCGTTTCTTCCGGAAACGCGTGGAACGTCAGGAGGTTCCCGAGAAGGTGATAAATGCGGGGGCGAGACTGCTCCATGCTGATGGCTCCTTCTATTTTCGGTAATCTTCATTTATAATACAGATATCTCTTAATGAGACAAGTGTATCATTTTGGAATTGTACCCGTGGCACCTAGAACCAATCAGAAAAACAGGACGAGAGAAGCACTCCTCATCGCTGCGCGCGAGCTCATGTCAGAGGGGAGTGAGATTACGCTGGCCAAAGTTGCGGATCGCGCGAAAACCAGTCGGGCAACGGTCTACAGATACTTCTCAGACCCTGGCATCCTGGCACTGGATGCAACACTTGACGTCCAGGTTGCACCAACGTCGCAGCTCCTGGAAGGGCTCGAAAACGTGCGAAGCCGGGTTCACAGAGTCGCGCAATACTACCTGGATTTCTCACGGGATCACGAAGCTTACTTCCGGCAGTTTTTGGCTGAGTCCTTAAAGGCAGCGCTGGAAGCAGGACAAGCCAAAAAACGCGGCGCTCGCCGGGTGACAGCGTTCGACGAAGCGTTGGAGCCCGTCCGTGAACGTATGGACCCCGAGGAGTATGAAGACCTGACGCGGCGCCTGGCCATGACAACAGGCATGGAGCAGTTCATCATTCTGGAGGACATTCTGGGGGTGGATCGGTCAGAGGGTGACCGTCTTCTCTCAGGCCTCGTCGATGCGTTGCTGGATCGGTACTTGCCGCCTGCCTGAATCGCATTCGGCTCTTGGGCCTGAAACCGGCAAACGAAAGCGCACACGCGCTACCGCCAGCCCGGCAAATCGGAGACTGATTTACCCTGGCCTGCCATCCTGTCGCGCCTTCTTGTGCTTGCGTTCACAAGGATAGAAAATGGCGACGCTCACCACTTTGCTGCCCCATGTTCCACGACAAACCGCGTCTTCCGAGCTCGTTTCCTGATCCGCCGAAAATCTGCAACAAAGGCGCTGAGTTGCCACACTGTGAACATCTGGCGAAAGGTAACTTTGCACCCAACTCAGTTATAGAGTGTATTGATCTTCCGCCTGCTTGCAGTACTGAGCGGCCCTGGCTTATGAAATGCTGCTTCTTTTTGCTACATACAAGCATATTAGACACGCTGCTAAACCACTGAAAAACGAATTTTATTTCAACATTCTACTCTAAAGGCTTAGCCGGTTTCACTTTTTGTAAAGCCGTGCCATCTCATCCGCAAAAAACGTGTCAAACTCACTGGGCGGGATCCAGCCGGCCGGCGCTTCATTCAGAGGTTGATTGAGAAACAACTTCACCGCAGCGACAGTGTGCCAGCTTTGAGTTCCGGCTGAATGATGCGGCCGCATGGGCACCACGGTGCCGTCTTTCATGATCATGTCAGGACGCTTAAAACCACCCGAAATGTCGCTGTCTTTGGTTTCACTAACGACGGCGGTATCTAGATCACTCAGTTTCCAGTTCCAACAACTCGCATGCTTGCCACCAGACACCGTTAGCTCAATTTTATCGGCTTCACGATCAAGGATAATCGTTGACTTTATTCGGGACACTTTCAAGTAAACAAGCCCAATTGGAATGACCAGTAAAAACAAGAACACAAAAGTCCAAGCACCCTCGTATGCAAAAATTGCTGCACCAACAAATGACACCGCGGACAAAAGGTAGATGCCGGCAGCTTTATCTTTCTGATTGTCAGAAAGCGTAAGTCTTAAGTCAGATTTATCCTGAATTTCCATTTAATAATTATGTGAGCGACCAAGTCGAGTGTCAACGCGGCCCATTTGGGATTACCGCAACCATCAGATCGCATGTTTTCCGAAATGGCCTGGTTCAAGAACACAAATCCGTTAGAGCCGATGTCTGACTTTCGCGTCAGGTTTGCCGTCAGCGGAATGTCTGCGATGTCCAGAATATGACACGGTCCCTCAAAGATGGGCTGGTTGAGCAGCAAGAAGTCTGATCGCGATGCTTGGCGGGACGCGGTGGGACAAACAGTTTCCCGCTTACCCCAAGAGCCTTAGTCGCGGTGCCACCCCGCATCCTGAAGGCGAAACCAGACATTTGCGTCGCTGGTCTTTTTGGTGATCAACACTGTGTCGACGCCCGAAGCGGAAGAAGGAACGGAGGCAAACTCTTGCCCGGATTCCAGCTTTTCGCACTCATGCCGAAACGAAGAGAATGGAAAAAAGGCCGGCTCGCTGGCCAGTTTTGCGGTTCGGGAGCCAAATAAATCAGGCTGATCGGGTTTAAGTGGGAACACATTTCCAGCTGCTCCCACGCATGCAGGATCCGACGCGTGTCACATACCTGTTACATTTGCACGCTAATCGGGAAATGCAAAAAAGAGAAAACATAGGAGGCTCCGATGACCTCTCTGAATACTCAGCTATGGGAGCTGATTAAGACGCACAAGATGCCTGATGATGCTGCAGGCAAGCCATTCATCAAACAACTGATGGCCGAAAACCGCATTTCTCTCGATACCGCAACCGTGGCGATCGCCGAATATCAAAAATTCATGTACCTGTGCGCCACACGATCTGAGCGCAATGTCCCCTCGAAAGCGGTCGATTTGGTCTGGCATTTGCACATGCAGCACAGCCGCGACTATTGGGACATTTTCTGCAAAAAACTGGGCAAACCGGTGCACCACAACCCCGGTGCCAAAGGCCCGGAACACCTTGATGACTACAAAGCCACCATCAAAGCGTACAAAGACCTGTTCGGAACACCCCCAAAAGGAATTTGGAAGCTGAACAATAAAGTTGGAGCGTTGGTGGTCATGATCGTCTCGGCGGTTTTCATTTACATCGGCATAAACTCGATCGCTGATGGTGACAATCTCTTGTTTGGCGTGTTCTGGCTTTGCATCCCGCTCTTCATCTTCGTGACCACACTCAATTACCTAACCACCAAAGGTGAGCTAACGCTGATTTTTGAATCAAATGATCCTTTCTCCAACGAGGACGCGGGCGACTGTGGCTCGGGAGACGGCGGTGGTTGCGGCGATTAAATTGAGGGCCCAAAGCGGACGCGGGCTCGCCGGGTGAATTTTGGCACTGTCGGGCACCGGAACCTCACCTAACCTTGAATAGGTCCGACTTATGCTGCAATCGCTCCAACGTATGCGATGCTGAGCGCCGCAAATTGGAGCGATTTCGCTGTCGATTGACCGCGCGATGGTTCGTCATGTCAGTGAAAGCGCTGTTGCTTTTAATAACCGGAGATTGACACTGCATCCGCATTGACCGGCGTCAGAGCTCCATCGGCGAGACACGCGTCCTACCCAAAACGTCGTACTTGCCTGTGTGCGCTGCAATAGGCTCTAATCCGCGCAACGAACCGCACCCGGGAGGAACCGTTGAGCAAGACAAATCGCGGTAATTTTTTCGAAGACTTCGAGATTGGTCAGGTCATCCGGCATGCAACGCCGCGCACGGTCACGAGCGGTGACCAGGCGCTCTATACAGCGCTCTACGGTTCGCGTTTCGCGGTTCAGTCCTCCGACGCGTTTGCGCGTGCCATCGGCTATGCCCACGCGCCTGCAGACGATCTGCTGACGTTTCACATCGTCTTCGGCAAAACCGTTCCCGATATTTCCCTCAATGCCGTCGCCAATCTCGGCTATGCCGGAGGCCGGTTCCTGGCGCCGGTCTATCCCGGAGACACGCTGTCGACCGTCTCGGAAGTGATCGGCAAGAAGGAAAACTCCAACGGCAGGACCGGCGTCGTCTACGTCCGCTCGACCGGCTACACCTCCAAGGGAACCGAAGTGCTGGACTATGTCCGCTGGGTGATGGTCAACAAGCGCGACCCCGGCTCGCCGGCACCGGAGCCTGTCGTTCCCGATCTCCCCGCGGCCATCGAGCCGATTGCGCTCGGGACCGCGGTTCCACTCTTGGACAGCGCAAACTGGGACAACGACCTGTCTGGCTCCGAGTTCCGTTTCGCCGATTATGCCATCGGCGAGAAGATCGACCATGTCGACGGCATGACGGTGGAAGAAGCCGAACATCAGATGGCCACCCGGCTTTACCAGAACACCGCCAAGGTTCATTTCAATCAGCACACGGAATCCAAAGGCCGGTTCGGCAAGCGACTGATTTATGGTGGCCACGTTATCTCACTCGCCAGGGCGCTCTCCTTTAACGGCCTCGGCAACGCCTTTCATATTGCAGGCATCAATGGCGGGCGGCACGTCGCTCCGCTATTTGCCGGCGATACGGTCTATGCCTGGTCGGAGGTGCTCGATGCTTCAGAGATCGAAGGACGCAAGGATGTGGGCGCTCTGAGGCTACGCCTGGTGGCCACCAAGAACCGCCCCTGTCAGGACTTCCCCCTCAAGGACGGCCACGGCAAATACCTGGAGGACGTCATTCTCGACTTCGACTACTGGGTTCTCATGCCGACTTAATCCCCTGCGATCAATCAATCGCTCTGAGGATGACGCGGAACCGCATCGGGAGTACCATGACCTGAGAGGAGGCCAGTCATGCTGACAACGCTCTCGGCAAGGGAAACGAACCTGCTGCTCGCCATCATGCAGGACATGATTGCCGTTCAGGATGCAGATGAACTCAGAAACCGGATCGGCGAACCGTTGCTTGATCTTTTGGAGGCCGATTATTTTGCGTCCTATGTCTGGTCACGCAGCGACGGCGATACATCGGGTGTCTTCCTGAACATGGACGCAAGCAATCTTGCAGCCTACGAAGATCACTTTCAGTATTGCGACCCTATCACTCCGAGACTGCGCCTGTGCGGCCGCGCAACCCATGTCGACCAGGTGATGTCCCGTGACGAATTTCTGCGTACCGAATTCTACAATGACTTTCTGGCGCGCGACGGATTGCACCATGGCATGAATTTTCACGCCTTTGCCGGATCAGGCCATCTGGGAGACCTGCGGATCTGGCGTGGCCGAAAGCGGGACACGTTCCAGCAGCGCGACCTGGGTCTTCTCAATGCGATCGGGATCGCGTTCGGCAAGGCGCTGGAAAACCTTAAAGAGGTCGAGGAAAAACTGGACCGAGCCGACCCTGGGCGGCGCCTGGAAAATTGGACAGTCCGCCACGGACTGACGGCCCGGGAACAAGACGTGCTGCGCCTTCTGTGCGAAGGCTTGCGGGACCGCGATATCGCAGCAACCCTTGGTGTCTCTTCAACGACCGTGCGCTCTCATGTGAAAGCAATTTTCCAAAAGTCCGGGACAACGAGCAGGGCGGCGCTGATCGCGAGCATCAACGGCCAGATGCGCATGCAATAAAGAAGACACCTCCTCATTTTGGAGGATGTGCCCATTGAAGAATGAGCGTTTCCTGATTTTCCGACCAGAAAAGGGGAACACTCATGAAAAGGCACCTGTCAGTTGGTTTGGCCGCAGTTGCGGCCTTCGTCGCTAATCCCGCGATGGCCTCCGACGACATTACCAACCTCACGGCCATTGAGGCGGCCGAGGCGATCGCAAGTCAGACATTCACTTCCGTGGATCTCGTCAACGCGCTCATCAACAAGACCGGCGACGATCCGGGCAATGTCTTTATCACCTTTGACAGCGAGGGCGCCCTGGCTGCCGCAGCAGCTGCCGACGAAAGCACCGCGTCCGGCAATGATGTCGGTCCACTGCACGGCGTTCCAATCGTGGTGAAAGACAACATCGCATCGGCCGGTTTGCCGACCACAGGTGGAACGCCGGCGCTCAAAAACTGGATACCCGTCGAAGACGCACCTGTGCTGGCCAGGTTACGGGAGGCCGGCGCGATCCTGATCGGCAAGACCAACCTGCACGAACTTGCGTTTGGCATCACGTCCAACAATGCCGCGTTCGGCGCGGTCGCGAATGCCTACGATCCGGAGCGGTTTGCCGGAGGATCGAGCGGCGGGACCGGCGCAGCCATAGGCGCACGTCTGGCACCTGCGGGCCTTGGAACCGATACCGGAGGATCCGTGCGCATTCCAGCCGCGTTGAACGGCGTTGCCGGGCTCCGTCCGACGATTGGGCGATATCCGGCGGGTGGCATCATCCCGATTTCCGCAACCCGCGACACGGCAGGACCGATCGCCCGGACCATTGCCGATCTTGCGCTTCTTGACGCTGTCATCACAGGCGCACCCGATGACGTAGCACCTGTCGATCTCGGCGCGGTGCGCCTCGGCGTGCCCTCGGGTCTGACTGAAAACCTGTCGCCCGAAACGGAAAGGCTTTTCAAGGCTGCTCTGGCTGAGCTCGAAAAATCCGGGGTGACATTGGTTGATGTCGACATCAGCGCGGAACTCGAACTCGCCGGAAAAGCCGGGTTTCCGATTGCCCTTTGGGAAGTCAAACGCGACCTGGCCGCGTTCCTGGAAGCGGCCGGCAGCGGTCTTACACTGGAAGATGTTGCAGCTGAGGTTGCAAGCCCGGATGTCAAATTCGTGTTCGAAAATCTCGTGCTCGGCGATCAGGCCATTCCGGATGAGGTCTACACGGCTGCAGTGACTGATCTCAGGCCCCTTGTACAGTCGGGGTATGCTGAAGTCTTCGCCGCAAACAGGCTGGATGCCCTCGTCTTTCCGACAACACCGCTCGCCGCCCAAGCTATTTCAGGCTCGGACATGACTGTCTCGCTGAACGGGGAGGATGTGCCGACGTTCCAGACATTCATCCGCAATACAGACCCTGGCTCGATCGCGGGCATACCGGGTCTGTCATTACCGATCGGTCTGACGGCAGCGGGTCTGCCGGTCGGTCTTGAACTCGACGGGCCGGCTTTCAGTGACCGGCATCTACTCGCGCTAGGTCTGGCGGTCGAGAAGGCATTGCCAAAAACCCAGGCACCCGAATAGCCCTGCGGTCAGATTTAGGCCGATATCGGAAAAAAGTGTGGAACCCTGATCGTCCAGATCAGGGTTTGGCGCCCGGAACAACGTCCGTTGTGATCGGCCCGACACCGGCCTCGGCCTCGGTTGTCTTTGAACCGAAGGGAACCCAACGCTTCAGGAAGCGACCTGTCACACTGCCGCTTGATTGTTCCTGAGGGGCAAACGCCGTTTCAACGGCTGTGGCGTCGGTCTCGCCCTGCGCATCTGCCGGTGAGTTTGCAGCTGCCAAAGCACTTGCCGAGGCTTCGGAAGCCGGCTGGTCGGCGGACGGGATCGTCGCCGTCGTGATTTCGGTCTCGTCGCCGGCGTTACCAAAGACTTCAGCAATACGCTTGTTGCGTTCTTCGCGGCGTTGCTGACGTTCGTCACGCGCATCGAAACGAGAGGCAAGCTGTTGGAACTTCTCGTCGTCCTTGCTTTGCTTGGAGGCCACGGCGGTGGCAATACTCGGATGCACCTCATAGTCCGGGCACTGGGCACTTGCGCGGAACGGCACGCCTTCAACGAGCGTGGTCGCGTCAAAGACATACTTCTTTTCGCAAACAGACACCTTCGGCGGTGTCTTCGTCACCTCAAAATGATCGTACCCGGTCTTGAGCATTTTCCAGTAGTCGAGATGCTCATTGTCCCTGTGCCGCGCCATGTTTTCCGGTGTCATGCGGAACGGGAAGGCTTGAACCTGGAAGGACTTCTGACCGCCCTTGAAGCTCTCGCGCGCCAATGCGTAAATGTCTTCGACCTGTTCATCGGTCATGGCGTAGCAGCCGCGCGACGAGCAAGCGCCATGAACCATCAGGTGCGATCCCGTGCGGCCATGGGCACGGTCGTACCTGTTCGGATAACCAAGGTTGAAGGCAAGGTGGTAGCTTGAATTCGGGTTCATCAGGGCCGGTGTGATTTCATAGAAACCTTCCGGTGCCTGACGATCGCCTTCCTTGAATTTAGGTCCAAGTTTGCCTGACCACTTGCAGATTTCGAATTCCTCGAGCTTCTTGTATTTGCCCGTCCGTGTCTGCTTCCAGACTTCCAGCTCCGATTCTTCCTTGAAGATACGGATCATGATCGGCGAATTCGAACTCATGTTGAGATCGGTCATCTTGCGCTTGATCGAGTCGCTGACGGGACGCAGATGCTTCGGCCCGGCGCCGAACTCGTCCGCCTGGCACCCCACCAGAACGCCGGCAGCCAAAATCAGCGCACTAGCTCTGAGGGCAGAACGTCTCCGCATTCGGGAGGAACTTTCTTGCTGCGCGGCTGGCGTTAATAAACGGCGCCCAAAGACCATGTGACTATCCCAAACAAATCGGAAACCGAAAAACGCAGCAGTATATCTGCCTTGCCGTTTCTGGAATTCCTGCGTCTCGCCCCCGCGCAAAGGCTAGGGAATGTTAGTTGACGATAAGTTACTGAAACCCGCCTGCCCCTGCGAAGCAAATTCCGGTGATAAGAACAAAAAAGTGACGCAAACACTCATCTGACTGCCCTGCAAGTGCCTGAATGAAGGCAGAATCTGGCCACAGAAAGGCAAAAATGCTGTGATTGACCGCGACTCGGCCGAAATTTGTTCTGACGTTATCGTGAAGTAAGGCCGTTAACCTTAAGTCAAGGTTCTGCCTATCGCGATAAATTTATCGCGTCTTTGCTTGCGAATTTCTTCAGCGCTCAGGCCGCTCAGTTCACTCAGCGCCGCCTCGATCGATTTTCCGGTCGTGTCGATCACGATTTCACGGGCGCGGTGCGCTCCGCCGACCGGCTCGACAATAATGTCATCAATCACGCCGAGCTGCTTGAGATCCTGCGCCGTGATTTTCAGAGCAGTCGCAGCATCCTGCGCCTTTGCACTGTCCCGCCACAAGATGGACGCGGCCCCTTCCGGTGAGATTACGGAATAGATCGCGTGCTCCATCATGAGCACCTTGTTTGCCGTTGCAATCGCGATCGCCCCGCCTGAGCCGCCTTCGCCGATAACCACTGCAACAGAGGGTATTGCAAGGCCAAGACCGACATCCGTTGACCGCGCAATTGCCTCGGACTGGCCACGCTCTTCCGCTCCGCGGCCCGGATAAGCTCCGGAAGTGTCGACGAAACTGATCAGCGGGATCCCGAAGCGTTCGGCAAGTTCCATGATGCGCACGGCCTTGCGATATCCTTCGGGGCGAACCATGCCGAAATTGTGTTTCAGCCGCGATTCCGTGTCGTGCCCCTTTTCCTGAGCGAGCACCGCAACCGACTGGCCGCGAAAGCGGCCGATACCGGCGAGAAGGGCATGGTCTTCAGCAAATTTGCGGTCTCCGGCAAGCGGCGTAAAATCTTCAATCAGACCTGCAACATAATCGACCGCATGCGGACGGTCGGGGTGCCTTGCAACAAGCGTCTTTTGCCAGGGCGTCAGTTTGGAATAAAGGTCCTGGAGCGTCTGCGCGGACTTCGCGTTCAGCCGCTCAATCTCGCCATCGACATTGACCTCTTCACCATCTTCTGCAGCGATCGCCCGCAGTTCCTGGATCTTGCCTTCAATATCCGCAACGGGCTTTTCGAACTCCAGATAGCTGTGCATGTACTTTTTTACCTGAAACAAACCCGGTCATCAGCGCACGCGCGGCTGTTCCGGAAACTGACAATTGGTGATTTCCCACCCTGATGGCGTTATGTGGAGCGCTGTAACAAGAGACGCAAGTGGGCGCAAGTCTTAGGCCCCACCCGCGCGCCCCCTTCTGGCCTGCCTCAAGGTGCCCGGCCGCAGTTGCCGGCGCAAACACGCAAGGCGGCTACCGCGACGCCTGATCGCTGCCTGCCCCGTCAATCGTCAGCTTGCTTGCCTCCACGAGCAGCCGTCCGTTTTTCGTGTCGATAGCGATGCGATAGGGAATGAGAATATTGTCGCGGCCCATCGGCGCGATCCAGACTTCCATGTCCGCCTGGGCCATGTATTTCACGGACTCCTTGGACGGACGGTGTCCGGCGACCGGGACCCAGCGGGCTTTGCAGACCACGACGGTTCCCTTGTATCCGCGTCCGGACACTTCGCGGGTGCCTTCGTAGCTTAACTTGATATCGAACCGGGTCCAGCCGTCGAAGATAGGCAGTTTCCGGGAACACGCCTTCGGGCCAAAGCTGTCCTTTGACCGCTTTACAGGCATCAACGCCGCGCTGAGCGGATCGATTGCATTGCGCTTGTGGCGGTTGGTGACCTTGATCCGCTCCTTGTTCGGTTTGAACTGAGGCGCGACTTCCATTGAGCGGATGTTGCGTGAGCCCTGCGTGAGGTTCACATAAAAATCGAGGTTGGCCGCGTGCGACGCCATTCGGTATTTGGAAGGCACGACCTTGGACCCGACCAGCCATCCGGACGCTTCCGCACCACCTTTACCGGTCGAGAAAAGTGTTCCGATGCCAGCTGGCGCAACCGTGACCTTCGCCGAATAGGCGTTGCCCTGCATCACGAGCGACAGGGTTCCCCGACCTATCTTGAACCCGGCAAGAGAAATCGAATAAACGCCGCCAACGCTGTTTTTCTTTGCTTGTGCCGGTGAAATCAAAAGCGCACCAGCAAGCATGGGGAGGACGACCAGGCGTCCGAGTGACGTCAGACCAAACACTTTAACAAACCTCCGCGCCACCCTCCGGCAGCCAACTATGCCCCGCGCCAACAATGTTCCGCCCGGATCACACTAGCATGAAAATGACCTCGCGAACGCGATCAATCATTCTAAATTATGGTAACTCAGTGGTTAACACGGCGTACCAGAACGAATAAAACCACAGAATCGCGCCGATGGGCAGGAGATGTCTTGACGTTGGCGCACGCTGCCATTATAGCGGGGCAACTTTTTCCGAGAAATGCCGGAGACGATGTCGCCGGACCTCAGGTCCGCGCCGGTTCCGGTTTGGACATGCTGGGTTCCATGTAACGGCCCAGCCACGAAAACAAAAGGTGATATCATGGCACGCCGTTGCGAACTCTCCGGCAAAGATGTGATGACGGGCAACAACGTCTCGCACGCTAACAACAAGTCCCGCCGCCGGTTCCTGCCGAACCTGTGCAACGTTTCGCTGCTGAGCGACACTCTGGGCGAAACCTTCAAGCTGCGTGTCAGCGCACATGCCCTGCGCTCCGTTGAACACCGCGGTGGTTTGGATGCTTATCTTTTGAAGGCATCCGACGATCAGCTTTCCGACGCTGCCCGCAAGATCAAGGTCAGCATCAAGCGCAAGCAGGCTGAAGCCGCTGCCGCTTAACGCCCTGGGGCAAATCACATGACGGATACGCGGAGTTTCTCTGCGGGACATCACGCCATCGCGATCCTCGCGATGGCGCTTGTCGTTGCAGCGTCCAATTACCTGGTACAGTTTCCCGTCGAGCATGTTGTCGGCGGCGTCAACCTTGCCGATACCCTGACCTGGGGCGCCTTCACCTATCCGATCGCCTTCCTGGTAACGGACCTGACCAACCGCCGGTTTGGCCCTGTTGCCGCGCGCAAGGTTGTTATTTCGGGTTTCGTCCTGGCGATTGTCGTCCCGATGATCTTCTGGGCCCTGGACGAGGCCTTTACCACTCCCCGTATCCTGATCGCCTCCGGCACCGCATTTCTCGTTGCCCAGTTGCTGGACGTTACCATCTTCGACAAGCTGCGCCGCTTGACCTGGTGGAAAGCGCCGATGGCCTCTTCGCTGATCGGCTCCATTGTCGACACACTGCTCTTTTTCGGCATCGCCTTTTCCGCGAGCTTTGCCTTTGTCGATGCCCTGTTCGGATCCGAAGACGGGTCGCTGGCCTTCCCGGTGCCCTTCCTTGGGATTGGCGGTGAAACGGAAGTTCTGCTCTGGATCTCGCTGGCGGCTGGCGATCTTATCGTCAAGGTCTTGGTGGCCCTCGCACTGCTGGCGCCCTATCGGATCATTCTGAATGCTTTCCGTCCCGTACCGAACGGATCAGTGGCATAAAGAAATCGGTAGCAGCTCTACAAAGAAAGTCAGTTCTCCGTTTCGCGGCATATGTGCTACTCAGCAGATGACACACCACTGACCTTTCAGAAAGACGGAGCGAAAACATGGGAGTGACATCCGGCGGCTGCCTGTGCGGTAAGGTCCGGTTTGTCGCCGAGGGACAGCCTTACCGCGTCGGCCTGTGCCATTGTATGGACTGCCGCAAGCAGCACGGCGCGCTTTTTCATGCATCTGCCATTTTTCCGGAAAGCGCCGTCAAGATCGAGGGTGAGACTCGCAGCTACCAGGGGCGATTCTTTTGCCCGCACTGCGGATCATCCGTCTTTTCGCGAACGGACGATGAAATCGAAATCAATCTCGGATCGCTTGATCAAACGGATCGGTTCAAACCGACATATGAGCTTTGGACGGAACGCAGGGAGAAATGGTTGCCCGAGTTTCCACTGAAAGCCCGTTACGCCCGCGACCGGAGCTCGGAAAGCCGAACAGAGGACTAGTCGATTTCAGCGTGTTGTGCAGGCGATACTTCGCGACGCCCAACTTGGAAAAAACCAGCTCAATCGTTCAGCCGGAAACGCAAAAATACCGTACGCTGCAGCATGGACCGGTTGTTGTCCGACAGGAGCGTCAGAATTGTCTCGCCCTGCTCGGTCTGGTGCACCGCGAGCGCTTCCATATTGTCGATCTGGTAATTGAAATCCGCTTCCAGCAGGACGTCACCCTCAAGCACCGCACCGGGTCTGATCGACGCAGCATCGAAGCGGCGCAAACGCAGACCGATCAGGTCTCGCAGATTGAAGCGCCTCTCCATCAGGACAAGGTCGCCGTTTGGAAGAAACGCCGCATCCGTGGCGTCGAAGCGGTTCCGGCGTTTGATGGCGAACCGCTCGAACCCGTCCGGCCCGATGATGAACGCCGAAAAATCATGCGCGTCGCTCGGGCTTGATTCCGCAACGGCGATCATTTTCCCATGAAGTGCGCTCCCTTCAGGTGCCGCTTCGAGGGATTCAAGACCGGCGTTGCGCGGCAGGGAGCGCACATCTTCCGGCAAGCTGACCTGGCCCAGCATACGTTCCTTGCCCGTCGTGAGCGGCCAGGGATAGTGATAGATTGCGTTCTTGAACTCTGCGGTAACGTATAGACCGGAACCTGCAAGTGTCACGGCTTCCGTGTCATGCCCCCAGCGCGCCTGCAGGGTCTTGCCGTCGGCACCCAGAAGCGGCGCAAAGCGAATGTTCCTGATGTCGTTGGGAGCGCCATCTTCGGCCTGATCGATCTCGCCGCTGACCCAGTGACCATTGTCGGTCACCGCAAGGAAACGCTTCCCTTTGTCGAGGGAGATCAACCCGGACAGCCCGCCCACCTTGCGGTCCGACGCGAGCAATTCCAGTCCTCCCAGGAAGGTAAGGTCGCCAAACGTCGTCTCGGGATGACCTATCTGAAAGGTCTCAATTGCCCGGGTCCGTGCTTTCACCGGCTTGCCGTCCGTCAGGATTTCCTGAACCTGAGCGGCAGGAGCACGCGCGGCATAAGGTGTGAGCAAAATCAGAACGGCAAAAGCGATGCTGAAACACACCTGTCTCAATCGCATCGCCATCCCTGCCCGGTATCCTATCGGCGACCGCCGCGGCGTCTGCCACGGCTTTGATACTCTTGCTGCACCTCGTCGTCGAACAGGTCTGCGAGCTGGTCCGTCATCGCCCCGGCCAGTTCTTCCGCATCCACGATCGTCACGGCTCGCCGGTAGTAGCGCGTGACATCGTGGCCGATCCCGATGGCAATCAGCTCGACCGGGGAACGTGTTTCAATTTCCTCGATGACAAAACGCAGATGCCGTTCCAGATAATTCCCCGGATTGACGGACAGTGTGGTGTCGTCGACCGGCGCACCGTCGGAAATCATCATCAGAATGCGGCGCTGCTCCGGACGGCCGAGCAAGCGGTCGTGAGCCCATAGCAGTGCTTCGCCGTCGATGTTTTCCTTCAACAGGCCTTCGCGCATCATCAGGCCGAGATTACGGCGCGCGCGGCGCCAGGGAGCGTCGGCCGATTTGTATATAATGTGGCGCAGGTCGTTCAAACGGCCGGGCGTTGGCGGTTTGCCAGCACCGATCCAGCTCTCCCGCGACTGTCCACCTTTCCAGGCTTTTGTGGTGAAGCCGAGGATTTCCACTTTGACGCCACACCGCTCCAGCGTTCGCGCCAGGATATCAGCGCAGGTCGCAGCGACTGTGATCGGCCGCCCGCGCATCGAACCGGAGTTATCGAGAAGCAGTGTCACCACGGTATCGCGGAAATTCGTATCGCGCTCCTGCTTGAAGGCAAGCGGCGACATCGGGTCGGTGACTGCCCTGGTCAGACGCGCGGTATCGAGAAGGCCTTCTTCCAGGTCAAAGTCCCAGGCACGGTTCTGCTGTGCCATCAGTTTTCTCTGAAGCCGGTTGGCAAGCCGCGCGACAGCACCCTGAAGATGCGTCAGTTGCTTGTCGAGGAAGCCGCGCAAGCGATCCAGTTCAGCGGTGTCGCAAAGCTCTTCGGCTGTGACCGTCTCGTCGAATTGCTGCGTAAAGACCCGGTAGTCAGTCTCTGGCCTGTTGGAAAAAGGCGTGTCCTGCCGGTCGCTTTCACCCGGCTCCTCGGAATCCTCCGCCATGTCCTGTTCGACGATGTCTTCCATATCCATGTCGGCGGCTTCTGTGTCGCCGGCTTCCTGCTCTTCGCCGGAAAGCTCCATGTCCTGCGGCGAGGCTTCCTGCTCCCCGCTGTCGTTTTCGTCGTCTTCGCCGGTTTCGGATTCTTCGTTGTTACCGTCGTCTTCACTCTGGTCCGGATCGGCGTCCTGATCCTGATCACCCAGGTCGTCGCCCATATCGAGCGATTTGAGAACATCCCGGAACCGGTTGGCAAAGGAACTCTGATCCTCGACCTCAGACTGAAGCAGATCAAGTTCGGCACCAGCCTTGTCTTCGACCCACCCACGCCACATGTCGACGAGGTTCTTGGCGCTTTCCGGCGGCAATTGGCCCGTCAGCCTTTCGCGCACGATCAGCGACAGCGCGTCCTGCAACGGCGCTTCTTCCCGGCTGGAAATGTCGGGCGCACCGGACTTTCTGAACCGGTCATCAAGCATAACGGCAAGGTTTTCAGCAACACCCTGCATGCGACGCGCGCCGACAGCTTCGCACCGCGCTTGCTCGACCGCCTCGAAAATCGCTCTGGCTTCCGATCCCTGGGGCAGGTTCTTCGAATGCACGGTCTTGTCGTGGCATGCGATGCGCAGCGCCATGGAATCTGAAAGCCCCCGTGTGACCGCAACGTCCCGGGCGGTAACTTTCCTTGACGGCTCTGGCAGCCGCGCCGTCATACCGCTCAAACCCGGCCGGTCCCCGGAAAACAGAACCTCCAGTTCCGCTTCGCCGGAGATCGCCCGCATGGTTCCACTGACCGACTGCTTGAAGGGTTCAGTCGAAGGAGCGGGCTTGTTTCCCGGAAGAGTGTTATGACCCGGACGTGGCGCCATCGAAGCCTCAGCTCATTACAACGTTGACGGAGGACTCCGGCAAGTCTTCACCGAAGCAGCGCTGATAAAACTCAGCCACCAGCGACTGCTCCATATCATCGCATTTGTTGAGGAACGTCAGCCGGAAGGCAAAGCCGACATCCCCGAATATGTCGGCATTCTCCGCCCAGGTGATCACTGTCCGAGGGCTCATCACGGTCGACAGATCGCCATTGATAAAGGCATTCCGGGTCATGTCGGCAAGACGCACCATCTTCGAAACGGTGTTCCGGCCTTCGTCGGTCTGAAAACTCTTGGCCTTGGACAGGACAATATCGACCTCGTTGTCGTGCGGCAGATAGTTCAGCGTTGTCACGATCGACCAACGGTCCATCTGGGCCTGGTTGATCTGCTGAGTA
The DNA here is from genome assembly GCF_040530035.1 of Roseibium sp. HPY-6. NCBI lineage: Bacteria > Pseudomonadati > Pseudomonadota > Alphaproteobacteria > Hyphomicrobiales > Stappiaceae > Roseibium > Roseibium sp. HPY-6. The sequence goes on from NZ_JBEWCD010000003.1 coordinate 173,391, forward strand.
CCGTGATAGAGGCCTGACGTGTCGCCAAGGCCCACCGTATTGGCTGTTGCAAACAACCGGAAAGCCGCATGCGGGCGGATGACCCGGCTCTGGTCCAGAAGCGTTAGCCGCCCGGACGATTCCAGAATACGCTGGATCACGAACATCACGTCCGGCCGGCCCGCATCGTATTCGTCAAAGACGAGCGCGACATTGTGCTGGTAGGCCCAGGGCAGGATGCCATCCTTGAACTCGGTAACCTGCTGGCCTTCCCGGATCACAATTGCATCCTTGCCGACAAGGTCGATACGGGAGATGTGACTGTCGAGGTTGACGCGGACACAGGGCCAATTCAGGCGCGCCGCGACCTGCTCGATATGGGTCGACTTGCCGGTGCCGTGGTAGCCCGTCACCATCACGCGGCGGTTATGCGCAAAACCCGCCAGGATAGCCAGGGTTGTCGCACGATCGAACAGATAGTCGTCATCGCGTTCCGGCACGTGTTCCGACGGCGCGGAAAAAGCCGGAACCTTGAGGCTGGAATTGAATCCGAAAACCTCTTCTACAGAAACCTCGGTGTCCGGCATGGCCATGGCCGCAGTCGTCGTCTCAGTCATCAGTCCTCCGCTGCCCCGGATAGTCGGGCAGGATCATTTGGGAAAAGCCGGCAGGACCCTGCTAGCTTAAAGGAAACCGGCTTTTTTCAGGACGTTATAGGCCTGAATGATCTCCCGCAGGCGGTCCTCGGAAGATCTGTCACCGCCGTTGGCGTCCGGATGGTTCAATTTCACAAGCTCCTTATAGCGCGCTTTTATCTCCGCGCCACGGGCTGTATGCGGCAGATTGAGCACATCCAGGGACCGTTTTTCAAGCGTTAGAAGTTTTCTCTGTCTCGGACGGCGCCCCTGTTCGGCTCTTTGCTGCGCATTGCCGCGCATTCTGGCCCTTGGATCATACCCGTCCGGTCCGTCGGCTGCCTGCTTGTTGACACCCATTTTCCAGGTCGGCCGATGTCCCGTCAGGCTGTCCTTCTGGTAGGAGCGCACATCGTCATCACCCATGCCGGTGAAGTAGTTATAGGACTTGTTGTATTCCCTGACGTGGTCGACACAGAAATTGAAATACTCGCCTTCGCGGTCGCGCCCCTTGGGCGCGCGGTGCATGCCCGGTCGCTTGCAGCCGGGGTGATCGCACACAGGATGGGTGTCCTGTGCAGCCCGCTCCTTGTCCGGCTTTACGCGGATACTGTCAAAGAGTTTTGATTCCAGTTTCATGTGGCTGAATATCGAATTCTATCAATGCGCGGGCAAGCCGCTTGGTGTTGCATTTCCCCGGTGTCCAAAGTTAATTTCCGCTCACCTTTTTTGCCGGGTCTCGAACAGCCCGACACTCTACCAGCCATGGCTGGACCCGCAAAGACTTGACTTTGAAAACACTGATCACACGTTGAGGATCATGACCACAAAAGACACGATAACCACCAAACTGACGACCGCATTTGCTCCTGATTTTTTGAATGTGATCGACGAGTCCGAGAATCACAGAGGCCACGGCGGGTGGCGGGAAGGTGGCGAAACGCATTTCCGGGTGCAGATCTCCGCCAAAGCCTTTGAAGGCATGAACCGCGTCGCCCGTCATCGTGCCATCAACGAATTGCTGTCCGAAGAGCTGGAGCACGGTGTTCATGCGCTCGCCCTGGAGATCCGGTCACCGGACGAGCCGGATCCGCGGGCGGCAAGAGTAAGTGGCGGCGCCTGACAGTCAGCCCTGCGCCGTAACCCGCGGCGTTTCGCCGCTGGCCGATTGTCTGACTTGGCCGAGCGGCATGATGCGCAGGCGCGTGACGCGATTTTTCTCCCGGCGCAAAACGGTGAAACGGAAGCCGTGAAACGTGAAGATCTGACGTTCTTCAGGGATCATGCGAGCTTCGTGAATGACAAGTCCGGCAATGGTTGTCGCTTCGTCATCCGGCAGGCTCCAGTCTGCGGCGCGATTGAGGTCGCGGATCGGGACCGACCCATCGACGATGACCGAGCCATCCGCCTGCGGGCGCAGGCCTTCAAGTTCCAGATCGTGTTCATCGGCGATCTCACCGACGATCTCTTCCAGAATGTCTTCCAGCGTCACCAGACCCATGACCTCGCCGTATTCATCGACGACGAGCGCAAAATGCGACTTGTGCCGAAGGAAAGCATTCAGCTGATCCTGGAGGCTGGTGGTATCGGGCACGAACCAGGCGGGTGCTGCAATGTCCAAAATGCTGATCTTCGTGGCATCGCCATCGGCCGCATTTAGGGCTCGCAGAAGATCCTTTGCGTGCAAAACGCCGACAAAATTGTCGCTTTCGCCGCGCCAGAGCGGCAGGCGTGTATAGGGAGCCGCCAATATGGCGTCGACGAGTTTTACCGGATCGTCGTCCGCGTTGAGCGCGAGCATATTGGTGCGGTGAACCATCACGTCTGACACTTCCAGTTCAGCAAGATCGAGCAGACCGCCGAGGCGGTCCCGTTCGCCCTTTTCCAGCCCCCCTTCGATATGCTGAAGATCGACAGCACCACGCAATTCATCATGAGCGGACAGGATGAAGGCATCGGCACCTACATTGACGCCCAGCAGACGTAGTAGGTGCCGCACAATCCACTCCACACCGGCAACGATTGGCCCGAAGACCGCAACGACAACGCGTACAATCGGCGAGACCATAAGCGCAAAACGTTCCGGATTCGAAATCGCCCAGGTCTTCGGAAGTACTTCGGCAAAAATCAAGACGAGCGCTGTCATGACCAGTGTCGCGATCGCGACGCCCGCTTCGCCGAACAATGTCAGGAACACGCTGGTCGCCAGCGCGGAAGCCAGAATGTTGACGAGATTGTTGCCAAGAAGAAGCGCGCCGATGAGACGTTCCCTCGAAGCGATCAGACGACTGGCGACGCGTGCGCGCCAGTCACCGGTCTTTTCCAGTTGCAGAACGCGTGCCCGTGATGCCGCTGTTAGAGCCGTCTCCGAGCCGGAAAAGAACCCGGACAGGAACAGGAGCACGAATATGGCCGCAATAGCCAGCCAGAGAGCTGTTTCCATCATCGGTCGAGTTTCTCCTTGAGAAATTCCAGGACATTTTCCGGGTCCACGCCTTTCTCGACAAATGCGGCTCCAATGCCGCGCGTCAAGATGAACGTGAGCGCACCGCGGCTGACTTTCTTGTCCTGCGCGATGATATCCATGAAGGTTTCCGCACCCGGCAACTGGCCAGGGATCTGCTGGATCCGAACAGGAAGTCCGACCTGGGTAAGATGGTCATGAACCCTTGCCACGGTGTCGTTGTCAATCAGTTCCAGACGCGCCGAGAACTCATGCGCCAGCATCATGCCGATCGAAACGCCCTCGCCATGCACCAGACGCTCGGTTTCGTAAGAGACCGCTGCCTCCAGTGCATGGCCGAAGGTGTGCCCCAGATTGAGGAGCGCACGCCGACCGGATTCAAATTCGTCCGCGGCGACCACATCCGCCTTGGCCTGACACGAGCGGGCAACGGCCTCGTCGCGCTCCGGCCCGCCGTCGATCACTGCTTTCCAGTTTTCCTCAAGCCAGCGGAAAAACTCCGCGTCTCCCAAAAGACCATATTTGGCGACTTCGGCATATCCAGCGCGAAAGTCGCGCGGAGGCAGAGTGTCAAGCACCGCGGTATCGGCAAGAACCAGGGCCGGCTGATAAAATGCGCCGATCAAATTCTTGCCGTGCCGTGAATTGATGCCGGTTTTGCCGCCAACGGAACTGTCCACCTGCGCCAGAAGTGTTGTCGGCACCTGAACAAAAGCCATGCCACGCCGCGTTGCAGCGGCAACAAACCCTGCCAGATCGCCGACGACACCACCACCAAGCGCAGCCACCGCATCGCCACGTTCAAGCCGCGCAGCAAGGACCTCGTCGCAAAGCCGTTCGAACTCGGAAAAGCACTTGGTGCTTTCACCGGCAGGAACGGTGAGAACGGTATGCTCGATGCCTGCTGCATCAAGGCTGGCGGAGAACCGGTCAAGATGCAATCGGGCAACTGTCTCATCGGCAATCACGGCCAGCCGCGCACCCGGCAGTACGGAGGCGATTTCAGTTCCCGCGTCGTCAATAAGGCCTCGGCCGATCTTGATATCGTAGCTGCGTGCGCCGAGATCGACGCGCACTGTATTCCGGGCTGATAGGGCTGGCGCCGCAATCGTGTCTGCCATGTCTTTTCTGGTTCCGAGACTTAAGTGAAAGACGAGGGTGAGGAGAACGTATCCTCCCCCTGAAAAAGGTATTGCGCCATTGCGACAACGATCTGATCCACCACGGCATCATGGGGAATGTCCTTGGATGTGACCGTCAGGGTTGCCTTCGCATAGACCGGTTCCCGCTCAGCCAGCAGCTTCCGCATGGTACCTTCCGGGTCCGGGTTTTGAAGAAGTGGCCTGGTCGCGCGGCGCCGGACGCGTGCCATGACTGTATCGAAATCCACCTTCAACCAGACTGAAAGGCCCTGTTCCGCGATTTCGGAACGGGTCGTTTCGCTCATGAAAGCGCCGCCGCCGGTTGCCAGAACCTGAGGTCCTTCGCCAAGCAACCTCGCAATGACCCGTTCTTCGCCACTGCGGAAATATGGCTCGCCATGCGCTGCAAAGATCTCCGAAACCGTCATATTGGCCGCACGTTCTATCTCGGAATCCGCGTCAACGAATTCAAGACCCAGGCGATGCGCGAGACGCTTGCCGACGGTCGATTTTCCGCACCCCATAATTCCGACCAGAACAATGGATCGCCGTCCGAGCGCCGCGGTGAGGCGATCAAGATCCACCGGTTCCGTTTTGGGATCGTCGAAGGCCGTGCCGACGTCCTGTGTCTTTTTGTTTTCAGTCATGGCTGCGTTGTACCATATTCGAAGGAAAAGACACGATGGGGATCACAGCCGCCGAATTTCCTTGTGTGCCTTGCGTACAAGGCCGTGTTCTTGAAACAATCCGGTATTCGATTCGCCCTCGGGAGATGTTACGTGCCCACCTTGACCCGCCTGCTGCTTGTGCTCGCCCTGCTCGGTGCGATCGGCTACGGCGCGATCTATAGCCTTGCGAATTTGGTCGATCCGCGCGAGCGGGAGATCACGGTCAGGGTTAAGAAAGACGGTTTCGGGCGCTAGGTCAGGACTTGGAGATGGCTACCGGCTTCGATCTGGAAAACTTCCTCGAGATGCTTGCTGCCGAACGAGGCGCAGCCGACAACACGCTGGACGGCTACCGGCGGGATCTCGAGGACTTTTCAGTTTTTCTCGGCAAAACGAAAATCGCCAACGCCCGGGACGACGACATATCCGCCTATATGAGCGATCTGACCCGGCGCGGCTTTGCGGAAAGTTCACAAGCCAGGCGTTTGTCGGCATTGAAGCAGTTTTTCAAGTTTCTTTATTCGGAAGGAACACGTCGGGACGATCCGACCCGGACAATGTCTGCCCCCAAAAAGCGGGGCACGCTGCCGAAGGTTTTGACGATGGAAGATGTCGACCGCCTTATCGAAACAGCCGGTGGCGAGGCACGAAAGCAAAAGGGAAGCGTTGCAGCACGACTTAGGGCGCAGCGCATGTACACGCTGATCGAAGTCCTCTATGCGACCGGCCTGCGTGTGTCGGAACTCGTGGCGCTTCCGGTCAGGGCCGCACTGCGCGACGAGCGGCTGATAGAAATAAAGGGCAAGGGCGGTAAAGAGCGTCTCGTTCCGCTGTCAATTGCGGCACAACTGGCGATGAAAACTTATGTTGCGCTGCGTGCAGAAGAAGGTGCCTACACCAAAAGCCCTTGGCTATTTCCATCACATGGAGACAGCGGCCACCTTACGCGCCAGCACTTTGCGCGCGAACTGAAAGACCTGGCGCTTGCGGCCGGACTGGATGCGTCCAAGGTCTCACCGCACGTTCTCAGACATGCTTTTGCCTCGCACCTGCTTCAAAACGGGGCGGATTTGCGTGTTGTACAGCAGCTGCTCGGACATGCGGATATCTCCACGACACAGATCTATACCCATGTCCTGGATGAGCGACTGCGGGAGCTTGTCGAAAACGCGCATCCATTAGCACAAAGATGAAAAACGTCTCTATTGCGCTGCAGCAATCGCGCGCCTAAACTCCGCTGCCTAAAATTTTTGCACCGGACGCCAAAAATGCTGCAACCAACCAGCGACTACGCAACACTGATAGACCGTTTCCGCTGGTCGCTTCCCCCGGTCTACAATATTGCGGCCGCTGTAAGTGATTGTTGGGCGCAAAAGGATCCGCATCGGCTTGCGATCCGTCATGTGTTGCCGAACGGCGCCAGTCAGGATTGGACACATCTCCGTTTGAATCAGGCGGCCAACCGCTGTGCCAATGCTCTTGCCGCGCTTGGGGTGGGCAGCGGAGATCGGGTCGCTCTTCTTTTGCCGCAAAGCCCGCAAACCGCGATTGCCCATATCGCAGCCTACAAGATTGGTGCGATCGCTGTACCGATGGCAGCTCTCTTCGGGCAGGAAGCGTTGCGGTACCGGCTCTCCGATTCAGGCGCAAAGGTCATTTTTACGGACGCACAAGGGCTGGAAAAACTTTCGGTAATCCGCGAAGCGCTGCCGGAGCTGGAAATTCTGATTTCTGTCGACGGAGCGGAAAGCCGTGCGCTTTCCTTCGACGCTCTGCTTGATCGTGCAAGCGATCGATTTGACACGCTGGACACCACGCCGAACGATCCGGCACTGATGATCTATACATCCGGCACAACCGGTCAACCTAAAGGCGTTCTTCACGGGCATCGTGTGCTGCCCGGTCATATGCCGGGCATAGAACTCTCCCAGAATTTTCTCGGTCAGGATGGCGACCTGCTATGGACGCCTGCCGACTGGGCCTGGGCGGGCGGGTTGTTGAACGCACTCTTTCCGGCATTGAAACTCGGTGTTCCGGTGGTCTCTTATGCGTCCCGGAAATTTGATCCGGAATTCGCGTTTCATCTGCTCGAAAGTCAGAACGTTCGCAACGCCTTCATTCCGCCAACGGCTCTGAAGATGCTGCGCGCGGTTGAAAGGCCCTCCCAAAGGTTTGCCTTGAACTGGCGCAGTGTCGGATCTGCCGGGGAATCCCTTGGACGGGAGACCTATGACTGGTTCCTGGAAGAGTTCGGTTTTCCCGTCAACGAATTCTACGGACAGACCGAATGCAATGCGATCCTCGGATCGGCTGCATCCCTTGGGGTGACGCGCTCCGGTGCCATCGGCAAGGAAATGCCGGGGCATGAGGTCGCTATTATCGACACCAGCGGCACGGTGCTCCCGGCCGAGACCCCCGGGCAGATTGCTATTAAACGGCCAGACCCCGTCATGTTTCTGGAATACTGGAACAAACCTGACGCCACGCGGGAAAAGTTTCTGGGCGATTGGATGCTGACGGGTGACCAGGGTGTGATGGATGAAGACGGCTACATTCATTTTGTCGGTCGGGACGATGACATCATCACATCGGCGAGCTATCGCATCGGACCCGGCGAAATCGAGGATTGCCTCATAAAACATCCAGCTGTTGCCCTGGCCGCAGCGGTCGGGAAACCGGATCCGCTCCGCACGGAGATCGTAAAGGCCTACATCGTTCTGAAACCGGATGAGTCTGCGAATGAGGAGCTCGAGAGCCATATCAGAACATTCGTCCGCGAGAGGCTTTCCGCGCATGAATTTCCGCGCGAAATCGAATTCATGGACTCACTCCCGATGACGACGACAGGAAAGGTCATCAGACGGAAACTGCGTGATCTCGCCCGCTCTGAAACAAGGCAGCAAGCGAGCTAGGAAGACCGGAATCTTGCCCGTGCTGCGCGGGCAGCGCTGCGCAATTTACGCTCCAAGGCAAGGTCTGCACCGCACAGCTGGATTTTGGCCTCTGCCACTGGCGCCGTTGACAGAATGAGTGTGCCCGTTTCCAGGCGGCCCCGCCACAAAGGCTCGATCATCGGATGGCCGGGAATGGCGAGGGAGTCGGCAGCCGTGAAGTCCGGCAACGCAAGGTTTTCCCGAAACGTGTAAAGGACAAGCTGGGCGCCTGGCGAGTAACGACTGAACTCCTCGTCGAAGGCAATTTTCCATGTAAAGACATGTCCGCTCTCGACAAAGCATACGATTGACGCGATCAGCCTGCCACCTGCGCGCAACTCGTCTATGCGGATCGAACCTGACTGTGAAAACGCGGCAACTGCTTCGCGTGAAAACTGCGCGGTCTTTGTGTCGCTTGCGAGCGCCGTCAGGCCGCGTCCTTTCCAGCCGGACGCTTCGAGATCCAGAAACGCATCGAAGTGATCGACCACCGCAGGACCGGTGATGCTTTCAAAACTGACATCTCCATGTTCTTCAAGTTTGCGCAGCAGACGCCGCATTTCCTTGCGGCGCTTGCCCTTGAAGGCATCGGCCAGCTGCTGCTCGCCTTCTTGCCCCGGTGCGTGAGCAGCCCGGCATGATCTTGAGTAGATCGCCGAAGTCATGCGTGCCGGGGCCTGCAAGCGCTCGGCTGTTTGGGTTGCCAATGGCAGAAACGGAAAGGCGAGCACTCCAAATGCTCCAGATGCTGCCTTGAAAAAAAGATCGACATGCTCACGGTCCGCTTCCGGATGCATCAACGGCGTTCCAAGCGGGGCGTAGTCACTTGTCCATGCTGTTGCAACAGGAACGAAGACGCCCGCGAGACGGCGGCCCACCGGACAAGACAAAAGCCAGTCACCCGATCGCTTGTTGCGAACCGTTACCAGGCTGATCCCTTTGACCTTGTGGTTTTTCAAAAAGGGGCGAAGGAACTGGGGGCCGAAGAACGGGTTGGGGTCAAGCGCATTGCCTGCGAGTGTTTTCCAGGCATCAACAGGCAGATCGCTGCTTAGGGGATCGAATGAAACGGCCTCAAGGGGCGCGGACATTTCGACATCAGCTTTCAACGGGCCGTCTCCCGTCCGAAAGCATCAACGGAACCACAAATGTTGTTACGTTCAGCCTTCGCTTTGCTGCCCACGCAAGCACGGTTGCTTCAAATAAGATTGCGCAACTCGTCGCGATTGCCGCTCCGGCCAGACCAAGCCAAGGAATGAAAATCAGGTTCAAAACAACATTGAGAGCAAAGGTCGCCGCATAAATTCCAGCGCATGTTTTCTGGTGTCCCGTCATCGACAGAAGCGCATCTGCCGGGCCGACGGAAGCGCGCGCGAGCACACCGATCAACAAAAGTGCGATGAGCGGGTATCCGCTCTCGAACCCATTGCCGAAGAGACGCAGCAACAGGGGCGCCACCAGCAGGAGCACTGCTCCAGCGGCAAGGGAGGGCCAGAACGTCCACAGGCTCGCCTGACGGGTATAGGCGGCAAGACCGGTTAGATCCTGGTTATGGATGTAGCTGGAAAACCGGTGCGCCGACGCGGCACGAACGGCGAAATAGACAAAATGAACCAGTGCCAATGTTCTGGATGCTGCGAAATAAACCGCAACTTCGTCTGGGCTTTGAAAGAAGCTCACCATGATCACGTCAGCGCTGGTAATCAGCTGCAGGAAGCCCTCGACCATGAGCATTGGTGCCGAGACAACAAGCCACGACTTCAGCTCAATCCGCGCCGGCCCGGGTGAGACCTTGCTGGGGAGTTTCTTCTTCAGATGAACATATTGGTAGGCAGCGACCAACAGAGTGGCCGCTACGGCAACAAGAGCCGCGGTTTCCGCACTTGCCGGAAACCCAAGGAATACCGCACATATCAGCAGAAAAAGGATGGCAAGCGGCCGCCAGATGTAAGTCGGCAGCATCGCCAGCGAAGGCCAGTCGTAGCTGCGTGCGATACCATCCTGCACAAGACCGAAGGCGAAAAAAGGCAGCGCCAGGAACACGATCACCAACGGCAGGGTGTAGTATGGCTCAATGGCCGGTCGCAGGAGGTAGACAAAACCGATCGCGCACGCCGCCGTCCCGAGGCCGAACAGAAACGCAGTCAGCCGGCTCGCTTTCAGGAACCCGCGCAGACCATCGAGATCTTCGGCCTGGCGATACTGGGGAATGAACCGGCTGGCCGATGTTGAAAAACCGCCACAAGCCATCACTCCCAGGACAATGACGAAGGTCCAGGCAACGGAGTAGATACCGTAGTCGTGCGCACCAAGCAGGCGCGCGAGCACAATTTGAGACAGAAAGGCAAGGGCAGCGCCGGCGACCCTGACAGCAAACGTTGACAACGCCATGCGTCCGGCCGCCTGTTTTTCCGACGCGGGTCCGGATGCGGCAGACGCAAATCGGTCAACGCTTTTGCCAAGCGCCTGGGTCCAGGTGGCGTCTTGAAAACGCTTTGTCCAGGAATAGGCGGTAAATCGCACGTTCGGGGCCCTTGAAAATACCTTTCCGTATTAATGTCATGAGGGGCTTAATATTCCGTGGCTTTCGAGGGCTGAATGTCGGCTCGCCTTCACAGATACGTGAGCCGGCACGACAATTCGGCAACGCAAGCTGAGACAAGCTTCCATGCATTCCGTCACGGTTTTAGTCTGTGAGACCCATCCAAAGACCATCGACACGCTCCCATAGTCGCTGCCGGTTCTTTTGACATTAGAACCAGATGGTCTGACCAAGGCAGTTGTTGATTTCGTTCCGAGACCACTCACCGGCCAGAAACCAGATCGCGATCGCGCGAATGTCACCGCCCTGCCTAATGTGAACGGCCGCATTCGCGCTTGACACAAGCGTGAAAATAAGAACAAATAGTGAACATATGAATTGCCTGAATCATTACAGCTCTGACCCGCGTTCAGATAAAGGCGGTTTGGGCAGCCATTGCGGATTAAGAGGGTTGCCTCCCCTTCGATCCGCCTTTCGATCCGGTCCCTGCTGTCGCCGCCAATGCGCAGGGGCCGGATCTTTTTTTGCCTTCACGCCCTTGGCCGAAAACCTCGGTATCCCAGACACAAACGGCGCTGAAAATTAACCTTAAGAAACGGTTGCGTAACAGTGCTTCCTCTTCTGCATTGCAGAAGTAATAAAAAAACCTTATAGAGCATTAGAGTTCTCTTATGGGGGAGAAGAGACCAACTAAAAACAGGCCGCTCCGCTTGGCATCAAACGGTTTTGTATGATGTCACGCGGCTAAATGGCCGGTGTGCAAAGGCAAAAATGATGTTTAAGGCAATAGCGACAGCTGCATTTGCGAGCGCTCTTCTCCTCGGCGCGAGCACAGCAAATGCGATGATTATCAACGGTAACTTTGAAGACACCGCAACGCTGGATCCCACAGGTCTTGTAAACGGAAACAAGCTTTCGAACCTGGCGACGACCGGTTCGTCCTGGGATGTGTTTACGCAGATAAACGGCTGGACCACGGCCAGCGGCGCAGGCATTGAGGTTCAAACCAACAGGACACTGAGGAGCGTCGATGCGCATTCGGGCCAGCACTATATCGAGCTGGACAGCCACCCGAGGCCGAACTCAAATTCGTCCATGGAGCAGGAAGTTGCACTCGACGCTGGGAAATACGAACTTTCCTTCTGGTTCAGCCCGCGCAACGACGACGCGAGTTCCAATGGCATTGAATATTCGATCAGCGACGATCTCGTATCCGGCTTCATCACTGGTCCCAGTGTGTCACCGCTAACCTCTGTGGGTGCCTGGACCCTCGTCAAGGCGCTCTTTGTTGTTGAGACAGCCGGTAACTATACGCTTGCATTTGCTGCAACAGGAAAGCAGAACACGCTTGGCGGCTTTATCGACACGGTCAACATCACGGCAGTGCCGATCCCTGCAGCAGGTCTGTTGCTTCCTGCCGGTGTTGCGCTTCTTGGATTTGCATCCCGTAGGCGCAAACGCGCTTAACTGGAAAAACCAGTATCAAAAAATCTGAACGGCCCTCTTGGGCCGTTTTTCGTGTCCACCGCACGCGCGCCACAATCCTTTAATGCGCACGGCGGATCTGGACTTCATCATTTGTTGCTACGTCAAAAGTGCTTGCTTTATGCGAATTGCCGCCAGAATTGGTAGGAGCGATCCAACCGGCTAAGTCTCTTGCTTTTCTCGGATGGGTCGATGTCGTGGCGGTTCAGCAAAACTTCTATCTCCTTCCTGAGCTCATCCATATGTTTATTTGCATATCTTAGCATTTTCACATCCTCCATTTCATCTACACTTGATACGATGAAAGATGTATTCAGGCGGATGGATATTCAAATTAACGTTTTTTCATTTTATCGGATTTTTATAATATACCGCGTTAAGTATATCTGTTGAATTTATTCAGATTCAAATTCTCAGGAAAATTTACTTTCACTATATTAGATTTCCAATTCTGAAATCTTGGGCTTCAGATCATTGAACCAAGCAGGCTTTCCCTGTATTCGCGCGATCAACATGGCTCCTTCAAGCTGCGCAAGCACGCTCAGAGACTGTTTGGCCAAGTCCTCTTCCGTCGCATTTGATCCCCATTCGGTCTTCTTCAACCCCCTTTTCAGCCACTCACCAGTCTTGTCGAAGAAAGATTTTGCTTCTTTGACGACAGCATCCGGAAGGCCGGCAGATTCTGCGGCCAAAACGCCGCACAGGCACATCTGACCGTCTTTTCCAAGGGCACTTGCAAATTCGGCATGAAGCCTCTCGACAAGCGCATCTGCGCTGACCGTCGGCATGTCCGGATCCCCAAGAGTATCCAGAAACCGGTCGGTGTATCTCTTGGCAACCTTTGCACCGAGGTCGGCCTTGGTCGGGAAATAATAGTGAACGCTTGAACTTTTGACCCCGACACCGGACGCGATCTCCCGGAAACTGAAGCCGTTATATCCGTTCGTCCGAATGAGGGCTTCGGCCAGATCGAGGATTTTGTCTTCTGTATCGGCTGTCGATGCGGTCACGGGGCGATCTCCTAATCTACCGACTGATAGATAGGGCTTGACAACCCGGGACGCAATACAGATATCAGTTTCGTCTTATTTACCTATCGATAGATAGATAAATTCCTTGAAGTCAAATTGGAGATCGGAAATGGACACTAGCATCGCAATCATTCAGGGCGGCACATCGGGCATGGGTCTTGCAACCGCACATCGCCTGGCAGCACGTGGCATCCCACTCGTCCTGATCGGAAGGAACACGGAGAAACTTGCCACGGCCCGCGCAGAGATCGAAGCACGCCACAACGTCACCGTTGATACCTGGCGGGCAGATGTCACCCGGCCCTCCGACGTGCAAGGAATTGTCGAAAAGATCGAAAACTTGGGCCAGCCGATCGGGTATCTCGTGAATGCCGCAGGTTACTTCAGTCCGAAACCTTACCTTGACCACACCGGTGAGGACTTCGATTTGTATCACGCCTTCAATCGAGGCACCTTCCTGATCACACAGGCAGCAACGCGGAATATGTCGGAAGCGGGAAAAGGCGCTGTTGTGAACCTTGGATCAATGTGGGCGCATCAGGCTGTCAAGGCCACACCGTCGTCAGCCTATTCCATGGCGAAAGCGGGCCTTCACGCGTTTACGCAGCACCTGGCAATGGAGCTTGGTGATCAGGGGATCCGGGTCAATGCGGTTGCACCGGCAGTCGTGGAGACACCCATTTACAGCGCCTTTATCCCTGAAGATCAGATCTCGCAGACTTTGAAGCAAGGTTTCGACGCTTTTCACCCGATCGGGCGCATCGGAACGGCGGACGATGTTGCGTCGGCCGTGGATTTTCTGCTTTCAGACGAGGCCGGTTGGGTCACCGGAGCGATCTGGGATGTCGATGGCGGCGTCATGGCCGGGCGTAACTGACCAGAACGCGTTCAAGCACACTGATGCAGCAGCCCGAAGCGGCGGCTGCATCAATCCGCGATGGCCTCCACATAGAACCATCGGCCGGATTTTTTCCGAAACCGGCTGCGCTCACGGTGGGTGACGAGTTTGCCACCTGAAAGATATTTTGCTTCAAAAAGAACAGTCCCTTCCCGGTCGGCTTCACCGCCCGCATGCACCTCAAGCACGGTCAAAGCCGCCCAGTGGTTTTCCGAAGCCCACCGCGAGGTAGCAAGCTCATCAAAACTGCTTTGGTGCTTTGGCCACAACGTGTCTTTCAAATAAGAAATCCTTTGCCGGGCGAAGGCTGTGTATCTCGACCGCATCAGATCTTCCGCGGTTTTGGGGAGCGCGGAACCGGCGAGAAAAGGTTCGCAGCAGGCCTCGAAGGCCGGTCCCCTGCCACATGGGCACGCCTGATTGTCCATCCAAACCTCTTGTTGATTTCAACAGATACGCTGCCTAACACTTGAAGTGCCCATCCGTCATCTTGCACGTCGCGATCGGTTTGGATTTTTGATGAAGCTTGCCACGTTCAATATGGAATCTTACGGCGACGATCGTTATGAAGTCGCCCCGCTGAGACCGCGTCTGGAGGCTCTACGCCCTCGCATTGAGGAGCTTGAAGCCGATATCCTGTGCCTTCAGGAGGTAAACGCGCAAAAGGTCAAGGCTGCTCCGCAGCGGCAATTCCCGGCGCTCGATCTCTTGCTGGCAGGCACGGTTTACGAAACCTATCACCGTGTCGCCAGCGAGCGTGCGCCCGGCAAGGGCCCGGGAGACAAGCACAATCTTGTCATCCTGTCGCGATATCCGATCATCGATCACGAGAGCATTTTTCAATCGCGTGCGCATGCACCGCTCTGGCAGCCGACCACCGCCGACCCGGGTTATGATGCACCCCAGTCGATCACATTCGAACGGCCAATCCTGAGATCCGAAATCGATCTTGGGTTGCCAAAACCGCTCCATCTGTTCGTCGTGCATCTGCGGGCACCGATTGCCGCCATGATCCGCGGCGGCAAGACGGCGACAAGAACCTGGAAAAGCACGGCAGCCTGGGCAGAAGGATACCAATTGTCGGTGCTGAAGCAGACAGCGCAGGCACTTGAATTGCGTCTGGCGGTTGAAGACCTTTTCGAGAGGGACGAAAAGGCACAGATCATCCTGACAGGTGACTTCAACGCGACCGGCGAGACCGGAACGCTCCGTCTTTTGCGGGCCGATCCTGATGACACGGCCTCTCCGGAGTGGGAGCACCGCAGACTGTTCCAGCTCGACGCGTCCCTGCCGATTTCAAAGCGGCAGACCGTCCTGCATAAAGGCAAGGGGCAAGCGCTCGATCATATTCTGGCAAGCGGCAGCATGACCGACAAGACCCGGGACGTGCGCGTTTTCAACACAGGATTGCCCGACGAGGTTTTTGACGCCGGCGATGCAGACTACGCCGGCTCCTATCACGCAGCCATGCGCGCCGAATTCGACATATGAAACGTTTGCGCGAACGCTACTGCGGTCCCAGCGAATTTATGTACTTCGCCAGATTTGCGATCTCCCTGTTGCCCAGGCTCATATCCGGCATTTTCGGATGCGGATCTGCCAGGAAGGTCGCCAGCGTGGTTTCTGTCCAGTCCGGATCCTTTGCTATGTCGTAAAAGCTCGGAAGCGAAACACTGGCAGCTGTCGCCTGATCCTGGGAAACCAGGTGACAGGAAGAACACCACTGCAGCGCCAGGGTTTTTCCGGCCGCAGCGTCTGCTCCAACAGCCGGCATGGGCATTGCCCCCAACATCAGAATCGCAAGTACCAGTGCCGATGTGGCTGCGTTTCTGGCCCTAGAGCGCGATAACCTGAAAACTTCCGGGCACCGGATCATGCGCGTCTCCTTCAGACAAAAAGAGTTGATAATTCAAGACTGGCTTTTTTCCGGTGATGCGGCCTTGCGGTGGATCAATTTGCCGCTCATGCAAACAACCTGCGCGCGCTTTTGTGTTGCCACACAAGAAACGTTCCGACACACTTTCGAAAATCACAACATGGGAGAAAAGTTATGGGACGTCGCCTCAGAACCATGGTTTGCGCGATCGCAGCTGCAACACTGATTCTTCCGCCCATTCAAGCCGCCGCGCAAAGCGCACCGATCTATGCCCTGACGGATCTTTTCCACCCGGTTACGGCGCAAAACGGGATGGTGGCAAGCCAGGAGGCCGTCGCGACGGCTGTCGGCGTCGACATTCTGCAAAAGGGTGGCAATGCCGTGGATGCAGCGATTGCGACAGGCTTTGCGCTGGCCGTAACACTTCCGCGTGCGGGCAATTTGGGCGGTGGCGGGTTCATGATGATCCACATGGCCGAGAGCGATGAAACGCTGGCTCTGGATTATCGCGAAAAGGCTCCCAGCGGTGCCTTCAAGGACATGTTTCTGGGGCCGGACGGCGAGCCGGACAAGCAAAAGTCAAGGTTCTCGGGCCTGGCCATCGGGGTACCAGGCACAGTGGCAGGATTTGCGGCGGCTTACGCCGAACACGGCAGCAGTAATGTGACCTGGCAGGACCTCATCGCCCCCGCGATCGAGTTGGCAGGCAACGGGATAACGGTGACACCAGGCCTGTCGGCTGCCCTGACCGCCAGAGCAGAGCGACTGACGAGGGATCCCGCCACAGCGGAAATTTTCTTCAAGGCCGGCGGATTGCCTTACCTGCCGGGCGAAACACTCGTTCAGGCAGATCTTGCGCGCACACTGGAGTTGATTTCCGAGCAAGGTGCGGACGGCTTCTACAAAGGTGAAATCGCGGAGAAAATCGCGAAGAAAGTCCAGGATGCCGGCGGCAGCATGACGGTGGAAGACCTCGCCGATTATCAGCCGGTCTGGCGCGACCCGGTCGTCGGGACCTATCGGGGTTACGAGATTGCGTCCATGCCGCCTCCATCTTCCGGCGGCGTTCATATTGTCCAGATCCTGAACATCCTTGAACGTTTCCCGATGAATGAGTTTGGTCCGAATTCGGCCGATTCCATTCACGCCATGTCCGAAGCAATGCGTTTGGCCTATGCCGACAGATCCAAATACCTGGGCGACCCCGACTTTGTCAGTGTTCCCATCAAGGGTCTGACGTCGCGCGACTATGCGGCCGAGCTCACAAAGACCATTCAAATGGAAGCAGCAAGACCGTCCGAGGAGGTCAAGCCGGCCGATCCGTTGCCTTATGAAAGCAATGAAACCACACACTATTCCGTCGTCGACAAGGACGGGAACGCCGTTTCGAATACTTATACGCTGAACTTTTCGTATGGCTCCGGCCTGACCGCCGACGGAACCGGTGTTCTGCTGAACAATGAACTCGATGACTTTTCGGCAAAACCCGGCGTTCCGAACGCGTACGGCCTGATCGGCGGCACTGCCAATGCCGTTGAAGGTGGCAAGCGTCCGCTCTCTTCCATGAGCCCGACACTTGTCTTCAAGGATGGTCAGTTCCACCTGGCGACCGGTTCCCCGGGCGGCAGCCGCATCATCACGACGACCTTGCAGATCATCCTGAATGTCGTCGACCACCAGATGAATATCGCTGAAGCCACGGTCGCACCGCGGATCCACAATCAGTGGCTTCCCGACGAAATCCGGATCGAGGAGGGTATCTCACCGGACACCGTCAGACTGCTCGAGGACAGAGGGCATGAGGTGGTGGTCAAGAATGCCATGGGCTCGACACAGTCGATCATGAGCATTGACGGTGTTCTGGCAGGGTTCTCCGATCCACGCCGTCAGGGAGCCCTCACTCTGGGCTACTGAGCTTTCGGTGGATAATGCCGATTGAGCGTGCTCTGGCTGTCCAGATCCCGCAGGTGTTGAAAGAAGCTTTCTGCCGACACGGCCAGGAACGACACCAGCAGCACGCCGATATAGGTCGAGTGTTCAAGCAGTTCCGCCCGGTCACCGACGACGACGTCGAATATCGTGAAGCCCAGAAACACCGTAATCGAAACGGCAATTGCCAAATCCGTACGATAGGCGACGCCGGGCCTGCCCTGAAGCAGCTTGACACCGGCCCACACAAAAATGCCGGCAGCGGCGAATTCGACAAGACCCGCAAAGATGAGAGTTGCCTGAACGAATGCAGGATCCCAGGCAAGCCTGTCGAAATACATGGTGAACTTTTCGACCCTGTGGTTCCCCCACCAGTGGACCAGCCAGATATCCTGCCGGGCAAAGAACTTGTCGAGACCGTTGAGCAGCCAGAAGAAAAACCAGAAGACGATAACGACTGCGGTAATGGGCTGACGAAGTGCATGCATGACGGATGCCCTTTCCTGAACACTGGAGAGGCATCAGATACCAGAAAGCCGTTGAGGATTGGTTAGTGTTCACATTTGCGTGATCGACTCATCTCAGGCCACCTCGACATGCAGTCTGAGTTTGGTGGACAGCTGCGCGGTCCCTCAGTCTTTCAGGAACGCCTTGGCCACCATGGACGCGAACCGCTGATCCAGCCGGATACGGTCTGACGCGGTCATGCCCGGCCAGATGATCTGGCTGCCGACATAGGCTGCATATTCCAGCTGCGCGATTTCCCGGGCCAGGGTCTCTTCCAGGCCCATGTTGCAGTAGAGCCCGACAACAAATTCGGTCCTGACCTCGTCGACATCCTGAACGATCCCGCGTGCAATTGGGTTTGACTGCGCTAACTTGCGCACCGCACGCTCAAGGTCCTGATCCAGCATGTTGGCAATGTCAGACAGTGTCTGCGCCCGCTTTTCCTCAGGCTGCTGCATGATCGCATCGGCGACATCCAGCGTGTTGCGCTGCTTCCACGCCAGGAGCAGCTGTTCCAGAAATGCATCATGGTCCTTGAAGTGATGGTAAAAGGACCCCCGCGTACGGGCGGCGGCACTGCAGAGTGCTTCCACGGTCAGGCCGGACGCGCCTTCACGCGACAGACGCGTTAGGCCCAGATCCAGCCAATCCTGCTTCGAAAATCGTGCCATTCAACTCACTAGACGCCACCGGCAATACCGAAACACGCAATTGGCAGGAACAACCAGCCTTGCGGCATTGCTTTGTAGGACTGTTTTTTCAAAGGGGGAAGTGCCACGCCCAGCAGGCAGAAAGAAACTGCCAGTCCAGTCGCGGTCCAGCCGAGCTCCCAGCTTTGCGGATACGCTGCAGCGACCGCAAACATGATGGCCATCGCCGCAAGAGCGATGGTTGCAATGTGCCAGCAGTAGTAGCTCACGTATTTGGGGACAGGACCCAATCCGGTTGCGTTCAGCAAGGGAACCGCAATTTCCCTGCCGCCGAGGAACGTATGGATAAGACAGGTGCCGGCAGACAGGGCAGCCGCGACTAGGAAAAAGGAATTCATCTTTAATCTCCAAACATACCATATGTTATGGTTTGTTTACGCCACCTGCTAAAATGCGGCAATGCGGCGGGACGTCACGGGCAAATTCAGGAATCTGCAACTTCTGGCGACTGTCTGATTGACACGCAAAAAGTGGAGTGATAGCGCTATCCAAAGCGCTTTGAAGAATGGAAGCGCTCTTCCTGAAAACCAGTATTGACCAGGAGACGCGGCTATGCCGATCAGAACCGTGGTTTGGGGCGAAAACGTCCACGAGCAACACAATGCGATTGTTGCGCGAACCTATTCGGACGGGATGCATCAATGCATTGCGGACGCTCTGAATACCGATCCTGAGATCAGCGCGACGACGGCAACCCTGCAGGAACCCGAGCACGGCTTGACCGCGGACCGTCTGGCCGAGACCGATGTTCTGGTATGGTGGGGGCACGCCGCACATGGCGATGTCGCAGACGAAGTTGTCGACCGTGTTTGTGACGCTGTCTGGTCCGGCATGGGCATGATGTTCCTGCATTCGGCCCATTTTGCCAAACCGTTCAAACGGCTGATGGGCAGCCCGTGCAACCTCACCTGGCGTGAGGCAGGTGAACGGGAACGGCTTTGGGTCACGAGCCGAAATCATCCGATTACGAAAAACGTGCCGGACAGTTTCGAACTGGAGATGGAGGAAATGTACGGCGAGCCTTTCGGGGTTCCCGAACCCCTCGAAACAGTCTTCATCAGCTGGTTTCAGGGTGGAGAGGTTTTCCGCTCCGGCCTCACCTACAAACGCGGCGCAGGCAACGTTTTCTACTTTCGGCCCGGCCACGAGACTTATCCGACCTATCACGATGCCACGATCCAGACAGTTCTGAAAAACGGCGTCAAATGGGCATTTAACCCGCTTGCGCGCGTTGCAGATCCCAATGCGGCTCCGAACGTTCCGGTAGAGTCGGCACCGGAAAAAATCGAAGAACGTGGCCCCAAACTGCACGCAGAAGGCGAAGAGGGCTTTCGCTGACATTGCACAGCACCAGGCGGACCTGAAAAACGCGGTCCGATGTTTCACACGCAATGGAGTCGCCCATGACTTCCTCTAAAAACCCCGTGCGCGTCCTCATTCTTGGAACAGGCAACATGGCCAGAAACCATGCTGCCGCGTTTCAGAAAATGCCCGGAGTTGAAATCGTTGCCGGTGTGGACCGGCGTCCGGACATGCTTGCCGAATTTTGCGAAGCCTACGATGTTGCCGAAAAATTCGAGGACCTTCGGGAGGCGATCGCGTGGGGTGCGTTTGACGCGGTCTCCAACGTGACGCCGGACGCCGCCCATCATCCGACAACGCTGCAGCTCTTGGCAGCGGGCAAACACGTCTTGTGCGAGAAACCGTTGGCAACCAACGCAGCCAATGCGCAGGAAATGACCGCCCTTGCCGAGGAGAAGGGCGTCATCGGCATGGTCAATCTCAGCTACCGGGATGTCGCCGTCTTGCAAAAAGCAGCTCAGTTGGTCGGCGAAGGCGCGATCGGCGCACTTCGGCATTTCGAGGCGTCCTACCTCCAAAGCTGGCTGACCCAGCCGGCATGGGGTGATTGGCGTACGGAAAGCCAGTGGCTCTGGCGCCTGTCAACCGAACATGGTTCGAAGGGTGTTCTCGGTGACGTCGGCATCCACATTCTTGATTTCACCGCGTTCGCAGCGCAAAGCCCCGTGTCTGAGCTGTCCTGCCGTCTCAAGACCTTCGACAAGGCGGAAGGAAACCGCATTGGCGAGTATCCGCTCGATGCCAATGACAGCTTTACACTTCAGGCGGAACTGAAAAACGGCGCTCTCGGGACGATCACCGCGACCCGATTTGCGTCAGGCCATCACAACGACCTGCGCCTTCGCCTTTATGGCGACGAGGGTGGACTGGAGGTCTCCTTCGAAAACCGTATCGAGCGGCTGCGTATCTGCCGTGGCAGTGATCTGATGGAAGCACGTTGGCAGGATATTGAGGCAGGCCCCGTCCCGACGGTTTATGAGCGTTTCATTGACGCCATTCGCGGAAACGGCAAGCCTGAACCGGATTTCGCCCATGGCGCGCTCCTGCAGGCGGCACTTGATACCGCAGAACGGTCCGACGCGAGCAACGGCGCTTTTCTCAAAGTGGACGATGACACAGTATGAGCCTTGCCTGAAATGAATAGCGGCGGAGCCTAAAGGCTCCGCCGCGCAAAGTGGGTACTACAGCAAGGCAACATCACCGAAAGAACGTCGTGTTCCGCCATCCCTCATGTAATGTATGCACAATCTAGCGCACTTGCCCTGACACTTCGTTCAGCCAAGCCTTCAGGTTTTTCTCTAATTTTAGACGAAACGCGTCTATCGTCGCCTTGGAGCCCTTCAAATTGATGGGTCTGGCCTCAGACTGACGGACTTTGTTGCAAATCCCGTTTCCCGGATACAACCCGCCTTGTGGCAGTCGCATGGTCTGAACCCTGAGAAATTGCGGGTTTCCGGACGGCCTTACGCATTGCATTTCTGCCGGAGTGTGCTCCAATAAACCCTTACGTGCATTTTCAATAGTCCGATTTCAAAGGGGGGAATTTATGTCTGCCTCAAGTGAAAACATTGAACGCATGAGAAAATTCAGGAAGCGTTTTCTCGATCGCGACAATGAATTGAACGAAGAACTTGCCGATACCAGCGGCGGCCTCGATCTTGAGGCCAGTCTGGAGGCGTTCGAAACCTTTACGCCGGAGGGCGCTGCACCGGCGGGGCTCAGTGACGAATTCAATCTGGAAAGCATTATCATGCGGTCCGGCAGGCCAGTGCTGGACGTGTTGAACAACGAGACGGTTCTGGAATTCGTCGAGCAATCGGAAAGCAAGACCTGGAAAGCCCGCCTGGAAAGCGCGGCCGACATTCTCGAACACGCCATCAAGGCAAGCGGGCGCATCAATCTACAAAATCACTATCTGGATTGGGTCGGCACCGGCTGGCTGGTTGCCCGGGACATCATGGTCACGAACCGTCACGTCGCCCGGGAATTCACCATGCGCGACGGCGAGGGATTTACCTTTGCAACGGATGGTGCGCGCGCTGTGCGGGCGAACATCGACTTTCTGAAGGAATTCGACAATCCGGGCGCACGCGTCTTCAAACTGATCGATGTTCTGGATGTGATCGATTATCCCGATATGGCCTTTTTCCGCGTCGAGCAGACGGCCGGCGACGGCCCTTTGTCGGACCCGATCCTTCTGTCGTCCACGCCGTCAGAAACTCAGCTTGCTGCCGTGATCGGCTATCCGGCCAGCGACTCGCGCATTCCCGATTTCACCCTGATGGAAGACATCTACGGCAAACGCTACAATCACAAGCGCGTCGCACCGGGCAGCGTTACATTCGTGGAAGAAGACCGCCTGCTGCATGATGCAACCACATTGGGCGGCAACTCGGGCTCGGTGGTACTGAACCTTAAAACCGGTGAGGCATTCGGCCTGCACTATTCCGGCGCCTTCATGACCACCAATTATGCCGTCAGGTCTGACATCGTGAAAGAAGCACTGGAGCGGGTGCAGCGCGGAGACAGCAGCGCTTACGAAGCTGAACGCCGCAGGCAGAACTCGCGGGACGTGGACGGCTCCTCGGGTGCGGTGCCACAACCCCGTTTGGGCGATAGCAACGTTGTCCTCCAAACACCGCCTCAACCGATTCCGGGTTTGGGCGCGCAGTCGGTAACATTCCCGCTCACTGTCACAGTCTCCCTTGGCGCACCCGGTGGTGCCAACACTACGACATATGCCTCCGCACCATTGGAGCCGGAGCCCGGGTCACGCCAACCACCGATACCTGATCCTGGCGACGATGATCTCATTGACGAAAACGAAGAAGCCCGTCCGGAAACCTACCGCAACCGCATGGGTTTCAACGCGGAGTTTCTCGGTGCGGACAAACGGACGGAGCTGCCTGAGGTTCTGCTTAAAAAGGATCTTCTCAGGTTCGAATTCGACGGCGTCGAAATGAGTGAGCTGAAGTACCATAATTTTTCCGTCGTCATGAACAAGCCGCGTCGCATGTGTTTTTTCTCGGCTGTAAACATCGATGGCGCCCAGGCCAAGATGGCGAGCCGCGTAGGCTGGAAATGGGACGGCCGTATTCCGCGGACGCAGCAGATCATGAAGGAATGCTACGGCAACCCGCCGAAATTCAGCCGGGGCCACATGACCCGACGCAACGATCCGGGCTGGGGCTCGGATACCGATGCAAAGCTGGGCAACGAAGACAGCATGCATGTTACCAACGCGACGCCGCAAATGCAGGCCTTCAACTCACCGATCTGGCTCGAACTGGAAGACTATGCACTCAACAATGCCATCGAAGACGGCATGCGCGTTTGCGTCTTCACCGGCCCTTTTTTCAGGAACAGTGACCCGGTGCATTTCGGAGTGAAGATTCCGGTCGCCTTCTGGAAGGTGATCGCCTTCGTCCATGACCGGACACGCAAATTATGTTCCACCGGGTACAGGATGGACCAGACAGCGAACCTGCCAAGTCAGGAGGAATTTGTCTTCGGCGCCTTCACGTCAAGCCACACCCAGCAGGCAGCCCAGGTGTCCGTACGTTCCATCGAAGAGGAAGCAGCCATCGATTTTGGCGGTCTTGCGGATCTGGACCCGCTTGGCCAGCAGGAGAGCGTTGGAGGGCGCAGACAGGCAATTCCACTCCTTTCGAAGACCCAGATAAGATATCTATGATCTGGCGCCACTGGTCACGGTGATGCCACTGTCCGCTTCAAACTTAGCGCCGGACAGTGGCCATATCAATTCCTTATCGGTCACTGATGCCTGACCCCTGCACACTATTCAGGGCGATCCTGATATATGTCCAATCCTAGATATCGATATCGGCAAGCGCACCGTCCAGATGGGTACTCAGTTTCGCCGTTACGCGCGCTTCGAAGTCCTTCAGCAACACGGGGTTGATCGAGACTTTTTGATGCGCGTGCCTGAGCGTCGCCTCGTCGGAAGAGAACCGGAAGAACAGAACCTGCGTTATTGCTGAACCCGCATCCAGCATGAAGGCGAAGAGCGTGATCGACGGCTCCCCGCCCTCCATGCTCACTTGTGAAATCTGGAACTGGTTGGCCCTTGCGCGCTGGGTCCTGCGGTCGAACAGCGTGAACCAGGGTTGGGTTTTGTGCATCTCCTTCAAACCGTCAAGCACGCTCAGAATAGTCGAGGCAACACCGACCGCTGCACCGCCCAAAACCGCCGTCAAAACGGGGACGATGGCTTTGTGCACTTCCACCGATGTGCCGGTGAGCGCGCGCGACGTGTCACCAAAGCCGGAGGACCGCCAGCCCAGCTTGTTGAGCGTGCCGACATAGTGTCCCATCCAAGTGTCGAGGGAGATATCCCCGCTGCCCTGTTTCTTGTCCGCGGCAAGTTCCGCAAGCAACATGACATTCGCAATCGCAGAGCGCAGATCATGCGGCACGTCTTCTGCGAACCCTGCCAACTGATTGCTGACCACGACGTTCTGCCCGCCGTCTTTGGCAAAGTCCGGCTTCGCAGGCGCGGCCCCGCCTACGGTTTCAAGTTCCACGCCACCCGTCATTTCGGACGGCAAGTCTATGCTTTCGAGGAAAGCGGAAATCTCCTGACGTTCTGTATCAATGTCAGTCATCTCAAACTCCCTGATTGATTGACTGGACGGGTTCAAGTCTTGAGCTAAATCGCTGCCGCCGGCTAACGTATCTGTTTGCCGGTGGCAGCTATGTAGCGATCAATGCGGTGATCCTTGACGGAGGGAAAAAAGCCCTCGAGGTTGACGTCGGACGCTCCGTCAAAAACCCCTTCAAGGTTCTCGGTTCCGCCAACTCCCGGCGCACTTTCAAGGCCCGCCGGAGGATTCGCCATCGCATCCTGGATCTGTTGCCTCAGGCTCTTGAACTCTTCTTCACTAAGGGGAGCGGGTCCCTGATCCGGCTCACCCGGACCGGCAGATTCCAGGT
The DNA here is from genome assembly GCF_040530035.1 of Roseibium sp. HPY-6. Taxonomy (NCBI): domain Bacteria; kingdom Pseudomonadati; phylum Pseudomonadota; class Alphaproteobacteria; order Hyphomicrobiales; family Stappiaceae; genus Roseibium; species Roseibium sp. HPY-6. The sequence goes on from NZ_JBEWCD010000003.1 coordinate 198,505, forward strand.
TTGCTTCAAAACCTTCGTTGCGCGCCTTGACCTGACCCGAACCGTCAAAATGGAAGAGCTGTCCGGAATGGGCATAGGTGAAGGGGACACGCGGCACCACGTCGTCGTCATTGACAAAGCGGTAGTAGCGGTTACCGAACACGTCCATTATTTTTCGTGCCGTGCCCCGGCGGGCGAGACGCGGCTGACCGAAGGTCGCAACCCCGGCAACATTGACGGAACCGTGTGTTTCAATGGCGGTATTCACCGCTACTGCACCGCCCAGGCTGTGGCCGGTGAGCCAAAGCGTTTTGCCGGCTGAACTCGCGGCCCGAAGAGGTGGCAGCAAGATACCCTGCGCAGCCCTGTAGGCTTCCAGGAACCCGCCATGGACGTCGCCGAATGCGCCCTCCAGATCGAAAACCTGAATGTTGACCAGCCAGTCGGCGATGCCTTTGGTCCCACGGTAGACAAGTACCGCCGCGTCATCGCTCTCCACGAGGTAGGCTTGCGTATCGGCAATGTCAGCATGTGCGGTGACCTTCATCCCCAAATCGGCCTCAGCATCGGCCTTGAAGGCAGCAAGGTCCCTGTAACTGCGCTTCGAGATGAGCGCCAGAGACAACATGGCTTGCCAACTGAAAATCGGATTACGTAGAGAAACTTCGTCGAAATCAGTCATCTTGCAGCTCCCACAAACTAAAAATATCGCAAATGTCAGATTTGAGCCCATGAAATAGACAGGCTTGCATCTCAAACTTTAAACGTGAACAGCACAATCATCAGAAGACATGAGCATCCGGGAAAACGCAAGAGTTGACGGATGATTTTTAGTTGTAATTCCGTCTGAGCACCCGTGATCAAAGGTGAGACGCAGCGCTGCGCTTGCACGGACGGTTAGAGATTGATCCTGACTTCACGAGCCGCGCCATTGGGCACGCGAAAGACCTGATGCAAACTCTTGCCATCCATGCTTTGTTCAGCATCCGGTTTGGAAAGTGCGGGGGCAACGCTCATGTTTGGCAACAGTATCAGACGGTTTACGCGAAATTCCCTCGTCTTTGCAGGAGCAGCCATTGCAGGAACAGGCTTGGCTGGCGTTGCCGATGCGATGCGCCTGCACGACCGGTTTTCGGCACAGCCCTGCTTTGCGCGCACTTACACCGCCAGCCACCTTGCCAATCATCCGAAGCAGCTGGTGGCGCATATCTGGTTTTTAGATGCGCCCTCAGCAACCACCGGCAACAACCAGCTTGCGCTTCAATTCGGGTTCAGATTGCGGGACGGCCGCGCATACAGCAGCTTTGCCTATTGCAGCACCGATGGCTTCTGCGCAACGGAAGGCGATGGTGGCAGCGTGCAGTTCACAGACCGCGGCACGAACCTGCGCCTGTCCGTCGTCGACTATCTGATCATCGAAGGAGCGGACTTTTCGCCCGACCTTTCGCAAAGCGATGACCGGGTATTTCTGCTTTACCCAGCCGCAAGGGGAGATTGCGGTTGGTGAAGCCCGAACTGAGTTCACGCTCTGCAAAAACGAGAATTAAGCCAACCATTGCCCCAGCACTAACAGTTTGTTTTGATTTAATTGAGCGCGTTACCGCTATGCTTCTGCGGCGTGAAGTGGACAGTCAAAATTCGCTTTCACCTCAACTTTCTTGAGAGCGGGTGCTGTCTCTAAAGATCTAGAACGGCCACCAGGATGAGGGATCTTGCCAATGCCTAGGTTCCGTTTCGACACGGCGTTTCGCGCCTGGCAGGCTCAGCGGCAGGCACGCCTGCGCACGGAGCGGCAGATCCAATATCTCGAGCACCGGAAGATTGCCGAGCCAGATCGCACGGCAGAGTTCGACGCCCAGATCGCAGACCTTTAAGGGAGATACAGATGACTGACGAGGACTTTCTTCGTGCCGCGCTGGCCGAGCTCTCGCCCGAGACGCGCGCTGGCGCCTTGGCCTGCGCCTCGGCGCAGGTGGCGCTGCCTCATCGAATGACACCGGGTGAGGCGATGGACATCGCGGACGCGCTGAGCGCGCCGCGTGGCCTCGTGCTCGCCCTCATGGGCTGGATCAACTCGAAGGCCGACAGGCCGAACCGTCGCGCCTTCTTCGATATCCTTTGCCCCACGCTGAGCCGCAGCGAGGCCCGCTGGCCGACAGATCGAGAGACGCTGTTTGCCCTGGGCATCTGCCGGACGTTGCAATAGTCAGAGTTCTTTCGGTTAAGGGTCGGGATCTCTGTCTGAGTTTGGCTCAACTGGAAAGTCCGGCGCGTCCATTGAGTCATAGGAAAACAATGCTTCAATTCCGGTTTCTTTGCCCACCAGCGCTTGGGCAATGCGCTTGAAGTTGTTTGCCGTTTTCAAACTTTCTTCCAGCGCAGTCACTTGATCTCGAAAATTGTCCAAGTCAGTGAATGCTGCCACAAAGTCATCTGTCGACCAAAGATCGACAGGCAGCTCGAACCTGTCACTTGCAACAGTTCGCAAGAACATAACGCTGTCAGTGTCATCGTCCGGACCGAACATGTCATGTGCGATGATGTTTCTTTTCGCAGCATAGTCCGAGATCTTGTTAAGCGTTCGCTTGTGCATTCTTCGCTCTTCATCACTAAGCGACGAAGCCACCGCGACTGAGGCCTTCAGCGTTTTGATCTTGTCTCGGAACTGGATGTTCTTTGTAACTATATATCTTTGTGGATGCCCGAGCTCGAGCGCAGTTGCGATCGCGTCGTTGATGGAGGCTTCCAAGTACGCCCAGTGCCAAAGAAACTGCCCGACGAGCGTGAAACACCGAGTATCGGAATCCAACTCTTCATAAGGCATTACCATGACGAAGGCCGATCACTTTCAGGCTGTGCACTTAATCGTAGGTTAAGACTTCTGAAACCCATTTGTTATAGTTAAGAAACCGGGCGGCACTCCGGCTAAGAAACACCGCCCGGAAGAAGACTGTTAGGTCTTACTTTTTGATGGTCTCAACCACATGCGTCCTAGGATTTTTCACTGCGGTCGAAACCTTAGTGAAGCGTCCCGTAATGGCGCTGCGGCCGATTTTGGTCTTGCTCATATTCATCACCCCTTTCCCGGGCCAGTTGCCCGCCCTTTCGGACTCAGGCCAAGGCCGAAGCGAATCACAAGCAAACCATGGAAAAGTCTGAGGACGATTTCCCTCGTTGTCGAGTCTCCACACCCTCAGGTTGTTGATAAAATTGTGCAAAATCGCTTTTTGCTCATCGAAAGAATAAGTCCACGACACTCCGGCAAATGTCTTTCAGTCAACCAATTTATTCAGAATTTATAGGATTCTATACAGCGAATCCGAGTGCTAGGGTTTGTCAAGACAAAGGGGATTTGGTTATGGCTGAGACTACTGGAATTGAGTGGACAGACAGAACGTTTAATCCTTGGACAGGATGTACGAAGATCAGTCCAGGCTGTGACAACTGCTACGCGGAAGGCTGGTCAAAAAGATCGGGTCATGTGAAATGGGGGAATAATCCAAGAAAGCGAACGACGGAAGCTTATTGGAAAGCTCCACTTGCCTGGCAACGCGAAGCCGAAGCATTCGAGCTGAAACATGGTCGACGTCAGCGTATTTTCTGCGCCTCGCTAGCCGATGTCTTCGACAACAAGGTTGACCCCACTTGGCGTTCCGACTTGTTCAATCTGATCCGGCAGACCCCGAATCTAGATTGGCAGTTGCTGACAAAAAGACCCCAAAACATTGATAAGATGCTGCCGCCCGACTGGGGCCCGTCCGGCTGGTCAAATGTATGGCTTGGTTTTACGGCCGAAGATCAACTGCGTTTCGATCAGCGCAAGAAATTCATTTCTGCGATCCCGGCAAGAGTTTGGTTTGTTTCCTATGAGCCAGCCATCGGCCCCCTACGCATCGGCCAAACGGATCCGGCTCCCGACTGGTTAATTGTTGGTGGCGAGAGCGGTCACGGCGCTAGATCACTTGAACCACTCTGGGTTGAAGACATCCTCAACGACTGTCGGTCACGTGGCATTGCTCCGTTTTTCAAACAATGGGGAAATTATGAGAACAACCCACTCACGGGAGGGTTGAATCTGCCAAAATCTGATATGAAGGGTATAGATCCACACGGTAAAGGTGGTGGACTAATCAATGGCACAATCGTCCGTGAGTTTCCGACGGCAATTGGAGGCAGAGCGGCTTAGAGAATTCAGAAGCTTGGACAGTAATGAGCGACAAAGACGAACTTTTCGGCAATTTACCTGTCCAACTTTCACCGGTGAGCATTAGCCAAACTGGTCTCGGTCCTGTTTGGACACAACACAAAGCGCAACTCATCGCCAAATACATCTACTTATTCACGATTATTACGAAGCATGGTTGCTACATCGATGGTTTCGCTGGCCCCAAGAAACAAGATCTCAGCAATAGTTGGGCAGCTCAACTTGTTGTAGAAACTGAGCCTAGAAGGCTTCGAGAGATCTTTTTGTGCGACCTAAAGCAAGACAAAGCTGACAAGCTTCGCGCCCTTGTGGACCAGCAACCAGACAAGGACAAAAGACACTACGAAGTATTGCAGGGCGACTTTAACCAAAAAGTCGATGCGGTCCTGAGCAGCGGCCTTATCAAGGAAAAAACCGCAACATTTTGCCTATTGGATCAGTACACTCTCGAGTGCCACTGGACCACCTTGCAAAGGCTTGCAAACTTCAAACCCGAAGGTGCGCGAAAAATAGAGTTGTTCTACTTTCTTGCCACCGGCTGGCTACACCGTTCTTTGACTGGGCATAAAGTTAATTTGGATCGACCTGACCTCTGGTGGGGCGGCGAGGGTTGGAAAAAGCTTGTCAGCTTAAGCGGTGAGAAGATTGCGGTTCGGATGGCCGAGCGCTTCCGAGATGAGCTTGGATACAGATACGTGAAGCCATATCCAATTCACGAGAGGGACAAGGGCGAGGGGCGCGTCATGTTCCACATGATCCACGCAAGCGATCATCCCGAAGCACACAAACTCATGGCCCGAGCACATCGTAACGTCACAAAGGCACCTGAGGCCGAAGAACAGCTCGTCATGGAATTATCGCGAATAGACCCATAGGCGTCGCCGCCTGAATTTTTCCATAAAGTTACCTGGAAGTTACCCACGAAAAAAGCCGCCCGAAAGGCGGCTTTTTCAACTCACTGAGGTATCGTGAGAAATCTGGAGCGGGCGATGGGATTCGAACCCACGACCCCAACCTTGGCAAGGTTGTGCTCTACCCCTGAGCTACACCCGCATAGTGTTCCAGCGCCCGGCGGCAATGGCCTTGGCGTCGGTGGCGCAGTATATGAACTAAGCCGGGACGGATTGCAACAAGGAATTTGAAGAAATTTTTTTAGCTGTCTTTTTGTGCGGCGACCCGAAAACGAAAGTCGAAAAGTCGCAGAAAACAGCGACTTTTTACAACAGTTTCCGCTTGTGAGCAGGCCGGCAATCACGTTAAACAGCCCACGGGAACACAATTTTCAGGAAAAAACATGCCAGCAACACGCGACGAACTCATGGCCTTTCTGGCCGATCTCGATATCGAGGTAACCACGGTTGACCATCAGCCGGTTTTCACCGTCGCGGAATCCGGGGATCTCCACGACAGGATCCCGGGCGGGCATACCAAGAACCTGTTTGTGAAAGACAAGAAGAGCCGACTGTTTCTGATTGTGCTCCTCCATGACGCGACTGTGGATCTCAAAAAAATTCACCAGATCATCGGGGCACAGGGCCGGGTATCCTTCGGGAACGCGGATCTGCTTATGGAGGTTCTGGGGGTAGAACCGGGATCGGTGACCCCCTTTTCGCTTATAAATGATCGCGACGCCCTTCGGGTAACGCCCGTCTTTGACGCAGCAATGATGCAGCACGAAGTGCTGAACTATCATCCGCTGAAAAACGATGCGACGACAGCGATCAGCGCACAGGACCTCTTGAAATTCGCCCGTGCCTGCGGCCACGACCCCAAGGTTTTGGCGGCAAGCGACCAAGCAATCGAGGCGGGACTTTAGGTATCGCGGCGCCGGAGTTTGTATTTCCCGCGCAGCGGCTCCATGTTAGGAGCAAATTTGGCCTATAGACGATTCGAGATTGGCTGCTTGTCCTAGAGCGGCCGGAAAGCACGAGGCGGGTAAATGAGCAATGGCAACTACAGCGTCGGCGGACAGGTTGGCGGCGGGTTCGGTGCCAGCATGGGCGGCGGTTATGGCGGCCAGGGCGGTGGCTTCGGCGGCGATGGTGGTGGCGGAGGCGGTGATGCGCCGGCAGGTGAACTGATATTCGATGTCACCACCCAGACGTTTATGGCGGATGTGCTTGAAGCGTCGCGTCAGCAACCCGTCCTTGTTGACTTCTGGGCGCCCTGGTGCGGCCCCTGCAAACAGCTGACCCCGATTATCGAGGCTGCCGTCAAGGCCGCCGGCGGCACAGTCAAGCTGGCCAAGATGAACATCGACGACTATCCGGAGATCGCCGGCCAGATGGGGATCCAGTCTATTCCCGCCGTGGTTGCCTTCAAGGATGGTCAGCCCGTGGACGGCTTCATGGGCGCTCAGCAGGAAAGCCAGGTCAAGGAATTCATCGAAAAGCTCGGTGGGCCGGCTCCCGCGAACCAGACGGACGCTTATCTTGAGCAGGCAGAAGAGCTTCTGGCTGCGCAGGATTTCCCCCAGGCCGCTCAGCTCTTTGGCGCGGTGATGCAGATGGAGCCGGAAAATGTGAAAGCGATTGCCGGTCTAGCGCAGTGTTATCTGGGTGCCGACGAACTTGAACGCGCCCAGCAGGCGCTTGAACTGGTGCCCGAAGACCAGCGGTCCGACGAAGCGTACGTCGCAGCGAAGGCCGCTGTCGATCTTGCCGAACAGGCCGCTTCGCTTGGCGACCTTGCAGAGTTCCACGACCGGATCGCCAAGGATCCGCTCGACCATCAGGCACGTTTCGATCTTGCTCTCGGCCTCAATGGCAACGGCGACAAGGAAGGAGCGGTTGATCAGCTGATCGAGATCGTCCGCCGCGATCGGGATTGGAACGAAGATGGTGCGCGCAAGCAGCTTCTGCAGTTTTTCGAGGCCTGGGGCTTCAAGGACCCTGCCAGCAATTACGGCCGCCGCAAGCTCTCGGCCGTGCTGTTTTCTTGACGATTGGCGTAACTGACACACATTTACGGGAGAGACCGGAAACTAGGGGCCCGGTGCCGGAAGCAACAAAATAAAAAGGCTCAGAAATGCAGGCGGGAAATGCCATTTACGACACCATCGCGGATCTTCCACCCGTGCTGCCTGTCTTTCCCTTGTCCGGTGCGCTTCTGCTTCCCAGAACACAGTTGCCCCTGAATATTTTCGAGCAGCGCTATCTCGATATGGTGGATACCGCCCTGTCCGGAAACAGGCTGATCGGAATGGTGCAACCCGCCTCCGAGGCCATGGGCGACGAGACGGACACGCCCTCGCTTGCGAATGTCGGATGCGTCGGTCGCCTCACCAGTTTTCAGGAAACGGGCGATGGACGGTATCTGATCACGCTGCAGGGCATAACCCGTTTCGCGCTCGGCAAGGAACTTAGAACCTACAGCGCCTTCAGAGAGGTGGAATGCGACTTTGCGCCGTTTTCCGGCGACCTCAAATGCGGCGACGGTCAGGATGATGTGGACCGGAACGGGCTGTTGCGCACCCTTCGCGATTATCTCGATGCCAACAATCTGGAGGCGGACTGGCAAAGCGTTTCGGAAGCGGAAACGGAAGTGCTTGTAAATGCACTCTGCATGATGTGCCCGTATGGACCTCAGGAAAAACAGGCTTTGCTGGAAGCCCGCGACTTGAAGACGCGCGCCGAAACCCTGATTGCCATCACCGAGATGGATCTGGCAAGGTCGCAAAATGACGGCGGCTCCACGCTTCAGTAATCTGCCTGGGTTCCTCGCCAGCAAAGAGACTTCAGATGAACGACACGACAGAACGTCCGGTTGACCGGAAACTTCTTGAACTGCTTGTGTGTCCCGTGACCAAGACAACGCTCGAATATGACGCGGACGCCAGGGAACTGATCTCCAGATCGGCAAAACTCGCCTATCCGATCCGCAACGGTATTCCGATTATGCTGCCGGACGAAGCACGCAAACTCGAAGACTAGGTTCTTGCGCGGAATAGAAAAAGCCCGGATGCGATGCTCCGGGCTTTTTGCATGTGAAGGCGCTCGACGTCAGAAACCGCGCACCATCGGCAAGATGTTGATGACGATGATCTGGCGCAGGAAAATGATCCCGAGAAGCAGAATAACCGGAGAAATGTCGATCCCGCCGAGATCGGGCATGAAACGGCGTATGGGACGCAGCGCCGGCTCGGTCAGATTGTAGAGCACGCGACCGATCGAGTTGATGATCTGGTTGCTCGAATTCACGATGTTGAAAGCGTAGAGCCAGGAAAAAATCGCACTGGCAATGATCACGTAGGTATAGAGCTCCAGCGCGAGAAGGATGACGTTAAAGAGTGCGGTCATGATCTGGTCCGTTGCCGTTCAGGTTCTGTCACGTTTCTCATGTAGCTCCGAGATCGCACGCCTGCAAGACGGCACTTTCAAGAACGAAAGAATGTTTGAAAATAATGCGATGCCTTTACCGGCATGGAAATCCGATGCGGAAATGCAACACTTCGGCAAAACCGGGATTCGTTAGGCTTTGAGTAAGCCAGCTTCGTGCTATCTTGCCGGCAATGAACTCCATATGGATGAAGCCTTAATGTTCAAGACCTTGTCACGCGTTGCGCTCGCCTTGTCGCTGAGCGCCGTGTCCGGAACCGCGCTGGCTCAAAGCGGCGAGATATCCGCACAGGACGCCACGAAACAATTCGTGGTCGATCTGGGCATCGGCGCGATCGCGCAGCCGCGATATGAATCTGCCGATTCCTACCTGATCTACCCGATGCCGATCATATCGGTCGGGCGATTCTACCTTCCCGGCCTTGGCCAGGTAGTCGATGGCCGGCGCCGTGCCGGCGTCTTTTTCTTCCCGTCCTTCAATTTCATTGGTGAACGCGACGCCAGCGACAGCTCGGATCTGACCGGGACGGACACTGTCGACTGGGCATTCGAACTCGGCCTTGGCGGCGGTTTCCGCACCGAACACTTCCGCGCTTTCGCTGAACTGCGGCAGGGCTTCAACGGCCACAACGGTCAGGTTGGCCAGCTTGGACTGGACGGCATCATCTATCCAACCGACAAGTGGGAAGTCAGTTTCGGCCCGCGTGCGAGCTTTGCCTCCGGCGAATACATGGACACCTATTTCGGCGTCACAGCACGGGAAGCGGCCAATAGTGGCGGCCGCCTGACTGAGTATGACCCCAGCGCCGGTTTCAAGAGCATCGGGCTTGCGGCCCGCGGAAGTTACGACTGGAACGATGATGTGCGGCTGCATATCCGCGGCACTTACGACCGTCTGATCGGCGATGCCGCGGACAGCCCGATCGCGGAAGCCGGCAGCAAGGACCAGTTCACACTTGGCGTGGGTGTGAGCTACCGCTTCGCTTTCGATATCTTTTAAAGGCCAGGACGTCACCTGCCGCGCAAAAAAGGAGGCTCGAGGCCTCCTTTTTCATTTTCAAAGGTGTGTAAGCCCGCAGATCAGTAGGAACACTCGACAAGTTCTATGCCACGCGGGAGCTTGGTGGTCTCGTCCCCACAAGCACCCAGGATCCGGCTCGGGTCGAGATTATAGGCACCCGTAAGGTCCGCGCCTACAAGACGGGTCCGGCGAAGCAAAGCACCATCAAAATCCACTTTTGTCAGATTGGCGTTGGTGAGGTCGGCGCTCACGAGGCGAACGCCTGAAAAATCGGCACCGGAAAAATCCGCGCCGACCGCCTTGATGCGATCGAGTTTACCCTGGCGGATGCGGGCATTCTTGAAATTGGCATCCGTCAGATCGACGCGCTCCAGGTTAACACCGTCCATCTTTGCCCCTTCAAAAGAGGCGCCCACGGCAACGGAACGGATGAGTGCGGCGTTACGCAGATCTGCATCGTCGAAGATCGCACCATTGGCGATACTTGCATTCAGGTCGGCATCCCTGAGGTCGACATCCGTCAGATTGGCGTTGGTGAAATTGGCCTTTTCAAGATCGGCAGAGCGCATATTCGATCCTGCAAAGTTGCTGCCGGCGAAATCCGCGCGCTCGGCTTCCGCACGGCGTAGATCCGCATTCTGAAAATCTCCACCTGGCAGCACCGCCTCCTTGAGGTCGGTTTCGCGCAAGTTGGTCCTGTTGAAGTTGGGATTTTCGACCGTCAGGAACCTCAGCTCGGTCAACCGCAGATCGCAGCGAGGACAACCGCCGTTTTCCTTGATCTCGGTCATCTTTTCTTCATCGCTGCCGGCAAAAGCGCCCGCCGATAGCGTACACAATGCCACGGCGCCAAGACAGCCTGCCAAAAAATGCGTAAACCTGTCTCTCATCCCAAAACCTTTTTTCGATCTGCTCTAAAGATAGGTATCCGATAGCAACACTTTAAGGACAGTTTCTGTCCAGAAAAAATCCTATTCGGCTAATTTGGGAAGAGATCGCATTGAAATTGCGTCAATGACGCCGTGTCGTGCCCCGCATTCGCCGAGCCCGCTATGGGAGGAAAGAAGCGGGCGGGGTCGCAGTTGCCCACTTCTTCCATCCACATAAGGCGCTGACGACGCACAACCTGACAATCAGCGTGCCAAGTCAATCGCAAAAGGCTTGCCAATTTGTTTGCGCGGAAAAATACCCAGATCTGGACAGGCGCACCGCCGCCGGCACAAGATATTGAAATCATTTACGAAGCATTTACTTCTCATGCATTGCAATCTGCAAAGCCGGTTGCGAACAGGCCTAAGGAAAAGTTAACGCCTCAGCTTCATCGCAAGCGTGTGGTCATGAAAACTCATCCCTGAGATCGACAGATGATTGCACGCCGATATCGTCGAAATGAGCGTCCAGCCATCCGCGCGCCGTTTCCCGGCCGAGATCACGCAATTCCGTCAGAAACGCCCATTCGGCGTTCATTTTTGACGACGCCTGGAGTGGCTTGAGTTCGCGCGCGAAGATCCTGTGCATGTGCACTTTCATGTACTCTTCGGACGAAAGTTTGCCTTCTTCGATCAGACGCGTGACGAAGTCGATGGCCCGCAACTCGCGCAAAAGTGTGGAATTGAATGTTATCTCGTTGAGACGATTGACGATCTCGCGCGCAGTGCGCGGCACCTCGCGCCGTTCCAGGGGGTTGATCTGCACCAGGATAACGTCCGGGGTCTGTGTTTCGTAAAAGAGCGGATAAAGCGGCGGATTACCCATATAGCCGCCGTCCCAATACGGCTCTCCCTCAATTTCGACCGCCTGATACAGCTGAGGCAGGCACGCCGACGCCATGACCGCGTCCAGTGTGACTTCCTTTTCGCTGAAAACACGGATCTTGCCGGAATAGACATTCGTTGCCGCTATGAACAGCTTCACGCCGGAACAGCAATGAACCTTCTCGAAGTCGACCATCTTTTCAACGACATCGCGAAGCGGATTGACGTTCAAAGGGTTGAATTCATAGGGCGATGCGAACCGTGACAGCACATCGAAGTAAAGATAACTGGGCGAGTGATCGAGGCTCCAGTTGCCGAGAAGCACATCGAGCGGAGACCGCTGGATCGGACTGAACCGCGCCTCGTCGCTGACCTCACGCCAGAACGCTTCCAGGCTGACCCTGGCGCCGTCCTCGCCGCCTGCTTCCATGCCGCTCGCCAGAACGACGGCATTCATTGCTCCGGCGGAAGTTCCGGTAATCGCATCGATCGCAAGGCGGCTGTCCTCGAGAAAATAGTCGAGTACACCCCAGGTGAAAGCGCCATGAGCACCACCGCCCTGCAACGCGAGATTTATCTTTTTCGGAGCGGCCAAGTCGAACGCCTTTCCAGATTATTGCGATCAGCGGTTATTGTGCTGTCCAGCCCCCGTCGATCGGCAGCACGGACCCCGTAATCGACGATGCCGTGTCGGAGCACAGGAAAGCCGCATAACCCGCAACCTGTTCAACAGTGACAAATTCCTTGGTCGGCTGCGCTTTCAACATGACATCCTTTTTGACCTGCTCCTCCGTCATATTGCGGGCTTTCATTGTGTCGGGAATTTGGGCCTCGACGAGTGGAGTCCAGACATAGCCAGGACAGATGGCGTTGACAGTGATGCCCTGTTCCGCAACTTCAAGCGCGACCGTTTTCGTAAGTCCGGCAATGCCGTGCTTGGCTGCGACATAGGCGGACTTGTAGGGCGAGGCCACGAGTGCGTGCGCGGACGCAGTATTGATGATCCGGCCCCAGCCGCGCTGCTTCATTCCCGGGAGTGCGGCCCGGATCGCGTGAAATGCCGACGACAGGTTGATAGCTATGATGGCATCCCACTTGTCGACCGGAAACTCGTCGACCGGCGAAACGAACTGAATTCCGGCATTGTTCACAAGGATATCAACGGACCCGAAGTCATTTTCAGCATCCGCAATCATCCCCGCAATCGCATCACCGTTCAGCATGTTTGCGGAGGAGTAGGCACACCGCACGCCAAAATCGGCCTCGATCGCAGCCCGGGTCGCTTCGATTTCGTCGGCATCGCCAAGACCGTTTATGACGACATTGGCGCCCTGCTCGGCAAAGGCACGGGCGCAGCCAAGTCCGATACCGGACGTGGAACCGGTAACGACGGCGGTTTTGTTCGCAAGCATGCGGGATCTCCCAGAAGACGATATTATCTGGTGCAACATTTCACCAGTTATCGCCGCACTGCAACATCACAATGAAGAAAAGTGATGAACCAGCAGGGTCGCTGCATTTGCATCCCGCCGGACGGCGTCAATGCCGCTTCATTCGCCGGGCGCCGGAAAGTGCTTTTTGGGCGCGTTCGCGCGAAACTTCTCTCTGCGCATCGGCTTGCAGATAGTCTTCCTCGCGCAAACCCAGCCTTTCGGCAAACCGCTCCCGGATCAGTCCGTAAAATGTTGCATGCAGGCTGGAGAATATCCATACGAGGATCAGCATCGTACCCATCGGAAAAATAGCAGACCGGATTTGCTGCCACAGGTCGTTTGCCGGAAGCAGCCCATCGCTGACACTGAGTAGAAATCCCCAGGCAAGACCCAGAAAACCGGCAAGAAGGCTCATGATAAGTGCCGAAAAGACCATTGCCCAGCCAAGCCCGGATGTTGCCCGCCAGCTTTCTTTAAGTGTCAGCGGATCGTCGACAGCAGCCGCAGGAAGCACAACCGAAAACTTCTGAACCACCATGAGAGCGATAAAGGGCGCGAGGAACATCAGCAAAAGCCCGAACCCGGCTGTCAGCGCGGCGACGATCGAGGACACAATAATCAGCGGGATCAATGACAGAAAGCCGATCAGCGCGAGCACGATCTGGTAGAGTATGACGTTGATGTTTCGTTTTCCGAACGTGATCGGAAAATCGCGCGCATCGATCAGTATTCGGCGAACGTAGGCAATTGCAATGGAAAACCCGACGAGCAAATTGGCAATTGCGGCAAGCGCCCGTAATGCGCCCTCATCGGCCTTGGCCACCGGTTCGGTCATGTAAGAGACGGTCGTGAACCCGCTCTCGGGCATGAGAGACGAGCCAATGGCAAAATTGAGCGCCAGCAGAAGCAGGATATAGGCCCATCCGGTTTTGAAGAGTGTCCCGATATTGTGTTGTGCAAGGGAGACTGAACGTTCCAGAACGGTGATGAACATGGCCTGACCCCGGTGAATTCTGTGCGATACAAAACGTAGAGAGTCTTCGGGGTCTTCGCTAGGGTGTCGCGCGTTCGCCGCGGGGCAATTCACCAAACTTTGCCCTTTTTCGCCCCATCTGCCCATCCAATGCTGGAAACTTCCGTCAATTTCCCTCATATGGTTGGCAAATGCCCTTAACCGGTTGGCTTCAGTCATGATTGATGATTTCGCAAAACCCCTGCCGCGACGCAAATCCGTCGGTGTCATGGTCGGTAATGTTGAGGTTGGCGGCAGCGCTCCAATCGTCGTCCAATCCATGACCAACACGGACACGGCCGACGCGGATTCAACGGTTGCCCAGGTCGCCGCCCTTGCGCGCGCAGGTTCTGAGATCGTGCGCATCACCGTCGACCGGCCCGAAGCCGCAGCCCAGGTGCCGCGCATCAAGGAGCGGCTCGAGCGGATCGGCATCGACGTGCCGCTTGTTGGCGATTTCCACTATATCGGCCACAAGCTGCTGGCGGATTATCCCGACTGCGCTGCCGCACTCGACAAGTACCGGATCAACCCGGGCAATGTCGGCTTCAAGGCCAAGCGTGATACACAGTTCTCGCAAATCATCGATATCGCGCTCAAACACGACAAACCGGTGCGCATTGGCGTCAACTGGGGGTCGCTCGATCAGGAACTGCTTACCAAGCTCATGGATGAAAACGCCGGGAGCACCAATCCCGTATCCGCAGCGGCGGTCATGCGCGAAGCGATCATCCAGTCGGGCCTCCTGTCCGCGGAACGGGCCGAGGGTCTTGGGATGGGCCGCGACAAGATCATCCTGTCGGCCAAGGTCAGCCAGGTCCAGGACCTGATTGCCGTTTATGCTGATCTCGCCCGGCGCTGCGACTACGCGCTCCATCTTGGCCTCACCGAAGCGGGTATGGGAACCAAGGGGATTGTGTCTTCCGCCGCCTCCATGGGCATTTTGCTGCAGCAAGGCATCGGCGACACCATCCGGGTCTCCCTGACACCGGAGCCGGGCGGCGATCGCACGCGCGAAGTCCAGGTGGCGCAGGAACTTTTGCAGGTGATGGGCTTTCGGGCATTCGTTCCCGTTGTTGCCGCCTGCCCCGGCTGCGGCCGGACCACGTCGACCGTTTTCCAGGAGCTGGCAAGCGACATTCAGGATCATATCAGGGACTCTATGCCGGCGTGGCGCGAGCAGTATCCAGGCGTTGAAAATCTCAATGTCGCGGTCATGGGCTGTATCGTGAACGGTCCCGGCGAATCCAAGCATGCCGATATCGGCATTTCGCTTCCGGGCACCGGGGAGACGCCCTCTGCGCCTGTTTTTGTTGACGGTGAGAAAGTTGCGACGCTCCGGGGCGAAGGCATAGCCGACGAATTCAAACAGATGGTTCTGGACTATATCGAGAAGCGGTATGGGACCGGGACAAAATCGTCCTCCGACGCTGCCTGATCCGGCACTCAAGGGTTTTGATCATGATGCAACAGCCGGGCATGCCCGAGCCTCGGAAAAAGCCGCTTCTCGTGATCACGTCCCAGGTGGTCAGCGGTGGCATCAGTGGACGCGGACTGACCTTTGCCCTTGAGCGGATCGGGCACGATGTCTGGTTCCTGCCGACAATCCTCTTGCCATGGCATCCAGGTCACGGCAAGGGAACCCGGATCGTTGCGTCCGAAAGAGATTTCGCTTCAATTGCCGAAGATCTCGCCCGTTCAGCGAAACTCGCGGAACTGGGTGGAATCATTTCCGGATATCTCGGCGCGGCGGAACAGGCCGGTCCAATTGCGAAGCTCGTAACGGCAGTCAAACAGGTCAATCCGGAGGCCCCCTATCTTTGCGATCCGGTGATAGGGGACCATCACAGCGCTGGCGGCGGCGGACTATACGTGCCCAAAGCCACGGCCGAGGCTATCCGAGATGAACTGGTCCCCCTTGCCGACATCGTCACCCCGAATTCCTTCGAACTCGGTTGGCTGACGAACCGCGAAGTTGAGGGTGAACTCCAGGCGCTTTCCGCAGCTCGGGCGCTCGGCAAAAAGAAGGTGCTGATCACGTCCTCACCAGCCCTTCGCCGAAATGCCATTGCGAACCTGCTGGCAGGACCGCGCGGCGCAGTCGCCGCAGAACACGCCGCGATCGAAAACCCGCCGCACGGGACAGGCGATCTGATAGCAGGCCTGTTTCTTGCCAATTCTCTCGCCGGTTTCGATGACGAAGAAGCGTTGAAACGCGCTTCCGCATCCGTATTCGAGCTTGTCGCCAGAAGCGTGAAAAAAGGTGCGAACGAACTGCTGTTTGCCGAAGAGCAGCAGTCGGTCGTACGGGCGATGGCTCTTGTGACATCCCGGCGCGTTGTTGAAACCAAAGCCCGTGCCTGACAGCGGCGGCGTCTGGCTTGCGGGTGTCGACGGCTGTAAGGCAGGATGGGTTGCCGTCCTGCGAAACCGAAACGATCCCGACAATCCGGTGCTCAAGGTGTTTCCGTCCTTTCGCGAGCTGTTAGCGGCCGATCCGGTCCTCAGCATTATCGCGGTCGATATGCCGATTGGCTTGCCGGACTTCATTTCGGCCGAGGGACGCGGGCCGGAAAAGGCTGCCCGCAAACACCTTGGCGAACGCCAGTCCTCTGTCTTCACAGTGCCGTCCCGCGGCGCTGTTTATGAAACGGACTACAGAGAGGCATGTGCGACCGCGCTCAAGACATCTTCCCCGCCAAAAAAAGTCTCTAAACAGTGCTTCTTTCTGTTTCCGAAAATCCGGGAGATCGATGAACTGATGACACCGGAACTCGAAGAGCGCATCTTCGAGGTTCATCCGGAACTTGCCTTCTGGCGACTGAATGGCGGCAGGGAAATGAGCCTGCCGAAGAAAGTCAAAAGCCGTCCAAATCCCGACGGTCTCGATCAGCGCCGCGACTTGCTTGTGTCCAAGGGGCTGCCGCAGACGTTCCTCGACCAGAGACCTCCAAAGGGATGCGGCCGGGACGACCTTCTCGATGCCGCCGCCAACAGCCTGATCGCGGAGAGGTGCCTGCTGGGCCAGGCGGACCCGTTTCCTGCTTCCTACAGGCGCGACGAGCGCGGATTGCGGATGGCGATCTGGGCCTGAAGAACGGTCAATTGGACCCAGTACAATTGGATGAACGTGAAAGACACTTTTGCACGCGAGAAATCCACCAGAAGTTGTCAAGGCGTGCTAGACTATCGGGATTGATAATTTCACTCAAACATTTCTCCCGGAGGTAGAGTCCGTGGCCAAAAAAAGTAAAACCGTTCGCAAATCTAAATCCGAAGCAATGCGAAACACGCTGCGAAAATTCATCAGGACGCGAGGTTCGGCCTATCTGTCTGACCCGAATGTTACATCAATTGGGATCGGTCGAAAAAACGACACTGGTGACATCAGTGTCGTCTTCACTGTCGAAGAAAAGGTCGAAACTTCAGCTCTTGAAAGCTTGAACACCAAAGAATTGCCGACCGAGATCGAGTTCGAAGGTGTCAAAATCGCAACAGATGTCGTTCCAAGGCGTTATAAGCTGAGCTACCGGCTCGTTGAGCCTGAAGATCCCAATGTTTTGAAAACAAGGCTGGACACTGTTGTTCCGGGTGCGAGCGTTTCCCATGTAGACGGAAGCGCTGGAACGCTGGGCATGATTGTCTACGACGAAGAGACCGGAAGGCCGTGCATTTTATCCAATTGGCATGTTCTTGACGGCGACACCGGGGAAGTTGGCGACACGATCGTGCAACCCGGCCCCCATGACGACAACAATATATCAAACAATGCCTGCGGCGAACTACTGCGCAGCCATTTGGGTGCCGCTGGTGACTGTGCGCTTGCAAACCTGCGGAATCGGCATTTCGATGCCTCAATCCATAATCTTGATGTCGTTCCAACGAAGTTAGCCGACGTTGAACTCGATGATACGCTCGTTAAAACCGGGCGAACGACAGGAACCACATATGGCATCGTCCGCCGCACGGACGTCATTGTAAAAATCAATTACGGCGGAACGACTGGCGAACAAATGATCGGCTGTTTCGAGATCAAGCCGAACCCGGCTTTACCCGCTTCAGGGAACGAAATTAGCATGGGTGGCGATTCCGGCAGTGTTTGGGTCATAGCTGAAGGTAAAAAAGCAAAGAATATTTTCGCAGGACTGCATTTTGCTGGAGAGGGCGGCGATAACCCTGACGAACATGCTCTCGCCTGCTATCCGGTATCGGTGCAAAACAAGCTTCGGTTCACGCTGTCACCACCAGCAACACTCATATTGGAAGATGACGAGCCAGAGTCCGTTGGTCTCAGAACTGGATATGACGCTAATTTTCTCGGACTACCGGCACCCATGCCGGAGATGTCGACCGCAATTAAACGCGACGCCGTCAACTTCGAAAGAAATCAGACAATTCCCTATACACATTTCTCGGTCTGCTTAAGCGCGAAACGCCGAATGGCGCGATTCGTAGCCTGGAACATTGACGGAGCCCGAAAGGTAGTGCTTGGAGATCATTCGTTCAGACAAGACAAGCGTATCCAGACTAAGTTTCAGCTGGACAATTCTACCTACGAGGAAAACAAACTGGACCGCGGGCATATTGCAAGACGCGCTGATCTCGCATGGGGGCCAATCCCCGAAGCCAAACAGGCCAACAAGGATTCCTTCTTCTACACCAACATCGCTCCGCAACACGAACGTTTCAACAGATCAAGCCTGAGCGGACTTTGGGGTCGACTTGAAAACCTGATCCTAGAAGAAGCCGCCGACCAGGACATTAGAGTATCTGTAATTTCTGGCCCAGTCTTTGGTGAAGATGACCCGGAATACCGTGGCGTCCTGATTCCACGAGAGTTCTGGAAACTGGTTGCGTACCGCGGCCGCAGCGGCAAACTGACGGCAGCTTGCTTCGTTCTGTCACAGAACGATTTCCTGAGTGACATCGAAGCTATTGATTTCGATCCCTTCCGCCTGTTCCAGGTGACGGTGGCGGAACTCTCCGAACGAACAAAACTAGGCTTTTCGGCTTATGCTGATGCGGACATCACACATACGACTGAACTGATGTCCTCCTTCAGCCTGGAACACCTTGGAGCGCGACCGCTAAAGCAAAAGGTTAGGGAAGTAGCGTCACGTGAGCAGCTCGTCATTTAGCGTCAAAAGCTGACGCCTGAATGGCAGGAGAGCAAGACGCGTACCTTAGAAAGCCGAAAGTCGCCGGAACCCCGACGGTCTCGATCAGCGACGCGACTTGCTTGTGTCCAAGGGACTGCCGCAGACGTTCCTCGACCAGAGACCTCCAAAGGGATGCGGCCGGGACGACCTTCTCGATGCCGCCGCCAACAGCCTGATCGCGGAGAGGTGCCTGCTGGGCCAGGCGGACCCGTTTCCTGCTTCCTACAGGCGCGACGAGCGCGGATTGCGGATGGCGATCTGGGCCTGAAGAACCGACTTTGTCACCAGCGCACTTGGACGCGCTGACATCAAAGCGTCTTGAGCAGATTGTCCAATTCCGTCCGAAGGCTCGTCCCTCGCACGATCTCCCCGTGGCACGGAATGATCATGGTCGGACTTTCCTCTTCAAGCCGTTCACGCACCCAATCTGAAAAACGTGCCTTGTCCTTAAGACCATATTTCGGAAACGTCTTCAGAAAACCCGGATGGGCCGCCTCGTTTTCGTTGTCCTGAAGCCCGCAAAACGCGTCGGTGACGATCCAGGCAAGCTCATTGCCGGTGCGTACAATCAGCCAGAGTTCTCCCGTCTTGAGCCCTTCAGGTTCAGCAAACTCCACATTATCCGGAAGCGCATCGGCAAGTGAGGACAACGGTTCGAAACGTTGACCGGTTATCTTGTCGAGCCGCGGGCGTGCCGCATCGGTGCACACAAGTCTTGCCTCGCCGAACAGCTGAACATGCTCTGAAACCGCCTTGTTGTGATAATGATTGGGCGCCAGCAGAAACCGGACGTCATGCGTTTCGGCAACGATCCCGCCGGTCTTTTCAACCGGACTGTAGAGGCAGACACTACCATCGGGCAGTCCGACAATGGTGCATCTCAGATTGCCTTTCCGGACCGTCCATAGGGTGTCATGACCTTCGACGCGCTCAAGCGAGGGGTTGCGTTTGGTCATGATTTCTCCATGGCTTTGAGTTGATTGCACAGGACATCGACCAGGAAACGTCCGGCCCGGTTGGACTGGTCCAACCGGTTCTGGGCATGTACGCCCATGACACCGGACACCAGTCCCTTTGCCACCGAGGGAACATCCATCGACGGATCCAGCTTGCCTTCGGAAAGCGCCTTTTGAAGGCAGGCCAGGAAACAGCTTTCCAGTTCGTCCCAGTAGTGCCTGACAGCTTCTTCAAGCCGCACACTGCCAACCCTGGCATTTTCGATCCCGGTGTTCACGACAAGGCATCCGTACTTGCTCGATGTCATCGATCCGTCTGTGACCAGTGACTTCAGGAAACCGGTGATCTCGGGGACACCGCCATCTCTCATCGGCTGCATTGCAGTTGTGACTGCGCTCTGCGTGTAAAATTCCAGGGCCGCGAGGTAGAGCCCCTCCTTACCGCCGAACTCGGTCCGGATGGCAAACTGATTGAGGCCGGTAAGGCGCTCAAGTTCTCTCAGGCCGAGTGCCTGATAACCGTGTTGCCAGAACGCATAGACCACGCGCTCGACAACTTCTTCAACGATGTAGCTCTTTGGACGGGCCATAAATCTTATTTCTCTACGATTGCATAGAAATTATTTCTATACACTCGCAAAGAAATGTCAACAGCGCTGTTTCAACGCTTTGACCGGCTCAGGCCTTCCCTTTTCGTCAGAACCTGCTAAAAGGCGCGCCGCTCATTGATGGTGAGCCACCGGTCGCAGCCTACCCGGTGACGAGCGTCTCAACGGACGTTCACAGCGAAAACAAGGGACTATATCGTTGAAAACACTTGTCATCTGTTCCGGCGGAATGGATTCCGTCACCCTTGCGCACAAGATTGCGCGAGACCATGAGCTTGTTGGTCTGATCTCCTTCGACTACGGCCAGCGCCACCGCAAGGAACTGGATTTTGCCAGGACCTGCGCCGAGGAGCTCAACACCGAACATATTCTCATGAACATCGAAAACATCGGCCGCCAGCTCACCGGCTCGGCGCTGACCGATGACGTCGACGTTCCCGATGGGCACTATGCCGAAGACACTATGAAGGTCACCGTTGTGCCGAACCGCAACGCGATCATGCTCACCATCGCCTACGGCATTGCCGCTTCGCGTGGCGCCAATGCCGTTGCAACAGCTGTCCATGGCGGCGATCATTTCATCTATCCTGATTGCCGTCCGGCCTTCACATCGAGCTTTGAGACAATGCAGCGCTATGCGCTGGACGGCTACGCGGAGATCAGCCTTGTCACGCCCTATGTTCACGTCAGCAAGGCGGATATCGCAGCCGAGGGTCTGCGTTTGGGCGTCGATTATCGAAAGACCTGGTCCTGCTACAAGGGTGGTGAAACCCATTGCGGCCGATGCGGAACATGCGTCGAGCGCCGGGAAGCCTTCCACCTGGCAGATGGTATCGATCCTACGGTCTATGCGGACACGGACTTCTGGAAGGCCGCCTGCAATGTTTAGGATCACAAAGGAATTCCACTTCTCCGCATCCCATCAGCTGATCGGGCTTGGAGACGATCACCCCTGTGCGCGGTTTCACGGCCACAACTACGTTGTCGAGATCGAACTCGCCTCGAACGAATTGAACACAGTCGGTTTCGTGCGTGATTACAACGAATTGAAGGCGTTGAAGACCTACATCGATGACACGCTCGATCACCGTCATCTCAATGATGTCCTGGGAGATGACTGCGTGACGGCCGAGCGGCTGGCGAAGCATCTTTTCGACTGGTGCAAGGCTGAATGGACGGAAACAATGGCGGTTCGGGTCAGGGAAACACCGAAAACCTGCGCGGAGTACCGGCCGTTGGTCTACGTTCCCGTGGAGGCCCGCCGATGACCCCGGAGACCATTCGCGTCAACGAAATTTTCGGTCCGACCATCCAGGGCGAGGGCGCGCTGATCGGCCAACCGACCGTATTCGTGCGGACCGGGGGATGTGACTACCGCTGCAGCTGGTGCGATACGCTGCACGCTGTCGACAGCGCATATCGGGACGAATGGCTGCCGATGTCACCGGCCGCCATCATGATGCAGGTCGATATCCTGTCTGGCGGCAAACCGCTGATCGTATCCCTTTCCGGCGGCAACCCGGCCATTCAACCGCTCGGCGGCCTCATCGGGCTGGGCCGGCAGGAAGGCTATAAGTTTGCGCTGGAGACACAGGGCAGCATTGCCCGGGACTGGTTCGCCATGCTGGATACGCTGACACTCAGCCCCAAACCCCCTTCCAGCGGCATGACCATCGATTGGCAGAAGCTGGCCGAATGCGTCGAGGCAGCGGGACCGGTCACCCGGATCGTGATGAAAGTCGTGATCTTCGATGACGAGGACTACGCTTTCGCGCGAGACGTCGCTGCGCGCTACCCTGAGCTTCCGCTTTTTCTTCAGCCCGGAAATCATACACCGCCACACCCGGACGAACAGAACGGTGCGATCGACATGTCTGGCATCATGGAGCGCATGCGCTGGCTGGTCGACAAGGTTTCCACCGACCGGCTGTACTCTGCCACCGTGCTGCCACAGCTGCACACGCTGATCTGGGGCAATTTGCGGGGCGTTTGAGCGCCAAATCGAACACCGTTCATACCAGCGAGAGATTCATGTCCGAAAGCAGCATTTACGAGAACCTGACCCAGCTCGGCGCATCGACCGAGCTTCCGGACGACCCGGACAATGCGGTTTTGGAAAAGGTTCCAAACCCCCAGGCGGGCACGCCCTACATGGTGCGTTTCGTCGCGCCGGAATTCACCTCGCTATGCCCGATCACCAGTGCGCCGGATTTCGCGCATCTTGTGATCGACTATGTGCCTAACGAATTTCTGGTCGAGAGCAAATCCCTGAAACTCTATCTAGGCTCGTTTCGAAATCACGGCGCTTTCCACGAGGACTGCACTGTTTCCATCGCCAAACGTCTGGTTGAACTGCTTGACCCGGCGTGGCTCCGGATCGGTGGCTACTGGTACCCGCGTGGCGGCATTCCGATCGACGTCTTTTATCAGACCGGCCCGGCCCCCGAGGGCGTCTGGATACCGGAACAGGGCGTTGCGCCTTATCGCGGACGCGGCTGAGCCGGTTCAAGCCAACTCTTACTCCGGGGTCGGTAGGGAAAGCTCCGGTGCCGGCTCGATCGTCTGGGTCGTCACCATCTCAAAATTGGGCGCAGTCGTCTCGTAGACCGCCTTGACGATGAACCCCTCGTCGCGTGTCAGCCAGTATGTGTAGCGGTTTTCCGTGATCATCCCCTGACTGACCGTCAGGTCGGCCGCGACCTTTTCCAGGGGAACGCCATCGACGGTGTCTTCGCCGCACTCCGCGTTGCGGATGGTTTCCGCATTTGCCTTTTTAGCCGCAATTGCACCTTCCGCGTTCTGGGCGCTGTCGAGATCACGCACTTTGCTCCAGGTCTTGCCCTCATCCGGCGACTGATACATGACATTCTGATAGGTCAGTACCCAAGGTCCCGCCGGATCGGTCGGCACCGTCATGTGGTGATCCTGGCTGAGATAAAGAAAATCGTTCACCGTCGCCGGCGCGCCTTTGAACTGGGTCGTCGCGACCGTTTTTGTTGCAACACCCTGGTCGAGTTGCATGTAGATTTCCGTGAACCGACTGCTGCAGGCATCGGCAAAAGCGGGCTGTGAAAGCCCGGCAAGGATCACGGCGGCACAGCCGATCGGAGTGTTGAAAGTCCTCATTGGCAATCCCTTAGAAAATTCGGATCTGAAACCCTATCCTTGCCGGTTTTCCTTGCTGCGCCAACCTTATTCAGCGGGAGCAGCCGCACCACCCGGGCGGGTACCCTCGAAAGCCTTGTCCTTGATCTCGACGAACTTGTCGGACATCTGGGACAGTTTCGCGTCCCATTCCGGGTTCGGCGTCTGACCTTTCGTCACCTTGAAGAACACCTGCATCATCAGGGTGATCGCGAGGGGTTCGAGCACCGCCGCCTTGACGGCCCAGGCAAAAATGATGGCAAACACAAGACCGCCTGCGCTCCAGGAGCCCGGCATCAGATAGACGAGGCCTGCAGCGGGCGCCAACATGAACAGGAACACAAGAATTGCGATTATGTAGGTGAAGAGCGCGATAAAGGCCGCATTCTTCAGCATCGCCTGGTAGTTCTGACCGTAGAGAACAAGCGCTTCGCGTGCCGATGCCCAGGCATTGTCGGACCGCGTCCGGATTGCGTGGGCAAGAATAACCTCGTCGACAAATCCGACCGCCACCTTCATGAAGGCCCTGAAAAGCGACACGAGGCCGTTCAGCCCCGGGATCGGCAGGATCGACGCAACGCCCTCGACAAAGCCGCTGATCGCGCGGATCACGCCTTTGATGAGCTGATCGAGACCGAACAGGGCACTCGACTGGACGAACCGTTCCTTGACCACGCTTGCGCCATAGGCGACCTGGCCCTGTCCGTCCGGCAAATCCTTGTCGTCCATGAGTTCAACCAGCACGGCGATGTGCCCGGCCTTGACGGTGTAAAGAAGATATTCGCGCAGCAGGTAGATTGCGGTGGCGGTCAGGCCGAAACCGATCAGGCCGCCCCAGAAGGCAAATCCGGCCTGTGAGTCCGGATCGCCGAACCATCCGAGACCGTAACCGATGCCGGCTCCGAACCCGGTCACGACAACATACGCGACGGCAATACCGCCATATACAATCACTCTGAACAATAGATATGGAAATGTCCGTACCATCAGCCCGACGGCACGCGAAAAATCAAAATCCCACATTAATCGGCTCCTGTCATTTGCAGGCATCCACGACAATAGCCGCAAGCGTAGTCAATTCCCGGACGAAGCGGCAAGCAAGAACTGTTTCAATCCGCGTTCCGCATGACACATCCCCCGACGACCGGCACCGCGCCTTCAAGCATAGCCGGACCACAATCACGGTTATCGCGCATTTCACCGGATTCCCGCGCTGCTATCTACCTATGATTTCCTTCAGGTAGCAGTCCGGGAAATCCGTTCTGCTTTCAACTCAGGGAAGCGATGCACTCAGCTCTGCGAGCCGGTATGATCATGCGGGTGCAGGATGCCGTGATACCAGAAGCTGTCTTTCAGGTGTTTGTGCTTCGGCGCGTTGCGTTCAGCGATGTTGTCCTTGTGCTCACCGAAAATGAGGACATTCCCGTCCGGGTCCCGGGTTTCGAATTCGCGCATGCCCCATGGCTGATCATCGATATTCTCGGTTATGTTCGCCCCGGCTGACTTCGCAAGGGCATGATAACCGTCAATATCTTCGACAAAACAATAGGCGGTGGTGCCACCAGGAGTATCGCTCTGTGTCAGATGCACGCCCGATTTCCCATGCTCAAGGACAGCATAGCGCACCGGGTCGCCCTCTTTGTCCGCCCATTCGAACGCAACCTGGAACAGAAGACTGTCCCGGTAGTAGGCGAGCGAAGCTGACAGGTCCTTTACCCTGAGAACGGGGGCAATGTGCGAGATCCTTGCTGATTTCGACTGCGTCATGTTCCGGCCTCCGCGCTGATGTGTCTGGCGAGGAATTCCGGCGTCCTAGTAGCACTCGAGGACAGCCTCGGTGTTTTCAAACCTGCCGGATGCCAGATCTTGCGGTGAAATCCAGAAATAGACAATGCCTGCGTCGCCCCATGTCCAGTTCATGGCGACATCGCCGGCAAGGTGCAGAAGCAGCACCCTGTCGGTTGGCCCGGCCCTGGGACTGGATTGCAAGGCGTCGAATTCTCCACCAACCCTGTGCGGACGGTTCTGGCAAAGCCGGCGCCAGTAAGGTTCGAATCCGCGAAGAGTTTCGGGTGGAATAAGATTACGGCGCTCCGGATCTGCATGGTAGTCGGCGACAAATTCCCAAAGCTGCACATAACCGGGATCGTAAAGATCCCAAAGGGACACTTTCTTTTCGAGCGCGGAATATCTGGAGCCCGGGTCTCTCACCTGACCGAGGTCGAAAAAGTTGAAGAAGCTTGTTCCCGTTTCCTGAAGATAGGTTTTGATGCTTGCCCAGTCGTGCGGCGAAACCGCGTTGTCCGGATCCTGCGAGCGAACCTGATCGATCATGTCCCTCAGATCCCGCAAGGCCCCTTCACGCCATCTGTTGTTGGCAGAGCCTGTGTCTCGCTGGTAATCCAACAGAGAGTCCGCCGACGGATAGCGGTCCATCAATGCAGTCAGCCTCAGCCCGCTTTCAAGGCGGTCTTTCAAATCCGCAAGCCGGTCCCTTGCATCGTCGATCTCCGTGCCTTCGACATCCGGGTCTCCAAAGGCCTGCAAACTCGATTCAAGAGCAAGGATCTTTTCCTTGAGATCTGGTGTGTCGATCTTGAGAGTTTGGAAGACATCGGCATCGCGCAACCCATCCAGCGCCGTGTCGGGCAGCGCCGGTTTGAGGGGGTGTTTGCCCAGACGCGTTTCGATGGACGTCAGCACGGCAAGGATCATTTGCTGTGTGAACGGTTCAGGAACCGGCGGCCGCTCGCTTTCGCAATGTTCCTGACCGGGATAAAGCGTCTCTTCAAAGTGTTCAGGCGTTACCCGCGCGAAACCGCTGTCCTCGATCACCCTGTTTGGAACTGTCACAAAATCGACCGGCCAGCGGCGCCACGTGTCGGGTATGGCATCAACACCTTCCAGATGCCGGTATTGCGGTCCGGAATAGGTACCGTCATAAACGGGTCCAAGATCCGCAGGCGCTTGCCGCTCCACTCCAAGCGTCTTGGTATAAATCACCCTGTAGCCCTCGCCTCCGCTCTCCGGTTCACAGGAGTTCGGGTCGAAGAAAAACAACAGCCAGCCGCTGCGTGGTCCAAGGCCACCCCAGAGATCTTCCGGCAGGTCGGCGCAGGAAAGCTGCGCCAGAAAGTGCAGCGGAAACTCTCCTTTTTGCGGTTGGTCGCGCGAGATCGACGTCGGCCAGGGCACGTTCTCCGGCATCATGGGCAGACCACCGAACCACGAACGCGGCGCTTCATCTCCCCGGATCGGTACTTGCCGGCGGAGCACAACCGAAACTGTTTCCAGAACGGTCTCGGGCATATCCTGCACATCTGTCCGATGGCTGTTGCTCGCGGGCAGGGGGACACGCGCGGCCGCAGGCGCTTTCACCGCCGGAGAAGTGACCGGCTCTTGAATCGCAGCTTGCTGGTAAAGGGCTTCTGCAGCGGGCTTTTTGACCCTGCGCACGGTTCGGTTATTGGTGTTTTCGAGCACCTCCTGAATACGGTCGGCGCGCACGACAAAGCCTGGCGACGCAGGACGCAATTGTGCGTTGCGCGGGATAAAACTGAAAATTTTAGACAAAAGCAACCAGACTATTGTAATAAAAATCATTAAAATGAGAGTTAAACCTGCGATAAATACAAGTCCCGCTTCGCTATATAGGTTCTCTGGCATGCTATGTTCCAAATATAACAGGATTCAAGCATGATTTTTACTGCAAGTTATTAAGTGACAGTAAATTAGATAGTACACACAACACAATCAATTAGCAGCTGCAGGTTGCACGAAAAACGGGCCCCGAAGGGCCCGTCCGAAAAGCTGTTCATTGCCTGCCGCTTAGCTGCTGACAAGGTTCCGAAGCACGTAGTGCAGAATGCCGCCGGCCTTGATGTATTCCAGCTCGTCCTCGGTATCGACACGGCACAGGCACTCGATGGTTTTGGTGGTGCCGTCCTCGTAGGTAACCTCGACATCCATCATCTGACGCGGCTTGATATCTGCGATGCCCTTGATCGTGACGCGCTCGGTACCCTTGATGCCATGAGACTGCCAGCTCTCGCCGTCCTTGAAGGTCAGCGGGATGACGCCCATGCCGACAAGATTGGACCGGTGGATACGCTCGAAGGACTGGGTGATCACGGCGCGCACACCGAGCAACTTGGTGCCTTTTGCGGCCCAGTCACGGGACGAACCGGTGCCGTACTCCTTGCCCGCAAAGATCACCAGCGGCGTGCCGGCTTCCTTGTATTCCATGCAGGCATCGTAGATCCATTCCTTCTTGCCGTCCTTCATGGTCACGCCGCCTTCGACACCCGGAACCATCTGGTTCTTGATGCGGATATTGCCGAAAGTGCCGCGCATCATGACTTCGTGGTTGCCACGGCGCGATCCGTAGGAGTTGAAATCCTTTTGCGCGACCTGATGCTGGGACAGATAGGTGCCCGCCGGGCTGTCGAACTTGATGGCACCGGCCGGTGAGATGTGATCTGTGGTGATGGAATCCAGGAACAGGCCCATCACGGCCGCGTTCTCGATATCCTCGAGCGGTGTCGGCTCCATCGTCATGCCTTCGAAGTAAGGCGGGTTCTGGACGTAGGTGGAAGAGACTGGCCAGCCATAGGTCAGACCACCTTCAACCTTGATGTCCTGCCACTGCTTGTCGCCCTTGAACACATCGCCATAACGGACGCGGAACATGTCCTCGGTGATGGAGGACCGGATCAGATCGGAGATCTCTTCCGTGGTCGGCCAGATGTCTTTCAGATAGACCGGGTTGCCGTCCTGATCATCGCCGAGCGAATCTTCGGTGATGTTGACGTTCAGGCTGCCGGCAATCGCGTAGGCAACAACGAGCGGCGGCGACGCCAGGTAGTTGGCGCGCACATCAGGATTGACGCGTCCTTCGAAGTTCCGGTTCCCCGAAAGCACGGAACAGGCAATCAGGTCGTTGTCATTGACGGCGGCCGAAATTGCCGGGTCGAGCGGACCGGAGTTGCCGATGCAGGTGGTGCAGCCATAGCCGGCGAGATCGAACCCGAGCGCGTCGAGATCGTCCTGCAAGCCCGCTTTTTCCAGATAGTCGGTCACGACCTGGGAACCGGGCGCCAGCGATGTCTTCACCCAGGGCTTGACGTTGAGGCCCTTTTTAAGAGCATTGCGGGCGACAAGGCCTGCGCCGATCAGAACCGACGGGTTTGACGTGTTCGTGCAAGAGGTAATCGCGGCAATCACCACGTCGCCATTACCAAGGTCATGGTCCTTGCCTTCAACGGCGACACGTTTTGTCAGCTCGTCCGCCTTCTTGAATTCGTCGGCCATTGTCTTGGCAAAACCGGTAGCCGCGTCAGAGAGATTGATGCGGTCTTGCGGGCGCTTCGGACCTGAGACCGATGGCACAACGGTCGAGATGTCGAGTTCGAGCGTATCGCTGAACTCCGGCTCTTCGCCGCCTGCGCGGAACATTCCCTGCGCCTTGGAATATTCCTCGACAAGCGCGACCCGGTCCTTGTCGCGCCCGGTCGCCTCGAGGTATTTCAGCGTTTCACGGTCAACCGGGAAGAAGCCGCAGGTCGCGCCGTATTCCGGCGCCATGTTGGCAATCGTCGCTGCATCTTCAAGGCTCAGATTGTCGAGGCCGGGCCCGTAAAATTCGACAAATTTGCCGACAACGCCTTTCTGACGGAGCATTTCGACGACCCGCAGCACCAGATCGGTCGCGGTGATGCCCTCGTTCAGTTTGCCCGACAGCTTGAAGCCGATGACTTCCGGGATCAGCATGGAAATCGGCTGGCCGAGCATGGCCGCTTCCGCCTCGATGCCGCCGACACCCCAGCCAAGGACCGCAAGCCCGTTGACCATCGTCGTATGAGAATCGGTTCCAACCAGCGTGTCCGGATAAGCGACGGTTTCACCGCCCTCTTCCCTGGTCCAGACGGTCTGCGCCAGATATTCAAGGTTCACCTGGTGACAGATACCGGTTCCGGGAGGCACGGCGCGGAAATTGTCAAATGCGGACTGGCCCCAACGCAGGAATTCGTAGCGTTCCCGGTTGCGCTCATATTCAAGGTCCACGTTCATCTTGAACGCATCCTTGGTGCCGAAATAATCAACCATTACCGAGTGGTCGATGACCAGATCGACCGGCACTTGCGGATTGACCTTCTCCGGGTCACCACCGAGTTTCACCGCAGCGTCGCGCATGGCCGCGAGGTCTACAACCGCCGGAACACCGGTAAAGTCCTGCATCAGAACGCGGGCCGGGCGATAGGAAATCTCCTGAGACGATTTCTTCGTCTTGAGCCACTCTGCGCAGGCGAAAATGTCATCCTTCGTGACTGTACGCCCGTCTTCGAAGCGCAACAGGTTTTCAAGCACGACCTTCAGTGAAAACGGAAGCTTCGAGACGCCGTCCAGACCGTTCTTTTCCGCCTCGGGGATCGAGAAGTATGTGTAGGTCTTGTCGCCGACCTGAAGCGTCGTCTTGGACTTGAAACTGTCGAGGGACTGGGTCACGGCACGCGATCTCCTTAATTGTCCGCAGGTCCGGTCGAATCTGCTCCGGCCTGGCATAATCTCTCTTGGCACCGGATTGTGAGCTTCGAAGATCTCTTCCGGCGTGTGTTCGCGGGGATGCGATTGAGAGCCTCTCCCTCCTTCGCCGCCGCAAATGGATGCGCCGCCCCTATAGCAATCTTTGGTCTTGATCGCCAGACAGCACGCTTCTGCCCTGATCAGATTTGATCGAGCTCTACCTTGGTCAATTTAGAGCGTTTGCGCGCGAAGCCAGGGCAACCCCGCATACCAGACCCGAAAAAGACCTGGAACTATTGAATAGAAAGATATTGCATACCATTGTATACTGAACTAAGACCTCGCTCAACCAGCTTGTTCCGGCACGCCAGTTCGACCGTGATCCTGTGATCAAGCTTCAACCAAAGTCAGAACGCCGGGACCCATCATGAGCTTGTATTCAGACTACCTGCAAGAAATCGAAACGCGCAAAGACCAGGGCCTGCATCCAAAGCCCATTGACGATGGCGGCCTTGTCAAAGAGATCGTCGCTCAGATCAAGGAAGCGGGAAACGAGCACCGGCAGGACTCTCTGAAGTTCTTCATCTACAACACGCTGCCCGGCACGACGAGCGCCGCGGGCGAAAAGGCGAAGTTTCTCAAGGAAATCATTCTTGGCAATTCGGTTGTCGAAGAGATTTCGGCTGCGTTCGCCTTCGAACTCCTGTCGCACATGAAAGGCGGCCCGTCGGTCGAGGTGCTTCTGGATCTCGCTCTGGGTGAAGACAAGGCAATCGCGCAAGATGCTGCCGAGGTCTTGAAAACGCAGGTTTTCCTTTACGAAGCGGACACCAGCCGTCTGAAGGACGCGCTGGATGCCGGCAACGAAATTGCGAAGGATATCGTCGAGAGCTACGCGAAGGCAGAGTTTTTCACCAAGCTCCCGGAGATTGACGAGGAAATAAAGGTCGTTACGTATATCGCTGCGGAAGGCGATATCTCCACAGACCTCTTGTCCCCCGGCAATCAGGCACACTCGCGCGCCGATCGCGAACTGCATGGCAAGTGCATGATTTCCGAAAGAGCCCAAGAGGAAATTCAGGCGCTGAAGCTGCAGCATCCGGACAAACAGGTGATGCTGATCGCGGAAAAAGGCACCATGGGTGTCGGCTCGTCGCGTATGTCGGGCGTCAACAACGTTGCCTTGTGGACCGGCAAACAGGCCAGCCCCTATGTCCCGTTCGTGAATTTTGCTCCAATCGTTGCCGGGACAAACGGTATTTCTCCGATTTTCCTCACGACAGTCGGTGTCACCGGCGGTATCGGCATTGATCTGAAGAACTGGGTCAAGAAGCTTGATGACGACGGCAACCCGATCCTCAACAATGACGGCAATCCGGTGCTTGAACAGAAATACTCTGTCGAAACCGGCACCGTCCTGACCATCAACACCAAGACGAAAAAGCTTCTGAACGGAGAAGGCGGGGACGAACTTGTCGATATCACGTCTTCTTTTTCACCGCAGAAGCTTGAATTCATCAAGGCAGGTGGGTCCTATGCCATCGTCTTCGGCAAGAAGCTTCAGAGCTTTGCCGCTGAAGCCCTCGGCATCGAGCTGAAATCCGCCTTTGCACCGTCCAAGGTCGTGTCTCATGAGGGCCAGGGCCTCACAGCGGTCGAAAAGATCTTCAACAGGAACGCAGTCGGTGTGAAACCGGGAACGGTTCTCCATGCCGGGTCCGACGTCAGGGTCAAGGTGAACATTGTCGGCTCGCAGGACACGACCGGCCTGATGACGTCTCAGGAACTCGAAGCCATGGCGGCGACGGTTCTCTCGCCGACCGTCGACGGCGCCTACCAGTCCGGCTGCCACACGGCTTCAGTCTGGGATCTCAAAGCACAGGCGAACACGCCGAGGCTTATGGCCTTCATGCACAGGTTCGGCCTGATCACGGCGCGCGACCCAAAGGGCGTCTACCACTCCATGACAGACGTCATCCACAAGGTCCTGAACGACATCACAGTGGATGACTGGGCGATCATCATCGGCGGCGACTCCCATACGCGTATGTCGAAAGGCGTCGCGTTCGGCGCGGACTCCGGCACTGTCGCGCTCGCGCTTGCCACCGGTGAAGCGACCATGCCGATCCCCGAATCCGTGAAAGTGACCTTCAAGGGTGCCATGGCCGACCACATGGACTTCCGCGATGTGGTGCACGCGACCCAGGCGCAGATGCTGAAACAGTTCGGCGACAACGTCTTCCAGGGACGTATCATCGAGGTTCATATCGGCACCTTGCTGGCTGACCAGGCGTTCACCTTCACGGACTGGACCGCCGAAATGAAGGCCAAGGCGTCGATCTGCATTTCCGAGGACGAAACGCTGATTGAATCCCTCGAAATCGCCAAAGCCCGCATCCAGACCATGATCGACAAGGGCATGGATAATGAAAACCGGATGCTGCAGGGCCTGATAGACATTGCCGAACAGCGCATTTCTGAAGTCAGGTCAGGAGAAAAGCCGGCCCTGTCGCCAGATGCCAACGCCAAGTATTTCGCGGAAGTCGTTGTCGATCTCGACGAGATCAACGAGCCTATGATCGCGGATCCGGACGTCAACAACGCAGACGTTTCCAAACGCTACACGCATGACACAATCCGCCCGATTTCCCACTACAACGCCGAGAAGAAAGTCGATCTCGGCTTTGTGGGCTCCTGCATGGTGCACAAGGGCGACGTGAAAATCGTCGCGCAGATGCTGAAGAACCTTGAAAAAGACTCCGGCAGCGTCGAGTTCAAGGCACCACTTGTCGTCGCCGCCCCGACCTACAACATCATCGACGAACTCAAGGAAGAAGGGGACTGGGCCGTTCTTCAGAAATACTCCGGCTTCGAATTCGACGACACGGCACCAAAACAGACCGCCCGCGTCGAATACGAGAACATTCTCTATCTCGAGCGACCCGGATGTAACCTTTGCATGGGCAATCAGGAGAAAGCAGCGAAGGGTGACACCGTGCTTGCAACATCGACGCGTCTTTTCAAAGGCCGGGTTGTTGAGGACTCAGACGACAAGAAGGGCGAATCCCTGCTTGCATCGACACCCGTTGTTGTTCTCTCTGCAATCCTCGGCAGAACGCCGACAGTGGACGAATACAAGACGGCGGTCGAGGGTATCGATCTGACCAAATTCGCACCGCCGCTTCAAAAGCCTTTGGACACAAAATCGGTCCACTTCTAAGACGATCGGCAGCGGCGGATTGACGCCGCTGCCGGCCGAACTTTTCGGCCCGCCGGCCGCTAACGATTATTGCGCCGTTAACCGGTTCCCGCTATCAAACGGCATGCGTTGTTTATTTCTGATTGCATGCATTTTCAGCCTCGCGGCCTCTGTATTCCAAACCAGCGCCCAGGAGGCGGTTCAAGAGCCCGTCGAAATCGGCGAAGCAGGTAGCGAATATCTGCGGTCGATCCGTCTGCGCGGGATCGATTCCGATGTCGCGTACTTCGATCCGACCGCACCGGCGCCGGAACTCGACACACAACAACAGCCCGCGCCGCAAACCAGCGAAACCGAAGTCAGCACGAGCCAGGTCGGCAGCGCCAGATGGGTCTCCGCGCTTATTGCCGGTCTCGTATTGGCAGGGATTGTATTTGTTGTCTTGCGCTTTGGCGGGAATATTGCGGTCTCCCTCAACAGGGACGCGGAAAATCCCGGCAGCCAGCGCGGGCCGAACACGCAAAACACGCCAGCCTGGGCTGAAAAACTTGGTTCATTCAACGACATTCTGCGCATAGAAGACCGACGCCGGGCGCTTGTCCTTCTTACTCAGAAGGTGCTGGCAACCCTTGCCTCCACGAACGGCGTATTGATGCAGCGCAGCTGGACGGCCCGCGATACCCTCGGTCACATTCCTCTCGAACAGACCCAGCATACGGTTCTGCGAACATTGGTTTTGAACAGCGAACGTGTCCAGTTCGGCGGCCGCGATGTCACCGAAGACGAATTCCGGGACCATGTTTCTTCCTGCCAGCAGCTTCTGGGGGCAGGAGGCGCATGAGCACCACATCCTCCGAAACCCGGCCCAACGGACCGCGCATCGAATTTCTTATGATTGCCGCCGTCCTTGTCGTGATTGTCGCGGGGCTCTGGTATGTCATGTCACAACGGCAGCAGTCCCTGCGCAGCTCGCCCGCCGGGCTCGATGGTTTGCAGATCTGGCTGACGTCAAACGACATCACTTCTTATAATTTTGCAGGCGGCTGGCCCATCGATCAGACGACTGTCGACCTGCTGGTACTGCCTGTTTACGACACGTCTCTGGACGCGGCGCGCACACCGCCTTCAACCAAAGAAGAACTGCTGCTGCAACAGGACGAGTACGACCTGTCTAGCGACGTTATCCTGACGAAAGCGCGAAGGGTCCCGACCCTCGTCGTGCTGCCAAAATGGAAAAGCGGGATGCGGCTGACCGGCCTCGCACACCCGGTTCTGCTCAACGACCCGAAACGGATCGAGCGCACTTTGGACGAGATTACGGGCGGTGGCACGCCAGAACTGGTCTATGCGAGAACGCCGTTTACGGAGTTCAGCTATCAGTCCGGGGACGGAACCCGGCTTCGCGCAAATATTTATGCGGCACAGATGTTCCGCAGCGACGGTTGCACACCGCTGATCGGAAGCTCGGACGCGATGATCCTGGGCGAGTGTCCGCTGCCGCGCAGCACCGATCCGGATGATGGTGAACGCGAACGGGTTCTGGTGCTGTCCGACCCGGACCTTTTGAACAATCATGGCCTTCGCCTTGGCGACAACGCCCGGATTGCAATTGATGTACTCTCCTCGAACATCGATGAGGGCAACATCGTGATCGACTACAGCAGGGCGTCATGGCTGCGCGATCCCTTCCAGGAACCGGAACGGGAGCGGACCTGGGCCGACCTCAGCCGCTTTTTCGGACCGCCCTTCCTCATCCTCTGGCTCGGAGCGGGACTGCTGCTGGCCCTGTTCCTGTGGCGCGCGTCGCTTCGCTATGGACCGATCCTGCGTGACCGTGCCTCTCCGGGCGCCGGAAAGGCGCTTGCCATTGAAGCGCGGGCGCGGCTTCTGCGGCTTTCCGGGCAGGACGGGGCACTGGTGCGCGAATATGTTTCCGCGCGGATCTCAGCTGTTGCAGCAACGCTGTTCGGTCCTGCCCACGCCGGCCACTATGCAAAGGAAGACGAGTTCCTGCGTTTTGCCGACCGTCAACACCCCGGCGAGGCGGCGCGGCTCAGATCAGTCCTCGCGAATATTCAACAACTGCCGGTCCGCACACACGCGACCGAGGCAATCCATCTGATTGATGAATTTGAACAGGTTTTGGAGCAAATCACTCATGACACTTGAGGTCCTCCGCCAACGGACAGAAGCCCTGAGGGCCGAAATCGGACGCACGGTTCTCGGCCAGGACGAAATCATAGACCTACTCCTGGTCTCTTTGTTCGCGCGCGGGCACGTACTGCTCGAAGGGCCTCCCGGCACGGCGAAGACGCTTCTTGCAAGAAGCTTTGCCGCCGCGCTGGACCTGGATTTCGGCCGCATTCAGTTCACTCCGGATCTGATGCCGGGTGACGTGCTCGGCACCTCCATATTCGATTTTCGCACCAATAATTTCGTCCTGACCAAAGGGCCTGTGTTTTCGCAGGTGCTTCTGGCGGACGAAATCAACCGTGCCCCGCCAAAAACGCAGGCAGCCCTCCTGCAGGCGATGAACGAACGCACGGTGAGCATCGATGGAACCGACCATTCGCTCGGCAGCGAATTCGTCGTTGTGGCCACCCAGAATCCGATTGAACAGCAGGGAACATACCCGCTTCCGGAGGCCCAGCTCGACCGGTTTCTCTTCAAGCTCGTGATCGACTTTCCGCCTGAGGCGATCGAAATGGCGATCTTGCGCCAGCATGCCGCGCAACCGCTTGAATCCGGCCTTGAGACCGCAGCTCTGTCCAAGGTTCTTGATGCCGCGGCGCTCGCCGAAACCCGGGCTCTGGTCGACGGGATCATTCTGAAAGACGACATTCTCGCCTACATTCTCCGCCTCGTGCGGGCAACACGCGAAAACTCGGAAATCGCCTTTGGTGCATCGACACGTGCGGCCGACGCTCTTGTGAGTGCGACACGGGCGACAGCGGCGCTCAATGGCCGGGATTTTGCCATTCCGGACGACGTCAAGAGACTGTTTGTTCCTGCGCTCCGGCACCGGATCGTACTTGGTCCGGCTGCGGAAATCGAAGGACGCAGTTCAGACCAGGTCCTGGAAAACATCCTCAACCAGATCGAGGCCCCACGCTGATCCGTCCGTCCAAAAGACTGCTGGTTTTCGCCTCCGGCACGCTCCTGGTTTCTTTGATCATGATCGTTGCCAGCACGGCCCTGCGTGACCTTGCGATCCTGCCTTGGCTCCTCCTTGGCCTTTTGATTGCCTTCGATATGGCGACTTCCCTTCGGCGTCCGAGGTATCTTTCTTTTGAGGCGCCGCCGGAGATCTTCGTGGGCGAGACCGTGCTGCTCCGCCTCGGCCTCGAAAGCGCGCCTGCCGAACTTCACGCAAAGCTCGAATGGCCTGAAGGACTGAGCGGCAAGCACGACATCGCATTTTACCAAGGCGAGAACGGAGGCTTTTCCGCAAGCGTCCCGGTACGTGCCGTGCGGCGCGGCGTCTGGAGACTGGAGCATCTTTGGCTCTTTTGGGAATCGCGCCTCAGGCTGCTCGAGTTCGTTCCTCGCCTTGACCTGGGCGCCGAGCTGCGCGTTGTGCCCAACATCCGCCAGGTGCAATCCGGTGAAATCACCACGACCGTCATGTCGACACTCTACGGGGTCAAGGAAAACCGGGCCTTGGGAGAAGGGTCGGAGTTTCATCAGCTTCGCGACTTCGTGCCGGGCATGGACATCAAATCGATCGACTGGAAACGGTCAGCCCGGCGACGGTCGCTTGTCGCGAAGGAATTGCGCGCGGAACGCAATCATCATGTCATCATCGCGCTCGACAACGGGTATCTGATGCGTGAGGAAATCGGCGGCCTGCCCAAGATCGATCACGCGGTTACCGCAGGCCTTGCGACGGCCTGGGCCGCGGCCATCGGCGGCGACCTTGTCGGCTACTATTCCTACGACGTGCGACCGCGGACATTTTCAGCACCTGCGCCGGGACGTACCGCCTTTGCCCGTCTGCGCAACTGGACGGCCGAACTCAACTATGTCAGCCGCGAGACCAACCATACCCTGGCCTTGACGGAGCTGAACGCACGCACTCCGAAACGCAGCCTCATCATCGTCTTCACCGACTTCATCGACACGACGTCCGCCGAACTTCTCATCGAGAACATCGGGATTCTCGCCAAACGGCACCTCTTGATATTTGTTGCCATTCGCGACCCGGACCTGGAAACGCTGATCGAAACGGCGCCGGACAATCTTGAAGGCGCGGCAACGATTGTGGCTGCAAACCAGTCCATCAATGAAAGACGGCTGGTTCTGGAGCGGCTTGCACGCATGGGGGTTACCATCGTCGATGCGAAGCCAAATGCCGTTACGGCCCGGTTGATTTCAACCTATCTTGAGATCAAGGCGCGGGAGATGATTTGATGAAAGATCAGGATCTCATGCGTTCCGCGCGCTTTCGAAAGGAAAGGGAGGCCGACTGGCAACGCCTGGAAAAACTGGTCCTAGCTGCTGAAAGCCGCGGGCTGCAGCACATGGACTTCGCCGAAGCCCGGGACCTGGCATCGCTTTACCGGCAGGCGACCACATCGCTTTCGATTGCACGGGAAATCTCGCTCGACAAGGCCCTGCTCGGCTATCTCGAGGCGCTCACCTCCCGCGCCTACCTCTGTGTCTATGCACCTCAGGAACGGCTCGGCGGCCTGTTTCAGAAGTTCTTTGCCTACAGCGCGCCCCGGGCCATGAGACGGTCTTGGTTCTTCATTCTGCTCGGTTTCTTGTGTATGGGACTGGGCGCGCTGTCCGGCTATCTGCTCTATTTTGAAAGCGCGGACTGGTTTTACGTCTTCATGCCCGCGGAACTTGCCGGCGGGCGTGGTCCGGACGCGACATACGAGGCACTGCGATCGGTGATCTATGACGAGAACCCGGACTCATCGGGTCTCGGGGCCTTCGCCACCTATCTGTTCTCCCATAATACGCGTATTGCAATATTCGTGTTCGGGCTCGGTGTCTTTGCCTGCGCACCCGCGATCCTGCTGACGTTTTACAACGGACTGATGCTCGGAGCTTTTTTCGCACTGCATGTCGACCGCGGACTTGGACCCGACATTGCCGGCTGGCTCTCGATCCATGGTGTCACGGAACTCTCGGCAATTTGCATTGCGTGCGCTGGTGGAATTCAACTCGGCGCGGCTCTCTTGTTTCCTGGGGATCTTTCGAGGGTCGCATCGCTGCGACGGGCCGGGCGGGATGCCTTGAAACTCGCCCTTGTCGCTGCGCTGATGCTGCTCGTGGCGGCCTTTCTGGAAGGATTTGGCCGGCAGCTGGTTCAGGATATGTACATGCGGTTTATCATCGGCTGGGGCATTGGCGCCCTGTGGCTGATCTGGTTCTTGTTCGCGGGACGGGAACAAAAATGAAACTGCGTCTTCGCAAAAAGCAGAAACAGGATCGGCCCTCGCGGAACCAGCTCATGCCGCCGGAGGGCGTCCCGCTCACCATGCAGATCGCCGGTGTCGGTGTCCGGTTGGGTGCGCAGATAACCGATATCGTGATCACGACAATCGCGCTGGTCGCCATCATGATCCTGCTCTCGGCCCTGAACATCACTGGCCCGCAGACGATTGTCGCTATCGGCGCTCTGTTGTTCTTTCTGATCCGCGTTCCCTATTACATTCTCGCCGAACTCATCTGGAACGGTCAGACGCTCGGCAAGCGCATCCTGAAGATCAAGGTCGTCTCCCATGACGGTGGCCCGCTGACGACCCACGCGCTTGTTCTGCGAAACATGATGAAGGAGGCGGAGGTCTTTCTGCCGGGAACGCTGGTGCTTATGCTCGATGCATCTTCACCATTTGCTTCGCTCGCCGCCTTCGCGTGGATTTTGGTCTGCCTGCTGGTGCCCATATTCGATCGCTACCGAAGACGCCTGGGCGACATGATGGCCGGCACCCATGTCATTCACATGCCGGTTCCCGTGCTGCTGAAAGACCTGGCAAGCGAACCGCGCACGATGTCCCAGGACAAAAAGGAGTTCGTCTTTTTGTCTCATCAGCTCGATCACTACGGTGCGTTCGAGTTACAGACGCTCGAGGGACTGCTGAGGGCTCAAAGCACGCGCCCCACCGGCGGGGATACAGAAAGAAACAAGACGATCGAAGCAATTGTCGAAAAGATCCGCAAGAAAATCGGCTACGCGAACCCGGTTCCACCTGCAGACCGGCTGCGCTTCCTTCAGGCTTTTTACAAGGCGCAGCGCGAACATCTGGAACAGCGCCAATTGTTTGGCGACCGCCGCGCTAACAAGCATTATGCTAACAACGAAGAAGACGCTTAGATAGGTTTCCGGCTGGTATGCCAATGCTCCCCGGTTCAATTGCATGAACGTGGAACCTTTTTATGACTGACGCACAGGACAGCGAGCCGAAAATCCCTCTCGGGGTCGGAACCCTGATCGCCGATAGTTTCTCAATCCTTTTCAGGCACATCATCCCTGTTGTCGTGATCGGCTTCATCCCGAGCCTCTTCGGCGTCCTCCTGGGCGGGTATCTCGTCGGTTTTGAGGCTGTACTGGGTCTTGAGGAAACAAGCGCCTCGTCCGGTGGCGCGAGTGCTCTCATCAGTCTGATTGACCTGGTCGTCTATTCGATCACTACGGCTTTCATGGTTCAGCTCGCCTATGACGCAAAACTCAGGCGACCTGTCAGGATCGGAAAATACATCGGGCCGGCGATGGCAGCGATTTTCCCAATCGCAATTCTAGGCATAGCGGTCGGCCTTCTCATGGGTCTGGCCGCACTCGCCTTTGTCTTGCCCGGGCTTTGGGTTTATGCCGTTTTCTCCGTCATGGAACCAGCCGTCGTCATCGAACGCCTCGGCTTCAAAGGACTGGGACGAAGCGAAAAACTCACCAAAGACTATCGCTGGCCGATCGTCGGGGCATTGGTAATCACCTGGATATGCGCGCTTGTCATCATCATCATCGCTTTGGTCGTTGCCGACCTTGCGTTGACAAGTGGCATCCTGGCAGTCTCGATCGTCATTTACGCAGCGCTGACCGCGGTCGGAACCGGCCTCATCAGTATCCTAACCGCGCTTATCTATGCGCGCCTGCGCGAAATCAAGGAAGGAGTAAGCGTCGATGAGATTGCAGCCGTGTTCGATTGAGCAAAAACGACATGATCAACTTAAGAGTTCATTTTGATTTCGGGTTTACCACCATCGCACCTGTCCGTTTGAATTCCTCATCCGGATAACGAGACGGGCATCAGGCGCATTTTTCGCCTTCAGACTGAATACCGGGGATTTTATTTATGGCAGACATATCGGCAATGCACACGAAGCAACCGCTTGGCGTCACAACGCTGCTGAGCGAGAGTTTCTCAATTTTCTTCGGAAACTTTTTCAAAGTGTTCCAACTGGCCTTTGGGCCGGCTCTGATCGGCTTGCTCCTTTCAGGTGCGCTGCTTGGCTTTGGCGTGGTTGCGGGAACGGCGGTTCCGGATATCAGCGGCCCGGGATTCGCGATTGCAATTGTGCTCACCATCCTGATCCAAATCGTTGTTTATGCCGTCACCACGGCCCTGCTTGTTCAGCTGGCCTATGACGCCAAGCTCAACCGCCAGCCACGACTTGGTAGATATTTCGGACCTGCATTTGCGTCCGTGGTTCCGCTTGTTGTTCTCAGCTTCATCTCCGGTATCTTGTTCATGATCGGTTTTTCCCTGCTCATCGTTCCAGGCCTCTGGATTTACGCTGTGTTTTGCGTCCTGGCGCCAGCCATCGTCATTGAGGGGGCCGGCTTCGGCGGCCTTGGCCGCAGCGCGCGCCTGACCAAGGAATACC
Source organism: Roseibium sp. HPY-6 (assembly GCF_040530035.1). Classification (NCBI taxonomy): domain Bacteria; kingdom Pseudomonadati; phylum Pseudomonadota; class Alphaproteobacteria; order Hyphomicrobiales; family Stappiaceae; genus Roseibium; species Roseibium sp. HPY-6. The sequence goes on from NZ_JBEWCD010000003.1 coordinate 239,666, forward strand.
GTTGGCCGATCGTTGGCTTAATGGTTCTGTTCCTGCTGATTCTGATCGGTATCAACATGATCACCGGCTTCGCCATCGGCATTATTTCGGTGCTTGTCGGCAGCGTTGCGCTGGACCTTATCCTGAACGCGATCATGTCAACTTTTGGAGCTGGCCTGGCCAGTATCCTCGTCGCACTCATCTACGCGCGTCTGCGCGAGATCAAGGAAGGCGTCAGCGTCGATCAGATCGCGGGTGTGTTCGACTGATTGGTTGATACAGCGCCGGCATGCCCGCCGGCGCTTGTAGGCAATTCCCATAGGACTTATTGTGCCCAGCCATAAGAAACGATCACGCCCGCCGAGGCGTGCCAACAGTTCTTAGACATTACTTTTTGAATATTGCTTTTGAATGAATGGAGAATTTGCATGACTGACGCATCCCTTGGCCAACCCAAGGCGACTCTTGGTGTGGGCTCAATCATCGGCGAGAGTTTTTCGATCCTATTCGGCCACTTTATCAAAGTCATCATCATCGGTTTCGTACCGACACTGATCGGTTTCGTGATTTCCGGTTTGCTGACGGGTTTTGACGTTGCCCTGGGCATCGAACCGCAGGAATTTGATGGTCCTGGCAGCGTGATTGCCAGCATCCTGTCAATCGTCGTCAACATGGTGGTCTATTCCATCACAACAGCTCTGCTGGTCCAGCTCGCCTACGACGCAAAGCTGGCGCGTCCCATCCAGATCGGACGCTATATTGGACCGGCGATCAGCGTCGTCGTGCCGCTGGCGATCATGACGATCGCGGTCACCATTGTGGTTGTCATCGGCCTGATGCTTTTCATCGTACCTGGCATCTGGGTCTACGCGGTATTCGCGGTCATTGCACCAATCGTCGTGATCGAACGCGCCGGATTTGGCGCGATGGCGCGCAGCAGGGCACTCACCAAGGAGTATCGTTGGCCGATCGTCGGCGCGCTTGTGCTCGCGATTATCCTCTCCATGATCATCAGCTTCGTGGCGCTGTTTATCGTTGGCCTCATCACCGTGCTTGGCACCGTCGGCCTGATCATCGCTGTCATACTCTTTGCGGCCATCTCCACGCTGGGAGCCGGTTACGTCAGTATCCTGATCGCGCTCATCTATGCGCGGCTTCGCGAGATCAAGGAAGGCGTGAACGTCGACCAGATTGCATCTGTGTTCGACTGATATCCGGATGACGGAGCGTCGCCAATTGGCGGCGTTCCTCCCGTCGATTAACATTCCCGGATCGGCACGACGGTCCGAGCCGTCGCAAGTTTGACCGAGATTAAAGCCGTTGAATTTCCTTGCATGATATCTGCTCTGGGAACTAACAAGACCGATATCCAGTTTCCATCGGAGCAGCACCCTGAAACTCATCGCCGAAAACCTGACCATCGACCGCGGCGGACGGCGGGTGTTCCAGAATTTGTCTTTTTCACTGGAACAGGGAACAGCTCTGGTCGTGACAGGCGCCAACGGGATCGGCAAATCGTCGCTTTTGCGCACGCTTGCCGGACTTGTTCCGCTTGCAGAAGGAACACTGCAGCTCGAAGGCGGTGATCCGGACAAGCTGCCACATGAACAGGCCCACTATTTCGGACATCAGGATGCAGTCAAGGGAGCTTTGTCCGTTCTGGAGAATCTCGGGTTCTGGCAAAGTTTCACGTCCAGATGCGATGCAAAGGGGTTCAGCTGTACTCCGCAGGCACCAGCGGACGCATTGCAGACACTCGGTATCGCACATACCGCGCAATTGCCCGCCGCTTATCTGTCGGCCGGGCAAAAACGCCGGCTATCGCTTGCCCGGCTCCTGGTTACGCCGCGCCCCGTCTGGTTGATGGACGAACCGACATCGGCGCTCGACAAGGCATCTGAAGGTCAGCTTCTTGGTCTGATGAATGCGCATCTGGCCGCAGGCGGTCTGATCATTACCGCCACCCACACAGAACTCGTGCTCGACAGCGTCAAAACACTGCACCTCAAAGCCGTGGAGCCTGTCGAACAGGTTCGCGAGGAGGCATTGTTGTGACCGGTTGGGCAATGGCACTGTTTCGGCGCGATCTGCGTCTGTCCGTTCGCATCGGTGGCAGCGCCCTGGTAGGGGTTCTGTTTTTCCTTGCTGTCGTCACCGTCATTCCCTTCGGCGTCGGCCCGGATCTCAACCTCCTGGCACGGATCGGTCCGGCAATCCTTTGGATCGGGGCACTGCTGGCAACGCTGCTTGGACTCGACCGGCTGTTTCAGGCGGATCGGGAGGACGGCACGCTGGACCTGATGATGATGGCAGGACGACCGCTGGAACTGGTGGTCCTTATAAAGTGTCTGGCGCACTGGATCGCAACGGGTTTGCCGCTCGTTGTCGCCGCACCGCTGCTCGCGATCTTTTTGAACCTGGACCCGGTTTCGATGGGCGCCGTCACATTGACGCTGCTTGCCGGCACCCCCGCCCTCACGTTGATCGGCGCAATCGGAGCATCGCTGACTGTCTCACTGCGCCGTGGAGGTTTGCTGCTTGCGGTCCTTGTGGTCCCATTGGCGATCCCGGTTCTGATTTTCGGTGTGAGCGCGGCCGACGCAGCCATACACGATCCGGTGCCGTTTCTGACACCGTTCCTCATCCTGTGCGCGCTGACACTGATCGCTACCGTTGTTGGACCCATCGCGTCTGCTGCCGCGCTGCGATTTGCAGCGGACTGACACGCGCGAGCCGAGCTCAGAACAATCACACTTCGGATAATCCTGGCTCCACTTGTGCTAGTATCCGGTCGATTGTTGCGCGGTTCCGGCACCAAACAACGGAACATGCAAGTGTTTGAAGGCATCCCGACGTGTTTTCCATTTTGCGCCGATTTCTTGGTCTGAATTCGTCCCGTGAACCCGGTACACACGTCGAAGAGCCGCCCGGTAAGGCGACTGCAACTTCCGCTCCACCTGAATACAACACGGATCACAAGCCGGACAACTTAGGTGGTTTGGCCTCGCCAGAAGATATCGACCGGGCACTTGAGGCTGCCAAACCCCACATAGTGAAGCTGGCGTTGGAGCGGCCGGACCTGCTCAAAGGCAGCGGTGCCGAAACACTCGATGCCATGATCTCTCATCTGGATATGACTCTTTCGGCGCAGCTCTTCGAAATTCTCCATCATCCCTCATTTCGGAACCTGGAGAGCGCCTGGCGCGGGCTTTTTTATCTGGCGTCCAGCGTTGAGTGGGACGATTTATTGCGGCTTCGGGCAATGAACATCAACCGAAGCGAGCTGCAATCCATCCTCAGGGACGGGTCCTCTAAACTCCAACCCGGAAACCCGGTTTCCCAAGCTCTGTATTACGATGTGTACCATACGTCTAACGACGAACCCCTCGGTCTCCTGGTGCTGGACGAGGCTGTCGAGAACACCAAGGCAGACATCAGGCTGTTGAATGCGCTGGCCCAGATTTGCGCGAAGGCGCAAACGCCGCTGCTTGCAGGGGTGTCGCCTGCACTCTACCTCTCATACGGATCTGCTGATGCGCAAAAAACGACCCTTCAAAACACGGGGCCTTTGTTCAGTCATCCCGATTGGTCTGCTCTGCGGCAGAACAAAGACAGCCGCTATATCGGATTGTGCCTGCCCCGGGTCCTCGGACGGCTTCCTTATCACAACGAGCCGCCGTCGGCGGGAGCATTTGCTTTAGAAAACGATCCGTCCTTCGAAGAACCTCCCGGATTTTTGTGGGTCAATGCGGCCTTTGCGATGGCGGCAAATATTGGACGATCGGCGAAAACCTATGGCTGGGCCGTCAGGATCCGTGGCCCCGATGGCGGTGGTGAAGTTGCGGGTTTGCCGGAGCTGGCGATGCCGACTGCCGATGACCCTTCCAACGTGATGCCGCAGCTGGAGCTGCTGATCGACGAGCGACTTGAGACAAAATGGGCCCGAGAAGGCCTGATTTCGCTGCTTCCGCGAAAAGGCCGTGCAAAGCCTGTGTTTTTCGGAGCGCAGTCACTGAACACACCGGACGTGGGCAAGATTGCCGATCCGGATGAAGAAGCACGCCAAGTCGTGCTGAGCCGGTTGCCATATGTACTTTGTGTGAGCCGCTATGCACATCACGTTATGCGCATGGCGGCGGACTGGCCGGAACCCATCGGGAAAGCCTTTCAACAACATGTTCAGGATTGGCTTGACCGGTCCGTACACCCAAGACCCTGGGAATTGCGCCCCGAGCAAAGAGGCGAGTATCCAATTCAGGCGGCAAGCTTTACTCTGACCGAAAGGGGTGAAAACCAGCAGGCTGAGCTTGAGATTCTTCCGGGGTATCAATTCGAGGGCCTGGGTGTCGCAATCCGGCTTGAGCTGACGTTACCGGACCGGACCTGAACACCTGCGCCAGGTGCATCATTCGCACTTCCGGCCTCCCGTGATCAGGGCGAATTCAACACCGCTTCCGGCAACAAGATCCGGCAGGTCTGCGCAATCCGCTCACCCGGTCTTGATCGATCGCAATGCAGTCTGCGGCAACGCAATGCATTGAAGGTCACGTGAGAGTAAAGTAAGTAAGACGCTATGGCATTTTGGGACTATGCAAATCCGACGCGGTTTCTAAGGCTCGTGCAGGTCGTTCTGCCCTGGCTGGTTGCATTGTGCGGGCTTACCTTTGCCGTTGGGCTCTATATGAGCTTCCAGGCCCCTGAAGATTATCAGCAGGGCCAGACCATCCGCATCATGTATATCCACGTGCCGGCCGCCTGGCTTTGCATGATGTGTTACACGGTCATGTCGCTGTCTTCGATCGGCACTCTTGTCTGGAAGCACCCACTGGCAGATGTCTCGGCAAAAAGCGCGGCACCGATCGGCGCTGCATTCACTTTCATGGCGCTGGTTACGGGCTCGCTTTGGGGCAAGCCCATGTGGGGCACCTATTGGGTCTGGGACGCGCGACTGACATCCGTCCTTGTGCTCTTGATCATGTATCTCGGTCTGATGACGCTGTGGCGCACCATGGATGATCCGATCAAGGCCGGCAAGGCTGCTGCGGTCCTGACACTCGTTGGCGCACTCAACCTTCCGATCATCAAGTTTTCCGTCGACTGGTGGAACACACTTCACCAGCCGGCTAGCGTGGTTCGCCTTGACGGACCGACAATTCACCCGGACCAGCTCTGGCCGCTGTTGGTCATGGCGATTGCCTTCACCCTGTTGTTCCTCGTGCTGCATCTCATGGCCATGCGCAATGAAGTGCTCAGGCGCCGGGTGCGTGCCTTGAGGATGCGGGCAGCGAGCGCATCACAGCCCGGAACGGCTGCAGCAACAGCACAGCCAGCGGAGTAGCACCATGGATCTTGGACCACATGCAGGCTTCATTCTGGCGTCTTACGGTCTTTGCCTTTTGACCGTGCTTGCACTCGTGGCATGGGTGAAAATTGACAAGGCAAACCAGGAGCGGGCCTTGAAGGAGCTCGCCGATCAGGGCATTTCGCGGGCGCGTCCGCAACATGAGCGCGGGTAAGGCAAATGAGCACGTCAGAACCTGACCTCAGCACCGATCCCGAAACCGGTGGGCCTAATCAAAAACGCGGCTTTCCGATACTCGTTTTGCTGCCCCTGATCGTGTTCATGGCCCTGGCTGGCCTGTTCATGTTCCAGCTCCTGCTCGGAAACGACCCCCAGGCAATACCATCCGCTCTGATCAACAAACCGGCACCCGACATTAGCTTGAGCGCTGTTGACGGACTTGCCAAGGATGGAACCGCAGTGCCGGGGTTTTCCCGGGACGATCTCCTTGGCAAGATTTCGGTCGTGAACGTATTCGCGTCCTGGTGCGGACCCTGCCGGGACGAGCACCCTCTTCTGGAACGGCTTGCAACGGTTGAAGGCATTCAGCTCATCGGTATCAACTACAAGGACAAGCCGGAAAACGCGCGCCGTTTCCTCGGCAGCCTCGGCAATCCATACGATCGAATAGGCGCTGACGCTGCAGGTCGTACCGCGATTGACTGGGGCGTCTACGGTGTCCCGGAGACCTTTGTCGTCGATAAGGAAGGCATGATCCGCTACAAGTTCATCGGACCGCTTGGCCCGGCAAGCTATGAGCAGGTCTTCCTGCCGGAACTGCAAAAGATCATTGCGTCAGGCCAGTAACGGCAGCTCCAGCGGTAGTCACTTTCCCGCGAATTCCCCCTCCTGATCCGCATGTCACCGGCTCGTGACTCGCGATTGAATGCCAAGTTGCATATTTTACGCTCGAGCAAAACAGGAAACGAGCCAAATGGTGGGTCTCTCATATCGGAAAGCGAGTAAGGTTTTCCGGACAGGAATTGTTGTTATCGCAGGAATAGCCGGAGCGATTGCCGCGACGCAGTTTGCTGCGGCGCAGCCGCAAAAGGTCGTGGAACTCTTTACAAGCCAGGGCTGTTCGTCCTGCCCGCCGGCTGATCAGCTTGCCGAGCGCCTTGTTGAAGAGGACAAGGATGTTCTGACTGTTCTCATGCCCGTTGACTATTGGGATTACCTCGGCTGGAAGGACACCTTTGCGAGCCCGGTGCATTCCCAGCGCCAGCGGTCCTACGCAACGCGCCGCGGTGACAGGTCTGTCTACACGCCTCAGATGGTGATCAATGGCGAGGAACATGTCGTTGGCAGCAGGGAGCGAGATGTCCGGGCTGCCCTGAACCGGGCGGATCCCTTTACCGCGGATGTCGACCTGACGATTTCGGACATGGTTGTCCAGGCCAAGGTCGATGGCACATTGCCCAAGGGCGCGAAAATGGCGACCGTCTACTTCCTCAGGATCGAAGACGAGGCGACCGTCGATATCGGTCGCGGAGAAAATGCAGGCCGGAAAATCAAATACGTCAACATTGTCCGCAATCTTGAGCCGATGGGCGTCTGGGAGGGCGGGTCTGCGACTTTCCGCATGCCGAAATCGAAGCTGATGCTGAAAGGCGATGCCCGCTGTGCAATCCTGATCCAGGTCGAGGACCGGGATGGGCCTGGCAAGATCATTGGCGCAGCGGTCATGGACTGGCAGGACGGCGCCTGAGGCTGAAGGGCTTATCGGCGGCGGCGAACCCTCAGAAAGTGCAGGATTATCGCCGTTTCAGCCTTGTAACCTTCGCAAAAACTGATACCCCTTGCCGCGGCTTGATCTTCGCGACAGGGGTATGGCATGGACCTTAAGGTCAGGATCCGCGTTGCCGTAATCAGCATCTTTGTTGGCTTTGTGGTACTTGCCCTGAAAACGGGCGCTTACCTTCTGACCGACTCAGTCGCTTTGTTGTCGGATGCACTTGAAACCACCGTTAACATCGCTTCGTCGCTCGCGGCACTTGCCGCGATCTGGTTTGCATCAAAGCCTGCGGACAGCAACCATCCTTACGGACATGACAAGGCAGAGTACTTCGCAGCCGTTCTGGTCGGGGTCATGATCGTGCTTGCCGCAATTTCGATTTTCAGGGCGGCATGGATCGGGTTCACCTCTGGCGACCATCCTCAGTTTTCAAGCGAGGGCATCGCGATGAACGTTGCCGCTGCGATGATCAATGGCGCCTGGGCCCGCTACCTGATGCGGTACGGCAAAACAGCAAGATCACCCGCCCTTGTTGCCGACGGCAAACACTTGATGACAGATGTTCTAAGCTCGGTTGGCGTACTTGCCGGCGTCGTTCTGGCTCTCGTGACAGGATGGACCCTGCTCGATCCGGCCTTGGCGCTACTTGTCGGACTTACGGTCCTTTGGTCGGGTTGGCAGCTGGTCAAGGAGTCCATTGGCGGACTGATGGACGAAGCGGCATCCGCCGACGTTCTTGAAAAAATACGCGATCAGATTTCCGAGCAGGGCGAAGGTGCGATTGAGGCGCATGATCTGAGAACAAGGATTGCCGGAAAGTCGACATTTATCGACTTCCACCTTGTCGTTCCGGGCGACATGTCGGTGGATGCTGCTCATGATATCTGCGACCGCATAGAAATCGCCATCAAGGAAGACGTCCCCGGAGCGCATATCACCATTCATGTTGAGCCTGAACACAAGGCCAAGCACTCTGGTATTGTTGTCGTTTGAGAGATTTGCAGGAAACGCGCGAAGTATGAAAACAAGCAGGAATTGTCGTTGAACGCGATTGAGAAACGTCGAGCTGCTCAGGTTCTGGACCACATTCTGCTCATCGCGGGCGCTTTGCTCATGTGCCTGCCGGTTTATGCCCTGTTCGCGGCAACGACCCATGTTCCCGGCACTCCGATAATGCTTCGCCTCGATCCAGGTGGGGCGCTGCTGGAAAATTACGGCTCGTTTCTGACTTCAAGTGGAGGGTTTTCCGGAGACATCACCGTTGTCGCCATGATCTGGAATTCCTTTGCGCTCGGCATGGCCTTTGCGGCATTGAAAACTGCTGTCTCCCTGCTGGCAGCCTATGCCCTGATCTATTTCCGTGTCCGGGGAGCAAGCGTGATATTCGCGGTGCTGCTGCTCACGCTGATGCTGCCATTGGAATCGCGCTTCCTGCCGACTTATGAAGTTGTTGCTAACCTTGGGCTGGTGAACACCCGCACGGCGCTTGTGCTCCCGCTTGTCGCGTCCGGATTGGGAACACTGTTTTTCCGGCAATTTCTCATGACCGTGCCGGACACAATGCTTGAGTCGGCCAAGCTGGATGGCGCAGGCGCCTGGAAGTTTTTCATGGACATCCTGTTACCTCTGTCCCTGCCAACAGCTGCAGCCCTGTTTCTCGTTCTGTTTGTGAACGGATGGAACCAGTATCTTTGGCCCGTCATCGTCACGTCAGAAGAATCCGCCTATACCGTCGTCAGGGACATGCAGTTTTTCGGACGGGCGAGCCTGCCGGGTTTGATGCTGGCAATCCTGGCTGTTCTTCCGCCGTCAATCCTTGTCATCTTGTTTCAAAGGCAGGTCATCAAAGGGCTGTTTGACGGTTCACATTAACGAAACTGACCGTAAGAAGGCGAATATCGCATGGCATTTGAAGCGATCCTGTTCGATTGCGACGGCGTTCTGGTTGATTCGGAAATCATTTATGTCGAGGTGGAACGCGAACACCTCGCGCGCATTGGCCTTCACTACGGCCTGGATGAATATATGAACAAGTTCCAGGGCCTTGGCAGCACTGATTTCTGGGCTGCGCTCGACAAAGATCACCGCGCGATCGGCAAAGGCCCCTTGCCGGAGACATTTGGGCCAGAGCTCGATGCTGCGACGATGGAGCGGATTGATCGGGAGCTGTCGGAAATAGCAGGCATCAAACAACTGCTCGAAGCGCATGAAGGCCCGAGGGCCGTTGCATCGTCGTCACGTCTGCACCGGCTCATCCACAAACTTCAGCACACCGGTCTTTATGACTATTTCGAGCCGCACATTTATTCCGGCGAACAGGTTTCCAATGGCAAACCGGCGCCGGACCTGTTCCTTCTTGCCGCTGAAAAACTCGGGGTGGATCCCGCAGCAACGCTTGTGGTCGAAGACAGCTCAAATGGCGTGAAAGCGGGCCTTGCCGCTGGCATGACGGTTTGGGGTTTTGTCGGCGGCGGGCACAGCCACGGTGGCCACACCGAACAATTGCTGGAAGCAGGCGCACACAAGGTCGTCGAAAGCCACAGTAACATGGCTGAGCTCTTGAGCAGCGAAGCGCCGGCCTGAAGCGGCACAAGTGTGCAATCGACCTTACCCTGATGACCTTCCTGCCTGCCATTCACCGCACTGCTGCGAACGATGCCCCGACCAAATGAGGGCACTGTCCTTCGGTTTGCGTTCGATCATCAAAATTTGACGCCGGAGCGCCGATTTTCACACTATTAACCCTGTTGAACGATCCTGTTGAAGCAGTGACGAAGGAACTGGTCCTATGTTGAAACGTGCCTTGATTACGGCAGTCGTCGTGGGCTCAATCTTGACGATCATCAATCAGGTTGATGCCGTTTTTGGTCCGGCGGAGCTGGTTATCTGGCAGGCGCTTTTGTCGACTGCCGTGCCGTTTATCGTCTCTCTCGTGAGCGCGTATCTCACATTGCGGCACAAGGACATCACCCAGAAAGACAGGTTGCACGATCAGCAACCAAACCCCGGCGATGAAAGATCCCGCATTGAGGGAAACAATCTCGCTGTCGCGGCGCACCCGGCCACCGATGCCGAAATCGACCGGCTCAAGGACGCATGGAAGGTAGTCTCGCAGATCGGCCAGAACGCAAAGGCGGTAAACTCGGCCAGCAGGGAGCGAGCCGAATTCCTTGGCGAGCTCATCTCGACCGCCGATCAGATTCAGGGAGAACTGCGTTCCGTTGGCGCACGGGCCGAGAGCTGCACGCAGGATCTTGCAAGTGCCGGAACGAAGATCACAGAGGCACGCGAGGGCATCCAGACGATTTCCGAAACCTGTCTCGGTGCTGCGGAGCTGATCGGCAAATTGAACACAGCGACTTCGGACCTGACGACCAAGTTCAACGACATCGAAAATCTTGCCCAGGAAATTTCGTCCATTTCGGCACAGACCAATCTGCTCGCGCTCAACGCAACGATCGAGGCGGCACGAGCCGGAGATGCGGGCAAGGGTTTTGCCGTCGTTGCCGGAGAGGTCAAGGCGCTCGCCGGATCTACGGAAAAGGCGGTCGAGTCGATCGCAACAATCTTGTCGGAAATGACGCAATCGCTCGCCGAGACCCGGCAACTCGTCAAGACAGCCAGGGAGAGGCTTGAACTCTCCGATACGCAGAGTGCCGGCAGCCTCGAACAGATCTCGACAGTCGAAGCGTATTTGCGGGACCTGACCACCCGCAACGAAGCGACATCCCGACAGATGAATGACAAGACGACGGCGCTGGACGAAGTTTCAACGAACTTGCACAAGATCCGGCAGGACACGGAGAACGCCATCAAGGGTTCAGCCAAGAACATTGAGCTTGCAAAGCGTGCTTCCGAAGCGGTTCAGGACGTTGCCGAAAGACTGAAACCAGCGAGCGTCTGACTCATCTTCTCATCCAGATGCAGACAAAAAAAACCCGGGGTTGCCCCCGGGTTTCCAGTTTGCGGTCCGAGCCAATAGACCGCCTGGGAGATTTTTCTGACGCCTCTGTCCAATCAGAGACGCTGAGAACCGGTTCCGAATTCCGGATAGGCTTCCACACCGATTTCGACCTTGTCGAGACCAAGCGCCTCTTCCTCGTCGGAAACCCGGATGCCCATGGCAGCTTTCAGGATGAACCAGACAACTGCGGATGCCACCAGTGTGAACACGCCGTAAGCAACGATACCGATGATCTGCGTGACCCAGGATGCGTCGCCATTGGAGAGCGGCACGATGAAGGTGCCCCAGATACCTGCAATGAGGTGAACCGGGATTGCGCCAACGACATCGTCGATTTTCAGCTTGTCGAGAAGCGGAACAGTGAACACGACGATCGCACCGCCAACACCACCGATGAACACAGCCTGCCAGACGCTCGGTGCCAGCGGCTCAGCCGTGATGGACACGAGACCTGCCAGAGCACCATTCAGCGCCATGGTTACGTCGACCTTCTTGTAGAGAGCCTGGGTAAGCAGCACTGCGACAACTACACCGGCAGCAGCGGCCATGTTGGTGTTCGCGAAGATGCGCGAGATGTCGGATACGTCACCGATCGTGCCCATCGCAAGCTGAGACGCGCCGTTGAAGCCGAACCAGCCCAGCCACAGGATGAACGTGCCGAGTGTTGCGAGCGGCATGGAGGAACCCGGGAACGGATGAACCGTACCGTCTGCGCCATACTTGCCCTTACGTGCACCGAGGATGATGGCGCCTGCAAGTGCGGCCCAGCCACCAACGGAGTGAACGAGCGTGGAGCCGGCGAAGTCGGAGAAGCCCATTTCGGACAGCCAGCCGGCGCCCCACTGCCAGGAACCCGCGATCGGGTAGATGAAGCCTGTCAGAACGACCGTGAAGATCAGGAACGGCCACAGCTTGATGCGTTCAGCAAGTGTTCCGGAGACGATGGATGCGGTGGTCGCACAGAACACCATCTGGAAGAACCAGTCGGAAGCTGTCGAATAGCCCGTGTCGAGCGCATTGCCGCCAACGTCGTCAAAGGAATAAGGGCCAAAGGAACCCATGAAGCCGCCGTCAACACCCGTGTACATCAGGTTGTAGCCGGTGATCCAGAACATCAGGCCTGCAATTGAATACAGCGAGATGTTCTTCAGACACTGCATGGACACGTTCTTGGAACGGACCAGACCGGCCTCAAGCATCGCAAAGCCAGCAGCCATCCACATAACGAGGAAGCCACCGATCAGGAACAGAAGCGTGTTGAAGATATAGGCGACTTCCGGAGATACAGCCGGAGCTTCAGCCGCAGTGTCTTGAGCGAAAACCGGAAGAACCGAAAGGCTCAACACGGCAAGCGTCGCCGCACTCTTAGCGACAAGTTTTTTCATGATACGTTTCCTTACCTAAATCACAGAGCTTCGGCGTCTGTTTCGCCAGTGCGGATGCGCACAGCCTGATCGATCGAGTGAACGAATATTTTTCCATCTCCGATCTGGCCGGTTTTCGCGGCGCCGGAGATAACGTCAATGACCTTTTCGACGTCGGCAGTATCGACGGCGACTTCGATTTTCAGCTTCGGCAGGAAGCTCACCGCGTATTCCGTGCCGCGGTAGATTTCGGTGTGCCCCTTCTGGCGGCCATAGCCTTTCACTTCGGTCACCGTCAGACCCTGTATGCCGATACCCGTCAGGGCATCGCGCACTTCGTCGAGCTTGAACGGCTTGATGATGGCCATCACTATTTTCATTGCTCGTACCATTCCCCTTTTTCTGCCCCTTCCCATCGAAGAGGCTCGGTCGTCGGTACCGGACACGCGCCTGTTGAGTTCCCCCTCTGGAAGGGTCTTCAGGTCTTGAGATGCACCATTGTCTGGTAAGCCGGCCCAACGTCGGCCTTTCTTAATCAAGGACCGTGCCAACTGGAGAAGCAAACGAAAAAGCTATTGTTTTTCAGCTTATTAAATCTACTTTGCGATTCATCATCAGGTTAACCGCCACGAAGTGATGAAAAATTAGGCGGCTTTTTTGTTTAAAAAATAGTCAAAATTTATGTCGTAGGTGAAAATCTGTGCAGGGCCAATAATGAGCAAAAGCACTGAAAAAAGGCAGGTCCCGATGGAACCTGCCGGATGTTGACAGAACCTCAAACCTGTAGGGGCCGAACTCGCCAGGTCAGGCTGAGAAGCCGCCATCCTTCAAATAGGCTTCTTCCTCAGGTGTCGTCACGCGCCCCAAAACCTTGTTGCGGTGAGGAAACCGTCCAAATCGGCGGATCACATCCATATGCACCAGCGCATAGTGGTAAAGCTCCTTGTCTCCGAGCCTGCGGCACAGGTCGACTGCTCTTTCCTGGTGCTCCATATCCTCGGAGTGTTCAAAGGGGAGATAGAAAAATCCTCTGGCTTCCTTTGGAAAAGCCCGGTCAAAGCCCCGGTCGATTGCCCTTTCCGCGATGGCAACCGCCTTGGCGTCGCCGCTGAAGGCTTCGGGCGAACCACGGTGGATGTTTCGCGACATCTGATCGAGCAAGAGAAGCAAAGCGAGCGTGCCGTCCGCCGTTTCCTGCCAGTGATCCAGCTCACCGGCATTTGCCGCAGCCAAGCTTGCGGCAAATTGCTCGCGGCAATGGCCATCAAACTTTTCACCGCCCGCAAACCACTTGGCAGACCCGGCCTGCCACCAGAAATCGAGCACATCCAAAGGCGTGATAGCCGTCTCAGTCATCAGGGTATCCAGTTCATGCAGGTCAGTGAATGTCCGGCCATTCGAAAGCACCCGTTAACACCGGATGCAACAGGCTTTATTGGCCGCAGGCCTGAATCTGCCAGTTTTCCCGATGCATTTGGGTCAACTCTTCCAGATATCCGCTGTCTTTAAGAGCAACCATCTCGCGGCGAAAGGCATCGGCGAGATCCGGGTCGGTGCCCTTGCTGAACACTGCCCAGAGTGGCTTGGCAAGATCTTCGATATAGACAACCGGCTGGAGAAGGCTGCCATCATAACCTTGCTTGCAGGCGGCAGCTTCGGCGAGAAACCCCGTGAGCGGCAACAGATCGACCCGACCAAGATAGAGCATTTCGATCCCCTGCCGATAGTCGGTGATGGGCACGAGCTGACCGGAGGAGCCAAACCCAAGGCTTTTCAGATAGGCGTACATGTTACCACCGTCCTGTACGCCGATCTTTACGTCGAGATCCAGAAGGTCTTCCACCGTATCGGCCACGAAGCGGGGCTTCGAATTCAATTGAAACAGATACTGTCCATAAGGCGACACCTCGCCAAGCCAAAGAAACTGGTCTTCACGCTGGGGCGTCCGCGACATGGAAAACAGCATTACGTTCGGCGCGGACTTTGCCGTCAGGATAGCCCGTTTCCAGGGGAGGAATTCGAAAGAAGCGATTTCGACCGGGAAATCTTCGTTCACGCGTTCGAAAACCGCCGAAATGTAGCGCGCGACATATCCGTCGGGTGCACCATTGTTTTCCCATTGGAGAGGCGCAAAATTCTGAGTGACAATCCTGATTTCCCTGGATTCGCTCAATGCCGCAACAACACTGCCAAGCAACACCGCGAGCGCAACGGCGAGGATCTGCAAAGGTTTTGTTCTCTTGTCCGGATCAAAACAAAGCATTTGACGTCTCTGCGAATTGTTGCAAGGAACCATCAAATGGGCCTTGCAATGTCAGCGCCCATTCTAGCCCGGAACCATTAATGCCGCTTGAAGATCTGAGACTCATTTTGGCGGGAAGGCTTGGCGGAGATGGAAAAATCGGCCAAAAATCAATGGAATAAAACCTGTGTCTGAAACAATGCTCGATCTGAAGGGGCTCAAATGCCCGCTCCCGGTTCTCAAAACCCGCAAGGCGCTGACGCGGCTAAGCGACGGCGATCAGTTGACTGTCTTGACGACCGACCCGATGGCAGAAATCGATATCCCGCACTTCTGCCAGGAGAACGGCCATACGCTGGTCGAACGTGAACGGACCGAGTTCGGACACCGCTTCCTGCTATCAAAAGGTATCCAGACCGGATAGCCCTGGTTAAGCAGACGCTATGTTTTCAATTTCACGAGCCAGATCCAGGTCGAGCTCACTCAATCCGCCAACGTCGTGCGTCGCCAAGGTGATGTCGACCGTCCGATAGACATTCGACCACTCGGGATGATGGTTCATTTTCTCGGCGACGAGCGCGACCTGGGTCATGAACCCGAACGCCTCGCAGAAATCCTTGAATTTGAAAGACTTGAAGATCGCTTCACGCCCTTCACACAGCTGCCACTCCGGCAACGTGGCGAGCCCAGCTGCACGATCTTCGGGTTTCAGTCGCTCGGCCATCCCATCCTCCTTTGACGACGTACGTTTAATGGAACACATGGCACTTCACGGTCCAGAGGCAACACCTCGCGAAGACGACGGTGATTTCCGCTTCGCGCCATTGCAATTGTTTCACTAAGGCAGCACGTTGCGCTTGTTGCGCACTCAGGAGACCAAAGTGTCACGTTCTGTCTTGTTCGTTTGCCTTGGCAATATCTGCCGATCACCGCTTGCGGAAGGTATTTTCAAGCACCTCGTTGAAAATGCAGGCCTTTCCGATGAATTCAGAATAGATTCGGCCGGAACCGGCCCGTGGCATGTCGGCAATCCACCGGACACGCGCTCGATTGAGATTGCAGCCCGTCACGGTATCGATATTTCCGCTCAGCGTGCCCGTAAGGTGGCCGACGCTGATTTCGAGACATTCGATGTCATTGTAGCCATGGACGCGCAGAACCTGTCGACGCTGACAGAGCTGAACCCCGCCAAGTCCGCCGATGTTCGCCTGTTGCTGAACACGCCGCCCCGGGATGTACCCGACCCGTTCTTCGGCGGTCCCGAGGGCTTTGAGGAGGTTTATCACCTTATCCGATCAGGATGTGGACAACTGCTCGACGCCTATACCTGATATTGGCTTGCTTGCTCAGCTAAGAGAATTTGAGCGTTTGATTTCATAAATTCTTCTTGGAGCCTGCGCTATGACAGACCTCCCTGGTTAGTAGCTTGGCTTTGCGATGAAATTTCTGTGGTGGTCACTGGCCGCTTTGCTCCTCTTGCTTGGCTTTGCAACGGTATGGCTCCCCATTCCTACCGGCGTTCCACTTTTGGCGCTCGGGCTTATTGTAATTGTCGGCACAAGCCGCAGTGCCGCTCGCCATTTACGCAAGCGACGCAGGAACACACCACCTTTGAACAACGCGATTACCTGGGTGGAAAACAGATCGCCACTTCGCTTCGCCCGAATTCTGAAGCGCACCAGACCCCGGAAAAACCAGCATCAGCCCGACGCGGAAAGCCGGACTTGATGATGTCAGAAATCTACTGTCAGCCCGAGCGGCGGCTAGTGCTCTGAGAACTTACGGGCCATTCCACGCACAAAAAACCGGACACGCAGCACCAGTCTGTTCACTCGCCGGTGTAGCCTGCGTCCGTTCACCGTGAACCATTCATCCAGCTTTCGGTCACTTAAGATAGGTGGAACCCGCTGGTAGAGAAGGTGATAGACTGCGAGGATCAGCAACAGCGTGATGCCCCAGGAAATCAGCGTGTCTGAGAAAAAGTGTCCGCCGAACGCCACCCTGTTGGCCGATAGCACCAGACACAATGGCACCAGGAAACACAGAGACGCCTTGCGCCAGGTCGCCGGAACCAGAAAGGCGACTGACGTAAGCCACATGGCCGCAGACGCCTCGCCCGAGACGAACGAGCAGTTGCTCTCGCAATGGTCGCTGATTTTCCAGACAGGCTGATACGGCAAATCACCGCCAAACTCTTCAACATACCGAGGCCTGGGTCGCCCCCAATTGTCCTTCAGGATCGCATTCACGATCACGCCCGGACCCAGAATGAGCGTCGTCAGAAGAAAGACCGGTTGGCGAAGCGGCATGAGAGGTGGACGCCCGGGTGCAAGCAATTTGATGACGAGCACACCGACACAGGCGATCGCGATCACCTTCACAAGAAACGGGCCCAGGTGCCTCACATCTCGCAGGAACGGTTCATTCTGTGCCCAAAAGCCCGAAATCTCGTCATAGAAAGCCCCGCTGGCCCAAAAATCGACACCCGGGAAAATGAGAAAAAACATCGAAACGAAGACAACATAAGCAGTGACGGCGATCATTGGATGGCTCATACACCACGCGGCCAACTTGCGAACCCATGACTTCGGGCTATTCTTGGAAAGATCGCTTTGTGTCATCACTGTATTTCAGGTCGATTTGAGAACTCATGATCTAGCTCATTCGCCAGGAGCATCCAATCCCCGAAAACCCGGCTAAGCGTTTGCGGAGTATCACAAGGTGACAATGAACCGCCAGTCCAATCAGCCTGAAGATTCAAACATCGTGCATCTTAAATCGGATGATCAGCCCGTCGTCGAATTCTGGTACGAGTTTGCGTCGACCTACAGCTATCTCTCAGCCATGCGGATTCAGACCCTCGCAAGCGATTTCAACGTGAACGTCGTCTGGCGCCCCTTTTTGCTTGGTCCCATTTTCAAAAAGCAGGGCTGGGACACCTCGCCCTTTAACCTGCAACCGGCAAAAGGCCGCTACATGTGGCGGGACATGGAACGTCAATGCGAACGTTACGGATTGCCGATGCGTGTACCGGCGCCCTTTCCGCAGCACAGCCTGGCCGCAGCGCGAATTGCTTTTTGCGGCCGTCAGGAACCCTGGATTGGCGCTTTCACGCGCGCGGTGTATGTGGCTCAGTTCGGCCAAGGTCTCGACATTTCCGATGAAGCGCTGATGGCAGACCTCCTGCTGGAAACAGGTGCTCCCGTTGACCAGACCCTCAGCGATGCAAAATCATCCGAGACGAAAATTGGGTTACGAGCGGCAGTCGCGGAAGCGGAACAACGCGGGATATTCGGAGCACCGAGCTTCGTGCTGTCAAACGGTGATCTTTACTGGGGCGACGATCGTCTCGAACAGGCCCTGGATGTGGCAGCGCGCCTTTGATCAACTTGAAGCGGAGGCTGCCAGCCCGTAGAGGTCATTCTCCAATGCACCTCAGGCCGCGTCACTGCACGCGCGCTGGAGCGCAGCAAAGAGCTCAGCTGGCGAAAGTGGTTTGCTTACGGTCTCGCGGAACCCTGCCTCCCGCAGTTGCCGCTCACTGACGGCTTCCAAAGCCGCCGTCACCGCAATCAGCGGCAGGCCTGATCTGCCCGGATCAGCTCTCATTTCCAACGCTGTTTCGACACCGCTCTTTCCGGGCATGTTGAGATCAAGAAGAACGGCGTCGTAGCTTTGGCGCCCGGTCAGCTCAAGCGCTTCATCGCCGGACTGGGCAACATCGAATGTGCATCCGAACGTTTCCAGCAAAGCAGCCAGCAGCCGGCAATTCGTGGCATTGTCGTCCACAATCAGGATATGCGCTGTAAGACCGCGCTTGTTTTCCAGATTTGACGCTACACGGCCGGCGGCGCCCCTCGCATCGGGCGCGGCCTCATCAGCGGAAGCGGGCACGTGAATTTCAAAGCAGCTTCCTCCCTCCTCCGGGCGGTGCAATAGCAACCGTCCTCGCATCTCAGCGACCAACCGGGTAGCGCCCCACAATCCCAGCCCGTGTCCGGCAACTGCGGTAGGCCCATGGCGGCCGCGCGAAAAAGGGCGAAAGAGATGGACTTCTTCGTCAGGATCAATTCCCGGACCAGTGTCCGAGACTGCAATGCAGACGGAAGCTTGACCGGCGAGCTTCTGGTCATCTGCTTCACCGGACATCGACGGCTGCACGCAGACGCACACCATTCCCGTTTCGGTGTATTTGATGGCATTGTCCAGAACAGTCGTTAGAACACGGCGTAGCTCGATCGGATGCGCTGTCGGCATGTCTTGCAGACGCTCATCAACCCGCACTTCAAACGAAAGGTTCTTGTTTTCTGCCGCTACACGGAAGAGGTCCGTGCATTCGGTAACAAGCTCAACAATGTTATGCAGGGCAATGGATGAGGCATGACCCGCCCTGATCGTTTCCATGAGGTCGCCGGTCATTTCGGCCAGAGAGTCGATGGACTTGATCAGGATTGCGAGTTTTTCTGCCTGATCCTCATCCAGAGGCCCATTTCCGATCAGATCGGCCGTAAGCCGCATGGCCGACAGAGGCGTTCTGAGGTCATGCGCCAGAAGCGCGAGCCTGGCATTATCGTCATCACGATCCGGCATTCTGCCCATTTCCTTCTGAAGAACGTGCAGTCAATTCTGTCCGGCGTAGATATGCGGCCGCGGCTGAATAGTGCATCGTCCTTTTGCAGCTTCACTTTGAAGGCTGGCGGAGCGCGATCCAATCCCCTAAAAACAGTTCCCAACCGCAAATTCTTGCGCGCCTTGCCAAAACCTTCCTCCAGGCTCCAACCGGAACCCACATGATCGCGCAGACCTTTTCCATTGTCGCTCCGGTGTTTCTCTTAATCGGCATCGGCTATTGCCTGGCGCGATTTGGCGTGCTGTCACAAGGCATTGGAGACGCACTCGGCCAGTTTGTTTTCATAGTGGCACTGCCTGTTCTTGTGTTCCGGTCCCTGATTGGTGCAGATCTTTCGGGCGGACTGCCGCTGGCGCTTTGGGCGAGTTACTTTATGGGCGTCGCGGTTGCCTGGCCGCTTGGCACGCTTGTCATACGCAAGGGATTCGGAAGAGAGGCACGTGCAGGTGCAATTGGCGGCATCTCCGCTTCCTACGCCAACCTGCTCCTGGTCGGAATGCCCGTGGTTGCGGCGGTTTACGGCAATGAAGGCCTGGTTCCCGTCTTGCTGATCATTTCAATCCATCTGGCGACAATGACATTCGTAATGGCCATTGCGATGGAACGCACCGCCGCAATCGACAGCGGCGAGGCCATGCCGTCACTGGGCAATCTCGTTTTGGATGCTGCCCGCAAAATAATCGCCAATCCGCTGATCATCACAATTCTTCTGGCTTTTGCCTGGCGCCAGACAGGCCTGGACCTGCCGGAATTGGGGGAAGAAGTGCTCGGGCGCATTGCCGCCACGGCGCTTCCGCTAGCCCTTCTCTCCCTGGGCATGAGCTTGGTGCAATACGGCTTGCGCGGGAACATGCTGCCCGGGTTCCTCCTCGGATCCATCAAGATCGTCATCATGCCGGCAGTTGTTTTTCTTGCCGGTACCTTCCTGTTTCAGTTGCCGCCGCTTTGGACAGCCGCCGCAACCTTGGCTGCCGGCTGCCCAACAGGTGTCAACGCGTATATCTTTGCCAATCGCTATGGAACCGGTCATGCGATGTCCGCCAACGCCATTACCATGACGACGTTAAGCGCAATCGTGACCACCAGCCTATGGGTGTCGTTCCTGAGTTTCTGGTTTGGTGCAGACCTCTTGTAGGCGCCTATAGCCCGATACGCCTGCGAAGGTCGGCGTGCGAGAGGCCGTCAGCCCGCAAAGCGCTTAGGCTTGTATCCTGATTGGATTTGGACAGTTTTCGTCCATCCGCATCCAAGACAAGCCGGTGATGCCGATACCGCGGCTCGGGAAGCCCGAGCAGTTCCTGCAGAACTCTGTGAACACTTGTCGCGTGATAAAGATCCTGTCCCCTGAGAATATCAGTGACGCCTTGGCGGGCATCGTCGACCACGACGGACAGATGATAACTTGTCGGCGTATCCTTGCGGGCGAGGATGACATCCCCCCAGCGATCCGCTTCGACGGGAACGCGATTTCCCGGGTCGAAAAGCGACTTTCCTTCGGCACCTGCCTCCTGCCAGCACAGATCGGAACTGATCCGGGCAAGAGCCTTCTTCATGTCGAGCCGTAGCGCAAAGGAGGCATCGCTGTCTGCGCGAATTTGAACGTCTTCCTCCGACAACACGGCCAGATCCCCAGGGTAAAGAGGCGCCCCATCGGGATCCCTAGGCCATGTATTGCCATCCGCCTCGTATTCGGTAACGAAGGTTTTGATTTCCGACCTGGTCAAAAAGGCAGAGTAAACCAGTCCGAGATCCTGAAGCTTCTCCAGCGCTGCACGGTAAAACGGAAAGGCTTCCGATTGCCTTGGGGACGGTTCATCGAGCGGAACACCCAGCCAGGCAAGATCCTCGAACATGTCTTGTTCCAGCTGCGGCGTGCATCTCGTCTGGTCAATGTCCTCGACACGCACGAAGAACCGGCCGCTCAGCGCAACAGCCGCACGAACGTTCAGCAGCGCGGACAACGCATGCCCGATGTGAAGATGCCCGTTCGGAGACGGTGCGAAACGAAAGCAGGGCTTTGTCATTTGGCAAGGAGAACCGGGTTGACGTACGCGCGGGTATGGAACAAGACCGACGGTATTCCTACCACTTGCGCCGATCCGTGCAAGAGCACAAAAGCTGAGCGAAAAGATGAAACCCGTTGCGACCGAGGATGACGTAACCACCGGCCTTGCGAACCTCATTTCAATCGATCCACGCCTTGAAGAAATTGCGCTTGTTGCAGGTCCTCTGCCTCTCCGTCGCCGGCCCGCGGATTTTGCGGGCCTGGCGCAGATCATCACCGCGCAACAGGTCTCTGTTGCCAGCGCTACGGCGATTTTCAAGCGTTTCCAGGAACGCGTTACTCCGTTGACCGCTGAAACGATAGCCCGCCATTCGGATCAGGATCTGGCCGACGTGGGCCTCTCGCGGCCAAAGATCAGAACGCTGCGTGCCGTCACTGCTGCTTGCGAGGGCGGCCTGGACCTCGCAAGGCTGGCAACATGTCCGGCAGACGAAGCACACGCGGAACTCTGTGCCATCAAGGGTATCGGCCGCTGGAGCGCGGACATCTTTCTCCTGTTCTGCGCTGGCCATCCGGATATTTTCCCGAGCGGTGACCTGGCACTCCAGATTGCCGTGCAGGACGCTCTAGGCCTTGAAAAGAGACCCGCCCCGAAAGAACTGGACGAGATTGCCTCTGTTTGGGAGCCGCATCGAGCGATCGCAGCAAGGCTTTTCTGGGCCTGGTACCGCGTCCAGAAACAGGGACGGGAAACGTTGCCGGTCTAGCCGGACCCTAGCAAGACGACATCTCTGTTACGACCCTTACGAGCAGGTCTATGTCCTGCGGCCGCGACAAGCGGTGATCCCCATCCGGAACCAGCGAGTAAGTGACGTCGTCCAAAGGCAGGGCTTCGACCAGCCGCTGCACGTGGCGGGCCGGCACATCCGGATCCTGCGCACCCTGCAGGATCGTGACCGGCGCACCCAGATGCAGATCCTGGTCCAGGAGCAAGTGGTTTCGCCCGTCTTCGATCAGTTTCCGGGTTATGACATAAGGATCGTCGCTGTATTGTGAGGGCTGCTCCCAGCGCCCGTCTTTCAGGATGGCTTGTCTGATGTCATCGGAAAAGCGCTCTTTCCACATCAGTTCTTCAGTGAAGTCGACTGCGGGAGCAATCAGAACCAGTCCCTTGATCCGGTGTGTTGCTTTCCGCCGTAGTGTCAGAAGCAGGGAGATCCAGCCTCCCATGGACGATCCGACGAGGATGGTGTCGCCCCGGCAGAACCTGTCGAAAACGGCTTCTGCTTCTTCCAGCCAATCCGACACGCAAGCGGCTTCAAAGTCTCCCTCGGACATCCCGTGGCCGGAATAGTCAAACCGGACAACTTCCTGCCCTGCGTCGCGACCGAATGCGGCAAGCGCCTCCGCCTTGGTTCCACTCATGTCCGACTTGAAACCGGACAGCCACATCAGGGTCGGCCCGCTTCCGGGCTCGATGTCGACCGCAATCCTGCGCGCCAGAGCATTTTTTCCAACTTGAATGAATTGCGGTTCGCCAGCACCCATATTATGGCTCTCATTGCGTTTCTGTTTCCCGGCGAGCCACCAGGCATCTCCGCGTTGTTTCGAGTCAAGTTCTTCGGAGACCCGATTTGCATCAGCTTCCTTCCGCAACAACCGTTTTGCAAGTGATCCCGGATCTGAATTCCGGTGGCGCGGAAAGAACGACGCTTGATGTGGCAAACGCGCTCGTCCAGGCGGGCAGCACCGCACTGGTGGTCAGCGAAGGCGGGCAATTGGTTCCTGAGCTCGAAGCAAGCGGCGCTGAACATATCGTCCTGCCCGTCAAATCGAAAAACCCGTTTACAATCTGGAAGAACGCATCAGCCCTTTCAGATCTGATCGCTTCGCGTCATGTGGATATCATTCACGCCAGAAGCAGGGCACCGGCCTGGTCAGCGCTCAGGGCCGCGCGACGCACAAAAATTCCGTTCGTCACCACTTATCACGGCACTTACAATCAATCCAACGGGCTGAAAGCATTCTACAATTCGGTCATGGCACGCGGCGATGCCGTCATTGCCAATTCAAGGTTCATCGCGGATCTCATTGCAAGCAGGCACCCGGCCGCTGCGGCAAAGATCAGTGTTATCACACGCGGCTCGGATCTGAAGAGCCTTGCTCCGGAAAACGTCAGCGCCCTTCGCCAGCAGGCACTCAAGGACAGCTGGGGCGTTCCAGCAGGACGTCCAATTGTCTTGAACATGGCGCGCCTGACCGCCTGGAAGGGCCAGAAAATCCTGATCGATGCGATGGTGAACCTGAAATCCATGGGATTGAAGGATCCCATTGCGATCCTCGCCGGTGACGCTCAGGGGCGTGACGGTTATGTGGCTGAGCTGAAGAAAATGATCGCTGACCATGAGCTGCAGGAGCAAGTGCGGCTTGTCGGTCATTGCGCCGATGTCCCGGCGGCCCTGGCACTTGCCGATGTTGCGGTGGTGGCTTCTGTTGAACCGGAGGCTTTCGGCAGAGCCGCTGTCGAGGCTCAGGCCGCGAGTGTTCCGGTGATCGTTTCAGATCACGGCGCGGTGCCGGAAACCGTACTTGCACCGCCCGAGACTTGCGAAGGGGAGCGTACCGGCTGGCGCGTTCCGCCGGGAAACGCGGTTGCACTGGCGGACGCTATCCAGAACGCGCTTTTGCAGCCGCAAGACGCGCGCCGGGAAATGACCAGCCGGGCTCGAAGCCATGTCGAGCAAAACTTTTCCGTTGAAACAATGTGCGCCAGAACGCTTGGCGTATATGCAAGTCTCCTGGATCAGGCTGCGAGCGGATAGGCCTCTTCGACCAGATAAGGCCCTCCGCCGACGCTCGACTTTGCCGAGAACAGGACAAATCGACCGGCAACAAATGGGGGTGCCTGAAAGTTCCCACGCTCACTGAGCCATTTGGCAACGTCTTCGTTTGTCGACGTCTTGCAGCGGGCGATCGTGACGTGCGGAGTGTATTTGCGCCGCTCCGCCGGAAGATTGAGACGCTGAAGGATCCTTTCCTGCTCCGCCTGAAGCTCGGCCAGTTGCGCGGTCGGTTCAACACGCGCCCACACCGCATGTGGCCTGCCGTTGCCGAAGGATCCGAGGCCATTCATCCTGATTTCGACGGGATCCCGGCGCACACGGTCAAGCGCTGCAACCACCTCATCGGCCGTTCGGTCGTCGATGTCTCCGATGAAGCGCAATGTCAGATGATAGTTTTCCGGATCGATCCAGCGGGCGCCCCGAAGACCTCCCCGGAGCAGTGAAAGCATGAGACCTGTCTGAGACGGTATCTCAAGGCCTGTAAATAGGCGCGGCATGGGTTCTCCCTCCGCTGACGCTGACAAAAGCCATGAGGAATCAACTTCAAGAAAAGCGCAAGACAAAAAACTAAGCTTCTGACGCAGAATCGGATTTCGGCCTGCACGCGAACCAGTGGGCCCTTTCAACTGCCGTCAATCTGACAGCCCGCCTGAAACTGATTCTCTGGGATGGTCTGAAGCAGGCGTTTTTCAGGGAGCCGTGTTGCCGAACTCCTGATGGATCGCGTCGATCTTCTCAAGCACATCCGGCGACAGTGTGAGATCGGCAGCGCCAATGTCGGTCTCCAGTTGATCCATCCGTGTCGCGCCAATTATGACCGAAGTCATGAAACTGCGTGATTTTGCAAAGGCAATGGCCATTTGCGCAGGGTCCAGCCCTGCTGTCTTGGCGAGACTGAAATAGGCTTCAACTGCCTCGAACGTTCTGTGGTGCTCGTAACGCTGCATTTTATTGAACAGCGTTTTGCGGGCACCCTGGGGCAAGGCACCATTGCGGTATTTTCCGGTCAGATAGCCCTGTGCCAGAGCGGAATAGGCCAGCAGTCCGACATCCTCACGGCGCGCAACCTCCGCCAATCCCGTTTCGAATGTCCGGTTCACCATGGAATAGGCGTTTTGGATCGAAACGATCCTGGGCACGTCATATAATTCAGAGGCCGTGACGTAGCGCATTGTTCCCCAGGCGCTCTCGTTCGAGACCCCGACATGACGGATCTTGCCGGCCTTCACCAGATCAGCCATGACCTCGAGAACGGACTGGATACTGTTCTCGTTTTCAACCGGTTCAGCATCCTGCCAGCGGGTCGGATTGGACCCGAACCCCGACACGTTCCTGTCCGGCCAGTGGATCTGATATAGATCGATATAGTCGGTCTGGAGGTTTCTGAGGCTCCGGTCGACCGCAAACTCTATCTGGCTGCGCTTCAGCTCACCTGTCTCTCCGTTTTCGCGAAACCAGTCCATGACGGTTCGGCCGACAACTTTTGTTGCCATGACAACCTTGTCGCGGTGACCGCTCTTTTGGAACCAGGATCCAATGATCCGCTCGGTTCGGCCCTGGGTCTCGCGTTTCGCTGGTATCGGGTAGAGTTCGGCCGCATCAAAAAAATTGATCCCCGCGTCGAAGGCGTAGTCCATCTGGGAGTGACCTTCGGCTTCCGAGTTCTGCTCGCCCCATGTCATGGTTCCAAGACAAAGGGCGCTTACCTGCAAATCGGTGCGGCCAAGACGGCGCTGTTCCATCAGGCATTCCTTAAAGTTCTGAGATGAACCTTCGTGAGAATTAGAAGGCAGGGGATCGGAAAAGATCCCTCAGGAAGACTGTGCTTTGGCCAAAAGTTCTTCAACTTTAGGCAGGATATTTTGAACGATGACGCCAACACCGTCCGCATTGGGATGAATCCCGTCAGACAGGTTCAGGTCGGGATTGAGCGCGACGCCTTCAAGAAAGAAGGGATAAAGCAAAGCCCCGTGAAGTTTGGCAAGCTCCGAATAGATCGGATCGAAGACCTCGGCATATTCCGGTCCGAGATTGCGCGGTGCCAGCATGCCCGCCAGCAACACTTCAACCCCGCGCTCGCGAAGCCGTTTCGTGATCTCGTTCAGATTGTTGCGTGTGATCTCCGGTTGGATACCCCTGAGCGCATCATTTGCTCCCAGTTCGACGATAACGGCGTCCGCATCCGTACCGACCGACCAGTCAAGGCGCGATAGCCCTCCGGAAGATGTGTCGCCAGAAACCCCCGCATTCACGACTTCAACAGAGTATCCGCGTTCATCAAGCGCCTTTTGTAGCTGTTCGGGAAAGCCTTCTTCCGGCGCCAGCTGGTAGCCTGCGGAAAGGCTGTCTCCCAGAACAACCAGCTTGAGCTCCGCAGAATTAGCGATGATGGGAGAGAAGCAGAAAACCAGGAAGCTTAGAATTACGTATAGTCGTCGCACGCTAAAACTCTTTCGGGACTGGAAGATCAAGCATTTCGAGCCCATATGGTCGCAAAGCGTTCGCTTGTCTAGGGCGAACACCCTTCAGGAAGCCGGTAAACGCAGCCGTTGTAAAGGCCCTAAGATGACAAATTCTCCCGCAATATCCCTCAAGAACGTGCATCTGACTTTGGGGGAAGGCGCCGGCCGGGTTCATATTCTTAAAGGGATCGACCTCGATATCGAAAAAGGCGTTTCCGTCGGGCTTGTCGGCCCGTCCGGCTCCGGAAAATCGACGCTGCTGATGGTGATGGCGGGACTGGAGCGCGCCGACGAAGGGTCGGTGGTTGTCGCAGGTTCTGAACTCGGCCCGCTTTCGGAAGACCAGTTGGCCAGGTTCAGGGGCCGGAACGTTGGTATTATCTTCCAGTCTTTTCATCTTGTGCCAAACATGACAGCGCTTGAAAACGTCGCGGTTCCTCTTGAACTTGCAGGCGACGATGACGCTTTTGACAAGGCCCAGGCAGAACTTGAAGCCGTTGGTCTTGGTCACCGCCTGCATCACTATCCGGCGCAAATGTCCGGCGGAGAGCAGCAGCGGGTCGCTGTCGCCCGGGCGCTCGTCGTTGAACCTGAGATCCTGATCGCCGACGAGCCGACCGGGAACCTGGACGATTCCACCGGCACGCAGATTGTCGACCTCATGTTCACCGCGCAGCGGAACCGAAAGACAACTCTCGTCCTTGTGACACACGATCCCTCACTTGCCCGCCAGTGCGACCGCATGATCCGTGTGCGCTCCGGTGAAATCGAAGAAACCCAGACCGAAGAAAGTGCTGCACACCAAGAGGTGTCTGCATGAGCAGCTTCGTTCCTGCGAACGTGCACTCCAGTCACCAGACATTCAAGCTGGCCTCCCGCTTCGCTTTGCGCGAATTACGCGGCGGTTTGAGTGGTTTTTATATCTTCATTGCCTGCATTGCGCTTGGTGTCGCGGCGATTGCCGGTGTGACGTCTGTCTCGCGTGCCCTGACCGACGGTATCGCAAATGAAGGCCAGGCCATTTTGGGCGGAGACCTTTCATTTTCGCTGATACATCGGCAGGCCAGCACCGAAGAAGCCGCC
This sequence comes from Roseibium sp. HPY-6, assembly GCF_040530035.1. Taxonomy (NCBI): domain Bacteria; kingdom Pseudomonadati; phylum Pseudomonadota; class Alphaproteobacteria; order Hyphomicrobiales; family Stappiaceae; genus Roseibium; species Roseibium sp. HPY-6. Next base: position 267,314 of record NZ_JBEWCD010000003.1, read on the forward strand.
TTCTTGGACACGCTCGGATCGATCTCGCGCGTTGCCACGCTTCGCGCCATGTCCCGTCGGGCAGACAACAGCGACCAGGCGCTCGTCGAGCTTAAAGCTGTCGACAACGCCTACCCGCTTTACGGTTCGCTTGATCTGGTTTCCGGCCAAGCGCTCGACGATGCGCTCGCAAAAAGCGACGGCGTCTGGGGCGCGGTCGCGGATCTGGCACTCCTTGCCCGGTTGGATGTCTCCGTCGGCGATACGCTGGCGCTCGGCAGAACCAACGTACGCATCAATGACGTGATCGAGACCGAACCCGACAAGCTCGCGGGCGGCATGGAATTCGGTCCGCGCCTGATGATTTCAGATGCGGCAGTTGCTGAGACGGAACTTGTTCAACCCGGCAGCCTCGTGCGCTGGCATTATCGTGTGCGTTTGTCTCCAGCCCCAGGTCTCGGAGATCTTGAAGGGGTCGTGGAAGAAGCGAAAGCAGCACAGCCGGACACCGCATGGCGGATCCGCTCCCGCGCCAATGCCTCGCCCGGCCTTCAGCGCAGCATCGGCCGCTTCGCCCAATTCCTGACGCTTGTCGGCCTGACAGCTCTTGTCGTGGGTGGTGTCGGCGTTGCCAATGCGATCCGCGCCTATCTGGAAACAAAACGGGAAGTCATCGCAAGCTTCAAATGTCTCGGAGCAACAGGCGACTTTGTATTCCGGATCTATCTCATTCAGATGCTGGTGATCGCTCTGATCGGTATCGGGATTGGCCTTGTTATCGGCGCGGCAATACCGTTTGCCGCCGGAGCAGCGCTTTCATCCGTGCTGCCTGTTCAACTGGCCACCGGTATTTATCCGGCAGAACTGGGTCTTGGGCTGGTCTACGGCCTGCTGACAGCCTTTGCGTTTGCCTTGTGGCCACTCGGGCGTGCGCATGATGTACCGCCGACTGCGCTCTTCCGCGACATTGTCACTGGCGGGGCAAAGCTCCCGCGCAAACGCTACCTTGCCGCTACGGCAGTAACAGTCATCCTTTTGGCCGGCATTGCCATTTTGCTGTCGCACGACAAATTCATCGCGACCGTTTACATCGGCGCATCAGCCGGCGCGTTCATTCTTCTTGTGCTGGTTGCCCGGGTGATTATGTCAGTCGCGCGCAGGCTTCCAAGCGTTCGATCGACGGAATTACGCCTGGCCATTGCCAACATTCACCGCCCCGGCGCGCTGACGCCATCGGTTGTCCTATCGCTTGGGCTGGGTCTGTCGCTGCTTGTTGCTCTCGCACTGATTGACGGCAATCTGAGGCGCGAACTCACGGCAACCATGGCCGACAAGGCGCCAAGTTTCTTCTTTGTCGACATTCAAAGCCACGAACGCGACGCGTTTGAAAACCTGTTGCAGACCGAGGCGCCGGACGGCGAGCTTCGGAGCGTTCCGATGCTGCGCGGCCGGATCGTTAGCCTGAACGACATTCCCGCAGACGAGTTCGAACCCGCACAGGAAGGCTCGGACTGGGTGTTGAGAGGCGACCGCGGCATCACCTATGAAAGCGTGATGCCTGAAAATTCGAAGCTTGTCGCCGGAGAATGGTGGCCTGAGGACTATTCCGGAACGCCGCTTGTCTCCTTCGACGAGGAAGCGGCAACGGATCTTGGCCTCAATATCGGAGACAAGGTGACCGTCAACGTTCTCGGCCGGGAAATCAGCGCTGAAATCGCCAATTTCCGGGACATTGAATGGCAGTCGCTGTCGATCAATTTCGTCATGGTGTTTTCTCCGAACACCTTCGCCGGCGCGCCCCATGCGCATCTGATGACCCTTGGCTGGGAAGATGACGTGCCGACGGAAACCGAACTGGCGCTTCTCAAGACTGTTTCCACGACCTACCCGACGGTGACATCCGTCCGGGTGAAAGACGCAATTGCCCAGGTGAACGACCTGGTCGCGCAACTCGCCTGGGCTATTCGTGGCGCAAGTTCCATCACACTGATCGCAAGCGTTCTGGTATTGGCCGGTGCATTGGCTGCCGGGCACCGCAACCGCATCTATGACGCGGTGATCCTGAAGACGATTGGAGCAACCAGACCGAGGTTGATCCTCGCCTATGGTCTGGAATACGCGATCCTCGGTCTCACCACGGCGGTATTTGCGCTCGTTGCCGGCGGCATAGCGGCGTGGTTCGTTATCACGCAAATCATGGAAGGCAGTTTCGTGCTGCTGCCGGTCACCGCAGCGAGTGCAGCGCTGATCGCCCTCGTCCTGACAGTTGGCTTCGGATTGATCGGAACCTGGCGGATCCTGGGCGAAAAACCGGCACCTGTTCTCAGGAACCTTTAACAAGGCGGCGCACACCGGTGAGACCCGTCATGAAAGCTTCATGAAAAACAGAAGCTTTCCATGCGCCGTTCCGTCTGGTCCTGCTTGCAAGCGCTTGTGATCTTGGATATCCGATTACAGTCGGGACAAGATTTAAAAAAGGGCAGGATCCATGTTCGAAAATATCAAAAAATCCGCATTCAAAGTCACCGCCCGGGCGGGGCTTGTTGTATGTCTTGCTGCCGCTCCGTTTGCAGCTCCTGCGCTTGCCGAAAGCCCGTTCCACACCGGTGTATGGCAGCTGAACACGGCCGAAGGGCCGCGCGGGCTGGTCGTCAGCGACTGGCTGGTGTTCGAAGACGGTCTGCCCAAACGCTGGCTGTATCGCCGGGCAGGCACAAACGACGAGAACCAGTTCGATTTTTTCAGCCGCACCATAGGCGATTCCGGCTACACTCCGGTCGGTATTCGCGTTTACCGAACCGGTGAAAATGCGATGAAATACACACTTGCCCCCAAGGGTGAGGAACCGGTCGAGGTATCTGCGGTTCGCTTGTCCATTCCCAACTTTGAAAACTCCTGTCTTTCGGTGGAAAAGAAAGGCAAGAGGTTTTTCGGTAACTGGGTCGGAACCAGCGGCTCCAAGCTCAAGAAACTGAATGTCGGCAAGAGCAAGATCACCATCGACGGGGAAGCTCGCAATATCGCAATCGAAGAAGTCCGGGTCGGGCGCATGGGGATCACGCAGGACGGCAAGCCGGTTGCTTTCCTGACGGATGCCGGCGGTGACTACGCGGTTCTTCAATGGTTCAAACCCGGTGTCACAGTCGAGCAGATGCGTGACAAGGAACGGGAAATCCTCGATTTTGCCTCCGAGGAAATCGTTCGCAATCCCGGCGGCGACTGCGACCGACAAATCGCTTCGCGTCTTAAGGCGATGAAATAACTTTCAATATTTTAAGCATAATGGCGTATAATGCGGCCTGGAGCAGACAGATTACGATTTTTTCAGAAATCCTGTCTTGTGCTTGTGTCCGCATTTTCCCATATGTTGAGGGAGTTGTGCTGCATGTAATGGTACATGCAATAATCGATCTAGAAGGGGATGAACACAACAATGTCGACCTTTGACCGTCAATCTCAAGGCGCCTACACCGTTGCCGGCTCGCGCGCCGAGGCCGGCATCGATCAAGGCCTGCGCGCCTACATGCTGGGCGTCTACAACTACATGACAATCGGGCTTGCACTGACCGGTTTCTTCGCATTGGCAACCATGATGCTCGCGACGACCTCGGATCAGAGCGCGGCTGTTGCCTCGTTGGGCAACGGCACAATGCTGACGCAGCTTGGTGTCACCCTTTATGGCAGCCCGCTGAAATGGGTCGTGATGCTTGCGCCGCTCGGAATGGTGCTTTGGCTATCGTTCCGCGTGCAATCGATGAGCGCGTCTTCCGCGCGCACGATGTTCCTGGTCTATTCGGCCATTATGGGCATTTCCTTGTCCTCGATCTTCCTTGTCTACACAGGTGGATCGATCGCACGCGTGTTCTTCATCACGGCGGCGTCCTTTGGTGCACTCAGCATCTTCGGCTACACCACCAAAAAGGACCTGTCCGGTTGGGGCTCGTTCCTGTTCATGGGCCTGATCGGCATCATCATTGCGTCGATCGTGAACATTTTCATGGCATCTTCTGCACTGCAGTTCGCTATCTCCGTGATCGGCGTGCTTGTGTTTGCCGGCCTCACGGCCTACGACACGCAGCAGATCAAGGAAATGTATTACGAAGGCGACAGCTCTGAAGTTGCGACCAAAAAGTCTGTAATGGGCGCTCTGCGTCTCTACCTCGACTTCATCAACATGTTCCTGATGCTGCTGCAGCTGTTCGGCAACCGCGAATAAGCGGCGCAGACCTCAGAACAACGAAAAGCCCGGCACTGCCGGGCTTTTTTGTGTTCGATGTATCTCAATTCAGGCGTCGACGACCCGCAAGTGCTTTTTCTTTTCAAGAACACGCAGGACCTGGGCGAGGTCGTGCCCGCGCTTCAAGATCATGCCACCCGTGGCAACCACCGAATAGGCTCCTTGCCGACGGGCCAGCTTCGGGTCCTTCTCGATACGAAACAGTGGCATTTCAGACGACCGTCGGAAGACAGAAAACACGGCCTTGTCTTTCAACAGATCAATCGCATAGTCACGCCATTCGCCGTCCGCGACCATCCGGCCATAAAGCCGGAGGATGGTGTCTAGTTCACGCCTATTGAATGCAACAATGGGTTTGGAGGGAAGAGCCGGCTGGCTTTGCGGCAACGGGTTCAGACCCGCGCCGCGCTGTGACGCGCTGTCATCGGCTTCGCTCATTCCGCCTCCATTCACTTTAAAAACCTTCTGTGCCGAAAAGGCGTTTCCAAGCGCTTTCCGGACCCTTACCGGTTATGATGCGTTGGCTTTGGGTCCGATGGCAAGCCCACAGGTTCAGAAACCTTTTTCCGGCTCACATTCCTGTGACAGCTCAAGGCCAGAATCTCGGGTTTTCAGCCAAAAATGTACCTTTTGCCGCCTTGCCCAAAAAGAATGATCAAAATTCCATGATTTCGCCGCAATCCAGCCCTTGGCAAGCCATTTTGGCCCCCCATATTCGGATCATACCCTGATGGGTGTGACCAGTAAGGATCGCGGAATGCATTAGCCCCCCAGCCCCCCGGGGTTCTTACCAGTCAGCCAGATTTACAGAGTCAAACGTCAGGGCAACTGAAGGGCCGGCTAAATGCCGGCCCTTTTCATTTGCAGTTGCATTTTGATCCGGCGCGGCTTTTCCCGCAATCAAAAGATCCCGTCCCACTTTTCTGCATGTTTGTCCGGTTTTGCCTCTTTTCCATTCGCGCTGGTATTGTATCCTTCCCCTCAAGATGACAACCGACCTGATTGACTTACGTGCGGCCAGGACCGCCGACTGCGAAGCGCTTGCAGGCATTCACAACGAAGCCTGGCTCGGCGCCTACCGAGGGGTTTTGCCTGGCGTCGATCTTCAAAAAATGGTCTCCCGCCGCGGTGCGGGCTGGTGGCGGGGCGCTCTGGCACGCGGCGTGGAAATCAAGATCTTGAGCGTCGCGGACGTGCCTGCCGGATATGCCACATTTGGCCGCTGCAGATTGCATGACACCGGCATGGATGGCGAGATTTACGAGCTCTATCTGAAACCTGAATACCAGGGCCTCGGCTTTGGACGGACGCTGTTTGCAAGCGTCCGGGAGACGCTTGCTTCCAGAAAAATGAACGGACTTGCCGTTCAGGTACTCAGCGACAATGAGCCGGCCCGGAGTTTTTACAGGGCGATAGGTGGCAGACTGAAGGCAAAGTCCTGGTACAGGCTCGGCGGCCGGCGCATGGAGCTATCGATCTATTGCTGGCCGGGCACCAGCGCCTGACACCAACCTTTCGCGTCAGTCCAGTATGCCCTTGTTTCCGAGGACCATCGGGGGAACAGAGCAATCGTAAGTGCCGGCCATGGTGTCCGCCAGATCCCGGCTCATCTGGTTGGCACCGGGATTGACTTGAGCGTCTACCCTCCCGATCTGGCAGATCGACCCCGGCTTCAGCTGAGTAACAATCAGAACGCTTCCGGTTTTGCGGCCATCATCAAGGCTCGGAAACCATCGCAGGATCGTTGCAAACGGAACGCCGTCCCGCAGCCGCCATTCCAGCGTTTCGTTGATCGTGTTGAACCGGGGGAGCGTCTGGCGGGCAGCAGGCTCATGCCCCGCGTCCGGGCCGAAGGAAACAAACATCCGCAGATCCCCTTCGGCGACAAGGACGTCGAAACCTCCGTACCCGGGGCAATTCCAGCTGCCGCCAAATGTCCCTTCCTCATCGGCGCTTTCCACCTGGGTGCATCTCTCAAGGTTGATCGTCGTATATGCGTTCGTAAATTCAGCGGCGTCCGCGCCTGTTCCCGTGGCCGCGATCCAAGACAGTGTCGCGACCTGTAGTCCCTTGATGAGGAAAGAATTTCCTTTCATTTTTAGTGCCTCCAAAACCGTTTCCGCAATCAGATCCAAGCTTTCGACTTTTGGTGCAATGCAAAATTAAACGCTTGAACTTCTCCTGCAGGATTGCGATAGACGCAGCAGCAATCAACAGGAGTTTCAAAATGCGTATCGACGCCGTGCCGATTGGCAAGAACCCGCCGGAAGACATCAATGTCATCATTGAAGTGTCTGTGGGTGGCGAGCCGATCAAATACGAGATGGATAAGGACGCAGGCGCGATGTATGTCGACCGCTTCCTCTATACGCCGATGCGCTACCCTGGCAACTATGGCTTCGTGCCACACACCCTGTGCGGCGACGGTGACCCAATTGATGTCGTTGTCGTCAACCAGCGTCCGATCGTCCCGGGCGCAATCATGTCCTGCCGGCCGATCGGCGTCCTGCTGATGGAAGACGAATCCGGCCAGGACGAGAAGATTATCGCAGTCCCGGGTGACAAGCTGACCAAGCGCTACGCCAAAATTCGCGACGTCTCTGATCTGCCGCAGATCACGGTCGATCAGGTCAAGCACTTCTTTGAACACTACAAGGATCTGGAGCCTGGAAAATGGGTCAAGATCACGGGTATAGAAGGTGCCGATGCCGCCAAGAAGCTGATCGCGGACTCAATTGAGCGGGCGCAGCTGGACGCGGCTGAATAAACACTTCCAGACGGATTCATGACATTGAGGCCGCCGCAGGCTTAAAGGTCCGCGGCGGCCTCAATACGTTCCATGTCCTGATCCGACAGTCCGAAGTGGTGCCCGATCTCATGTATCAGGACGTGGGCAACGACATCACCGAGCGTGTCGTCCATGGCAGCCCAGTAGTCCAGGATCGGCCTGCGGAAAAGCCAGATACGGTTTGGCATTTGCCCGGTAAACTCCGCATCTCCACCTTGCGCGAGACCTTGGCCTTCAAACAGTCCCAAAAGGTCGTGCGGGTCTTCAATGGAAAGCGCATCGAGAACATCGTCCGGCGCATAATCGGCGAGACTTACCTGGATATGTCCGCACCGCAGTAGAACATCATCCGGCAGCCCGGCGAGGACCTCGCTTGCCATTTGCTCGAAATCAACCAGTTCAGGCGCCTTGCGCTCAGACCAGTCACTCCGGCTGATCGGTCGGACGGATGCCATACTGCCTGCCTTGGTTCACTCAACTCGCGGAATTCGGGCTACAAATAGGTAACGGCGAGGTAAATCACCAGCCCTATGGCGAAGATCACGCCGGCGCCCCGTCCGATCCGGGTGCCCCAGACTTCAATCTGGTCATCCTCGTCCTTGTCGGCTGCGCTCAAATGGCTTTTAGCCCGATCCGCCATGCGCACGAAAGTCGATCCGACAATGGTTTCGCTCTCTGCCTGAACGCGATCGAGCGAACGCAGGGCCTCTTCCCGCTGCTTGTCCTTGGGATGTTGCTTTGAACTCATGCGCTCACAGTGGCCCTGTTTCTGCCCCGGTTCAACAGAAAAGCAGCGATAAGACCCAGAACAGCCAGACCGGCGGATGCGACGGCATTCCATCCCGCAAAGGATAGGCCAAGCATGCGCCAGCTTGCCTCGGTACAACTGACGACACGCGTCGACTGGAGCGCCTGCAGCATGTTTGCAGCCGAATTCGGTGCAGCGGTTCCCCCGCCGCAATCGTTTGGTCCGTCCCACAGCTGCCACTCGGCACCGGCCTGATACACACCAAGCCCTGCGCCGTAGGCGAAAATGGCAGCGACGCCCAACAGAGAAAGAACAGCGAGACCATTCCGCTTTTGCGTCATCAGGATCAGGGCAAGAGCGACCAGCGGCAGACCTGCGTAGTAGGGGATACGCTGTTCAAGACAGAGCTTGCAGGGAACATAGCCGCCAATCAGCTGAAACCCCCAGGCCGCGGCGATCACAACCAGACCGCCAAGCAAAGTCAGTGCGGTCACATTCCGCGCCAATAGCTCCCGCGTCATCGCTTCCTCTTCAATCAGATGTATCGCAACAAGATGAATCCGCCGACCAGCAACACCACAAATAGGGTGAACATGAGACCAAGGCGCTTTTCGATGAACTCCTTGATCGGCGGACCGAAAAAGTAGAGCAGGCCGGCCACAATGAAGAAGCGAATTCCTCTTGAGACAACACTCGCGACGATAAAGATCGGCAGGCTCAGACCCGCAACCCCGGATGCGATGGTTATGACCTTGTAGGGAAAGGGCGTCAGACCTGCGATGAAAACGAACCACCATCCCCAGTGGTTGAAGACGGCGCTGAATTCGTCGAATTTGTCCATCTTTCCGTAGAATGAGAGAATTGGCTGGGCGACCTGTTCAAACAGGAACATGCCGATCAGATAGCCCAGGACACCGCCCGCGACGGAGGTCAGCGTGCACAGCAGAGCGTACCACCAGGCTTTTTCCCGCCTGGCGATCACCATCGGAATCAGCAGGATATCCGGCGGGATCGGAAAGAAGGAACTTTCAACAAACGAAACGGACCCGAGCGCGGCAGGGGCGCGGGGTCCGGCGGCAAGGGACAAGGTCCAGTCGTAGAGGCGTCTGATCATGGCGTCTCCCTTAGCCGCAGAGCCTTAAAAAGTCACCAATCGATGTGGAGTTTTCGGGAATTTGATGAACATTAAATCCATCCGGGAAACGGGTTTCCCGGCACACGTAATCTCAAGCTCCAAAATACATTGGGATTTTCTGCAAACTCTAACAAAAATCATACTTCACGCCCATTCATGTGAAATCAAAATTGACATTAAGAGTATATTTGATTGAAAATCCGTCTATTACTTAGGTTTTTGATATGAATATTTTGATTTTTGGCAGAAATCTTAAAACGGCCTCGTACCCGTCACAATAAATCTGATTTGTTACGTCATCGACTGTGAAAGATTGGGGCGCCTCAAGGCGGCTGAAACTTCAAGCGACAGCGGTGAACAGGTGGGGGTTTTTCGATGACAACACAGAATGCGGCTACAAGCGCAACGCTTGACTACAACGTGAGTGATCAGTGGCAGTCTGGTTTTGTCGGACGAATGAGCGTGACGTTCCCGGATGGAACGGACAATTGGCGCGTGACCTTCGACCTGAATGCGGATATCGGCGAGATCTGGAATGCACGCATCGTTTCTCATGTCGGCAACACCTACGTGGTCGAGGGCGTTTCCTACAACAGCTCTTTGTCAGCCGGCGATGCAGTCAGTTTTGGTTTTGTCGCAGAGGGCACCGACACATCGATTGACCCGTCAAGCATGGCCGTAAGCGATGTCCCGGCCGATCCGACCCCTGTGGATCCAGCGCCGGACCCTGCTGATCCCGATCCCGTTGATCCTAACCCAGTCGCGCCTCATCCGGCCCACCCAGCACCCGCGTCCGGCGACTATGTCGATATCACCACCTTCGGCAACTTTCACGGCACCAGCAGTCATACAGGGCACGACGATCTGCATGGCGGCCGCACCGCCATCACGACTGAAGCGCTGGTCGCCTATAACGGTCTGCGCGATTTTCTGGGTCTCGAGGACCTCGACATCGTCACCATCGGCCAATGGGCGTTTGACAACGACCTGACCAACAACGATCAGGCCTGGGGCCAGGATCTGCAGGGCGTTGGCCTCTACTACGCCATGCAGGGCGCGAAGGTCGGCTGGATCCGGGACGATGCCTTCGACCCCCAGCTGATTGCCGATATCCAGCGCACCGCCCGGCTTGGCGATCCGGCGGACGTGATGGCCATGGTGGAAGCCAACAGCCATGACGGCTTTGCCGATTATCTGACCCGGAACGACCTTGTCGACACATTCATCAACACGCTTAAGATGGAGCCGCACTATGGCGGTTGGATGCACGGGCGCGTCCATGGTGACCTCACCTTTCCGGACGGACAGGGAGCCAGGGCCCACGACGTCAATCACTTGACCGTTCTCAGCCACGACCAGACCCAGCCCTTCATGAATGACACGTTCGACTGGCCACAATGGAGCGCGCTGGATGTGCCACATCAGGATGTCATCGACTACTTTCAGTCCATGGTCGTGCTGGGTGACCCGCTTGGTGATGCATTGCCCTCCGGAGCAACGCCGGACCCGGTCGACCCTGCCCCTGTCGATCCAACGCCGGACCCCGTTGAGCCAGATCCGGTAGACCCTGATCCGGTCGATCCGGACCCAGCCGATCCGGCCAGCGGGCTCTCAGCAGAGTTCCAGGTCGCCAACGACTGGGGCCACGGGGCAACCCTGAACATCGTTGTGACCAACAACAGCGCAGAGGACGTCACGGACTGGGATCTGGAGTTCACGCTTGGATCAGACATCCAGCACATCTGGAACGCAGTCATAGAGGGCCAGTCCGGCGACCGGTTCACGATCGATGACGCAGGCTGGAACGCCAATATCGGCGCGGGCGAGTCTGTGACGGTGGGTTTCAATACAACGTCGGGCGGCTTCGATGTTGTGCAGCTGAACGACGACGCCCAGTTTCTGTTTTAAACGGAAAGGGGCACCGGGCAGACGAGTGCGGACCGTCTCCCCCTCACAGGCACAGACGGTTCCCGCTCAGCATTCCGGCAGATTGACCGCAAGTCCGCCGAGCGATGTTTCCTTGTATTTGTCGCGCATGTCCTGCCCGGTCTGGCGCATCGTTTCGATGCAGTTGTCGAGCGGCATGAAGTGCGCGCCGTCACCATGCAGTGCAAGCGAAGCTGCAGTCACCGCCTTGATCGCGCCCATGCCGTTGCGTTCGATGCACGGCACCTGAACCAGACCCCTGACCGGATCACAGGTCATGCCGAGATGATGTTCCAGGGCAATCTCGGCAGCGTTTTCAATCTGCTCGTTGCTTCCTCCAAGGGCTGCACACAGCCCTGCGGCAGCCATGGCAGAGGCGGACCCGACTTCCGCCTGGCAACCGCATTCGGCACCGGAAATCGACGCGTTGTGCTTGATGAGACCGCCGATCGCCGCCGCGGTCAGAAGAAAATCGCCGATGCCTTTGGAGGACGTATCGATGCAATGGTCCCGATAGTAGCGGATGACGGCCGGAACGACCCCTGCCGCCCCATTGGTCGGCGATGTCACCACTTGACCCCCGGCGGCATTTTCTTCGTTCACCGCCATGGCGTAGACGGACAGCCAATCGTTGATGGCATGAGGCTGCTGGCTGTTTGAGCCGGTTTGATCGATAAGACGCTGGTGAATGGCCCGCGCCCGGCGCTTTACGCTGAGACCTCCCGGCAGAATGCCGTCCTGCGACAAGCCCCTTGAAATACAGGTGTCCATGACCGACCAGACAGCGTCGAGACCCTGGTTCAAGGCCTCATGCCCCAGTACCGATTCCTCGTTGGCCCGCTTCATCTCGGCAATGGTCAGGCCGGACGCCCTGCCCATCTGCAGCATTTCAGCAGCAGATCCGAACGGATAGGGATAACCGATAGCCTCCTTCTCAACATGAAGATCCGCATCGGGAGCTTTCTCGTCCGCTACCAGCTCCGCTTCCGTGACAACGAACCCGCCTCCGATGGAGTAATAAGTCTCGCTCAGCAGCAGATCGCCTTGACCATCGTAGGCAAAGAGCTTCATGCCATTGGCGTGAAGCGGAAGAGCGGGGCCATAGTCGAAGACGAGATCACAATCCGGGTCAAACCGGACATTCCCGCATCCGGCCGTTTCAAGCCGGCAACAGGATTTCAATTCCGTCAGCTTCTGTTCAGCCAGGTCCGCGTCCACATTGTCGGGACGAAATCCCAGGAGCCCGAGCATCACCGCCCGGTCGGTCGCATGGCCTTTGCCCGTAAAGGCAAGCGATCCATGCAGAGAAACGCTGATATGGTCGACAGACCCAGGGTCGAATGCACCTTGTTCACCGGATGACAATCGCTCCAGAAAGCTCACCGACGCGGTCATCGGCCCCATCGTATGCGATGACGATGGGCCGATGCCGATCTTGAAGATATCGAAGACGCTGAGAAACATACCCGTTGACCTCTGAGCGCGCGGCGCCCGAGCGCCGCGCGTGGGTGTTACTCCGCAGCTTCTGCGTAGTCGGACATTGGCGGGCAGGTGCACACAAGGTTCCGGTCGCCATAGGCATTGTCGACGCGGTTGACGGGCGCCCAGTATTTGTCGACATCCAGCGACCCTGCCGGATAACACGCCTGTTCGCGCGTGTAAGGCCGGTTCCACTCACCAACGAGATCCGCCACCGTGTGCGGCGCGTTTTTCAGCGGGTTGTTTTCCGGGTCGATCCTGCCGTCGATAATGTCCTGTGCTTCGGCCCTGATGGAAAGCATTGCCTCACAGAACCGGTCGAGCTCGGCCTTGGGTTCGGATTCGGTCGGCTCCACCATCAGGGTCCCGGCGACAGGCCAGGACATGGTCGGCGCATGAAATCCGCTGTCCATCAGGCGCTTGGCGACATCTTCCACCGTGACACCTGCACTTTCGGCCAACGGGCGCGTATCGAGAATGCACTCATGGGCAACGCGTCCGGTTTCGGACGTGTAGAGGATCTCGTAGGCATCCTTCAGCCGAGCTGCAATATAGTTGGCGTTCAGAATCGCGACCTTGGTCGCCTGCGTCAGCCCTGGACCACCCATGAGCAGCACATAAGCCCAGCTCACGGGCAGGATGGAAGGTGAACCGAAAGGCGCGGCGGAAACCGGACCGACGGCGGTGCCGTATTCCGGATGACCGGGCAGGTAAGGCTCCAGATGCGCCTTGACGCCGATCGGCCCCATGCCGGGACCACCACCGCCATGCGGGATGCAGAAGGTCTTGTGCAAATTCAGGTGGCTGACGTCGCCCCCAATAGCTCCCGGCTGCGATAGGCCCACCATCGCGTTCATGTTCGCACCGTCGATATAGACCTGTCCGCCATGATCATGGGTGATCTGGCAGACTTCCTGGACCGTTTCCTCAAAGACGCCATGCGTCGACGGATAAGTGATCATGCAGGCGGCAAGATTGGCAGAATGCTGCTCGGCTTTTTCCCGGAAATCGACAAGGTCGATATCACCTTTCTCGTCCGACTTCACCGGCACCACCTTGTAGCCGACCATCTGCGCAGAGGCCGGGTTGGTGCCGTGTGCAGACGTCGGGATAAGACAGATGTCCCGATGCCCTTCGCCGCGCGCCACGTGGTAATTGCGGATCGTCAGAAGACCCGCATATTCGCCCTGCGCACCGGAATTGGGCTGCTGGCTGATCGCTTCATAGCCCGTGATCTGGCAGAGCTTGTCATTCAGATCAGAGATCATCTCGTGGTAGCCGGCGGCCTGATCTTCAGGAACAAACGGATGCAGATTGGAGAACTCCGGCCAAGTCACCGGAATCATCTCGATGGTCGCGTTGAGCTTCATCGTGCAAGAGCCGAGCGGGATCATGGCTCTGTCCAGAGCAAGGTCACGGTCTGCCAATCGGCGCATGTAACGCGTCATTTCGGCTTCCGCACGGTTCATGTGGAAGATCGGATGCGTCAGGTAGTCGCTTTCCCTGAGGGCGTGTTCCGGCAGGCGATAATCCCGGTTGAGGTCACTGTCATCGACCATGTCGCCGCCGAACGCACGCCAGACCGCTTCGATGGTTTCCGGCCGCGTCTGTTCGTCGAGCGAGATACCGACACGGGTCTCGCTAACCTTGCGCAAGTTGATACCGTTTGCGACCGCCGCGTTCATGACGACACCCTGCAGGGCACCGACATCGACGGTGATCGTGTCGAAGAAGACATCGGGCTCGACCTTGAAGCCGAGTTTTTCAAGACCAGTCGCCAGACGTGATGTCTTCCGGTGAACCGACTGGGCTATCGCCTTGATGCCGTCCGGGCCGTGATAGACCGCGTACATCGATGCGATCACGGCAAGCAGCGCCTGCGCCGTACATACGTTCGAATTGGCCTTTTCGCGGCGGATATGCTGTTCGCGCGTCTGAAGCGACAGGCGATAGGCTTTCTTGCCACGGCTGTCGATCGAGACCCCGATGATCCTGCCCGGCATGCTGCGCTTGAACGCATCCTTGCAGGACATGTAGGCGGCATGCGGTCCGCCATATCCCATTGGCACGCCGAAACGCTGCGTTGAGCCGACGGCAATGTCTGCACCCATTTCGCCGGGGGATTTCAGCAGCGCCAAGGCCAGGGGATCCGCCGCGACGATGGCAAGAGCCTTGTTTTCATGCAGCTTGCCGATGATGCCGGTGAAGTCGCGTACATGGCCATATGTGCCCGGATACTGGAAAATCGCACCGAAAACGCCGGCTGGGTCGAGATCGTCCGGGTTGCCCACCACGACTTCGATCCCGAGCGGCTCGGCTCGGGTCTGAATAACGGCGATATTCTGCGGATGACAGTTTTCGTCGACAAAGAAGACATTCGCCTTGGACTTCGCGGACCGCTTCGCCATCGTCATGGCTTCAGCAGCCGCGGTGGATTCATCCAGCAGCGACGCGTTTGCGATGTCGAGGCCGGTCAGATCGGACACCATGGTCTGGAAATTAAGCAGGGCTTCCAGGCGGCCTTGCGAGATTTCAGGCTGATAGGGCGTGTAGGCCGTATACCAGGCCGGATTTTCTAGGATGTTGCGCAGGATCGGGGCCGGAGTCGTCGTGCCGTGGTAGCCCTGTCCGATCAGCGACGTCAGCACCTGGTTCTTGGAGGCGACTTCCTTCATGTGAAACAGCGCGTCGCGCTCTGAAAGCCCGGGCCCACCCCAGTCGAGCGCTTCTTTCTGGCGGATCGCGGGAGGAACGGTCGCGTCGATGAGGTCGTCGAGACTGTCAAATCCGATCAGGCTCAGCATCTCTTCCATTTCGGAAGGAGACGGGCCGATGTGACGGCGGTTTGCGAAGTCGTAAGCCTGGTATGTGGTGAGTTCAAAAGCCATCTGCTGAGTTCCCTAGGCGATAAAGGCCTTGTAGGCATCAAGATCCATCAGTTCGTTCAACTGCTCTGCGTTCGACAGCTTGATCTTGTAAAGCCAGCCGTCGCCTTCTGGATGTTCACTCAAGGTTGCCGGGCTGTCTGAGAGTGATCCGTTCACCTCAACGATCGCACCGTCTACCGGAGCATAGATTTCGGACGCAGCCTTGACGGATTCAACCACGCCAATTTCATCCGATTTCTCAAAACTTTCACCGGTTTCCTTCTGTTCCACGTAGACAATCTCACCGAGTTGCTCAGCAGCATGGGCCGTGATCCCCAGGGTCGCCGTGTCGCCTTCGACCTTGATCCATTCGTGGTCTTCGGAAAAATAAGTGCTCATGTCGGTCTCTCCCGATTAACGCTTGTAATTCTGCTGCACGAACGGCAGCCGCACGATCTCGGCTGGTTGTGCCTTGCCCCTGATCATCAGATTGACTTTTGTGCCCGGTTCGGCGGATGCCGCACTCACATAGCCCATGGCAACAGGCCCACCTGCGGTTGGTCCGAATCCACCGGAGGTCACGACACCGATGCTCTGTCCACCTTCGCTTTGTACCTCGACACCGTGGCGCGCGGGTGCGCGTCCATCAGGCTTGAGACCGACCAGCTTGCGTGACGGTCCCTCGGCGACTTCGCGCAGAATGCGATCGGCACCGGGAAACCCGCCTTCTTCGCGCCGCCGTTTCTGGATTGCCCAGATAAGCGATGCCTCGATCGGGGAGGTATCGTTATCGATGTCGTTTCCGTAAAGACACAAACCGGCTTCCAGCCTCAGGGAATCGCGCGCACCGAGACCTGCGGGTTCGCAGTCTTCATTTGCCAGAAAGGAACGCGCAATTTCGACTGCCTTGTCCTCGGGAATGGAAATCTCGTAGCCGTCTTCACCGGTATAACCGAGACGGGACACCCGACAGGTGACGCCGTTTATCTCGGCCACCGTCGTTTCCATGAATTTGAGATCGCGCGCTGCCGGACACAAAGCCCCCACAACGTCTTCCGCCTTGGGACCCTGCACGGCAACAAGGGCGCGATCGAAGATCTCGATCACTTCGACGCCGTCAAGATGACGTGCCATGTGCGGGATGTCCTGATGCCGCATCGACGCATTCACCACGACGAAAAAATGGTCGCCCGCATTGGAGACGATCAGGTCATCCATGATGCCGCCGGCCTCGTTGGTGAAAAAGCCGTAGCGCGCCTTGCCTTCTTTCAGTGTCGAGAAGGCTTGCGGGCACAAGGCCTCCAGCTTTTCGCCAACGTTCTCGCCCTTGAGGATCACCTGCCCCATATGGCTGACGTCGAAGAGCGCCGCTTTTTCACGGCATTGCTTATGTTCACCCATGATGCCGAGGGGATATTGAACCGGCATTTCCCAGCCGGCGAAATCAACCATCTTCCCGCCGAGTTCAACATGGAGATCATAAAGGGGCGTTCGTTTGGGCGCGTCAGCCAATTTACCGGTCCTTCCCTGTCCAGTTGGAGCGACACCTTCCGATCTAAGTGCCGGCATGTTCGCCGGCAGGAACTGGGATCAGACTGGGCTCCGTGACATCCGGTTCATGGGAAAGAGTAACACCGTCTTTCTCTGCCGGAAACGCCACAACGCTCCCCTTTTTCATCATTTGTTTCTTATAGGAAACTTTTCTATAATTGGCAACGAATGTTTTCGTGAGAAGAGTTTGACGATTTTTGGAGATTATGCGAGGACTCTTGGAAACAGTGGAAAGGCTGCACATGGATCCCGTTTCCCAGGCTCCTGAGGACGACATCGCCGAGGCCAACGATCCCGATCACCTGGGAAAGATGATCCGTGAAGCGCGCCTCAAAAAAGGCTGGACGCTGGAAGAAGCCGGCAAAGCCGCAGGCATTGGCCGCTCGACCCTGTCAAAAATTGAAAACAGCCAGACACGTCCGAGCTTCGACATCGTGCGCCGCCTGACCAAGGCACTGGAACTGAAAACGCCGCAGCTCTTTGTGCAGTCGGGACCGAGTGATATTTCCGGTCGACGCGACGTGACCCTTGCCGGTCAGGGCGAACCTCAGGAAACCCCTACCTATTCACACGAACTCCTGTGCACCGAGCTGACCAGCAAGCGCATGTTTCCCTATGTCAGCACCATCAAGGCGCGGGACGTTTCTGAATTCGATTCCTGGATCCGGCACCGGGGGGAGGAGTTCATGTATGTGATCAGCGGTGAACTGACCTTTCTGACCGAACACTACAAGCCACTGCCGATGAAAGCCGGTGACAGCGTCTATTACGACAGCGGTATGGGGCACGGCTGCATCTCCACCAGCGAGGAAGATGCCAAGGTGCTTTGGGTGTCCCTGGATTAGGTTTCCGGCAACGGCCGCTGCGGCACTTAAATGAGGGCGCTCCCCGGTTTTGGGGTCCGGAGCCGGCAGGGCGAAGAACCAGGCGCGTCAGTTATTCCAGTAGGAACCCTCTTTTCTGCCGATATGCTTTATGAGGACATCGACCGCCTCTTCCAGGCGCGACTCCGATATCAGGTCGACAAGCTGCAGATGTTCGGCATAGGACTTTTGCATGTGATCCGGGTGATTACCCAGCTTGTTCCTCAAACACGCCATTTTGGCAGCTATCGTCTGATAGGCATCATTCAAGAACGTGTTCTTCGCATGGTCGAAGAAGCCCTGATGAAAGTCTGTATCCAGCGACAGGTACTCCCGATCATCACCCTTCTTGCGTGCCCTGGTCATCTTTTTCGCGATGTCCTTCAGCGTCGCAGCAAGACCGGCTGGATCCCGTTCGGCAGCCTTTCTTAAGGCAGCCGTCTCTAGACACACGCGAACGTCGCAGATGTCGATCAGGGAACACCGGTTGAGCGTGAACACAAACGTTCCACGCTGCGGTTCGGTGTACACCAGTCCTTCGAGCTCCAGACGGGCAAATGCTTCCCGGACCGGCGTCCTGCTAACACCAAGTTCCTTCGCAATTTTCGTTTCGGAAAGGGCGTCGCCCATATCGCGCTCACCGCTGATGATCTGCGCGCGCAGCACATCCGATACCTGCTCGGCAAACGACTTTTGCCTCTGAATTTTCAGCATTTTTCTCAAATCCCTTCGCCAATAGAAAGCGTTATAGACGCTATGGCATCTTGTGCACAGTATTTTTGTCATTGACATACGGTATGCCAGTATGCCAGCTTCTCGCCAATCGATGACCGCGCACGAAAAGAAAACGCAGGTCGCAGTTTGGGAGGACATTGATGGCGCAGTTTGAGCGTGCCCTGATCGCGGTGAACCGGTTTCTGGTTGCAGCAGCTCTTGCGCTGGTCTTCCTGATCGTCATCACCAACGTGATTGGCCGCTACCTCTTCGGCATTTCCCTCTCCTGGGGCGAGGAAGTGGCGCGGTTCCTGATGATTTTCGGCGTGTTCGCCGGCGCTGGACTGGCGCTTCGCAGCGGACGGCTGGTCGAAATCGACCTCTTTGTCGCCATGCTCCCGAAACGACTGCGAAAAGTCATTCGCTGGGGCAGCGTTGTTGTCATGGCGGCCTTCATGGCCCTGATTTTCTGGTTCGGAATCCAGTTCGTCAGTTTTGGCTGGAACAAGGAAACCATGGCAACCGGCATATCCCGCGGCATTCCCTATCTGGCCATTCCGCTGGGAGCGGCTCTGTTTCTGTGCCACTTGGCATTTGCATGTCGAAAATTCGTCTCCGGTGATTTCGAAACAGACTCTGTTCTCGATGATCAGGAGCACCAACTGTGATGGCAAAGACCCTCATAGTCCTGTTTTTCGGCACGCTTGCGCTCGGACTTCCTGTCGTGTTCACCATGGGCGTCGCCTCGACGGCGGCGATCCTGATCGACGGCTCGCTCAACCCGCTGCTCATCCCGCAAAGATTGTTTGGCGGGATCAATTCCTTCCCGCTCATGGCCGTCCCGTTTTTCATTCTCGCGTCCGAGTTGATGACGGCCTGCGGCTTGACGGCTGCGCTGCTCCGCTTTGCAAATGATCTTGTCGGCCACATTCGGGGCGGGCTCGGACACGTCAACGTGCTCACCTCCATGCTGTTTGCCGGAATTTCGGGATCCGCGCTCGCCGACGCCGCCGGTCCGTCCGCAATCGTCATGCGGATGATGCGCAACGCCGGATATGAGGCCAACTACGCCGGAGCCCTCTCAGCCGCGACAGCGACCATCGGCCCGATCATCCCGCCGTCCATCCTCATGGTCATTTTCGCCATATCTGACAATCGGGTGACCGTCGCGGGCCTGTTTCTGGCGGGCGTCGTTCCGGGCCTGCTGCTCGGGCTCGCGCTCGCCGCAGCCAATCACATTGTCTCGGTGAAAAAAGGTTATCGCGGCCGGGAGCTGCGCGCTTCAAAGCTCGAAGTATCGCGCAGCGCAATCAGCGCCGGCCCCGCAATGCTGATGCCGATCATCATTCTCGGCGGAATTATCGGCGGCATCTTCACGCCGACGGAAGCGGGTGCTGTTGCAACCGCATATGCCCTGCTCCTCGGTCTGGTTCTTCGCACGCTGTCGACATCAAAGCTGTACACCGTTCTCGTCAGGGCGGCCATCACGACCTCTTCGGTCCTGTTGATTGTCGCCATGGCTTCGGTCTTCGGCTGGCTTTTGACCTATTTGCAGATCCCGCAAACGCTTGCCGCTGCGATTGCCCTGATGACGGACGACCGGATTGTCGTGCTTTTCCTTCTGGCGGGTTTCGCGCTGATCTGCGGTCTCTTCATCGACACGCTTCCGGCCCTCATCATCCTGACGCCCGTCCTCGGGCCGATTGCCGCCCAATTCGGAATCGATCCGCTGCAATTCGCGATGATGCTGGTTCTCAACCTGACGATCGGAATGATCACGCCGCCCGTCGGACCCGTTCTTTTCGTTATCGCGACCATCGGCCGTCTCCGCATTGAGGGCCTGTCGCGCGCTGTTCTGCCGCTACTCGCTGCGGAATTGGCGGTGCTGCTCCTGGTCATTCTCGTGCCGGCCCTCAGCACCGCATTACCTCGCTTCTTCGGTTTCTCGAGCTAGCAACATGGGAGGAAACTTATGAAACTGACGACACGTTTATTGGGTGGGGCAGCTGCCCTGGCCCTCTTCACCGCCGCGTCCGCCGCACATGCCAAGGACCTGAAATACGCACATTTTCAGGCGGCTGACATGTCATCGCCGAAACACGCTGCCGCGCTTGCCTTTGAGACATGCGTCGAAGGCAAAACATCCGGCTCCATCGATGTGCAGGTGTTTCCGGCATCCCAGCTTGGCGACGGCAACCAGATCATCGAGGGCCTGCAACTGGGCACGGTACAGATGGGTGTCGTGCACGACGGTCCGATCTCCGCGGTCTATAAGCCCTTCGCGGTTTTCGCGATGCCCTACCTGTTCGACGATCAGGCGATGGCCTGGTCGATCGTCGACAGCTCGTTCGGCGACGAGCTTTTTGAGGATATGCGCTCCCAAACCGGCATTCGCATCCTTGGTCTTGCGGACAATGGCGTCCGTAACTTCACCAACTCAAAGGTTCCGGTCGCTGAGCCTGACGATATGAAGGGGCTCAAGATGCGCGTCATGACCGCTCCGGTCTGGACGAAGCTGGTTGAGTCTCTCGGCGCTTCAGCTACGCCCGTGCCGTGGCCGGAGCTGCCGGGCGCGCTGCAGCAGGGCGTTGTCGACGGGCAGGAGAACGGTGTGACCAACATCGTCAACGCGTCTCTTTACCAGCACCAGAAATACGTCTCCCTCGATGGCCATGTCTTTTCCTGGCATGCCTACATGATCAACGACGACTTCTACAATGGCCTGACCGAAGACGAAAAGCTCGCAGTCGATCAGTGCGTTGAAATCTCGAAGGTTATTCATCGCGGCATGACGGCCGCCCAGGACGCCAACGCGGCGACCATTCTGGGTGAAAAAGGGCTGGAAGTTGTCCCCGTGAGCCCCGAACAGAAGGCCAAGTTCCGCGATCTGGCGCAGCCGGCCGTGCGTGAATACATCGTCGGCGAAATCGGTGAGGACTGGCCGTCCAAGCTTGATGAAGCCGTGGCTGCGTATCGGAGCCAGTAAGATGCGTGCGGAGACTGTGACCGATCTGGACATGCCCTGCGCAGCGGTTCTTGAGCCGGGATACGCCGATTACGCGCTGGAGCAGGAAGCCATTCAGCGCTTCGGTGCCTGCGTGCTGCCGGTTTCGCCGGAACAGGATGCAGTCTCCGCGCTGAACGAAAGGAATGTCTTTGCGGTGCTCGTACGCGAGCGCCCCATCGACAGCGCCATCTATGAGAGTTTCCCGAAACTCAAGCTGATCCTGAGATATGGCGTCGGAGTGGACAATGTTGATCTGAACCGCGCCACGGAACGCGGGATCTATATTGCGAACATCCCGGACTATGGAGCCGAAAACGAAGTCAGCGATCACGCAGTGGCGCTCTATCTCGCTGTTTCGCGCAGGATCGTTTCAAGGGACCGGGAAGTGCGCCAGGGCGAATGGGGAATAGGCCAACGCGATCCGATCCCAGGTCGCCGGAACGCAACGGTCGGTCTGATTGGTTTCGGACGCATTGCGCGGTCCGTCTGCCAACGCTTTCGTGCCCTTGGGTATTCTCGCGTCCTGGTGAGCGATCCGTATCTCGATGAGGAAACGCGCACGTACTGGGACGTTGAAGCTTGTGACGCGGATACGCTTTGCAGGGAGTCTGACGTGATCAGCCTTCATGCACCGCTGACTACCGACACGCGCAACATCCTGGATGCGCGGCGGATCGGCCTGATGAAAAAGACAGCGATCCTCGTAAATGTCTCGCGCGGCGGACTTGTCGATGAGGACGCACTGGCCAAAGCCCTTCACGGCGGCCGCATCTTCGGTGCGGGGATCGATGTGTTCGACCAGGAGCCACCTGCCACAGACAGTCCCTTGCTCAAGGCGCCGAACACCGTGCTCAGCGATCACTGCGGCTGGTATTCGGAGGCCTCCGTCAACGAACTTCAAAGGCGCGCGGGTGCCGAACTGGCGCGGGTCCTTGAAGGACATCCACCACAGAACTGGGTCAACCGATGGTGAACGCAGACGTCACCACAGCATTTTGCCGTCGCGTGACGGCGCTAATCAGGAGTGCCTAACATGGAACTTAAGAACTTGATCGCAGGTTTCCGGGAGACGGCAACCGCCTCCGTTGCGGACGCGGTCGACAAAGTAACCGGCCGCAAGGGATATCTTGACCAGGCCATCAAACCGCGCATCAACGACAAGAGGATTGTCGGCCCGGCCGTGACTGTCCTGGAAGGCCCAACCGACGAATTCGTACCGCCGCAACATGCGCTGGACGCAATCGATGAATCAGCTCCTGGCTCGGTCATCGTGATCTCCATCTCCGGCGATGAGAACGTGGCCGTCTGGGGTGGCCTCATGACCGCAGGCGCTGTTGCCAACAAGCATGAGGGCGCTGTTCTGGACGGCGCGGTCCGCGACATCACCGAAATCCGCCGCGACTATGACTTTCCGGTCTATGCGCGCGCCACATCTCCGGGCACGACCCTCGGCCGCCACAAGACCCTGGCCGCCAACGAGCCTGTTCCTGTCGGCGACGTCATTGTTCATCCAGGGGACATCATCGTCGGAGACATCGATGGTGTCGTGGTGGTTCCTCTTGAAAAGGCGGAAGAGGTTCTGGCCATGGCACGGGAAATCGATGTTCGCGAAGCCGAACAGGCGAAACTGATCATGCAGGCGGGTTCGCTGCGTGAGGGTCTCGCAAAATACGGACGCATCTAGGCGCAATCAGGCGGAGGAAAACAACAATGAAGCACTTCAAAGCCACAACGCTGTCGGTCATCGCGCTGACATGTCTTGGACTGGGCGGCGCTGTCGCCAAGGATGCGCCTCAACCGGAGGTCTTCGCCGAGTGGAACAGTCTGCCCTACAAGGTCGCGTCCGAGGACATCAGATCGACCTGGGAAAACAGCGGGATTTTCGGGCAGGCCCTCATCCAGGGCGCCAAAGTGGACAGCCAGGGCAACATCTATGTGTCGACAGCCCGATGGGGCGGGGAAGAAATCCCCTCAACCCTCTCCAAACTCGTCAGGAACGGGGACATCTGGGAACTCGAGCCCTATCCGAGCCAGGAGATGAACGATATCGCCAACGCGGCCGGCCTGAAAGCGGTCCTCGGCTTCGAGATCGACCGCAACGACACCATGTGGATCCTTGATCAGGGCCATGTTGCCGGCCCTCCCTTTGAAGACGGCGACGCCAAACTCGTCTTGTGGGACATCAAGGCCAACAAGGAAATTCAACGCTACGTCTTTACTGCGGACGAAGCCGACCGACAGTGTTCCTTCCTCAACGATCTCGCTGTCGACAATGACACCGGCTTCGCCTACATCGCCGACAGCGGTATCTTCTGCAATCCGCTGCACGGCGGCCTGATAGTCTACGACAGCAACACCAATTCCGTCCGCCGTATTCTCGATCAGCACAAGTTCACCAACAACGAACCGAACTTCTTCTTCAATATCGACGACCGGCCCGTGCTGAAGAACGGCGGCATGCAAACCGGCGCGGACGGGATTGCGCTTTCGGGTGACAAGGAGACCATCTACTGGACCAATCTGACAGGCAACAAGCTCTACTCGCTGCCGACCGAATTACTGCGCAACTTCGAAATCAACGAAACGGTCATCGAAAACGCTGCTCGCGTCGAAGCGACGCTGCCGTCTAACACGGATGGCATGACTGCGGACAACGCCGGCAACATTTACATGACCGCATTGTCGCTCGACGGCATCATGAAATTCGATGAATCCACGGGTCAGGTCACCCGCTTCGTCCATCATCCGGAAATGAACTGGCCGGACACGCTTGCCTGGGGACCGGACGGATCGTTGTACGTGGTTTCCAATCACCTGCATGTCTGGGTGGATGGCGACATGAATTTCGACGCGCCGAAGATCCCGAACTTCAGGATCTGGCGCATTCCCAATGTCGGACAAAGCTATCTGGCCGAATAATCAACACAGCCGGCCCTGCTTTGGTCGCGGGCCGGCTCTCAAGTGAAGAGCAGCAGAATGTACTCAGATATTGTTTGCCTGGGCGAACCCATGCTCGAGTTCAATGAGCAGAAGGACGGAAGGTTTCTGAAGGGCCATGGTGGCGACACATCAAATGCCGCGATCGCTGCGGCAAGACAGGGCGCCTCGGTCGGATATCTGACGCGCCTGGGGCAGGATGATTTCGGCAATGAGTTTCTCGAGCTTTGGCAGCGGGAGGGTGTAGATACCAGCCGGGTCATTCAGGACACGGAAGCCAGGACCGGTATTTATTTTGTGAGCCACACCGAGAGCGGCCATTCCTTCACCTATATGCGCAAAGGATCGGCCGCGAGCCTGATGAGCCCGGACGATATTCCAGCGGACTATGTTTCAAATGCCCGGATCCTTCATGTGTCCGGTATCAGCCAGGCAATTTCGGATACGGCGGCCGATGCGGTGTTCGCGGCGATCGAAATCTGCCGGAATGCCGGCGGCTGGGTTTCCTACGACACCAATCTTCGCCAGAACCTTTGGTCCTTGGAGCGGGCACGCGCCGTCACCCACGCGGCAATGGCACGCGCGCATATCGCGCTGCCGGGGCTTGAAGACGCTGTGCTTTTGACCGGTTTCACCGACCCTGATGCGATTGCCGACTTTTATCTGGATCTCGGCTGTGAAATTGTTGCCCTCACTCTGGGCAAGGAGGGCACTCTGATTGCACTGAAGAACGAGCGCAGGCGCGTACCGGGACAGCCGGTGAAACCGGTCGATGCGACGGCGGCCGGCGACACGTTTGATGGTGCATTCCTTGCCGAGATGGCCGCTGGCCGCGACCCTTACGAAGCTGCGAAATACGCAAATGCCGCAGCCGCCTTGTCGACGCAGGGCTATGGCGCCGTGGCACCAATGCCGAAGCGGCCTGATGTCGAACGGTTCTTGAATGAAGGTAAAGCTGCATGAAACATGCCCTGGTCACTGGCGGAACGCGCGGGATCGGTCTCGGCGTCACAAAGGCGCTTCTCGACCAAGGCTGGTCCGTCATTGCAACGGGTATCAGCGAGAGCGAGGTTGAGGCCTGTGCGCCTACCGACAATCTCGATACATGTGTTCTCGACGTGACCGATACAGACAGCATGGCCGCCGTATTTGCAAAGCTGACCGCGCTCGACGGATTGGTGAATTGCGCAGGCATTCTCATGCGCGAAGCAGAGTATGAAATTGAAAACTTCTGCAAGGTGATCGATGTCAATCTCACCGGCACAATGCGCATGTGTCTCGCCGCAAAGCCGCTTCTTGAAAAGTCGCGCGGGTCGATCGTCAACACCGCGTCGATGTTAAGCTATTTCGGTGGCGCGCTTGTCCCGGCCTACTCCGCCTCGAAAGGCGGGGTATCCCAACTCACGAAGGCTCTGGCGGCGAAGTGGTCGGAAAGCGGCGTTCGCGTGAATGCCGTTGCGCCCGGCTGGATCGAAACGGAAATGACCGCAGGCCTTCGCGCCGACACTTCCCGGGAAACGGCAATACTGTCCCGCACGCCCATGGGGCGCTGGGGACAGCCCCAAGAGGTCGGTGCGCTCGCTGCATGGCTGTTGAGCGATCAGGCAAGCTTTGTCACCGGCGCGGTCTACCCCGTGGACGGTGGGTATTCCGCTGTCTAGTTTGTTGGTTTGGCATGATGGAAAGGATTTGACATGCCGGTTACGGAAAAAGATGAAAACCCGCGTGTTCCCTATCAGCTCCCCTTTCCCAAGGACGCGCAGGCGGAAATCGTGGTGCCGAGCGCAATCCCGGATGACGAGCGGGTCTGGGTTCCTCAAGCCGAGAACGTCTGGTTCCGGCCGCTGTGCCTGAACAGAAGTCAGGGATACTGGGTGAACCTGCTCCGCGTCCGAAAAGCCGGTGTTCTTTCACGCCACCGCCACCCCAACCCTGTTCACGGATATGTCCTGAAGGGCCGCTGGCACTACCTGGAACATGACTGGGTGGCCAAAGAAGGTGGTTATGTCTATGAACCGCCGGGCGAAACCCACACGCTCGTTGTGCCGGACGATGTCGAGGAGATGATCACCCTCTTCCAGGTCAATGGCATCATGTATTACGTCGACCCTTACGGGAACCATCTCGGATACGAGGACGTCTTCACAAAAATCGACATTTGCCGTGAGCATTACGCAAGTGTCGGACTTGGTGAAGACTTCGTGGACCAGTTTCTGAGATAACTGAAGTCCCGGTTCGCCGCGGCGAGTCTGGGCATGATCCAAGAAATGCCACGGCCTAAAAAGCGCGTGGTGTCATGCCCTGTTGTGGAAGATGAATCCGATGAAATTGAGCAGGATCTGGGCCGCCAGGATTTGCGTGCTCTGGCTCGGGTCGTAATCCGGCGCGACCTCGACCAGATCGATCCCCGCAACGTCTCCACGCTTTGATAGACCCTGCAGGATTTCCAGGACATCATAATAGAGGAAGCCGCCATGGCTCGGCGTGCCCGTGCCCGGCGCAATGGAAGGGCAGAAGGCGTCAATGTCGATGGTGACATAATATCGGACGCCGGCGGGTATGCGCTCCAGCACGGCATCAGTCCCGAGCTTGCGCACCTGGCGCACGGACAGAATGTCGGAGCCCCGAGCCCTTGCGTCCTCGTAGCCTTCCTTGGCGGTTGAGGAGACATTGCGGATGCCCAGCTGGGTCATGCCCGAGACGTAGTTTTTCTCGATTGCCCGGCGCATCGGGTTGCCGTGACCGGCCGTCACCCCATGGCGCTCGTCGACAAAGTCGAGATGCGCGTCGATCTGAACAACATGCATCGGCCCGTTTTTCGCGCAATCCACGTCAAAGGCGTTGATGCATGGAATGTTCACCGAGTGATCGCCTCCGATCACCACAGGCAGCGCGCCCGCATTCAGGATTTTCCGGACGCCGTATTCGATGTTTGCGTGGCTTTCATCAGTCTTGGTGTGAATGATGTCGGCGTCACCGATATCGACTATGCGGACATCCGAGCCAAGGTAAGTTGCATCGTCTTCGTGATCATAGGCCCCGGCGTGACCAAAGCTGAACAGGGTCGATGCCTCGCGCACCGACCTCGGCCCAAACCGGGCGCCGGATCGGAACTGGCAACCGAAGTCGAACGGCGCCCCGAGGACCGCCACATCCGCGTTGATCGCATCCCAATCGGACACGTATTCTTTCTTGCCGAATGTCGGGATACCGACAAAGGGTAAATTCAGGCGGCCCGATTGATAACCGTGTCCCGACATGTGTCTCTCCAAATCGAATGTCGATAGGCCGTGCTCGGCGGTTGGCTGCACTGTGCTGGAAAAATGTGGGTTTGGAAACAAGCGGCTGCCAGAAAACCGGGCGCGACCGGTTTTGCCCTTCAACAGGGCCAAATTGCTCACAACACTTGAGGAAAGTTTTACGCTGCCTGCGCGCTGGACCACTGGCCAGCCCCAGTCAATGCGTCAAGTCCGGCAGGAAAAGGGTTCGGGATGATCTAGATGCCTGAGCCATCCGTCAAAACACATAATTCAACGCTAGGTTCAGACCGTGATACTCCAGGTCTCCGTCACTCAGAGACGTTGCATAATTGGCACCGAGGCTGAGGCCGCCACCGAATGCATAATCAAGACCAATATCGAGATTTACGCTGCCGCCGTCGTTCCCGATATATTGCTGCGTTGCCGTCAGGCTCGGATCCTGAAGCAAGCTGATCGTGGCATCGCCCAGATCCAGATTGTTGTACTGATAAAACACGCTGAGATAAGGACTGAAATTACCGTGGTTGTAGCGGGCGTTAAAGCCGACGGCGACAGACACATTGTCAGCGTTTTGCTCGTCGACGGAAAGAGAGCCGCTTCCCGCATTGCTCTCGCTATAGCCGTCGACGTTGATGTTCGTATACCAAAGCCTTGATTCAACACTTGTCGTAAACGCTTTGACGGGCGGGAACCGGTATCCGACGGTCCCTTGAACACTGTGGGCGCCCGCGTGTGTTGATGCTTTGGCGGCACCGGACGTTCCTGCATTTCTGTCAAGGTCGAGGTCGAAATGGCCATAGCTGTAGATCAGGTTCGAATAAAACCCGTTCTCATGGATGTATTGCGCAAAGGCTGAAAAGTGATCGCTGTTTGACTGCGTGTTTCCCAAATCGTCTACATAGTCTGTGTCGGTGTAATTTCGGCCATACGCAAGCCCGACTGCTAAAGACTCAGTGATGTCGATATCCGCCCCAAGGTGACCGCCGATCAGAGTGCCGTCATAGCCGTCGAAGCTGCCCGTTGTGCCATGTTCGATGGAAACAAAGCTGCCTTCCGACCAAACTCTGATGCGGCCAGGTCTTTCCGCTGAATCCAAGGATCCGTTGGTTCCCAACGCTGCATCTGGAAATGGAGAACTGCCTGACGAGTCGGCCTCATACCCACTCAGGTAAGTATCGTCGAAATATCCGGTTAGACCTGTTACCGCGCCAGTCCGGGCAGCTAAAAACTTGTTGTTCTGCAGTCTGGACAAACGCCTGTTGAGGAGGGCGAGAGTCAAGGAACTGATGGAATTGACCTGCGATACGTTAACCGGGATCGTATTGAACGCAATGCTCTTCTGCTCGTCAAAAGTGGCACTGAAGGGATTGATGCCATAAAGGATCGTGTACATGTGAAAGTTGCTACCGGCCACAAAAGGCACACCACCGCTGTCTGCCAGCAGCGGCTCGGGATCTTCGCCCGAGTTGGCAGCAACCTGATAGGCGTTTCCGTCACTTGCATGGACGGCGATCCAATAGGTACCCGCTTCCAGCGTAAGCCCTGAAATGGAGAATTCATCCAGGTTGGTGTTGTTCCCGCCCAAGGTGACGTTGCTGTAGACTGTGCTGCCGGTGCGCGTCGCAGTCCCGGAGGTAAGCTCCGCAAAGGGCGAAGCAAGGGCCCTGACGGAATAGGAAAACCCGTTCGCTCCTGTGACCGTTGAATTTGACAGCTGAACGAAGCGCGTAACCTGTGTTTGCCGCGTGAAAGTATACTGCGTCAAAAGGATCTGGCGGCCACCGACGCCAGCCGTCTGATTGTTCAGAGAATTTGTTGCTGGCGAATTGAAGCCTGTGATTTTGTCTTTCACAATAAATTCTTGTGAGACTGAAGTAGTCACAGTTGCAAAGTAGAAGAACAGAAGAAGAAAGGCTCTTTCAGTAAATCTCATTACCGTCTTCCCCAGACACGGTTACTGCTAGATTACGCAAGACTGAATGACAAGCTACTTTCAATTCCGGATATGCTCCGGACAGGTCTTAACCATGCGCTGGTGCCAAAATAGCACCTAAATTGAAGCAAGTCAGCGAAAACCTGGCGATTTTTGACAATAGTTCCGGGCGAATGTCTCAGAGCCAAACTATTTGATTGGTGCTATCTGTATTTGGTGCATTGCGGGAAGTCGATCCAACGGAATGACGTCTTCTGATCTTTTTGAACCGTGTATCACAGATACTGTCCCGGACTTTCTGGTGCACCCAAGCCACAATTCAGCGTAGTAGGAATGCCGTACCCTAACGCCAACTCCTAGCATTGAGACTGTTGCCGAAGACCAGACTGCAAGAAGAAATGAGATTCTAAAACGTGATCGGAAGAGAAAGGTGTTTTGTGGTGCCCCCCGCCGGAATCGAACCGGCACTCCCGAAGGAACGGGATTTTGAATCCCGCGCGTCTACCAGTTCCGCCAGAGGGGCAACTGACACCGGAGAGGGTGCCTATCATGGCCTATTGAGCGATGCAAGCAATTGCTCGGAACGCTGCACTGGAAATCAGGTTCTTTTGGACCGGCCAGACGGAAAGTCGTCGGCTGGCAGAGGGTCGGAAAAATGTTAGCCAGCGAACAAAAGCGCAAATTGTGCGCTTTTTCTAGACAAGCTATTTGGGCTTGGTTAGAAACGGTTTCATGAGCAAATCAGCACGCGAAATTGAGCTTAAGCTTGAACTAGATAAGTCGGCGCAGGACGCCATGAAGCGGGTCGGCGCCATCCGCGGTTTTTCCGCCGGCCGTGCCGTAACCAAGACCCTGCAGTCGATTTATTTCGACACGCCCGATCAGGCGCTTCGCAAGGCAAAGATTTCTCTAAGAGTGCGAAAATCCGGTCGCAACTGGGTTCAGACGGTCAAGATCGGCACCGGTGTTGTCGGTGGTCTGTCGTCTCCGGTGGAGGCGGAACATCCGGTCAGCGGCAGAGCGCTTGATTTTTCCGTAATCGAAGATCCGAACGTGACCAAGACCCTCGCCGAGGTCATTGGAGATGCCCCGCTTTCAGAGTGCTTTGAGACGGTCATGAAACGGACAACGCGCATCCTGACCCGCGACAGTGACGGCGCCGAGATCGAACTGGCATTTGACACCGGCAACATTTTGGCTGGCGAAGGCGCGCAGCCGCTTGTCGAGCTCGAGATGGAACTCAAGTCCGGGCCGAGCCAGGCGATTTATGACGCGGCGAAAGCTCTCTTGAACGATGTTCCGTTCCGGTTTTCACCCTATAGCAAGGCGGAGCGGGGCTATCGGTTTGCCGAAGGCCAATCTGCCGGCACGCCTAAACCTTATTTTGCCGAAGCGATCAGGTTCACCCCTGGAACAAGCGTAGAACTGGCATTTCGCGACGTTTTGAGATCCTGCCTGAAGCAGGTCTCGGAAAACCGCATGGTGGTGCTTGGTTCGAACGACCCGGAAGGTCCTCACCAGCTGCGCGTCGGCTTGCGGCGATTGCGCAGCGCTATCCGCCTGTTCAAACCGATATTGAACCCTGCAACGGTCGCTCAGATCGATCAGATGGCGAAGACCATTGCAAGTGAAGTCGGATCGATGCGCGATCTCGATGTGCTGATTGACGAGATCGTGGAACCGCTCATTAAAAAGGCACCGGCAAGCCTATCGTTCGACGCGTTACTGGAAACCCTCAACGCCTCCCGTGGTGAAGACACGCGCAGCGCGGTCCTGGAACATCTGAGATCTGCGGAAGTCAACGCCTTCCTGCTCGATCTTGCCGCCTATACCGAAACCCGTGGCTGGCTCGATCCGGAAAACTTCGACCAGACGACCCATCTGGCAAAACCGATCGAAATCCATTCAAGCAAGGCGCTGGCAAGACAGTGGAAGAAGGTACTCGGCTACGGCAAACGGC
Source organism: Roseibium sp. HPY-6 (assembly GCF_040530035.1). NCBI lineage: Bacteria > Pseudomonadati > Pseudomonadota > Alphaproteobacteria > Hyphomicrobiales > Stappiaceae > Roseibium > Roseibium sp. HPY-6. The sequence goes on from NZ_JBEWCD010000003.1 coordinate 298,698, forward strand.
TGGAAGAGCTTACGATTCCCGAGCGGCATGACATGCGCAAGGCGATGAAGAAGATGCGCTACGGCATCGAATTCTACGGCAGCCTTTATCCTGCCGACACGGTAAAACCCTTTCTGAAGCGCATGAAAAAACTTCAGGACATTTTCGGCTATCTCAACGACGTCGCCATGGCCGAGACGCTCCCGGACAAAGCAAAAGTCAGTGGCAAAAACGCCCTCGCTGCGACCCAGGCAATAGGCTTTGTGATCGGATGGCATGAATCTCAGTGCCAAACCATGTGGCAGCATGCCAAAGGTTACTGGGAAGCCACGTGTGAAACACCCCGGTTCTGGGTCTAGGACGATCGGGCCTGTCAGGTGGAGGTTCCAAAGGCGCGCTTTTTCAGGCCCTTCTGGATTTCGTAAATCGAAATCGGCACGTCGGGCTGCGGCTGCGGGATTCTGATCGGGATATCCTTTAGGCGTGGCGTGATCGTCGGCTCTCCGCACAGCATGCGCGTGTCATAATCTTCGATCCCGTCCCATTTGGTCATCGATCCCATGATGGGGAAGGCGTCGGCAGCCATCATTTCATAAAAGAGAATACGGCGCGAACGGTCAGATGTGTTAAGCGCCGACCCATGCACAATGCGCCCGTGATGAATGGATATCGACCCTGCCGGCCCCTTCAGTTCAACGGCGTCGGATGGGTTTAACCCCACATCCTGCGGATTGAATGCACCCGCAAACACACCATTGACGTGATGGTCATGAACCGGCCCCTTGTGGCTGCCCGGATAGACCATCAGCGGCCCGTTTTCACTCTCCATGTCATCAATGATGACACCGATGGCGAGGATATCGTCGTTGGTGTGCGGATAGAAGGCATAGTCCTGATGCCACTCGACTGCGGCACCGTAGCCGGCCGACTTCATGTTGAGTTTCGTCGTGTGCAGCCGCAGGTCCGGGCCGATCAGATCCCGCGCGGGCGCAAGAATATGATCGGAAAACATCAGCTTGCGCATGATATCGCTGATCTTGTGCGGCAGTTTGATCCGCCGCAGGCGTGGCTGATCCGGTGAATGACTGTCTTCCAGGTCAAGCCGGTCGTTGGATGCCGTCATGCCGCGCGCTTCATCCTCAAACCGGCTGATTTCGGCGCGGATGTCCCCAATGACGGTATCCGGCAGGTGGCGTTCAAGCACCAGATATCCATTATCGCGGTAGAACGCGATCTGGCTTTCACTCAGAACCTCGGTCATATGTTTTCCTCCTGGATTACAGTCTGGAACCACCAGTCGGAGGTGTCAATTTCGGCGCGGAGACAGCACGAAAAGGTGTTTTGAAAGGCGGGCGTCCGCCAAAAGGTTCCTAACCTGCCTATTACGTCGCATCCCGGATGACGAAATTGTCCACGTGACCGCGAAACGCCTGGTTTTGGCGATACCACGTGCCGATCTTCACTCGATCGACGCCGTGCGACACGATCGAGGGGATGACCTCTGATTTGGCAACCAGTTCGCCATCCAGATAAAGTTGGGTGCTGTCTTCACCCTGATCGATAACAAGCCTGATGCGGTGCCAAGCCATTGTGAAAGCTCCGCGTTCGGCGACCAACCGGTCTTTTGAACCGTTTTCGTCTTCCACCGATACGCTCAAGGTCGGCCGGTCGCCACTGGACAGATTGAAGATGACATGACGGATGCGATCGCCGCTTTTGCCGCTGACCACAGCAATGGTCTTCACAGGAGCGCTTTTTTCATATGGGTTCGTCCACTCCTCGGCTTTGAGATCGAATGATATGTCAATCCGCCTCGCAAGCGTGTTCAGGTCAGGTGTCGCGAGCTCCAGATAGCGCCCGTCACCTTGCGCAAAGTAGGCACTGCCTGTCGGACCTGGCGAAAAAACGGCATCGCCATCGCGCGACTGTGCGGACACGTTCAAAGCTCCAAGCGTATCGAGCGAACCTTCGAAGGCCAATTGCACATAAGCGCCTTCGATTGGCGCCGGTAAATACGCCTGGACGTTATCTCCTCGTGGCCAAAGTGCAATCAGCGCGACGCCACAGACGCCTGCAAAAGCTGCAATCAGTCCCATCTTGCGCATTGTCCGCTCCCATTTTTAGATCAGCAACAACAATCGGATTGCAAATGCTTCCTGATATTAATGCGGATGTCTTAAGGCTCCGTGATCCGGACGAACTACAAGACCGCGCCAGGGCCAGAGACGGGCCGCAACGAGGACTTGGTTGTGTTGTCAGACATTTTTTCGCTTGTCCGGCGTCAAAAAGGTGCGTTTCTTTGTCATATGAGCTGCGAGGAAGAAAGAGACGCGCCGATGAACCACCTTGGCCGGTTCCAGCCCAGAGATGTCCTACCCATGCCGGTCCTGGAAGGGAACGGCTGGCAGCTGAAACAATACGCCATCCTGTCGGAAGGAAGGACATTCGATACTGCGGTCTCCAAAGCGGCAGGCTCCGAGGCGTTTGACCGGCTCCCGCCTGCAGGAGGATTGGAAGATCCGGTCAACGCCCACGGCATCGGCTTTCAGATCGTGCACTTTGCCCAGGTTGCCGTCGTTGCACCGGTCTTCTACTGGCAATGGGGTAGCGTTCTTTCAAAAATTGGTCAGCTGCGCGCGTCCTGGCAAACGCCGACCCTGTTCGAAGACGGCGTCGAAGAGGTCATTGGATGTCTCTGGGAAATGGACATCGTCACCTTCGAAGCGAACGCATGGAAGACGACAGTCCTGAGTGGCGAAGGATCCCCCGCGCAGCGTCTCGCCGCCTACATGGAGGCACGGATGGAATGCCCTGCTTCGGCAAACTGAAACTCCGTAGAGTGTTCGCAATCCGAGCCGTTCCCACAACGAGACCATACGTCAACACAATCTGAGCATCCGGGCTAAGCATCCGGGTTGATCGCGTCGCCAGGGTCTTTGCGCGCGAATTGACCCGGCACGCATTGAGTGCAACTCTCGGTGTTCACTTTCACGATGAGGGGCTCCGATCTCCATGAAGTGGTTTCAAGCTGCCGGTGTTCTTTTGCCAGTTTGCCTTGCCTGGTCTCCCCTGTACGCCCAACAGAGCCAAGCTCCAGCCGTTCTGATCGAGCGCGCGACAAGCACCAAACCCGGCATGGCCGATGTTTATGTCGGCCGCGTCGAGGCGATCAGCAAAGTTGAAATTCTTGCGCGCGTCGAAGGGGTCCTCGAAAAGCGAAACTTCACGGAAGGCGGTCTCGTGAAGCGCGGCGATACATTGTTTCAGATCGAGCAAGGTCTTTATCAGGCCAGCGTCGACAAGATGAAATCAACACTTGAAGGCGCAAAGGCAACGGCACGCAATGCGGAACTGGACCTTCAGAGGCAGAAGGACCTTCTTGCAAAAGGAGATGTTTCGCAGGCCACCTATGATGCCGCGGAAGCAACTTACCAGCTTGATGTCGCGGCAATCGGCGAAGCGCAGGCAGACCTGGAATCGGCCCAAATCAATCTTGGCTACACAACGATAACCAGCCCGATCGACGGACGAATCTCAAGATCGCTTATCGATGCAGGCAACCTTGTCAGTTCTGACAGCGGTGTGCTGGCAACGATTACGAGCACCGATCCGATCTATGTGGTGTTTTTTGTCAGCGAACGTGACCTTGTTCTGAAACGCCAGGAAGGCCTCATCGACGAAAATTCATCCACTTTGACAGTCAAACTCGAACTCTCGGACGGAGCAGCCTACCAGGCCGACGGAAAGATCGACTATGTCAGCAACCAGGTCGAAACCGCGACAGACACGGTTGAAGTCCGCGCACAATTCGAAAACAAGGACGACCTTCTGATACCTGGTCAGGTGGTCACGGTTACGTTTCAGGACCCCGGTGCCGCAGACGTCGTGGTCGTGCCGCAAACGGCCATTCAGCTCGATGCGAAAGGTCATTTCGTTTTTGTTCTCGGCAAGGACGACACTGTTGAACGCAGAGACGTGAAGCTCGGCGATCAGGTTGGGCGGGACTGGGTGGTTCAATCCGGCCTGAAGGCCGGCGACCCCGTTGTAATCCAGGGCCTCCAAAAAATTCATGAGGGCGCAAAAGTCACTCCGACCGAAACACAATCGTGAGCCGGGTCTCAATCGATGATTTCCAAATTCTTCATTGACCGGCCCAATTTCGCGCTGGTCCTCGCAGTGCTGACCGTGCTGGTCGGCACGTTGGCCATCTGGTTTGTTCCAATCGCCCAGTTTCCGCAGATTGCGCCGCCGCACGTGCAGGTCACCGCGTCGTTTCCGGGAGCAAATGCCGCGCTGATCCAGAATGCGGTCGCAGCGCCGATTGAAGAACAGGTCAATGGCGTCGAAGGCATGATTTACATGTCTTCATCATCTTCAAGCGAGGGCAGCTATGAGTTGACGGTGACATTCGCGGTCGGGACCGACCCGGATATTGCCGCGGTTGATGTTCAAAACCGGGTCGCACTGGCGACGCCCTTGCTGCCGGAGGCCGTCACACAGCAAGGCATTTCGATTTCAAAACAAGACAGCGACATGTTGCAGGTTATCAACCTGCTGTCTCCCGACAACAGCCGCGATCAGCTTTATCTCAGCAACTATGCAGCTGACTTTCTGCAAGACCCTCTCAGCCGGATTAACGGTGTCGGCTCCGTCAGCCAGTTCGGACCTTTGAACTACAGCATGCGCGTGTGGCTCAATCCGGAGAAAATGGCCGCTTTGAATCTCTCGGCAACCGATGTGTCAGACGCGATTGAAGCACAAAATGTCGAGGCAGCAGCGGGCCAGATCGGTGCGCCTCCGTTCGGCGACCAGTCGACAGCCTTTCAGTTCACGCTTGAAGCCGACGGATTGCTTGAAACTTCTGAGCAATTCGAGGACATCATTGTCCAGTCGCAGGACGATGGCTCGTTTATCCGGCTGAAGGACATCGCCCGCGTTGAACTGGGTGCGGAGAGCTATTCGGCAACGGCATTCTTCAATGGCCAGCCTTCAGCCGTGATCGGCATTTTCCAGGAAAGCGGCGCAAATGCCCTCGACGTCGCCGATGCCGTGCGTGCGCAACTCGACGAATTGTCGAAACAGTTTCCGGCAGGCGTGGAATATGTGCTCGCCTACGATGTCACGACCGCCGTCCGCAAATCCATTGAGGAAATCGGATTTACGCTCGCGATCACAACGGCGCTGGTGATCGCGGTGACATTCCTCTTTTTGCTGAGCATACGCGCAACGCTGATCCCGGCGATCGCCATACCTGTCTCCCTGCTTGGCACAATGGCGCTCATATATGTCGCCGGTTTCAGCGCGAACATGATCACGCTGTTTGCAATCATCCTGGCGATCACGCTTGTCGTGGATGATGCCATTGTCATCATTGAAAACACCGAACGGATCATGGATGAGGAAGGCCTCGAACCGCGCGAGGCAACGCTGAAGGCCATGTCGCAGGTTACAAGGCCAATCGTGGCGACCACTTTCGTGCTGGCAGCCGTGTTCGTACCGGTATGTTTCTTCCCGGGGATCACCGGCAAGATTTATCTGCAATTTGCCCTGACGATCACATTCGCATTCGCGCTGTCTGCAGTGAATGCCCTCACGCTCGGACCTGTCCTCTGCTCGACTTTCCTGTCCCGTAAAACAGGTCATCCGAAAGGTATTTTTCGGCTCATCCCCGCATTCATCGACAAAATACGCGATGCCTATGTCGCCCTTGTGAGGGTGATGCTGCGGTTCATGGCGGTCTCGCTGATCGTTTGCGCCGCAGTCTTTGCCGCCACGATCTATCTTTTCCAGACGACGCCAACAGGCTTCATTCCAACGGAAGACAACGGGGTGCTGTTCGCGAGTATCGAATTGCCCGATGGCGCATCACTCCAGCGCACGGAGGCTGTCGTTCAGGAACTCAGCGCGCGGGCGCAGCAGCACAAGGGTATTTCGTCGGTCACTTCCGTCGCCGGTTTCAGCATCATCGCGGGCAACAAATCGAATGTTGGACTTCTCGTGCTGCTTCTTGACCCTTGGGATCAGCGAAAGACAGCTGACACGCAATGGCAGGCGATCATGTCCTCGCTGGACGAGACCCTCGCGACATTTCCCGAGGCAACGTCGTTCATTTTCCCGCTACCGTCTATTCAGGGTGTCGGCTCAAGTGGAGGACTTTCGGCCCAGTTGCTGGACTTCAAATCCGAGAGCATCGAAAACTTCAATGCCGTCAAACTGGCCTTTCTGACAGCGCTCATGAAGGAACCGGAATTCCAGTCCGCATTCAGCAGCTTCTCCGCAAACGCACCTCAATATCACCTGACAATAGACCGGGACCGGGCCGAGGCGCTGCAGGTTGACGTGAGCGATATTTTCACCTCCCTCCAGGCTAGCTTTGGCTCGCTTTACGTCAACAATTTCGTCAAGGACGGAAGGGTCTACTGGGTGGTCATGTCGGCAGACTCGCAGTTCCGGCAGACGACGAGCCAGCTGAAAGGTATTTATGTCAAGAACGCAAATGGAGAGGCCTTGCCGCTCAGAACCTTTCTGACGGCCAATCCGACACTCGGTGCTCAGACCATTTACAGATACAACCTGTTCACATCTGCAGCGATCAGCGCACAGCTTGAAGCGGGTGTGAGTTCCGGAACCGCGATCAAGAAGTTTGCTGATGTTGCGGCGGCGTCGCTGCCCGAAGGTTACGGATACGACTGGACTGACGAGACACTGCAGGAAGTCGAGGCCGGCGGTCTGGTCACCTACATTTTGATCCTGGCGGTCGCGTTTGCCTACCTGTTCATGGTTGCGCAATATGAGAGCTGGGTACTGCCACTGTCTGTCATGGCATCCACAGTATTCGCACTTTTCGGCGCCCTGCTTCCGCTGAAACTCCTGCCTGAACTGAACAATGATATCTACGCTCAGATCGGCATGGTGCTTCTCATCGGTCTGGCGGCAAAAAAAGCGATTATGGTTGTCGAATTTGCCAAGAGCTTTCGGGAACAGGGCCACAGCGCCCGCGAGTCGGCGATCATGGCTGCGAAACTGCGATTTCGGCCGGTCACAATGACCGGCCTCTGTTTTATCCTTGGCGTGCTGCCGCTCGTTTTGGCAAGCGGTGCAGGCGCGGCCGGAAGGATTTCGATCGGCGTGCCGGTGTTTGTAGGCATGATCGTGGACAGCACACTCGGCCTTCTGATGATCCCCGTGCTGTACACCGCGTTTCAGTCGGTCAGCGACCGGATCGCTCGCATCCGGAACAAGGACACAGCGCGTAAAGCATCTGCCGAAGCCACGTGACGTCATAGCCCCGACTTTGAAGCCGACGCACGTCCTTGAGCCGATCCTCAGCCCGTCAGCGCCGACTCCTGGGTGAGTTGCTCCAGAAGGCGTGCAACGGCTTCCGCTCCGGGATCATTGTGACCCGAGAGGTTCGCTTCGGATACGTAACTCGCCCGGCCGGCACGCGCACGGGTGATCCTGGAAGTCGCATCGGCACCCTGACGCGCTGCGCTTGCAGCCGCTCCGATACCGCCATCGAGTGCATTCAGCGCAGGCATCAGTGCGTCGATCATGGTCCGGTCCCCAGGCTGGGCGCCGCCAACCTGCATCACCCGATCAAGACCTGCCTTGAGCGCCCCGATCGAGTCCCGCCCGCTGGAAGAAGCATCTCCGGCTGCCGCAAAGAAAATGGCAAGAAGCACACCGGAGGATCCTCCCATGGTCTGACTGAGTTCCAGACCGATCGCCCGGTAGAGCTGTGTCAGATCCGCAAGCGGCATGCGGTCAAGCGCCTTGATAAGGGCACGTGCGGCCGTCGCCAGTGTGCTTCCGGTGTCGCCGTCGCCCGATTTCGCATCCAGCGCATTGAGGTCGTCTTCCGCGGCCATCAGGATGTTGCAGCACCGCTCGATGAATGCCCGCGTCGCATCGTTCTTCGATGGCAAGGGCTGAATCGGCGACAGGCCATCCGGAAGCGGCAATATCGACACCGGTCCGAGCGCAAGGCACCCCGGCCAGACCCAGGGCGCGACGGGAGCCTGCAACAGGGCCTCTTCCGTCTTGCTGACAGGAAGCAGCGACACAGAGAACCCGTGCATGTCGAGCGAGGTCATCATGGCGGCCGGCCCCACCAGCCAGCGAATCTGCCCACCGATCCGCGAATGCGTAAGCTCTTCTGCCAGAACCGACATCTCAAGTGGCGTGGTGCCGCCGAGATTGTTCAGGAGGGCGACATGCGGACCGGGCGTCAATGCCGGTTCAAGCCTGTCGACCACCATCGCCATCGCCGATTTCGCATTGGAAAAGGTGACCTGCTCGATACCCGCTTCCCCGTGGATGCCGAGTCCAAGCTCCGCCATGCCGGGCCTGATCCTGTCTTCCTTGGGAGACCCGGGGATCGTGCATGTGTCCAAGGACATGCCAATGGAGACCGCACCTGCGATGACGCGGCCTGCCGCCTCGGTGACCGTTTCAAGGTCCGCGCCCTGATCGGCGAGCGCACCGGCAATCTTGTGCACAAAAAGCGTACCTGCAACGCCGCGTGCCTGAGGCAAATCGGGCAGCGCGACATCGTCGTCGACAATGACCATGTTCACCTTGAGGCCAAAGGCGCGGGCACGTTCCACCGCCAGTCCGAAATTCAGCCGGTCACCTGTATAGTTTTTCACGATGACCAGGCAACCGGCCTTGCCCGTGACCGCAAGGATGCCAGCCAGAACCGCGTCAACCGAGGGAGATGCAAAAACCTCCCCGCAGACGGCGGCTGTCAGCATTCCCTGCCCGACAAAACCGGCGTGGCTCGGCTCGTGGCCTGACCCGCCACCGGAAACCAGTGCCACTTTCGACTTGTCCCAGTCGGTCCGCACAACGACCTTGATGTGCGGATATCCGTCCAGACGGGCGAGACGCCCGCCCGCCGTTCGCAATTCCCCGTCGATGGCTTCCGTGACCAGCGTTTCCTTTGAGTTGATGAACTGCTTCATGTTCCCTCTCCTCAGGTGATACGAATGCCGCTTGCATCAAAGAACAGCGGATTGCGGGGTTGAATGGCGATGGTGTCGCCAGGTTCCAGACCGGAATGCGGGTCCGATAGCGTGATCACGTTGTGGCCTTCCAGTATCAGATGGAGGCGGATCTGATCTCCAAGATGTTCGATCCGTTTGACGGTCGATCCTTTGCCCTCGCCCTGCTGGATATGTTCCGGCCGCAGGCCGATCTTGGCAGCGCCCGCCGGTGCACCGGCAAACATATCCGCAGGCAGGACATTGATCCGGGGCTGGCCGAGCCGGCCCGCCACATAGAGGTTGACCGGGTTTTCATAGATCTCGCGTGGCGTACCAAATTGCACCAGCTTCCCATTATCCAGAACGCCGACATGGGTCGACATGGTCATGGCCTCGATCTGGTCGTGGGTCACATAGAGCAGCGTCGCGCCAAGGTTTTCCTGAATGCGCTTGAGTTCGACACGCAGGTCGGAACGCAGCTTGGCGTCAAGCGAGCTCAGGGGCTCGTCCATCAGGTAGATGGTTGGGTCACGCACAAGCGCGCGGCCGATCGAAACGCGCTGCATTTCACCACCCGACAACTCGGTCGCCTTGTTGTTCAGCTTGTGCGAGATGCGCAGGACCTTGGCGACTTCCGATACCTTGCGTTCGATCTCGTCCGCGGGCGTCTTTAACAACGGCGAGCGCAGGGGAAATGCCAGGTTTTCCCGCACGCTCATATGCGGATAGAGCGAATATTGCTGGAACACCATAGCCACATTTCTCTGCGCCGGCGTTTCATCGGCAACAGAGCGTCCGCCGATGAAGACGTCGCCTCCGTCGGGCTGCTCAAGGCCGGAAATGAGACGCAGGATCGTCGTCTTGCCGGCACCCGTCGGTCCGAGGAGCGTCACGAAAGCCCCGTTGGGAATGGTCATGCTCACATCATCGACGGCGACCGTGTCGCCAAACGCCTTCGACAGGTTGGACAAACGCACTTCAGACATGGGAGAGCACTCCCTCGTTCAGGTCCGACCGCAGAGCGCGCCCGGACTGATTGTCGAACAGCGTCGCAGTCGCCCCATTGAAATCGAGGCCGACGGTTTCACCTGGTGTCGCCGGTTGGTCCGACGCGATCCTGGCCTTAAGGTCGCCCCCGGCTGTCTTAACGGTGACGATCTGCGTTGTTCCAAGATACTCGGCGGCGACCACTTCCCCCCGGTTGCCCCCATCGTCCCGAAGCCGGATGTGCTCCGGCCGGATGCCGTAGACCAGGTCACCCTGGAATGGCTCCCGGACAGTCGGAACAGCAAGATCGATGTGATGCATGCGAACGCTGGAGGCGCCCGAGTGGACCTCGCCGTGGAATCTCAGGAAGTTCATGGAAGGCGACCCGATAAAATCAGCGACAAACATCGTTGCCGGTTTGTCGTAAATGTCCTGCGGCGTTCCGAACTGTTCGATCACTCCGTGATTCATGACGACGATCTTGTCCCCCATCTGCATGGCTTCGAGCTGGTCATGCGTGACGTAGACGGTAGTGGCACCCATGCGGTCGTGCAGTGCGCGCAGTTCCTCTGCCATATGTTCGCGGAATTCGGCGTCCAGCGCTCCAAGCGGCTCGTCCATCATGAAGGCCTTCGGCTCTCGTACTATGGCGCGGCCAAGTGCAACGCGCTGCCGGTCCCCACCCGAAAGACCGCTGACGGGGCGGTCGAGAATATCTTCGATACCGAGAATGCGCGAGACTTCTGCAACTTTGTCCCGAACATGCTTCTTAGGCATTCCCTGACTGACCAGCGGATAGCTGATGTTCCGCCGCACATTCATGTGCGGATAGAGCGCAAACATCTGGAAAACGAACGCAATATCGCGCTGCCGGGCAGGTTTCTGTCCGACCTCCTCCTTGTCGATATAGATCTCGCCGGATGTCGGAAGTTCAAGACCGGCAATCATGCGCAGCGTTGTGGTCTTGCCGCATCCCGACGGCCCGAGCAGCATGAAAAATTCACCGTCCTCGATCTTGAAGGAGGACGACTGCACGGCAGTGAAGTCGCCGAATTCCTTCCTGAGGTTCTTGATGACAATCTCGGCCATTGCTCTAGTCCGGAAAATGGCTGACGACGATGAACATCACCGTGCCAGTCAGCGTGACAATGAAGGAATAGGTGTATGCCCATAGCACCAGCGGCTGCATCAGCATGACGACGCCAACGGCAATCAGAACGGAGGCCAGCAACTCCCAGGGGCCGCGCCGGAACCGTGTCAGTCCTTGAAAAAAGTCGCTCATTTGCGCACAGCTCCGAAGGTGATGCCGCGCAGCAAGTGCTTGCGAAGCAGGATTGTGAACACCATGACCGGCACGAGGAACAGCGTCGCGCCTGCGGCCACCGCCGGCCAGTCCTGGCCGCCGACCCCGATGATCGTCGGAATGAAGGGCGGTGCGGTTTGCGCCGTTCCCGAGGTCAAGAGGACTGCGAATGCATATTCGTTCCACGAGAAGATCAGGCAGAAGATGGCAGTCGACGCGATGCCGGTCGCTGCCTGTGGCAGGACCACCTTGTAGAAAGCCTGAAACCGCGTGTAGCCATCGATCAGCGCGGCTTCTTCATATTCGCGCGGTATTTCGTCCATGAACCCCTTGAGCAACCACACCGCCAGCGAAATGTTCACAGCCGTATAAAGCAGGATCATGCCCAGATGCGTATCGGAGAGCCCGAGCGTGCGGAACATCAGGAAGATTGGAATGGCAACCGCTATTGGCGGCATCATTCTTGTCGACAGGATGAAGAACAGGAGATCGTCCTTCAAAGGCACTTTGAACCGCGAGAACGCATAGGCCGCGAGTGTGCCCAGAAAAACCGACAGAAAGGTCGACCCGAAACCGATAATGACGGAGTTCAGGAACCGCTCGCCGTAGCGCGACGGACCGGCAATCACCATGTCGCGGTTGCGCACGATTTCCTCGTACCAGCTCGAGGGTGGCGGCAAGGCCTGCAGGGCTTCCGGGGACACACGCGTGCGTGTCGTGAAGAGGTTCACGTAGCCTTCAAGCGAAGGCTCGAAAAAGACCTTGGGCGGATAGGCGATCGCATCGACCGGAGACTTGAAACCGGTCGTCAGGATCCAGACAAGCGGAAGCAGCGTGATTACCGCATAAAAAACAACCAGTGTGCCTGCGAGCCACTTTTGCAGCGGCGAAGGTTCGGTAATGGAATAGCTGCTCATCTTTCCTTCACCTTGTTGAGGGCTTTCACATAGATTGACGCAAGGCCGAACACCGTGACGAACAGGATGATCGCGTAGGCGGACGCATAACCGGTGCGCCATTTCTCGAAGGCTTCACGTTTCAGATTGATGGACGTGAGCTCAGTCACTGATCCGGGCCCGCCGCCTGTCAGCTGCACGACAAGATCGAACATCTTGAAGTTCTCAATGCCACGGAACAGGACTGCCAGCATAAGGAATGGCAGCACCATCGGTATGGTGATCGTCCAGAACTGTCGCCATTGGCTCGCTCTGTCGATTTCCGCTGCCTCATAGATATAGTCGGGGATGGACCTAAGCCCTGCCAGGCAGATCAGCATAACGAACGGCGTCCACATCCAGGTGTCGACGATCACAATCGACCAGGGCGCCAGTTTCACATCCCCGATCATCTGGAACGAAGACGGGTCGATACCGGTCAGGAACGAAATGCCATAGTTGAAGAGCCCGATCTGAGGCTGATAGAGAAACGTCCAGAAGTTGCCGACAACCGCCGGTGACAGCATCATCGGCAGGACGATCAGGGTCGTCCAGAGATCATTTCCCTTGAATTTGCGGTTGATCAGCCAGGCCAGCGTGAACCCGATCAGCACCTGCAACAGGATGGTCCAGAACAGAAAATGTGCCGTTGCCTGCATCGTCAGCCAGATGTCTTCATCCGTCAGAATGCGCTCGTAGTTGCGCAACCCGATGTAATCGACCTCCCGGTTGGGACGGTTGGCGCGAAAATTCGTGAAGCTCAGATTTATGGTCCAGATGAGCGGAAAGATATTCACCGCCAGCAGCAGGAAAATCGTCGGCAGAACGAAGAGCCAGGCGATTGCCCGGTCGCTCAAGCCGCGGATTTTGGCAGCAACGGAGGGCGGCGTCGCTTTCGCCACGCGGTCGATAGGGGTGTCTGACATCTGTTGCCTGTTCGAAGAATAGTCCGGAAAACCCGGCGGGGTACGTTCGGGCATTCACTGCGCATTCGCACCCGCCCGGTTTTGGGCCGGACAAGCTGGTCTGAACCCGCTTGCCCGGCAGTCCGAGTACGTTACAGCTTGCCCTCGTCCTCGAAGACCTCGGTCCAGTCTTCGATGAGTTTGTCGAGAGCTTCTTTTGCCGTTCCCTGATCGGCCACGACATAGTCATGCAGCCGCTTTTGCATCGCCAGCAGCAGTTCCGCATAGGCGGGCTCCTGCCAGAAATCCATGACGCCGTCCATGGCGAGCAGGAAGTCGGCGGCAAACGGCGCGCTGTCCGCGAAGTTCGGATCGTTCAGAACGCTGACGTGACAGGAATATCCACCGAGATCCCACCACTTCTTTTGAACGGAAGGCTGTGCAAACCACTTGATGTACTCGAGCGCTGCGTCCTGCTTGTCGGAATAGGCAACAACGGAAATGCCCTGTCCGCCAAGCGTGGAAGCCTCTTTCAGCTGCCCCGGGTTCACAAAGAAGCCGATCTTGTCGCCACCGGTATCCGGATCCGCGTAAAGGCCCGGGAAGAAGGCGAACCAGTTCATGGCCATGGCCACTTGACCCGACTTGAAGGCGTCAAGAGACTGTTCCATGTAACTATCGGTGTAGCCTGGAGGCGTCGACGTCTTGTAGAGCTCCTTGTAGAACTCAAGCCCGGCAACCGCATCCGGTGAATTCACCGCGCCTTCCATGTCATATTTGCCCGGCGTCATCTCATACTTGAAGCCGAACGGGTACATGGCGCTTGTTGCGCCCATGGTGATGCCTTCAGAGCCGCGCTCGGTGAAGATGGCCGCGCCGTAGCGCTTCTGGCCGTCGATTTCGCGGCCCTGGAAGAACTTGGCGACTTGCAAAAGCTCCATCTGGGTTTTCGGAGGGGCCAGGTCGCGGCCGTGTTCAGCCTTGAAGGCTTCCTGGATTTCCGGTTTCGCAAACCAGTCCTTGCGATAGAACCAGCCATTCGCATCGCCCATTGCAGGCAGCGCGTAGTAGTTTGGCGTTCCCTTAGGCCAGGTCGAATAGGCATAGACGGTCGCTGGCGCGAAGTCGTCCATGCTGATGCCTTCCTTGTCGAAGAAGTCGTTCAGCTTGACATAGTGGCCGTTTTCCGCACCACCGCCGATCCATTGGCTGTCGCCGATGAGAAGGTCGCAGAGCTTGCCGCCCGAATTAAGTTCGTTCAGCATCCGGTCCGCGAAGTTCGGCCACGGCACGAATTCGAATTTCATTGTATGCCCTGACTGGGCTTCAAATTCCTTGGAAAGTTCAACAAGGGCGTTTGCCGGGTCCCATGCGGCCCAGCACAGCGTCAGTTCTTCTGCCTGTGCCTGAGATACGCTTAGCCCGCTTGCCGCCACAAAAGCGGTCGCCGCGAGAAGTTTCGCAGTTTTCATCGCTGATTTCCTCCCGATATGGTCGCTCCCGGCGCACACCGGGTGGCGGCACTCCTCCAAGTGCGCGATCACCGTATTTGACATACGTATGTCAAGTCAATCAAAAAACTGACATACGTCTTTCTTTTTGAGTGAAGCAACTCGAATTTCAAAACGAATGAGCTACAAATTTCTGATTTAATGATGTTTTCAGGGCGACACGCGGTGCGTGCAACAGTCGAAGCGGACTAGTAAAGGTTTTCGCGCATGATGATTTCAATGCGGATCTGCTCCTGCGCTTCATAGATTCCAGCGTCATCGCACTTGGCGCGAAGTACCCTGAGAGCGCTCCTGGCAAGATGCCCCACGTTCTGCACGATGATGGCATCCACTTCACCATCCAGCAATGCCTGGCGCGTGACGGAAGTCAGGTCATGCGCAACAACAACAAGATCGCGATCACGTGCAGATTGTCTCAAGGCATCCAGCATGATGGCATTCCCGGAGCCCATGGAATAAACAGCCTTCAGATCGCCATGGGCGGCAATGCTTCTTTGAAGCGTTTCCCTGATCCGGTCCGGATCGTCGTGAAACTCGATCGTCGGCAACGCCTTGAGCCTCGGAAAATCACGCGACAGCACCTCGTCGAGGCCAAAGCGCCGCTCGATACTGTCGCGGGACACCATCGAATTCGTGGCCACCAGAATGCAGCCGGTTTCTTTGCGCAGGAAGCGTCCAAGTAGCGCGCCAGCTGTCTGACCGGCCGAAAAATTGTCAATTCCAACAAAGTGATCGCAGCGCGAGTTCGGCAGGTCGGACACCAGGGCGACCACATAAGCGCCTGCGCTTTTGATATGCGCAATCGCGTCGCGCACCTGCGGTGTCTCCGGTACCATGATCGCAACACCGTCAAGGCGTCCGAGATCCAGAGATTTCAGGCGTTTCACAACGGCATGCGGATCAGCGGCATTCACGTAGATGATGTCGACATCGGCCCGGTCGGTTACTTGTGCATCGGTTGCCTCCCGAACGGCGCCGGCAACAGTCTCGACAAAATGGTTCGGACCTTCAGGCAGGACAAACGTGAACTTGTAGCGCCTTTTCTTTGCAAGGTTCGCCGCATTGGTGTCACGCACATAGCCGAGCCTTCGGACCGCATCTTTTACGCGTTCAGCGTTTTTTGGCCGCACGTCCGCCCGTCCGTTGAGGACGCGGTCGACGGTCGACAGGCTGACACCGGCCTCGCGCGCTATATCGTGGACAGTAGGCTTCACTCTTCATCTCCCGCGGACCGCCAAGTTGGCGCCTCTTTCTGACATACGTCAGTCAAAATGTGCCTTGATCACAGACTTGTCCAAGAATATTATTTCTTGTCAGATATTTAGCGTTCTTCACGCACTTGCGCGATCTTCCTGCAAGACGGTTTCGACATGCCAGGTTTCCAAATCGGTTGCGAAGCGCAAGCGCGACGACCGGCTTCACCTTTGCGGTGTTCACGCGGATGTCCACGTTCGCAACTCAAGCTGCGTTCGACTTCGTTTCCGCGATGCCGAAAGAAAGAGAGACACCGCCTGGTAATTCTGTGTCCGGATAGATGGAACGGAGCCGTTCAAACCCTAAGACCTTCAACACTTCGCACCTTCGCTGCCACGTGATCTATGAACCTTGAAATGCGAGCGGGAACGACAGCCGACGGATTTCGGACCGCGTAAAGCGGCAGCTGCTTTTGCGTAAATTCCGATAGGATCGTGACGACTTCGCCGCGTTCGATATGGCCAGCGAATGCCCAGAGCGGGCCTGCATGAATCCCAACCCCGTCAGCAACAGCTTTGACCGCAGACCGGACCGAATTGATCGCGACCCCATTGGTCCGTTGCACCCGCATCACAGCTCCGCCGGGCCCGATTAGCTCCAACGGATTTTGGCGATTGGAGGAGGCAAAAAAGACGTGCTCGTGCGTTTTCAGATTGTCGGGATGTTGCGGTGTCCCCATCCGTTTAAGGTAGTCCGGCGACGCCACCAGGACCCGCGGCACATCCGCCAACTTCCTGGCGATCAGGTTTGAGTCCGGCAGGTTGCCGACGCGCAACGCGACATCAATCCCGGTTTGTGTCAGATCGACGAATCCGCTCGCAAGAACTAGGTCAAACTCAACGTCCGGGTACTTTCTGCGATAGTCCAGAAGCCAGTCCGCAACAAATTCCTGTCCAAAATCAATCGCCGAGGTCACGCGGAGCAATCCGCTCGGAACGAGATTCTCGCCGCTGACTTCGGCTTCCGATGCTTCAAGTTGGTCGATGATTGATGACAAGCGCTCGAAATAGAGCTGCCCTTGCGCCGTTGTCACAGTGGTGTTGCCGTTTCGGTCCAGCAGTTTTGTGCCGAGCTGTTGTTCCAGCCGGGTAATCCTCCGCGAAATGCCCGACGGATCCTGACCAAGCGCACGCGCGGCAGCGCGAATTGAGCCCAGCTCAACCACTTTCAGAAATGCAACCTGGCTCGCCTGTTTCATGCAAGTGTTGTTATTTTGTCTACACCTGATTGTCAAATCAGCGACTGATGTAGCGAAAGCCGATCGCATAGGATCCTGCAATCGCACACAGGAGCTTTAGAACATGGAAAAACCGCTGAATGGAAAAACAGCGTTGGTCACCGGCGGAAGCCGCAATATCGGCCGGTTAACCGCGCTGGAACTCGCTGCCAAGGGCGCAGATGTCATTGTGACCTATAACAGCCAGGCTGATGCCGCGGCAGAAGTTGTAGCCGAGATCGAAGCGGCTGGACGGCGGGGCAAGGCTCTGCAGGCAGATTTCTCCGACAGTTCCAACGTCACGCTACTTGTATCAAAGGCGCAGGAGACATTGACGCACTGGCAAGCCGAAGGGCTGGACATCCTGGTCAACAATGCAGGCGCGATACGGATCGGCGGGTTCGATCAGATAACCGGCGACGATCTGGACGCCATCTATACGACGAACTTCAAGAGCGTTGTCTTGCTGACCCAGGCATTTTTGCCGTCGCTGCGCGATGGCGGCCGCATCGTGAACCTGAGCTCCGGCCTGGCCAACGGTGTCTTCCCTCCGCTGATCGCATATGGGCCAATGAAAGCCGCCTTGCAGACAATGACCCTTTACTGGGCGCAAATTCTGGGGCCACGGCAAATCACCGTAAATGCAGTGGCACCGGGTGGGCTCGACGACGATTTCAACGCCCGGCTCTTCGACGAAATCATACCCGGCGCGCGCGACTACATCACCAGTAGCACGGCACTTGGTCGCGTTGGCCTGCCGGAGGACGTGAGCGGTGTCATCGCATTCCTCTGCGATCCGAAGGCCGCATTCGTCACCGGCGCCGTTTTGAAAATAGACGGCGGTTTCAAGCTTTAACCTCTCATAACAGGATACAGGAACATGACGAACAGTGACAATTCCATTTCTCGGCGTTCGATGTTGACCCGAATGGGAGTAGCCGCAGTGGCGGGCGCTGCTGCGACACAGGCCAGTGCGCAAACCGCAGGCGCTAAACCGCTCGCCGGAAGAGTGGCCATCGTTTCAGGAGCGCGCAATAACATGGGCCGCGCGTTCTCGGTCAAGCTGGCCGAAATGGGCGCTAACGTCGTTGTCCATTACCACCGGGCGGAAACCCGGGACCAGGCAGAAGAGACCGCTCGTCTTGTCGAGGCAAAAGGCGTGCGCGCGGCCTTGACGATGGGGGATCTTGGGCAGGTTGAGAACGTACGAGCCATGTACGACACTGCCGAACAGGCCTTCGGAGGCGTCGATATCGTGCTGAACCATGCAGGCGCAATCCTCAAGAAGCCGCTTGCCGAATTCTCTGACGACGAGTTCGAGCGCCTGGATGCGATCAACAACCGGGGTTTGTTTTACAGCTTGCGAGAAGCTGCGATGCGTGTCCGCAACGGTGGCCGGATCATCAACACGGGAACGTCTCTCCTGGCTGGCGCGGCACCGGGCTACACGATTTATTCGGGCACCAAGGCGCCTGTTGAGGAATACACGCGGATGCTCGCCAAGGAGTTGGGCGCAAAGCGGATCACCGTGAACTCCTTTGCACCCGGTCCGGTGGACACGCCTTTCTTCCACGAACAGGAAACCGAGCAATCGGCAGCCTATGCCGCGCGCCTGTCGACCGAACAGCGTCTGGGCGCTATCGACGACATCGTGCCGATCGTCGCGTTCCTCGCAAGTCCAGAGTCTCAGTGGGTAAATGGGCAGACGGTCTGGATCAACGGCGGTTATCTTACCCGCTAATCATCATCCCGGAGGCACACCGTGTCTCCGGGCACTTTTACGCCGGCTCACATGACGCGATCACGTGAGATCGCATTTCAATAACCGCGATATCACAAGCGGGCTGACCCGCCCCAAGCCGCGCAAGCGGAAAAAACACGTCCCCGAGTCGCTCAGGCATGCACATGCCTCAGGTCGCCTGCTGGCCAGTCAGCCTTTTCAGCTGCACCTTCATAAAGGCTGTCGAGAAACGAGCGGATGGCATCTGCCGGGTCTATTGCATTGCGCGCATCTTCATACTTGAGGATTGCAAGGGCGCCGCCATTCTTTTCCGCCCAGAACGCAGAGCCGGGCCGAAGCGGAACCTTGTTCAATCCCGCAGGTTCGGGATAGGCGTAGCCGTAAAATGCGGCTTCCTTGAACGTATCGTCTCCTGGCCAGAAACCGACCGAAATCACCTCATGCGAATAGGCCTCCCTGTCCGATTGCGTCCCCCCTTCCAGCGGATGTGCACGGCCCGAAAAGCGGGTGACCACCAGGTCAAAGGAGTGCCAGTAGAGCTGCACCGGCGTCTGCTTGCCGACAAATTCCGACCGGTAGGTTTCGAAGACGCCCGATACTGAACAAAGCGCCTGCCAGAAGCGGAATACCGCTGCCTCATCGTAGACGCGCGGCGCGGCGTCCTGGGGAAAGGGCGTCTTGGATTTGTTGTCATAAGGGACGGCAACGATGCTCACCGTGACGCCCAGATCACCAAGCAGCGAAAACAGCGCGGTGTAGAATTCGGCGACGGTCAGGCCTGCAACGGAGAAGCTCTCTTGTCTTCCGTCGTTGCGGCTGACGCTGACGCGATGATCGATCATGTCGAACATGATTTCGAACCCGCCGTCCCGATAGGGAATGCGGCCCGTCGTCAATCCGCGAACATGCGGGTAAAGCGTAACATGCCACCAGTGGTTCAGCTTCGGGTGCGACTTGAGGCGGATTTTCCCGATAATCTGCAGAAAAAGATGAAGTGTGTCCCTGGTATCGGACCAGTCTTCATAGGGAAGGGGCGGCAGTGTGGTCATCGCTTCGCATCCGTCTTTTCCTGAAGGGCACGGCCGGGTGGCCTGCCGCAACTATTTAGGCGAAAGGTGGCCGCCGGAAAGTCTCGCGTGCGCATCGCCGCCTTTTCACGGTGCAAGCGTCTCGGTATGACCGTCGACGGCGAGCGCCTGCCCGGATATCCGTCTTCCCGCGTCCGATGCAAGAAAGTGAACCATATTGGCGACATCTTCCGCACTGACCCAGGTTTTCAGGGATACGCCCTCGACATAAAGAGCACGCACCTCCTCCTCGCTGATCCCGCGCGCCACAGCCTCTTTCGCCACGATGCGGTCCATCCGGGGGCCTTCCACCGCGCCGGGACAGAGTGCGTTGACGCGTATGCCATGCGGCCCGAGTTCCATGGCAAGTGTCTTCATCAGGCCGATGATGGCCCACTTTGCTGCCGCATAAGGCGACCGCATCGGGTATCCCATGATCCCGGCGGTGGAGGAGGTCATCGCGATCAGGCCCGTGCCTTTGGCCTTCATCACCCGGGCGGCCCAGCGGCAGGTCAGAAATGTGCCATGGACATTGGTCGCGACACACCGTTGCCATTCGTCGTAGTTCAGCGTTTCAATCGCGCCGGCCGGACCACCTGTTCCCGCATTCGCGCAGACGACATCCACCTCACCCCACCGGCTTTCCAATTCGCCGAGAAAGGCTTGCATGTCCGCTTCGCTGGTTACGTCCGCTATGCCGCAGATGACGTTGGGATGTGTTTCCCGGAATTCCGCAACCGCGGCAGCATCCGCGTCACAGATTGCGATTTCCGCGCCATCTCTCATAAACCGTTCCGCCATGGCCCGGCCGATACCGGCAGCCCCACCCGATACGAAAACACGCCTCTTCATTCGATCGTCCCCTCCAGCCATGACGATTTCATGGGACTGAAAACAGAAAAAAGCCCCTTTGCGGACCCTTCACAACGCAGTGGTCCAGTAGTTGTCGATCGGTTCCGCAAAGTCACGTCAAGTGAGTGGCGGAAGTCGGGCCTGCGATACCCTGTGACGTATTCGTCCGCTTCAATGCGACATTTATTCGCACAATCATTGGACACTCGTCCCTTTCTTATGCAACGCTAACGGACGGGGAACAGCAACGGACAGGAGGGGACATGTCTGACTCGTCTGAAACCAAGAAAATGCTGGATCCGGATCCCCGGGTCTGGGATTTCGAAACCGAGTATGAACTCGGCCAGGACAATATTCGCCCGTTTGGTCTGGATCTTCACAATCCCGTCTTTCTGATTTCGAGCATCCTGATCGCGGCTTTTGTCCTGATCGCGCTCGCCAACCAGGAAGCTGCCGCTGCGTTCTTCGGGTGGTTGAGGCCGTGGCTGACCAGCACATTCGACTGGTTCCTTGTCCTGTCGGTGAATGCAATCACGCTTTTCTGCCTGGCGCTGATCGTTCTGCCGGTCGGATCCGTGCGGATCGGCGGCAAGGATGCCAAGCCTGACTATTCCTATGCCGGCTGGATCGCAATGATGTTTGCCGCCGGCATCGGCATCGGGCTGTTGTTTTTCGGCGTACTTGAGCCGGTCTACTACAACTTCGCCGAAAGCGGCGGTGCGAGTCCGCTTGGCGTCGACATCACGCAGCCCGGAAACGAGTATGTTGGCGTGGTTGGAACCATTCACCACTGGGGCCTTGAGGGCTGGGCGATTTACGCCGCGGTCGGACTGTCGCTTGCGATATTCGCCTACAATCTCGGTTTGCCGCTGACCCTGCGGTCTGCATTCTATCCTTTGCTCGGCGAACGTGTTTGGGGGTGGTGGGGCCATGCGATCGATACACTTGCCGTTTTCGCGACCTTGTTCGGTCTGACCACCTCACTGGGTCTTGGCGCACAACAGGTAGCCGCAGGTCTTTACGAGGTCTTCGGCATCGAGCCTACTCCGACGGTGACGGTTCTGCTTATCATCTTCATTACCGCAATCGCTCTCGGTTCGGTTCTTCTCGGCATGGACGCCGGTGTGAAGAGACTGTCGGAAATCAACATGATCATGGCCGTCGGGCTGTTCATCTTCGTAATCCTTGTGACCGGGGTCGGCGTCGCAATCTCGCGCTACTTCTCCGTCATGACCGACTACATTATGATGTTACCAGCGCTATCGAACCCGTTCGGGCGAGAGGATACGAGCTTCTTCCACGGCTGGACGACGTTCTACTGGGCCTGGTGGATCGCCTGGTCGCCCTTCGTCGGCATGTTCATCGCTCGCATCTCAAAAGGCCGGACAGTGCGCGAATTCGTGCTCTGCGCATTGATCGCGCCAACGGCAGTCTGCGCCCTCTGGATGTCGACCTTCGGCGGCGCGGCCATCGATATGCTGAACGCGGGCGGTGCAGAAGGCGTGCGCGCGACGGTGATTGATGCCTACAAGCCGGAAGGAGCCCTCTTTGGCTTCCTGAAGGAACTGCCGTTCTACCAGATCGTCGCACCGATCTCGCTGCTGCTGATCATCATCTTCTTCGTCACGTCGTCGGACTCCGGTTCGCTGGTGATCGACACGATCACCGCTGGCGGAAAGATGGATGCGCCCGTTATCCAGCGCATCTTCTGGTGCACACTGGAAGGCCTGGTGGCTATTGCGCTGCTGCTCGGTGGCGGGCTTTCGGCTCTCCAGGGGGCGGCGGTATCGACCGGCATACCGTTCACGGTTGTCGTGCTGGTCATGTGCTACTGCCTGTGGCTCGCCCTCAGGGCGGAACGCGCCAAACTTTGACCTTGTGAAATTGGACAGCGGACGGACCATCCGTCCGCTGTCTGCCTTTCTTCCCGTTCAGACAGCAGTGTCCTGCGGCTTACAATCGGACAATCACCCATCCTTGTAGTAGTAGCTGTAGCCATTGAGCGCAGGCGCACCGCCCAGATGTGCGTAAAGGACCTTTGAGCCTGCGGGTATCTCCCCTTTCCTGACTAGATCGATCATCCCTTGCATCGACTTGCCCTCATAGACCGGATCCGTGATCATCGCTTCCGTCCTGGCGGCCAACCGGATTGCATCGTTGGTTTCCTCCGAAGGAACGCCATAAGCCGGATAGGCGTAGTCGGGGTTGATGACGATTTCCGCATCTGAAACCGCACGACCCAATCCGACCAGGTCAGCGGTGTTGTCAACGATCTCCCTGACCTGCGCGCGTGTCTGTTCGAGCGTTCCCGACGCATCGATCCCGATCACCTTCTCAGCCCTGTCCTGTGCAGCAAAGCCGACGATCATACCGGCCTGGGTGGAGCCGGTGACGACGCACACGATGATGTAGTCGAACCGGAAGCCAAGCTCAGCTTCCTGAGCTTTCACCTCTTCGGCGAACGCCACGTATCCAAGCCCGCCAAACTTGTGAACGGAAGCTCCGGCCGGAATACCATATGGCGTTCCGCCCGCATCCCGGACAGATTGCATCGCATTTTCCCAGCTCTTGCGGATGCCGATATCGAAACCGTCATCGACAAGCCGGGAATCGGCCCCCATCAGCCGTGTCAGAAGGATGTTGCCGACACGGTCATAAACAGCATCAAAATGGGGCACCCATTTCTCCTGCACCACAACACATTTCATGCCGATTTTCGCCGCGGCGGCGGCGACCATTCGTGTGTGGTTCGACTGCACGCCCCCGATTGAAACCAGCGTGTCGGCACCGGAGGCAATGGCATCGGGAATGATGTATTCCAGTTTGCGGAGCTTGTTTCCGCCATACGCCAGGCCGGAGTTGCAATCCTCGCGCTTGGCATAAATCTGGACCTCTCCACCAAGTGCATTCGTCAGACGTGGCAGGTGCTCAATCGGTGTCGGCCCAAAGGTCAACGGATAGCGTTCAAATCGGTCGAGATTCATGAGTGCATGCCTTGTTGTTTGAGACGGCCCAAGGCTGACAGAAAATTTACCGAAGGTGCTTTCAATTTGGACACAAAAAATTACAATATATTCGGAGAAATTCATTATTAATATTAATTTAATACGTCTTGATTTGCTTTTTTGAAAGGATCTTTCATGACAGGGAACCTGGACAGAACTGACAGGAAAATCGTGAAGCTCCTGCAGGAAGACGGCAGACTTTCAAATGCCGAGCTTGCAGAACGTGTCAACGTCAGTCCGGCAACATGTCACCGGCGGACACAGCGCCTGTTCGATGAAGGTGTCATTGGATCAGTGCGCGCCATGGTCAATCCGGAAATGGTGGATCGGGCCGCGCTTGTCATTGTCGGCGTCGTTCTGGATCGCTCGACACCGCAAAGCTTTGCGGAATTCGAGAATGCCGTTGAGGCCCTGAATTTCGTCTTGGATTGCCACCTGGTTGCCGGCGACTTCGACTATTTCCTGAAAATCAGAGTAAAGGACATGGCGGATTTCAACAAGCTGCACGGCGACAAACTGATTGCATTACCGGGCGTCCGTCAGACGCGTACCTTTTTTGTGATGAAGGAAGTCACGGATAATGCGCCGCTGCCTTTCTAGATCGAGACACGATGGATCTGGCGTCAACACTTGTCCAGAAAACCTGCATACCAGACAAATGCGCCCGCTCTGTGGGTTGAACGGGCGCTGAGTGCATCGACCTGGATCGGGATCAGGTCTTTTTACGGCGGCGAAGACCGGCAACGCCGCCGAGCGCACCCAAGAGAAGCAGCCCGCTGGCCGGTAGCGGCACCGCTGAAACCGGGCCAGGTGTGTAGTCAACAGTCAGCCTTGCAGCAGCCCAGTCCTGGTTCTCCAGGGAAGCGATCTGAAAGGAAGCAAAGCTGTCCGTTTCGAACCTGACGCTCAACAAATCCCCCAACAAAGCCGTTGTGAACATGTTCAGGTCCGTAAAGGCGATCATCGTGACATCGCCCGGCGACCCACCCGTGGAAACGCTGGTGTCCGCAACCTGGTCACCGGCAGCATCGAAATCTGAAACTGTGACTGTACCGTCTCCCAAATAGGCAAACAGATCCACTTCTGCGCTGTTTCCGAGGTTTGAAACGAACCGGGTATTGGTCCATTCAAAGGCGACTGAATTGATCGTCGCGTTGTCGTCAATCCCCGCGAGATTGAACTCGAAAATTCCATTGAAAATATTCCCGCCCGATTGCGATACCGAAACCGTGGTGTCGCTGGTGTTCACGGTGTCTCCACCGAAAGTTTGCACCCAGCCATCATCGACCGTGTTGATCGTCATTGTCGCGGCGGACAGGGATGTCGGAAATATCAGCGCTGCCAGTGTTGCAAATATGTGTTTTTTCATGATGCGATTCTCACATTCTGTTTTGGAAATCAGCTAAAGAAACCAGCTGGTTTTGAACTCAAGGAGTGTGCGGAGATTTGTCCTCTGGCTCGCGGTTCAAAGGAATCCGTTTCGCCGTCGCTTGCGCGATATGGGTTTGACGCGTGGTGAAACTCAGCAAACGCAAAAGTTGCTTCCACTTCAATTTCAACACCCCCTATCGCTTCCACCCAAGCTGCTGCCTGATCGAAATCGATTCGCCCCGGCGCTTGATTTTTCGTCCGGCGCACATCAATCTTCTCCGATTGGAACAAGCGCAGATAACTAATCCAGAAAGTTCGTGCTTACGGAACGGTGTCTGCGTGAAAACGTTGAGAAATTTTGAATTAATTCGCAGAGACCAATTCGCGATGCGTGAAATTGACGTAGTTTTTGATCCCGAAAGGAAGCTTTTTCTCTATTTTGGCATAACCTTTATTGCCATAGGCGTCGGCCCGTTCGGAACCTATGAGACCATGACCTTGTGGCAGCGGGCGGTTTTCTGGAGCCTGGATATTCTAGGTTGTGCGCTGATCGTCGTACCGATCCTGCACGTTTTCTATTTCAGCCGTCTCGCAGGCAACATTCCGTCCTTTCCGCGATTTGTCCTGGGGATCGCGTTAGCCGCGCTGCCGGCTGCTGGCTACATATCCGTTCTCTATGGAATGGTCGGTGACAGGCTTGAGATAACGACGCCCTATCCGCTGCTTTATGTGCAGGTCACGATTTTCTCGATCTTGCTTCTTCTGACCGAATT
Organism: Roseibium sp. HPY-6; assembly: GCF_040530035.1. Lineage (NCBI taxonomy): Bacteria > Pseudomonadati > Pseudomonadota > Alphaproteobacteria > Hyphomicrobiales > Stappiaceae > Roseibium > Roseibium sp. HPY-6. The sequence continues at coordinate 324,581 of NZ_JBEWCD010000003.1, forward strand.
CGTTCTCTGGCCTGCTTTGTTTGGCAACCGGCAGGAAAAGCGCAGCGCTACCGATGAAGACGTTTCCGAAGCTGCTGAAGCAGCACCGGCCACTCTTGCGCACAAGCAGTTGGAGGACGCATCACTGCCCCTGATGTCGCGACTGCCTCACAATGTGCGACAGGGGTCCGTTGTGTCGATTTCGATGCAGGATCACTATGCAGAGGTCACATTGACGACGGGAAAGGCATTGATCCTCATGCGCTTGAGTGACGCCATCGACCTTCTTGAAGGGTATCCCGGCGTGCGCGTGCATCGCTCGCATTGGGTGGCACAACAATTTCTGACGGCGATTGAAAGACGCGACAGGGGGTACCGTGCTGTGCTCGAGGACGGTCGGGACCTTCCCGTCAGCGCAACCTATCTTGAGGCAGCGCGCCAGCAGCTTGTTTCCGGTGCCGGGGTCGAACCTGTCTAGCCAAACCTTGTGGTTCGGCCGCGGATGCAATTTCTCCTGCAACGCGTAAAGTCGCAGCAAGCGACGCTCGGAAACCCGCAGGTTACCGTGATCAGATTTCCCCGTTCACCACAAGCTGGATCCGGTCTGCAGCGGCCCTCGCGCGAGTGTACTGTATCGGCTTACCGGACATGTCGAGATTGACGCTTTCCACCACCATGACCGGCTGGCCCAGCGGGATACCAAGCTGTTGCGCATCCCTGGCGTCCACAAGCTCAGCGGTTATGCGTGACTCCTTACGTCGATAATCGTCGATCCCGGCTTTTTGCAAGGCCTTCGTGATCGACCCGCTTTCAGCATAGTCGGCAACGAAATTCGGTACCCGTGACTGCTCGAACCAGCCTGTCCCGACGATCATCGGAATGCCGTCTGCAACACGCAGCGTTTCAAGCCGGATGAGCATGGTTCCAAGCGGCAGTTCAAGCTGCTGTGCAAGCAAGGCATCGGCTTCCTCCAGCGCTGAACCGATCAGCCGTCCGCTTGGCGATCTGTCCTGCCCGGAAACAATTTCCGAAAACCGTGTTCGCGGCCCAATGGGATAATTCAAAGGTGCGGACGCGACAAAGGTGCCACGGCCCTGATCTGCCCTGAGCACGCCTTCCGCAGTCAGCGCCGCAATGGCCCGCCGCACCGTGTGACGGTTCACGCCAAAGCGCACGGCAAGCTCCGCCTCCGGTGGCAGACGGCTACCTTCTTCAAACCTGCCGCTGACAATTTCCGCCTTCAGCGTTTCCATGATCTGGCGCCAGACGGCAATGCCTGCGCTGCGGTCGAGAATGGTGTTTTTCGTCATGCGCTCGTCATCAAATTTCAGTACCAAAGAGTCAACTGGATTATTTGTATAGACAAATAGACAATTCGGCGGTAGAGGAAATGTGTTTTCGACACTCTCTCTAGTGACCGCCAAACCAAAGGCGCAACTCATGACCGAAACCAGCACTCCTGAAGGCACCTCCAATCCCACGGCCGGTGCCCAACTCGAACGCCGGAAAATCATGGCAACGCTTGCTGCTGCCGCCCCCGATGCCGTCGCCGAGAAGTTCCATACCCTCGAAGCGGCAGACTACGAGCTCGTGCGCCAGCCCGAGACCGGCCTCGTCATGGTGCGTGGACGCATGGGTGGCACCGGCAACCCCTTCAATCTTGGCGAAGTAACGGTAACCCGTTGCGTCGTTCGTCTTGCAACGGGTGAAACCGGGAGCTCCTACAGCCTCGGACGCAACAAGGAAAAGGCGCTTCACGCTGCTCTGATCGATGCCCGCTGGCAGCGCGACGAAGATCGTGTGCGGATCGAACAGAACATCATTGCACCTCTTGCGGAAGCTCATGCGGCCGCCGGCGATACAGTGAAAGAGGAAACCGAAGCGACAAAGGTCAACTTCTTCACGATGGTGCGGGGAGACAACTGATGGACACGAGCGTTTCAGCATCCGTTCAAAATGGAGGAAGCGCGCCGCTTTCAGCCGGCTTCCTCGACCCCGTTCACGACGCACAGGCCTGTTTTCGGGCCATCATGAGCGTGATGGCACGTCCGGGTACACGCCAAAAACTTGTGTTGTGCGCGGAAAACCCGCCCGAACCGCTGACCCCGGCAGCGGCCGCCATTGCCCTGACACTCTTCGACTACGATACCCCGGTCTGGCTGGACCGGCCGCTCATGCAATCCGAAGCGGTGAAAGCCTTCCTTCGCTTTCACACAGGAGCGCCTATCCTGTCAGAGCCTGTCGAGGCTGCGTTTGCGCTCTTGAGCGAACCACAATCGATGATCCCGCTGGCGAGCTTCAACCAGGGCTCGGCCGAGTACCCTGACCAATCGACAACGGTCATTCTCACCGGACAGACTTTCGGCAAGGCTCAGGCTGTCACGCTCGCAGGTCCCGGCATCAAGGACACTACCGCCTTCAGCACTGGCCCGACACCACCCGTTTTCTGGGATCAGGTCGTTTCGAACAACCGCCTGTTTCCCCGTGGTGTCGATCTGATTTTCGCAGGCACGACAGAGGTCGCGGCACTGCCCCGCTCCACCCGCATCACGCTCACGGAGGCCTGAGCCATGTATGTTGCCGTCAAAGGTGGCGAAACCGCTATCCGAAACGCTCACAAGCTGCTCGCCAAACGCCGCCGGGGCGACACGTCGGTGCCCGCGCTGACGCTGGAGCAGATCGCTGAGCAGCTGTCCCATTCCGTCGCCCGCGTGATGGGCGAGGGCTCACTCTACGACGAAACTCTTGCGGCGCTTGCCATCAAGCAGGCGCGCGGTGACCTGATCGAGGCCGCGTTTCTGATGCGGGCGTACCGGACCACTTTGCCTCGGTTCGGGTACAGCCAACCGGTGGACACCGCCAGAATGCTGGTGGAGCGCCGGATTTCAGCCACCTACAAGGACCTGCCGGGCGGCCAGGTGCTCGGCCCGACATTCGACTACAGCCACAGGCTGCTCGACTTCACGCTCGCCGCGGAAGCGGACGGTGCCGAAATGCCTGTTGAAACGGCAGAAGCGCACGACGACGCCATGCCCCGCGTGACCGACCTGCTCGGTGACGAAGGCCTTATGGAACCGGACCCGATCACCGATGAGGATGCGCCTGTCGGCGATCTCACGCGTGAACCGCTTGCCTTTCCAGCGGATCGCGACCTTCGGCTACAGAACCTTGCGCGTGGCGATGAGGGTTTCCTGCTGGCACTCGCCTACTCCACCCAGCGCGGTTACGGGCGGACCCACCCTTTTGCCGGTGAAATCCGCTATGGCGAGGTGGAAGTCGAGTTCTTCGCAGAAGAACTGGGGTTTGCCGTAACGCTCGGGACAATCAAGGTCACCGAGTGCCAGATGGTCAACCAGTTCAAGGGGTCTTCAAAAGCCGCACCGACCTTTACGCGCGGCTACGGCCTCGTCTTCGGCCAGGTCGAGCGCAAGGCCATGTCGATGGCCATGGTCGACCGGTCCATGCGCTGGCAGGAGCTTGGTGAAGAACAGTCTGCGCCGGCCCAGGACGTCGAATTCGTCCTCTCGCATTCCGACAATATCCAGGCGACCGGTTTCGTCGAACACCTGAAACTGCCCCACTATGTCGACTTCCAGGCTGAACTCGATCTTGTCCGCAGGATGCGGGCGGAGTGGTTCGAAAAGCGCGACCAGATCCCGGATGAAAAAGCCGCTGCCCAGGAGGCTGCAGAATGAATGATACGGCTCAGATCTACGATCAGGGCGAATACAATTTCGCCTATCTGGACGAACAGACAAAGCGCATGATCCGCAGGGCTATTCTGAAAGGGATCGCAATACCCGGTTATCAGGTGCCCTTTGCATCCCGTGAAATGCCGATGCCCTATGGCTGGGGAACAGGCGGCGTCCAGGTGACGGCCGCGGTCCTCGGGAAGGACGATTGCCTTAAGATGATCGACCAGGGCTCCGATGACACGACCAACGCAGTGTCCCTGCGCGGTTTCTTTGAAAAGACGGCAGGTGTCCGGACGACATACGAAACCTCCGAGGCGACGGTCATCCAGACACGGCACCGCATCCCGGAGAAAACGCTTACCGAAGACCAGATCCTGGTGTTCCAGGTGCCGATCCCTGAACCGCTTCGTTTTCTGGAACCGCGCGAAACCGAGACCCGCAAGATGCATGCACTGGAGGACTATGGCCTTATGCATGTGAAGCTCTACGAGGACATAGCGAAAAACGGGCATATTGCCACCACCTATGCGTACCCGGTGAAGGTCAATGACCGCTACGTGATGGATCCCTCGCCCACGCCGAAATTCGACAATCCTAAGATCGATGAAATGGCTGCGCTGCAGCTTTACGGTGCCGGCCGAGAAAAACGCATTTATGCGATCCCGCCCTATACGAAGGTGAAAAGCCTCGACTTCGAAGACTATCCCTTCGAGGTTCAGAAGTTTGACAAACCCTGTGCGCTTTGCGGCGCGGAACATGTCTATCTCGACGAGGTGATCCTCGATGACAAAGGCGGGCGGATGTTCGTCTGCTCCGACAGTGACCACTGCGAGGAACGCCGCGCACAAGGTCACACCGGACCGATGGCGGCCAATCCGGCCGCGGCCCAGATTACCGAAAAGAACCAGAGGGAAACGACCCGATGAACACGATTCAATCGGACGAACCGCTTCTGCAGGTTCATAACGTCACCCGCTACTACGGCGACCGGGTCGGTTGCTTAGACGTCTCCTTTGACCTGTGGCCGGGCGAAGTGCTTGCGATCGTGGGGGAAAGCGGCTCCGGCAAGACCACATTGCTCAACTGCCTGTCGACACGGCTCGCGCCGACAGCTGGTGCCATCGAGTACCGGATGCGCGACGGCGCCATGCGCAATCTTTACCAGCTGACGGAAGCAGAACGCCGCCTCTTGATGCGCACCGACTGGGGCTTTGTGCACCAGAATGCCGCCGACGGACTGCGCATGAATGTGTCCGCCGGGGCAAATGTGGGCGAGCGGCTGATGGCAGTCGGCCAACGGCACTACGGCAATATCCGCTCCACTGCTGACGATTGGCTTGGCCGCGTCGAGATTGAAAGCGACCGGATAGATGACGACCCCCGCTCCTTTTCAGGCGGCATGCGCCAGCGGCTCCAGATCGCCCGTAACCTCGTGACGCATCCTCGGCTGGTGTTCATGGACGAGCCCACCGGCGGCCTTGACGTGTCGGTGCAGGCACGGTTGCTCGACCTGTTACGGCGGCTTGTGTCCGATCTCGGACTGTCGGTCGTGATCGTGACCCATGACCTTGCCGTTGCCCGGCTGCTCTCGCACCGGATCATGGTGATGCGGCACGGCTATGTAATCGAAGCCGGCCTGACCGATCAGGTGCTCGACGATCCGCGCGAGCCCTACTCACAACTTCTTGTGTCCTCCATCCTTCAAGTCTGAGAGGAGCAACCAATCATGCCTGTTCGTCTTTATCTCAACAATGTCGGCAAGTCCTTCACCATGCATCTGCAGGGTGGCACGATCATACCGGTCGTCGACAAAGTGGAATTTTCCGTGAACGCCGGGGAATGCGTCGTTCTGGGCGGTCCGTCCGGCGCCGGCAAGAGCTCCATTTTGAAAATGATCTACGGAAATTATCGCTGCGATCAGGGCCAGATCCTGGTCACCATTGACGACGAGATCATCAACGTCGCCGACGCCGAGCCCCGCAAAGTCCTGCAATTGCGTGAAGACACGATAGGCTATGTCAGCCAGTTCCTCAGGACAATCCCGCGCGTGTCGGCCGAGGACGTCGTGGCAGAGCCACTGGTTGCCCAGGGTGAAAGCGAGGAAGCCGCCGTTGAAAAGGCACGTTCGCTCCTTGCCCGCCTGAATGTTCCTGAACGGCTGTGGACGCTGCCACCCGCGACCTTTTCGGGCGGTGAGCAGCAAAGGGTCAATATTGCCCGCGGATTTATCGCACACTATCCGATCCTGCTTCTCGATGAGCCGACCGCCTCACTCGATGCTGCCAACCGGGCCGTGGTGGTTCGTCTTGTGCAGGAAAAGAAGGAACAGGGCGTTGCTATGGTCGGCATTCTGCACGATCAGGATGTCAGGGAGGAAATCGCCGATCGCATCATCGATGTGACCGCTTTTGCCGCAGACGCGGCCGCCTGACCGACTTTGACAAGGAAACGGTTGCAGGCAGGTTCAAACTGTCACAGAACAGTCACGGCCTGCCTTTAGAGCCTGTTGCCTCCCTCGACTGAACCTCTGGTACCGAAATGCGTTACGCCCTCTACTTTGCTGCCGATGCGGACGATCTTCTGATGCGGCTCGGGAATGCCTGGCTGGGCCGGGACCCGTTTACCGGGACATCCCTCACGCAACCGAGTGTAGCGGAAATTGATCCGGAGCGTTTTTACGCGCTGACCGACAGTCCGCGCCGCTACGGATTTCACGGCACCCTCAAGGCGCCGTTTCACTTGCAGGCGAACGCTGCCGAAGCGGACCTGGTTCAGGCCTGCAAGGACTTTGCACAGACGGCATCACCCTTTGACGTCCGGAGCCTTGGCGTCAACCGGCTCGGCAAATTCCTTGCCCTGACGCCCAACGAGAATGAACCGGGGCTGGCTGCCTTTGCGTCAGAATGCGTCCGGCGTTTCGAGGGTTTTCGCGCGCCGCTTTCACAGGCGGACATCGAGCGCCGCCGCAAGAGCGGCCTGACGGCAAAACAGGATAGCTATCTGACCGAGTGGGGGTACCCCTACATCTTCGACGAGTTCCGCTTCCATATGACCCTCTCCATCAAGCTGGAGAACACGGAGGAAGCCGATAGGATCAAGGCCGCGGCTGAACGGCATTTCGCGGAGGTTACCGGCCGGCCGCGTACCTGCCGGTCCTTCGCCCTTTACGTCGAACCGGAGCGGGGCGCACCGTTCGACGTTCATACCGTTTTTCAGCTCACAGGGACGCAGGCCGAGAGCTCGGCTGAAGGCAATTCTGGCCGCCCGGCCGCCGAGGAGAATGCATGAGTACGCATCTGAAAGTCTTCAAGAACGCGAAACTTGTCCTTGCCGAAGAGGTCATCAATGGTTCCTTGAGCGTGAACTCATCTGGCGCGATCGAAGCAATCGAAACGCCGAGCAACGTCGAAGGTCACGACTGTGAAGGCGACTTTCTCCTGCCCGGTCTTGTTGAGCTGCACACGGACCACCTGGAAACCCATTACGCCCCGCGTCCGAAAGTGCGCTGGAACACCGTTTCGGCGGTGCAGGCACATGATGCCCAGATTGCGTGTGCCGGCATCACCACCGTTTTCGACGCGCTGCGCGTTGGAATGGATGAAGACGCCGACCTGCGCTACTCGGACATGCGCGCGCTTGCCGATGCCATCGAAACGGGACAGCGTGAACACCGACTGCGCGCTGACCATTTCATTCACCTGCGCTGCGAAGTCTCCGCCCCCGATGTGCTGAGCGCTTTCGAGGTGTTCCAGGATGACGAGAGCATTCGCCTGATTTCACTGATGGACCACACACCGGGCCAAAGACAGTTCGTCTCGCTCGATTCCTACAAAATCTATTACCAGGGCAAGAAAGGCTTCACCGACGCCGAGATGGACGAATTCATACGTCGGCGGCAAGCCCGCGCTGGCGGACTTGCACCCGACAACCGGCAGAAACTTTCCGCGCTCGCACGCGATCGCGACATCGCCATTGCCAGCCATGATGACGCGACACTTGAGCATGTCGACGAAGCGATCGGACTGGGCACGAAAATCGCCGAATTTCCGACCACAATCGAGGCGGCGAAGGCCTCTCACGAGGCCGGCATGGCCGTCCTCATGGGAGCCCCCAACGTGGTTCGTGGTGGATCGCACTCCGGAAACGTATCGGCGAAAGAACTCGCCGAAGCGGGTTATCTCGACGTGCTTTCCTCCGACTACGTTCCGGTCTCGCTCATCCAGGCGGCTTTCCAGCTCGCGGACGAAATCGAGACCATCGACCTTCCCAAGGCGGTCGCCACGGTCACATCCAGTCCGGCCCGTGCAATCGGGCTGACCGATCGCGGCATTCTGGCTCCGGGTCTGCGCGCTGACCTCATCCAGGTGAAGCTTGTCGGCAGTGTGCCGATCGTACGCGGCGTCTGGCGCGAGGGCAGGCGCGTTGCCTGAAGCCGGCGGAGCATTCCAGGAGAAGATCGGCCCTGGCCGAATGGTGCTTGTGGTCGGACCAAGCGGTGCCGGCAAGGACACCTTGATGTCCGCGCTTCAGCTCAAGCTGGCGGAGAGGACCGAAGTCCTCTTCGCCCGCCGCGCCATCACCCGCCGCGCCGACCCGAATGCTGAAGATCATGCGACGCTTACGCGCGAGGAGTTCGATCGGCTGGTCGAACGGGGTGAGACCGCCTTGTCCTGGGAGGCGCATGGCCTTGGCTATGTCATTCCGAAGACCTATGACGATCATATAAAGGCCGGAAGCACCGTCATCGCCAACGGATCGCGCCGCGTCCTGGCACATGCATCGGAAAAATACCAGACAGCCGTAGTGCTGTTGATTACGGCACCGGTCGAGGTGCTTGCGGAGCGCCTTGCTGCCCGCGGACGGGAAAGCAGAGACGATATCGAACAGCGCCTGAGACGGGCAGACCTAGAACCGCAGGACGTCCCGAACCTTTATCGGATCGAAAACACAGGCACGGTGGAACAGGGTGTAGCTGCAATGATCCGGGCATTGGATCTCTAACCTGAAATAGGCCCTATCTGAGGGCAGCCTCTCCTCGTTTATGCAGGAATAATTCAGAGCTCCCGGTAGCTTATCAGCTCAATCCCATGCTGCTTGATTGCATTGGCCAGATCGGGATTGGTGAGCATTTCCAGACAACTCACGCGATCTGCTTCCACGTCTTCATAGCCGATATGCCCCAACGCAGATGCATCGCTGCCAGCAACGGCAGGATGGTCAATAAAAATATGGGTTCCCGGCGACAATTCACAGAGTTGCTGGACGAAGGCATTGCTCCTGTAGGTCGCTTCACGCGGATGCGCCGGGTAGGGTGAGAACCGTGGAACGCCGTGTCCGAATGGATCGTCGATCAGTCCGAATTCTTCGCACAGCTCGGCGATAGCTTCTCCCAGTCTGGGGTCGAAATCCGAAAAATGCCTCACCATGTGCGAGCTGATGTGAGAGGCATTTGAAAACAGCTTCACGCCCAGTTCGATTTGAGCGCGGAACTCACGCACGATATCGTCGATCGACCAGCGCCTGTCGACCAGACTGGGTCGAGGGTCTCCCTCCCTCGGCATCAGCAACGGCAGAAAGTATCCCGCCTCATCGACGAGGCTTGCCGCGTATGTCAAAGGGCGCCATTTCACGGCATTCCATTCGCTGGTCAAGGTCAGGTGGATGCCGATGTCGATTGCGGTGCGCGCGTTGAAGAGCGCCGCCGCATGGGGGACCCAGGCGCACGGCATCATGACCTCGACACTGCGTGCCGGCCCTGCCGAACAGGCGCGCAGACACCCAAGGTTCGATGCCAGGCTGGAGCCAGCATCATCCGCGCGTATGAGCAATCTCGTTTTTTCCGGCATTCGATGACCTGTTTGTGTTGGCAGTGCCGATCAAAGCACAAGGCATTGCCGCCGTCAGTTGCCGCATACGCCAAAAATTGTCGCGGCCAGAGCTTTCAGATCGGTCTGGGAACGCGGGCCCGCAGGTGCAGCGGACGCATGCTGCCTATCTGCATCCGCGCAACACCTTCGTGCATCCTTGCCTCTAATGCTGAACCTGGAAATGTGGTAGATTCGCCCGCTTGACCGCACTGATTTTAACCAGGGCAATTTTTCTGTCCTGAACGGCGGCCAGTCTCACGGCCTGCATATCAGGCAACGTGCGCCGTATTCGCTGATCGGACCCCGACCGGTCGCAACAACAATTGATGGAGAACTATTTTGGCTGAAGCATTTAACCTGCCTTACGAATATGTCGATCTGCTCACAAATCCAGGCCTGCCGACCTCGGCTGGCCCGGTCGCACTTAATCAGTATCTGTGCAAGGACCGCGGCAACGGCGGCAATGACAGTGCACACAGCTTTTACAAGAACTTTCGCTGGATCAAAAACGAGGTGGGCGAAAACCTCAACAGGCATGTCGGTGGCAGGGCGATTGACCTTGCATTGAAGGGACAGGGTAACGACGAGGCCTTTCTCAAGATCTGGAATTTCATGCTGAAGCACAAGGATCTGCTCGACAAGTACAAGGTTGAAGTCTGCGGGCGCGCCAACAAGGACGGCACCAAGGATGTCGAGGAAAAGGGCAAGATCAAAAGACTCTACTTTGACAAGATGTCAGACCGCGCCGCCCTGCAGGCAATGGTTCAGGACCGCTTTTTCGGCATGGATTGCATTGGGTTTGTAGCGAATTTCCTGATCTGGGTCGGCGAATGGGACAAGTATTACGGCGTGTCGCCGCGCAAGTACCCGCAACACGTCTGCAAGATCAACATCGACGATGTCAGCGAAGTCAAGCCGCTGGACTTCATGGTCTGGGGTGGTCACGTCGCAATCGTGGATTGGGTCTGGGAACAGATCGATGAAAAGCGGGTCCGTATCGACATGTGCCAGAGTTCCAGTGGCGGTCCCCAGTGCAATGAGTGGGTGATCCTGCGTCAGACCAATGGCAAGGGCATCAACGGCGGCCGCGAATTCATGATTGACGGCGGAACGCCGGCACCGCCGGTGCGCGGACATTTGACGATCTGGCGCCGCGAAGGTTTCTGGTACTAACGATCAAAATGCACATGATCATACCGGAATGGACGCGCCGGGGCTTTTAAGGGTCTCGGCGCGAACCCATTTAAACGTCTCTGATTTTCAGGCTCTCTTTCAGCCAGTTGGCGTAATCCGCCAGCGCGGCTTCATTCCGCAGACAATACGTCCATTTCTGCTGCCTCTTGGCGGAAAGGAATCCCGCGCGCTTTAGCAGCTCGATATGCCGGCTCATTGTCGGCTGGCTGACGCCGAAATGCTCTGCAATCAACTGAACACACACACCGCTCTCTTCAGGATCCGCTGATTCCTGGTGTCCAAAATGCTCCATCGGCCGGTCGAGAATACGGAGAATCTCTATCCGGGTCTCGTTGGCGAGCGCTTTTATTTGATCTTCACGGAGAGGCATATTATAGTCATATAGCTATTTTGCTAATTATAAATCTCTGAATGCGAGTCGGATCGATGCTGCACTTGAATGAACGGTTTTCCTTCAACGGTCAATCCGTGGCCTGGGGATCGATAGGAGAAGGCGAGCCGATCGTCCTTGTGCACGGCTTCCCCTGGTCGGCTCAGGCATGGCGCTCGATCGCGCCGTGGTTGGCGCGCACCCGCAAGGTCTTTTACTTCGACATGTTGGGAACGGGCCTGTCTGAAAAAAGCGCTTCACAGAATGTAACCGAGTCGGTGCAAAGCGACCTCCTGGAGCACCTGATCGGTCACTGGCAACTGGAACGGCCGCACGTGGTCGGCCACGATTTCGGCGGCCTGGCGGTGTTGCGCGGGCATTTCGTGAATGGCATCGACTACAGCAAACTGCATCTGGTGAATGCCGTCGCCGTATTACCGTCCGGTTCCCCGTTCTTTGCCCATGTCGCGCAACATGAACCGGCGTTCGCCGGAATGCCCGACTACGCCCATGAAGCCCTTTTTCGAGCTTACATTCAGGCGGCGGCCCACTACCCGCTTCGCGAGGACACAGTCAGGATGTACCTCAAACCCTGGTCCGGCGAGATCGGCAAACCGGCCTTCTACCGCCAGATCGCACAGGCGGACGTCCGAAACATCGCACAGGCACAACAACTCTACAAGCCGACAGACTTTGACGTTCATATGATCTGGGGAACGCGCGACACATTCATTCCGGAGCAACAAGGCCGAGAAGTCCAGGAGTTGCTCAAAGCTGCCAGTTTCACGCCGATCGAGGATGCTGCACATCTCGTCCATGAAGACGCACCGGCTGCTCTGCTGGGTGCTCTGCAGCAGCACCTTTGAAAAATTCTTGCCCCGGCACGGCACGCCCCGGAAAGACAGGTTCGTTCTAAAGTTCCCGGCGGCAGTGCGCTTCAATGCCTTCTTCAAACATTTGCCGACAGGTTGGTTGAGCTTGCGATTGCTCAGTCGGTGAAGCCTTTTGCCGTAATGTCAGTTTAAAACGGGCAAAGCAAACACCCGCTTCTGATGAATAAATAGGCAGGGTCAAAATTTCGCTGGAGACAATCCAAAACGCTTTTCTTTACGTGCGCTGTCGCCTAGTCTTCCATTTCTACATTGGAATTATCTAGCATTTGAGTTTCGCTGAAATGTCCAAGGCGCTTTTTGATAAATACGGCGGCTTTAAATCTGTTAGCCGGATTGTAATGGACTTCTACGACAAGGTACTCGACTCTGATCAGATCGGCGACTATTTCGATGGCATTGATCTGCCGAAGCTGATCGATCATCAGACCAAATTCATCGCGGCGCTTTTGGGCGGCCCTGTCTCTTATTCCGATGATCGCCTGAAGCGCGCGCATGCATCCCTTGATCTCAGCCATGAAGACTTTGACGAGGTCAGCCGGTTGCTGAGCGAGACGCTCGCAGAGCATGATTTCGCGCCGCACGACATCGATACCGTGATGTCCGAGATTGAGTCCCGACGAACCAGTATCCTCTCGATTGGCAGACCATGAGCATCACGGCGATCAACCAGCAGCTTCTGCGCGCCATCGGCGTGGGCATCGCCGTTGTTCGCGGTGATGATCTCCAGTTTCTGTTCAGCAATGGACCATTTTCAGATTGGTTCGGAAAACCCGAAGCCGGCTCCGCGCTGACCGATGTGCTGCAGGATATTGATATTGACCGGGTCCGGGAAGCGTTGAGCGAGTCAGGCCGGTTTTCAGGCGAGATTTCTGTCAAGCTGAAGCGCCGCACCCTTGTGATCGCCATATCCATTTCCCGCACCGATGAAGACACGGACGACTTCTTCGTGGTCGAATGCCAGAACATAACGCGCATTCGGGAGCTGGAGTCGATGATCGACAGCTATTCGTCGATGGTCGAGCGGAACACGCGCGAACTTGAGCGTGAGAAGGAACGCGTTGAGCGGCTTCTGTTGAACCTGATGCCACGCACGGTCTACGAGGAGTTCAAGACATTCGGAGTCGTGACACCCCAGCTCTACGAAAGCGTGTCGGTTGTCATGCTGGATTTTGTCGACTTTACCCGCTTCGCCGCAAATCATGATCCCACGGTAACACTTGGAGAGCTGAACGACATTTTCACCGCATTCGACCGGATCGCCGAGCAATTCGGCTGTGAGAGAATCAAGACTATTGGTGATGCTTACCTTGCGGTCGCCGGCATGCCGGAACCCTCACCGGATCATATGCGCGCAGTAGCCAATTGCGCCGTGCGCTTTATCCGCTATCTGGAAAGGCGCAACCAGAGCCACCAGTACAAATGGCAGGCGCGTATCGGGCTGGGAACCGGCTCGGCGGTCGGTTCCGTCGTCGGCATCCAGAAATATGTCTACGACGTCTTTGGTTCGGCGGTAAACCTTGCTGCACGGCTGCAGGCATTTGCAAATCCGATGTGCGTTGTGGCGCCAGACTCCATGAAGGAATTTCTGGTCGAGGAGTTTCATCTGGACGATCTCGGCAAACAGGAGGTCCGCAGCTTCGGCGAAATGCGCCTGATGCGGGTCAGCCCCGGCATTGAGCTGGCGCGCAAGGCCGGCCGGTTTTAACCGCTGCCAAAACCGCGGTTAATTCTCTTCCCTCTTCTTGTTCTTCAAAACGCTGCCAAGCAATCCGGGTGGCAGACCGAAGCCTTCCTCGACCGCCTTGAGCACCTCTTCATCATCGACATCGCCATCGATAACCTTCTGGACGTCGATCTGCGTCCGCCCGCCTGTCGCGCGCTGAATGACGTCATTTGCCGTCTCAACAAGCTCCTGGGGGGCATCCTTGTTGCCTTGCAAAATGGAGATCAATTCGCCGCCCGTTTGCTGCAATTGCTTGTAGGCGGCCTCCGGATCTTTCAGAATCCCTGCGATATCGGGATAGATCCGGGGATCGCTCCAAGGCCCGTCAATCACGACCGGGACCCCGAGGCCGGCCATCTTCTTGTCTTCGCCCTTCCGGCGCGGCATCGGCGGCTGACCCTCCAGCGTCGGCACGATGCTCGGCTCAACACGCCACTTGAGGCTTTGGTTCGGCAGATCAGTCGTCCCGTTGCCCGACATGCGCAGCAAAGGACCGACCATGGCCAGATCATCGGTACGGGCAATGCCGTTTTCGATCTGGAAAGAGGCTCCAAGAGAGCTGAAGTCGGTTTTTTCAGACGGGTTTTCCTGCCATCCCAGCAACGTTTCTACCGAAAGGCCACGCACCATCTTCGGAATGTTGATCCCGCGGATGGCACCGTCTACGAACTCGTAGTCGGCGGTTCCGTTCAGGCCCTGCACAAGTTGCTGTTGGGACGCTCCAATTGACGTGACATCAAGGTTGATGGCCGCCCGGCCCTCGATCCATTCAAACCCGGCGGCGTCACGCAGGAGCGGGTAGGCGCTCAGCCCCGACAGCGAAAAATTCGCGGCAACCTGCGGCGGCTGCGCACTGCCATTCAAGGTGACGGAGCCGGTCCCCGCGCCCTCGTAGAGCGCCAGTTTTTCCAGGTTGGCCCGCAGCATGCCGTTTTTGATCGTGGTGGAGAGCGCACTTTCACCGATTTTGATTTCGTTCCAGCGGATTTCGTCGGCTGTGACCTTGAAATCGACATCGACCGCCTGAAGCCCGCTAAAGTCGATCGGATCGGTGCTCCAGGCTTGTTGTGGTGCCTGGGATGTCTGCGGGGCAGCGTTGCCGGAGCCACCGCCTGAAGAACCGGAGTTTCCGCCGCTACTGGCTTGGCGCTGCGGCGCTTCGCCGAGATAAGGATCCAGAACAAGCTGACGCAGCGCCAGACGGGCGCTCACATTGGGCTTGCCTCCAAAGGCGATTTTGCCGTTCGCTTCACCGCTTGTTTCGTCGAGCGTAAAGCGTGTCTCCTCAAACGAAATCGCACCGGGCTGAAGTCCGAATATCCCTGATGCCTTGAAGGTCTTTAGCCCGCCGCCCGCTCCAATCGGCTGACCCAGCCAACCCATAAGCCCGCGCAGATCAGCCGTATCGACATTGACGGCCCCATCAACACTTCCAGCCAGCGCAACCTGTCCGCTGAATCCGGCACTGACCCGGTTGCCTTTCAGCGCGACGGACACGGGTGCGGAGTTGCCTGCCAGGAGTTTTGCCGTGTCGGCTTCACCGGTGATGCTGAAGGCCTCACCGCGCCAGGCGAGCGCACCACTCATCGAGATAGGGCGTTCCAGCCCCTGGAGATCCACATCGACCGCCAGATTGGTCAGGCGGTCTGCTTCCGGATCACCGACGGTCGACGCCAGGCCGAGACCCCCGATTTCCCCGTCAGCGATCGATACCGATCCATTCATGTCGAGGCCTGCCACGAGCTCAGCACCCGTCAGGCCAACCGTTTCAAAGGCAAGATCCGCGCTCAACTTGCCGCTTGCCGGCAGGTCCTGCCCGGCCAGCAGCAACAAGTCTTTGATCGACCCGTCTTTCAGCACCAGCCGGCCGGAGACTTCCGGAACAAGTCCGGAAAGGTCGGCATCCGCCGCGCCGCCCAGTGAGAGCTGGCCAAGCACCAGATGCAGATCCGCAACGGAAATCGAAGCTTCCGAACCGGATATCTTTGCGTCAAACGAATAAGCGCCGGGATCAGCTTCAATCTCCTGTCCCGCCAGTTGCGCGAGCGCCTTGAGCGACGGTCCCGCCGCTTTGATTGACAGCTCGGCGCGCGCCGGCTCGAGTCCTGTTTCCCCTGAGATCTCAAAGGAGTTCTCACCTGTCGAGACGGTCAGCGAAAGAGGCACCTGCTCGCCAGACGTCAAGCCAAGCGGATTGTTCAGGCTTCCACTGACGGCGATCGGGATCTCCTGGAGAACAAAGCCGGACGTCAGCTCTACATCGCCGCCAAGATCCGGTGCGGACAGGGTCAGATCGAGATCGCTGACTTTGACGGGCTGGTCTTCCGACCCGTCCTTGTAGGTAAGAGTACCCCCATTGATCGTGAGACTGTCGACACCGATGCTTTTGAGATAGCCCCCGGAATCACTCGCTGTGGTTACAGGTGCCGGCTGGCTGTCAGTTCCGTTGGAAGGCACCTCGCGGGCGCCGGCAGCCGCGCCGTCGACCAGTCCGAGATCGCGGCGGGGTTCCCAGCTTGTGGCGCCGTTCGGGCTGACCTCAAGATAGATGTCGGGTTGATCCAGCGTAATCCCCGTCACCTGGATGTTACCCGACAGCAGACCACCCCAGGCGAGACCGAAAACAACCCGCTCTGCCTTGGCGAATTCTATGCCGTCGGCACCGGCCTCACCGGAAACGCCGATGTCCTGTGCGTCGAGTGAAAACCCGGGAAACAGGGACAGGGACACAGGACCGTCAAGTCGGACCCGCCATCCAAGCCGCTTGTCGACCTGTTCAACCACCTGACGCTTGATCTCATCCTTGGGCAGGAACAGCGGTACGACCAGAACAATGGTCACCAGCACGATCACCAGACTGCCAAGTCCGATCAGAAGTCGTCGCATACTGAGCGTCTCCCTTCGCGAATCGGCCTTAATGTAGACCAAACAACCGCTCTTCCGCACCTACACTGCACGTTGATTTTGACAAAAGCAGGAAATTCGATCGACGGGCAACGCCAGCACCGCCACTCCGGTCAAAGATCGTCTCTTTCAGGACAGCGCAACCATATGGTTATCCCAGGAAATGCCTGGTGGCCGTGCAAGGATCTCGGAAGGAGCCGTGGGGTCGTTGACATAAGAGAGGCCGCCATTGCCGTCGGACACCACGAAGCTGTCCTGGTCAATTGGTGCGACACCGCAGCCATCGGGTATCGGCTGCGCCCCCAGATATACACTGTCCTCGACACTCCAGAACAGCGTTTGGCCGCCGCGCGGTGCGGACGTTGCGATCACATCTCCTGACCTGTTCGCTGTCACCGAGCCGATATAGTTTTCAAGTTTCCCATCGAACACGGCGGGAATATCGATTGTCTTGGGGTCCTCGTCCTTTGCAAAAACAGCGACAAGCGGCGGTGCCTGAAATGCCGGTCCCTCGAACTGGCCACCAACCCAGACACGGTCTTTCTTGTCCAGCGCCATGTGCCTCAAGGACAACTGGTGCAACGACTTATGCAGGACATGTTTGGAAACAAGATCGCCGGTCTGGGCATCAACAAACACGACCGACGGCGACATGGTCTCCAAGTTCAGCTTTGCCCTGCCCTGATCCGGATGCGTCTTGATCCCGCCATTGGCTACGACAAGCGTTCGGCCATCTGAAGAAAGTAGAATGTCGTGGGGACCGACCCCTTGCGTATCCAGTTCTCCGATGCGTTCTGGAAAACGTGCGCCGAGATCATAGACACCGATGACGCCACGAGCGGCTTCGAAATCATTCTCCACGGCATAAAGCAACCGGCCATCGGCGGAAAAGCAGCCATGTCCGTAAAAATGCCTGCCCGGCTCCGAGGCGATTACCACCGGCTGCCGTTCCTCAAAGGGGCGCACCAGGATCGCAAAGGTTCCCGGGCGGCGCGCAAACGCCACAAACCGGCGCTTGTCGGGCGCAACCGTTATATCATGTCCGCGCCCTGGCAATCCGATCCTGCCGAGAACCTGGCCAAACTCGTCAAAAAGGCCGATGCCGAAATTGCCGCCAGCATCCTTGAACGCGCTCGCAAAGAGCGTTGCATCTTCACTGTTGGGGTGCCCCAGCAGAGCTTCTGCAAGCGATGACCCGGCAAATGCTGGAAACGCAGCAAGTCCGCCGAGCGCTGACAAGAAACCGCGGCGGGATATTTTCCGGCGCCTAGTCGCCGTCCAGCGCATTAAAGCCTCCTGCAAGTCCAAGCGGTCCGGCAATACCATTGGTCATGAGGTAATGTACGGAACTTAGCGTAAACGACACCGCATTCAGTTTGCTGTAGTTGCCTTCTTCGGAAAACATGCGCCGCAGCGGCGCTTGAAGAGCACTAAGATTTCTTGCGATGTTTTTGAACTCAAAGTCCAGCGTATCCAGTGCTCGGTGATTTTCTTCAGGAAGCTCTGCCTTTAGATCCATGCTGAAAACAGCATCCTTGATGCCGTTCAGCTCACCTGTGAGATAAAGAAGTCCGTTTGCGGACCGGGAAAACGGAACGCGCCTTGGCTTTGCCTTTTGTTCCGAAGTTCCAAGCGCCGGCAGGATGTCCTGATCCTTGGCAATCGTGATGCCAGTCGTGAGCGCATTGTAGATTGTTTCGAGCGCCTCTTGTGACGACCGGAAGCGATCGTTTTCAACTCCACCGCTCAGTAGCAGCTTGCTGTAACCCTCTGGATCCTGCCAGTCCGACGCAACAGCTTTAGAAATGGCGGCAGTGTTTTGAGCAATCGCAAGTGCATAAGCGCATGTAAAGTCCCGGTCGTCACCGCCCGCACCGAGGAGAATATTGGTATCCTTGTCAAAAGCGATCAGCTCGAAGGCGGTCAAGCTCTGAACGGCAACACTTTTGTTACGAAGCGTTTCCACCGACAGAACGCTGCTATCGTTCGCCGCATAGATCTTCCGGATTTGCCGCTGAGCAATGCCGCGCGGGTCGGGAAGAAAGGCCAGACGGCTCAACCTGTCTTCGTCGAGCAGTGGCCCGAATCGCAGAAACTGAACGCGTGAAAACCGCTCTATGACCTCGGAGTATGTGCTCTGGAAAGCGAGCACATTCGCTTCGTTTGTCTCGCTGCACACTCTGACGACTGCGTCCGGCAGCTTGCTGGCGCTTTCTGCAAACTCAGTCGTCGCCGGGCGAATGTAACCTGTAATAGCCCTTTCAATCGGGCCATTGAATTCCGCTGCAAATGCAAGTGGTACCGCAAGAAACGCCGAGATGAAGCTTAGTATCAGAGTTTTCATCAAAGACTCTCCAGAAATGTGATCAACGCCTCGCGTTCATCTGGCCGCATGGCAACGACCTTGTCGCGCGCCTCTTGCGCTTCACCGCCGTGCCAAAGCACGGCCTCGAGAAGATTGCGGGCCCGGCCGTCATGCAAAAACCGCGTATGGTTGTTCACGGTCTTCGTGAGACCTATGCCCCAAAGTGGCGGCGTTCGCCATTCCCGGCCATTGGCGTCGCCAACCGGGCGATGATCGGCGAGACCGTCACCCATATCATGCAGCAAAAGATCCGTGTAAGGCCAGATGAGCTGAAACCGGTGCGCCGGATTTTCCGCATCCCGGCTTGTCACGAATTTGTGCTGATGACAGGCGGTGCAACCGGTTTTGTAGAAAATCTCCTTGCCCCTCAAGACATCAGCATCATCGACGTCACGACGTGCCGGAACGGCAAGGTTCTCTGAATAGAAGGTCACCAGATCCATGACGGGATCCGGTGCTTCCGAATGTCCAAGACTGCTCTGTTCTCCATGGGGCATCGCCCGGCACTCGGTCTGCGCCTCCGTACAGTCACCGTAATTGTCCGGCCGGTCCGGTGTGCTGATACCGATATCACCGGAAAACGCACCGGCGGTCTGTGTCCTGATGGTTGGATTTGTGGCTTTCCAGCCGAACCGGCCAATCAACAAATTTCCGGACGCAGTATCTTTGACGCGGCTGATCCTTCCCGAAACACCGTCACCATCCTGATCATCGGGGTCCGCCAGTGCTTCAAGGTCACCGGGATGAATAGCCTGCAGCAATCCGAGCCCGATCATTGGCGGCGCGACGCGCGGGGAGGTCATGGTCTCAGGGTGCATTGGCCCAAAGCCAAGATCCCGGATCCTGTAGCGGGGTTTCTGCAGGGTCACCGTCTCGCCGCCATTCAAAGCAATTTCGATTTCTTCGCTCTCGATGTCGAAGCGGCCTTCGCCGGATAGACCCTGCACCGCGAAAGCCTGAAACTGACCGCCATAGGTCGGTTCCGGTACGCGCTGAATGTCCCGATTGGCAAGCGCGTCGCGCTGTGCCTTGTCTTGCGGCGGGATCGACAGACGCAAGAACAGGGAAACAGCTTTGTCACCTGGCCGGGGTGGCCGTCCGCGCCCGTCTTTCAGATGACACCCCTGACAGGAGCGCGCGTTGTAGAGTGGCCCCAGGCCGTCCGAAGCACGCGTTGACGAAGGCGAGGACGTCCAGAGCTTTTTGAACAGCCCGTTACCGACCTTGAAATCATGCTGTTCTTCAAAAGTCAGATTGGCATTGGAATGGGAAAACGCATCGCGGTTTGGTCTTCGCTGAGAGGTTCCCGCCCCCCCTTGCATGAGCTCGAAGGCTTCCGGGGCTTCAAAGTCTGCCGGAGGCCTCAAGACACCGGCGGCCTTTCGCTTATCCTGCGCGGTCAGGTCATCCCGATGAGAAAGAGGCTCGCCGGCAACCGATGGTGTTCCGGCAAGAACCAAACACAAAAGCGCGCTCCATAGGGAACGCGACTGGGGACCCAGCTTCATAAATCGCATCCTGATTGTGGCATGCGAGCCCCAAATCGCAGCCCTTAGTGAGCCGGGCGGTTCAACAACCGCCCGGCACCGGAAATTTACTCAAATACAGCGCCCGGATTGTCGAGGCTGTCGGACCCTTCGAAGGCGATTTCATCAAGTCCAAGGACTTTCACGACACGCTCAATGGAGGCTGTCTGATCAACCAGCGCATCGACAGCGGCCTGAACAACGGCGTTGCCCTCTTCATTGCCTTCGCCGATCATTTGGTCGTAGGCCTCACCGCCCTCTGCGCGGGCCTTCATAACTTCAAAGGCTGCCAGTGTGGCATCAAGCTTTGTCTTCATTTCCTCAGCAAGTGCAGGATCTTTCTCGGCAACGAGATCGGCGAGCGACGCTCCGGACACATTGTTGCCGAGCGGGCTTGCATAGGACCCGAAATAAACGTTTCGGATGCCGATGACATCATTCAGATGAGACATGTGCGTGTTGTCGGCAAAGCAATCATGCTCTTCTTCCGGATCGTGCAACAACAGGCCGAGCTTGATGCGCTCGCCCGCAAGTTCGCCGTAAGACAACGATCCCATACCGGTCAGAATGGTTGCCAGACCGCCATTCTCGCCTTTTGCCGCCAGCTCTTCACGCGCAGCCCCGCCGGATTGCCAGGCGGCTGCCATCTCTTCCAGATCGCTGATCAGCAGGTCGGTCACGGCGCGCAGATACTGAATGCGGCGCTCGCAGTTGCCACCCGTGCAATTTGCCGGATCAAAATCAGTCGCCGGGCGCGCACCGGCACCAGGACCTATTCCGTTCAGATCCTGCCCCCAGAGCATGAATTCGATAGCGTGATAGCCCGTGACGACATTCGCTTCGACTTCGCCGGCTTCCTGCAGCTGGTCGGCCAGGAGCGACGCTGTAATCTCACTCGCGTCAATCGTTTCCCCACCTGCTTTGAGGCTCGGATTGGCGATCAGGTTCGCCGCGTAAAACGGGTTTTCCTCGGACTCTTCGCCATAGGAAGCATCGACGTAATCAATGAGGCCCTCGTCAAGTGGCCAGGCGTTCACCTTGCCTTCCCAGTCATCGACGATTGCATTGCCGAACCGGTAGGCTTCGGTCTGTTGGTAGGGGTCGCGCGCTTCGATCCAGGCGGAGCGGGCTTCTTCGAGATGTGCCTCGGTTGGCTCCTCAAGGAACTTGTCGATTGCCGCTTTTAGCGATTTTGCTGTCGCAAGCGAATCCGCATATTTCGCCTCGGCGATGTCGCCATAGTTGGACAAAACGTCTGCCGGTGCAGCCGCAATTGCAGGCGTCACGAAGAGAGCCGTCGCTGTTAGCAAACCAAACTTGAGTGATTTCATGGGTTCATCCCCTTTCAATGCAATTGAGACAAAGAATGCTGTCCCGGTTTGCAATTCAAAAAAATTACGCGACGCAGCAAGCGTCGACAGCACACCGGTCAAACCATTTCATGAAGGTTTGTGTCAAGTTTTAAATTGAGAAAAATCAATAGTTTAGAACCATTCAAAAAAGCTGACTAAAAAATGCCAGATTTAATTCCCACGTCCGGGCAAGAAAGTCATCAACAACTCTTTGATGCTTAAGTGGGAATGGTATAGCTATTAGATGAGGCAAGCAGGGATGCCGGAAACAGGAAGAAAACCAAATGCTGAGTGCGCTGAAAAGCTTTGTCCGGGAAATCACCTTCGGTGAAAGCGGCAAAAAAACATTCGCGGAAGACGACAAGCGCCTTGCCGCAGCCGCCCTATTGTTTCACCTGATCGATATCGACGGCATCATCGAAGACAGCGAGAGCCAGAAACTCCGCGAAATCCTGCAAAAACACTACGAATTATCCGACAAGGAAACGACGGAGCTGATCGCCGCCGCCAAGCAGCGTGACGAAGAAGCTGTTGACCTTTACGGCTTCACTTCGGTCCTCAAGCGCACGGCAGACGAAAACGAACGCCTCGCCATCGTCGAGATGATGTGGGAAATCGTTTATGCCGACGGCCATGTGCACGAATTCGAAGACAACACCATCTGGCGCGTCGCCGAACTTCTTGGCGTATCGACCCGGGACCGCATGACATTGCGGCATAAGGTTGCCCAGACGGCGCCGGAAGACAACGACCGCGACTGAAGCCTCTGGCGCTTTATGACAGGAACAAATTGCGCGGAAACGTTGCCCTTAAACAACGATTTCTTTGAACAGTCCCGGCTCCGGGCTCGATTTTTTTGCGCCGCTCCCTCATATTTGTTCCATGAGATTTTTTTCCGACCCGCAAGGAACCCGCCCGAAAGTCCTGATTGTCCTGCATCAGGAAACATCCTCACCGGGCCGTGTTGGCCTGGAGCTTGTGCGACGCGGTTTTACCCTGGATATCCGAAAACCACGTTTCGGTGACACTTTGCCGGACACCATGGCGGATCATGCCGGCGCGGTGATTTTCGGCGGGCCGATGAGTGCGAATGACCCGGACGGGTTCGTTCACAAGGAAATCGACTGGATCAGGATCCCACTTCGCGAAGAAAAGCCGTTTCTCGGGATATGTCTCGGTGCGCAGATGATGGTGAAACATCTCGGAGGCAGCGTTTCCGGCCATAGGGACAGTCTCGTTGAAATCGGGTACTACCCTTTAAAGCCGACCGAAACGGGCCAGGCGCTCATGGACTGGCCCAGAAAAGTTTACCAGTGGCACCGGGAAGGCTTCGATTGCCCGAACGGGGCGGAACTTCTCGCGAGCGGTCCAACCTATCCGAACCAGGCGATCCGGGTCGGCCCGGCCGCTTACGGCATTCAGTTCCATCCCGAACTGACCCATCAGATGATGGTCAAATGGACCACGAAGGCAGCGCCCCGCATGGAGTTGCCGGGAGCTCAGCAGCGCAGGGATCATTTCGCAGGCCGCTTTGTCTATGACCCTGCCGTCAGGAAATGGCTGGACGACTTCCTCGATATGTGGATTGGAACTGCGGCATCGCCAGTCATGCATTCACGGCTGAAGGCGGCGGAATAAAGCGCCGCCCAATCAGCCGGACCGCTATTTTATGCGCGCGTCCTCAACCGGATATCCGAGACCGCCCTGTTCACCGAAGTTTTCCAGGTGACATTCGCTGCAGGCCGTGATCACGTTGACGGCCTGCGGAGAACCATTCGGCGCAACCATCATGTAATACCAGTCGCCGGTCTCCGGCGACTTGCCCGCCGCAACCTTTTCCATCAGGAACAGGGGTCCCTTGCTGACCTTCCCATCGTCGTTGATTGCGAAGGATTCCTTGGCGATTTGCGTTCCCGCCGGCACGTTGACGTTTTCGGACTTGTACTGCAGGTATTCGTCTGCGCCGATGGAGTTCACGTAGGTCATCAAAAAGCGCCCACCGTGGAATCCGGGCGCTGCAGGAAAGGCACTTGCCTTGGTCCAACCCGGGTAGTCCTTGACGAATGCCTCCGGGATCCAGCGCTTCGGACCCTTCTGATATCCCGCCTGAAGATCCGCTTTCAGACAATCGTAAACCGCCAGGGCCTCGTCGCCGGTGAGCTCGTACCCCGGTTTTTGCACGTCGCAGGCCGCATATGCGGATGTCGTGAAAACAAGGGATGCGATTGCACCTCCCAGCCAAACAGGTAGCTTCCTCATTGTTCTCTCCCTAAGCTGATGTCTTGATAAAAGACTTGGCTCAACCAGCTTCCGCCATCCGGGAGAGATGACAATTCACTTGCAAGGTGATGACGCGTGATATGGCGTGATTGGTCCGAATTAAATCACTAAAAACATAGTATTAGTGAACAGATCGCAGCAACGTGCGAACCGCTCACCTTTTCTCGATCAACTTTCAAAGACCACAAGAAGGTCTTTTGCATCGATTTGCGCACCTGGAGTGACCAGAACTTCTTTCACCTTGCCGTCACGCTCGGCATGAAGGGCCGTTTCCATTTTCATGGCTTCGATCGAAACCAGGACATCACCTGCGGTCACGTCCTGACCGGATGAAACGGCAACGGTGGAAATGACGCCCGGCATCGGTGCTCCGACGTGGGCCGCATTGCCGTCCTCGGCCTTGCGCATCGCCGCCGCGCCAGTTGCACCATGTGCCCGGTCGGGCACCTTGACGTTCCTCGGCTGGCCATTGAGTTCGAAAAAGACCTTCTTCTCACCTTTTTCGTCCGTTTCCCCGACCGCCTGGCAACGCACGACCAGCGTTTTTCCCGGCTCCAGATCGACAAAGATCTCTTCGCCTGCGTTCAGGCCATAGAAATAGACCGGCGTCGGCAACACGGATGTCGGCCCGTATTGCTGTTGCGCCTTGTCGAAGTCGGTGAAAACCTTGGGATACATGAGATAGGATGCAAGATCGATGTCGCTGATATCGCGTCCGGTTGCAGCCGTTGCAGCACCGCGTTCGGCCTCAAGATCCGATGCTTCGAGCAGAGAACCCGGACGCACAATGATGGGTGCTTCACCCTTCAGGACCTTTTTCTGCAAGGCTTCCGGCCATCCGCCGGGAGATTGGCCAAGGTCACCGTGCAGCATCTTGACAACGCTGTCCGGAAAAGCAACGTCCTTGGACGGATCTTCGACGTCCTGAACCGTCAGGCCCTGGCTGACCATCATCAGGGCCATATCGCCGACAACCTTCGACGACGGTGTCACTTTGACGATGTCGCCGAACATCATATTGACGTCCGCATAGGCCTGGGCAACCTCGTGCCAGCGGGTTTCAAGACCAAGCGACCGCGCCTGTTCCTTAAGATTGGTGAACTGTCCGCCCGGCATTTCGTGCAAGTAAACTTCCGATGCACCAAAGCGCAGATCGCTCTCAAAAGCGCGGTACTGCGTTCTGACCGCTTCCCAGTAAAAGGAAATCTGCCGGATCGTCTTCGCATCCAGTCCGGTGTCGCGCTCACTTCCGCGCAGCGCTTCCACAACAGATCCCAAACACGGCTGCGATGTGAGGCCGGAAAGCGCGTCCATGGCCGCATCGACAGCATCGGCACCGGCCTCGATGGCCGCAAGAATGCTGGCGGCGGCGATCCCGGAGGTGTCGTGCGTGTGGAAATGAATGGGTAGGTCGGTTTCCTGCTTCAGCGTCTTGATCAGGATACGTGCCGCTTCCGGTTTCAAGAGACCCGCCATGTCCTTGATGCCGAGAATATGCGCACCCGCCGCTTCCAGTTCCTTGGCAAGCCCGACGTAATATTTGAGATCATATTTTGGCCGGGCGCTGTCGAGCATGTCGCCCGTGTAGCAGAGCACGCCTTCGCACAGCTTGTTGGCTTCCTGAACCGCGTCCATGGAAACCCGCATGTTCTCGACCCAGTTAAGGCAATCGAAGACGCGGAAAAGATCGATGCCGTTTTCCGCAGCCTGTTTCACGAAGTATTTGACGACATTGTCAGGGTAGTTTGTGTAACCAACCCCGTTGGAGCCGCGCAGCAGCATCTGCAACAGGATGTTAGGGGCCTTCTCGCGAATGTGGTGCAAGCGTTCCCAGGGACTTTCCGTGAGAAAGCGCATCGCGACGTCGAAGGTCGCACCGCCCCAGCACTCCAGCGAAAACAACGACGGCAGGCCCGTAGCGTAAGCGTCCGCGATGTTGACGATATCATGGGTCCGCATGCGCGTTGCAAGCAGCGACTGATGACCGTCACGCATCGTTGTATCGGTAATCAGGGCGCGCCTTTGATCCTTCATCCAGGCCGCGAAGGCCTTGGGACCCAGTTCGTCAAGCAGTTGCCGGGTGCCTGCCGGCTTTTCATCACCGAAAACGGGAATGACGGGTGCCGCGACATCTTCCGGCGGCCGCGCCCGGTTTTTCGTTTCAGGATGTCCGTTGACCGAAACGTCCGCGATGTAGGTGAGCAGCTTGGTCGCCCTGTCCTGACGTTTTGTCTGCTCGAACAGAGCAGGCGTCTCGTCGATAAACCGCGTGGTGTATTTGTTCGCCCTGAAATCCGCGTGATCGATAATGTTTTCCAGGAAAACCAGGTTGGTCGCGACGCCGCGTATCCGGAATTCACGCAGAGCGCGGTCCATACGTTTGCGGGCATCCTCCGCGGTCGGAGCCCACGCCGTGACCTTCTCGAGCAACGGGTCATAGAACCGTGTGATAACGGCACCGGAATAGGCCGTTCCGCCGTCCAGTCGTATGCCGAACCCTGTCGCTCCGCGATAGGCGGTAATGCGGCCGTAGTCCGGGATGAAATTCTGCTCCGGGTCTTCCGTCGTGATGCGGCACTGCAGGGCGTGACCGTTCAGGCGGATGTTCTCCTGTGCCGGAACACCACTTTCCGGTGTCCCGATCTTTGCACCGTCGGCAATGTGGATCTGTGCCTGCACGATGTCGATGCCGGTGACTTCTTCCGTCACCGTATGCTCCACCTGGACGCGCGGATTGACTTCAATGAAATAGATTGCGCCGGTATCGGCATCCATCAGGAATTCGACGGTACCCGCACCGCGATAGTCTACGGCCCGTCCGATTTTCAGGCCGTATTCGCACAGCTCCCGTCGCTTGGATTCGTCGAGATAGGGCGCCGGTGCACGCTCCACCACTTTCTGGTGACGCCGCTGGATGGAACAGTCCCGTTCGAACAGATGGACAACGTTTTCGCCATCGCCGAGGATCTGAACCTCGACATGGCGCGCCCGCTGGACGAGTTTTTCCAGATAGATCTCGTCCTTGCCGAAGGCGGCTTTGGCCTCTCGCTTGGCGGCAAGAACCTCTTTTTCAAGTGTGGCCTCATCCGGGATAACGCGCATTCCGCGGCCGCCGCCGCCCCAGGAGGCCTTCAGCATCACCGGATACCCGATCTCGAGCGCCAGCTTCTTGATGTCTTCCAGATCGTCAGGGAGCGGATCTGTCGCGGGCATGACCGGGACGCCCGCATCGATCGCAAGGTTACGAGCCGCGACCTTGTTGCCCAATCGGCGCATTGTGTCGGACCGGGGACCGATGAAGGTGATTCCGGCGGTTTCGCAGGCATCGACGAATTCCGGGCTTTCCGAAAGCAGGCCGTAACCCGGATGAATGGCGTCGGCTCCGGCGAGTTTGGCAACACGAATGATCTCGTCAATGGACAAGTAGGCCTCGATCGGTCCAAGGCCTTTGCCGACCTGATAGGCTTCGTCCGCCTTGAACCGGTGGAGTGCGAGCTTGTCCTGTTCGGCATAGATTGCAACGGTCTTCAATCCGAGCTCATTGGCGGCTCGGAAAACACGAATCGCAATCTCCGACCGGTTCGCAACGAGAATTTTTGTTATAGCCAAACGCCTTCTCCCCTAATTTTGCGCAAAGGCAATGCCGATTTTTGCAAGATTTCTACTTTGGTCGAACGAACTTGAAAAGGGGCAGAAGGGGTGTCCTTTTTTTAACTTGGAAAATTTTTTTGCGCTTGCGCACGTAACTCGCGGAAAAAGAAATGGAAATTAGCGAAAGTTGCGCATGTAACTAGGTTTACAAAAAATTTGCATCGCAGCAAACTGGACCGGAATTGCCCTGTGGCCCATCCAAAAAACATGGTTAACAGGACGTCTCGCTTTGTGACACGCTAGCGGGTTTTCCGGCCATGGTTTCACCCGGTCGAGACATCTTCAATTCTCCTCTAGCGTTGCGACGGAAACGACCCCCTATATGTTGAGCGAACAAAACAAAAACATCTGGGAATCACCGATTCGTCCGGCATTCGTTCCCGGTGTGTCCGAAAGTTAACGGCGCTCTTGCTGGACCACATCTCAAAATAAATTTCCGGTTAACTCTTGACACCCTTTTCCCGAAATCTGGCGACAAACCGGAAACGCGACTCAACCCTTTGAGCAGATTCACGATTTCGTAGCGCAAATCAGGCAGAACGCCACATATTGTAGGGAACAAATCCTGAATCACGCTGAGTCAGCGATTCGGTTTCGATTTGTTCTAGAGTCGTTCTCCACAGAATTATCGAGCCGCTGAAATCTGGAGAATTTCGCCAAAAGAAATGGCGACACACGCGGGCGGGCTGTGCTAGACACGCGGCACTAGATATAGGCGTTGAGCCAAACGAGAGCCGACCACAACCAATCCCATGCCCCGCCCACAAACTTTGCCGTTGCCACCGTCGGCCAGGTCCCGCACCGTGACGGCGGTCCTTGGACCCACAAACACCGGAAAAACCCATCTGGCGATAGAGCGCATGCTTGCGCAAAAATCCGGGCTTATCGGCCTGCCGTTGCGCCTGCTCGCGCGCGAAGTCTACGGGCGGATCGTGGAAAGGTCCGGTGAGGACAGCGTCGCGCTGATCACCGGTGAAGAAAAAATCATTCCGAAACAGCCGCGCTTTTGGGTTTCGACGGTCGAGGCCATGCCTCTCGATCTAGACACGGAATTCGTCGCAATCGACGAAGTCCAGCTCGCCGGAAATCTGGATCGCGGGCACGTTTTCACGGACCGGATCCTGAACCTTCGCGGACGGTCGGAAACGCTGCTGCTAGGTGCAGCGACCGTCAGGCCGCTGCTTGAAAAATTGCTGCCGGGCCTCAACGTCATTACGCGTCCGCGCATGTCGGTCCTTGAATATGCCGGATCAAAAAAGGTGTCGCGCCTCCCCGCCCGGTCCGCGGTGGTCGCCTTTTCATCGGACGAGGTTTATTCGATTGCCGAGTTGATAAGGAGGCAGCGCGGCGGAGCCGCCGTCGTGCTCGGGTCACTCAGCCCTCGCACCCGCAATGCGCAGGTCGAGCTGTTTCAGAACGGCGACGTCGATCACCTGGTTGCCACGGACGCGATCGGCATGGGCCTCAATCTGGACGTCCATCACATCGCCTTTGCCGGAAACCGCAAGTATGACGGGTATCAATATCGCCAATTGACTGCCGCCGAAATGGGACAGATTGCCGGCCGCGCAGGGCGCCACACAAAAGACGGCACGTTCGGTGTCACCGGCCGCGTGGATCCGCTCGACGACAATCTGATCGAACAGATCGAAAGTCATCACTTCGACAGCCTGAAAGTGCTGCAATGGCGCAACAGTTCTCTGGATTTTTCATCGGCGCAAAACTTGCGGCAAAGCCTTGACAGAGTGCCCCAGGA
Source organism: Roseibium sp. HPY-6 (assembly GCF_040530035.1). Classification (NCBI taxonomy): domain Bacteria; kingdom Pseudomonadati; phylum Pseudomonadota; class Alphaproteobacteria; order Hyphomicrobiales; family Stappiaceae; genus Roseibium; species Roseibium sp. HPY-6. The sequence continues at coordinate 354,136 of NZ_JBEWCD010000003.1, forward strand.
GGAGGGACTTGCACGGGCGCCGACCGGAGAGGACATCACCGCGCTTGAACATTTGTTGCGCGATCCGGCAATTTCCGGCATGGCAAAGGGTGAAAAAGCGATCGAATTGTTATGGGATGTGTGTCAGGTCCCCGATTACCGAAAGATCGCGCCTGCCAACCATGCGGAGCTCTTGAACACGATCTACAGCCATCTGATGCAGGACAATCGCATTGCAGATGACTGGTTCAAGCGTCAATTGGCCTTCGCAGACCGCACAGATGGTGATATCGACACTCTCGCGAACCGGATCGCGCACATCCGGACCTGGACATATGTCGCAAATCGACCTGACTGGCTGGCCGACCCGGCTCACTGGCAGGAAGAGACACGCGGCATCGAAGACAAATTGTCGGACGCCCTGCACGAGCGCTTAACGCAACGCTTCGTGGATCGGCGGACGAGTGTATTGATGCGACGTTTGAGAGAGAACGCAATGCTGGAAGCAGAAATAACATCGAGCGGCGATGTGCTCGTGGAAGGTCAGCACATCGGGAATTTGCTTGGCTTCCGGTTTGCGCCCGATGCGGCAGCCGAAGGTCCGGATGGCAAAACGGTTCGTGCAGCGGCACAAAAGGCGCTGACGACGGAAATCGAGTCGCGAGCGGAAAAACTCGGCAAGTCGGAAAATGGCGATTTCGTTCTCACATCAGAGGGCGCAATCCGTTGGCGCGGCGAACCCGTCGCCAAACTTGTTGCCGGAGAAGACGTGCTGAGCCCGACAGTCCTGTTGCTCGCGGACGAGCACCTGACGGGTCCTGCGCGCGACGCCGTCCAGGGCAGGATTGACCTCTGGGTGAAAGCGCAGACCGAAACGCTCTTGAAACCGCTGGTCGACCTGCAGGCCGGCGAGGGTCTTGAAGGACTTGCGCGCGGCATCGCCTTTCGCATCGTTGAGGGCCTCGGAATACTTGAACGCCAGGACGCGGCTGATGAAATCCGTCAGCTCGACCAGGACATGCGCGCGTCTCTGCGAAAGCACGGAATCAGGTTTGGCGCCTACACCGTTTTCGTTCCGGCGTTGCTGAAGCCGGCTCCCAGTCAGCTGCTCGCACAGCTCTGGGCGCTGAAGCACGGCTCACTCGACATGAACGGCATGGCCGAACTGCCGCAATTGTCTGCATCGGGACGCACGTCGATCCCGGTGGACGAGAGCATTGACAAGGCGCTTTACAAGGTTGTCGGCTTCCGCGTTTGCGGTCCGCGTGCCGTTCGGGTCGATATCCTGGAGCGCCTTGCCGATCTGATCCGTCCCTTGATTGCCTGGAAGCCGCTTGATGCTGAGGTCAGCCCGCCGGAAGGCGCGATCGAACAGGGTGGCGGCTTCATGGTCACCGTCGCAATGACGTCTTTGCTCGGTTGTGCCGGAGAAGATTTTTCCGCGGTGTTGAAGTCGCTCGGTTACCGCTCCGAGAGCAAGGAAGTGCAACGGCCTGTGACCGCCAAGCCGGTGTCGGAAGAGGGCGAAACGGCGGCCGGCAACGATACTGTTGGCGATGCCGGAGACAAAACCTCCGAACCCGTTGAAGAGACTGCCCAGGCTGCGGCTGAAGCAGATAGTCCATCCGCACCCGCGCTCCCGGAGCCCGTTGAGGGTGTGGCAGAGGGCTCATCGGCAGGCGCTGAGCCCGCGGAGGCACAGTCCGTCGGCACCGCGCCCGCCGATGCGGACGCAGCTGCCGTGTCCCCGGCGCCCGAGACGCCTGTTGCGGCTGCGCAGGATGACAGAGAAGTCGTCGCCGAAACCGCGTCGGCAAGCAATCTGGAGAATGCCGACACCGCATCGGAACATGCTTCTCCGGCCGCGGAAAACCAGTCAGAACCCGCTCAAGACGCCTCTGCCGAAGCGCCGGAAGCTGCCGAGATGGAAACGGTCACGATTGAGATCTGGCGTCCGGGTCGCCACGACCGCCGTCCGAGGGGACGCCATGATCAGCGCCGTGGTGATCAGCGCAAGGGTCAGGGTCCGAAGGGCAACTTCGGCGAAAAACGCCATGGCAAAGGCGGCGGCAAGGGCGCGCCGAACCGGAATCGCAGCGGACAACATGGCGGAAACAGGAACTTTGACGGCGCGAACCGGCGAAACAATGCACCAAAGGACAAACCGATCGATCCGAATTCGCCTTTTGCAGCGCTGATGGCACTGAAAGCGGATATGGACAGCAAGGACAAGAAGTAATCTCGGCTGACGAAACACAAGAAGTCCCTGGTTCTGCTGGAGCCAGCCTGCGCGTCGACAAGTGGCTTTGGTATGCCAGGGTCACGAAATCCAGATCTCTTGCCCAAAAACTGGCAACCTCGGGCCATATTCGGATCAATAAGGACAAGATCTCCTCGTCAAGCAAATCCGTAAAGGTTGGCGATGTCTTGACCATTGGATTGGAACGCAAGGTGCTTGTGCTGAAAGTTGCGGCCCTCGGCAAGCGCCGGGGCCCCTACGAAGAGGCGCGCAAGCTTTACGAAGATCTCTCGCCGCCGCCACCGCCAAAGCAGGCCGCGCCGCCGCCACCGCCCGGTCAGCGGGAAGCCGGAGCAGGCAGGCCGACAAAACGTGATCGGCGTAAACTGGACGCATTTCGAAGCGAAAACTGAGGCAGAATCCACTTGGCAGCGCCAAAAGGAAATAACTTTCTCTTGTGAGCGGTGATTGCGCGACGTTGTACGCTTGCGTGTGTCAGGTAAAAACGATACGCAACATCGATCTGAGATACCAACCGTGCGCCGACGAAGGACGCGCTGCACGAAAACGAGTACCGGACAAAGCGAGACCGAAAGGTTTTGACGGCTACGCCGGTACACAGCGAGGACAACGATGACCTACGTCGTCACAGACAACTGCATCAAGTGCAAATACACCGACTGCGTGGAAGTATGCCCTGTGGACTGCTTCTACGAAGGCGAAAACATGCTCGTCATCAATCCGGACGAATGTATTGACTGTGGTGTCTGTGAACCCGAGTGCCCGGCCGAAGCCATTTTACCCGACACGGAGCCGGGACTCGAGAAATGGATCGAACTGAACGCCGAATACTCTGAAAAGTGGCCGAACATTACAGAGAAGAAGGATCCGCTTCCAGAAGCGGAAGAATTCGACGGCAAAGAAAACAAGCTTGAGCAGTTTTTCTCTGCAAATCCGCCGGCTTGATTCGTTTGGTTTACGCGTGCGTCAGTCCGCCGCACGCGGAATTATTGCGTCCGCGATCACGTTTTCGGCATTAAATTCAGGCGCTTAAATTAGAAAAAATACAGCGGCATTGTGGTGATTGTGCACCACAAAAGCGCAACGCTTTAATTTTCCACAAAAGTATGTTACATATAGGGAATAGTCGCCAACCACGAGAACAACCCCCAAAACGGAGTTTTCAAAACGTGTTCCGGATTTCAGCGAAACCGGAAGCGTCGGCTCCCGGCAGCTTTTATGACTGAACAAGGTTCTATAGTGGAAATCGACGACTGACCAGCCCTGACACGCCGCATATCAACAGGCGTTCCATATCGGATCGCTCGGCGGGATTCGTGTCGCAAAAAACAGGTGGCCTGATCACGGCCCAAAACAGGTCCGAATGGATCGAAAACTGCGCAGGAGAAAATACGAGTATGGCAACGAACACCAAAAAGACCGCGCAGCGTCAAGGTTTCAAAACAGGTGAGTACATCGTTTACCCGGCACATGGTGTTGGTCAGATTACCGCCATTGAAGAACAGAACGTTGCGGGTCACTCTTTGGAGTTGCTCGTCATCGTTTTTGAGCAAGATAAAATGACCCTGCGTGTTCCGGTTGCGAAAATCGCTTCTGTTGGAATGCGCAAACTCGGTGAACCGGCAGCGGTCAAGAAGGCTCTGGAGACCGTCCGTGGCCGGCCGCGTGTGAAGCGGACCATGTGGAGCCGCCGTGCCCAGGAATACGAGGCAAAGATCAACTCCGGTGATCTGATTGCCATTTCCGAAGTCGTGCGCGATCTCTACCGGTCGGACAGCCAGCCGGAGCAGTCTTACTCCGAGCGCCAGCTTTATGAAGCCGCTCTCGACAGAATGGCGCGTGAAATTGCTGCAGTGAACAAATGTTCGGAAACCGAGGCCGTCAAGGAAATCGAACAGAACCTTGCTAAATCACCGAGCCGCGCGAAGGCCGCTGCTGCAGCGGAAGGTGACGTGGAAGAAGACGAAGACAAGGAAGAAGCTGCTTGATTTCAAGCGTTTAATTCACCTTTTCAAGACAGAAAGGCCCGGTCGACTGCCGGGCCTTTTTTGTTGCACCAGCTGGTTCCTTGGTTCCAGGGAATGTATCTCTGGGATTGTTCCTCGCGAAACTATCACGCAGAAGTGCAAAAAATCTGCGCCAATCAACCTTAGAAGTGATCTAATCTACGCTTACGTACGTAATTCCCCCGATAACACATCGGAGCGTCAGTCATGTCCGGAAGCGAAAAGCGGCAGTTGGTTCAGGCGGCAATGAAAGCACCCTACCTCACACGCGAGGAAGAACGGGAGCTTGCGGTTCAGTGGCGCGAACACAGAGATAAAAAAGCACTGGAGAAACTGTCATTGTCGCATATGCGGCTGGTGATAGCAGTTGCATCACGGTTTCGGAATTTCGGGCTGAACCTTGGGGATCTCATTCAGGAAGGGCATGTCGGCCTTCTTGAAGCCGCAGCTCGGTTCGAACCGGCACGGGAGGTAAGGTTCTCGACCTACGCCACGTGGTGGATCCGGGCTTCGATCCAGGACTACATTCTGCGGAATTGGTCAATTGTACGTGGCGGAACGTCTTCTTCGCAAAAAGCGCTGTTCTTCAACCTCAGGCGGCTGCGTGCAAAGCTTTCCAACAATCAGACACCGCTCACCGACAGCGAGCTGCACCTGAAAATTGCTGACGCCATCGGCGTGAAACAATCAGATGTGGCTCTGATGACCGCGCGCTTGTCTGGCCCGGACACATCGCTGAACGCTCCGGTAACGGACAGCGAGGGTTCAAGCGCGGACCGGCAGGACTTCCTTGTCTCCGAAGCACCGCTTCCGGACGAAATCGTGACTGTGAACATCGACGCGGAACGCCGCCGGAAATGGCTCTGGTCCGCGTTGAAGGTTCTAAGCGAACGAGAACTGCGGATTGTCAAGGAACGGCGCTTGTCAGAAGAAGGTGCCACACTTGAATCTCTCGGTGCGAAACTCGGCATTTCGAAGGAACGCGTTCGTCAGATCGAGAGCCGTGCGATGGAGAAACTGAGATCCGCCTTGCTCGCTGAGCAGCCTGACAAGGCCGTCTACAGCACCTGAGCCGGGTTTGTCCGGCGGCACTTCCAGAAGAACATTGCTTCGACCTATTCGACAACCAGTTTGACAGCGGTTCCCGTCGGAATGGTCTTGTTCGGATCGAGGTCGTTCAAAATCGAGAAAAATTCCAACCGCCTTGACGGCTCCACGCCGCTCATCCCGACGGCAAGCTTACGCGGCGTGTCGCCGGCCTTGGTCTTGACGACCTTGAGCCGTAGCGATTGCAGACGGGCACGTTCCGTCGGTGTCAGTTGCCGGAAGCTGTCTGCGGTTTGCCGGAAGTCTTCGTCGAAGCGCTGATTGGGCGACCTGCTTGCAAAGATAAACCTGTAGCCGGTGCGTCCGATGCGAATGACAGCAATCCTGAAGGACCAACCCTGAGTGATAGCGGCCCCGGTCACGCCGGGAAGTCCGTTGATCGTTGTCTCACGCACACTTTCAGGCAGAAGTCCGTTGATCCAGCCCGACTTCATATAGTCCGCAAGACTCGAGAACCCGCTGACATCGGCCCCGTCGAACCTGATCGCAGTGCCGTCTCCATTGCTGGCAAGAACCGCTTCAGTTGAATTCTCCAGAATGTATCCCTGTGGAACGGTGAAACCGATACCGAGCGCCTTGTGCAGGAAGGATCGGCCGCGCACGAACCCTTCAAGCGGGTCATCCCCGTAGAGCATTCCATCAATCTGGGTAAGGTACCTGTCACGGTCCCGCTCGCCGATGCCCGGCGCACCGATCTGTCGCGCGGATTTCACCGCAATTTGCAGCCGCTCAGGTGTTGAAGGGTGCGATGACAGGAAGTCCGGCGCACTTGTCGAAGTCTTGTCCGCCGACTGGTAACGCGCATAGGCCGCCATCGACCTCAGAAACCGCGCGGCCGCATATGGGTCGAACTTCGCTTTGGCAAGCGTCCTGACGCCAATCGCATCTGCTTCAAGTTCCTGAACCTGGCTGAAGCGGGCGAATGACAGCTGGGACGAAATGATGGCTTTGCGTGCTTCCTCTGAATCCTGCACCACGTCGGTCAGGATCTTGTTGGCAAGCTGTTTGGCTTCCGCACGCTGCTGCCGCTTGATGGCGTGGTTGGCGGTCACGTGAGCCATTTCATGCGCAAGTACGGCGGCAACTTCCGACGTATCGTTGGCCAGTGCCAGCAACCCGCGCGTGATGTAGAGATATCCGCCGGGCAAAGCGAAGGCATTAATGGCCGGCGAGTTCAGGATCGTGATCTGGTAACTTTGCGAGGGGTCATCCGATGCGGCAACCAACCGGCCGACAACGCTGGCAACGGCTCTTTCAGCGCCCGGATCCTTGTAGACGCCGCCATATGTCGCAACGACACGCGGATGCTCACGCGCTCCGATGTCGCTGGTCAGGCTCGGACGCAGGGTCCCGGGCGATACCGAACCCACACTCGTGCCGTCGCCGAGCAACTGACACGAAGCGACCGTGAACGACACAAGGCAAGCCAGGAGCAGGCGCAACCGTTTGCCGACGGACAGTTTTGCATTGGCTGCCGGTCTCAAACGCTCATTGCGACACAATTCAGTTGCTGTTTTGGCCGCCACTTCCTGCCCTTTTGCGTTCCAATACACGTAGTTGCTCAGGATGCCGGAGCGCGATCAGCGGCCCGTCCTTCTCCTGCAGAACACCCCTGACCTCGACAAAGAGACCCTGCAGGTCTTCAATCTGCCATCCATCGGCACCCATGCCCTCATTAAACGCCGCTTCTTCAGAAGACTTGAGTGTCACGGTCAGATCCGATTTCCAGTGTCTGCCGAAATTGAGATAGCGGGTGCTGCGTGTTTTTCCAAGCGAAACTATCCGCCCGCGTGCAATGACGTAGCGTCCGGCATTGCCTTGGAACGAAGCGGGTGCCGCCCCTGAAAAGATGCGCACATCCCCCTCAGTCCCCCATTCCCCCGATTCGGCCCGCCGCGCCGCAGCTTCGGCACGTCGCAACGACACGGCACACTCGGGCGAGGCCTTGTCGGGTGCGAAGACGGCATTCCCTTTTGAAAGCTGTTCGGCCTGATAAAGGCGCGGGTTCTGGTCTCCAAGCTGAATGATCCATGCCGGGATCAATCCCCACCGGTTGGGTTCGCCAACCGGCACGGCAACCAGATGCATCTGCCTCTGTTGGCCAGTGAGGCCCTTTGCGTTCCAAAAGGAGAGATCCGTCGCAAAATACCTGCGTCCGCCCGCATCGGAATAAAGACCCGCTTCGGCAACTGCTCTCACTTCGATACGTGCCGTTTCATCCGAAACACAGGCCGGCAACGCATCGACCGGCAGATTATTTCCGCCCTCAGATGTGGTTGCGATTTCGGCCATCGCCCTTTCACTCAACAGACAGATTCCAGAACCCACGCAAAGCGTCAGGACAGCTGAACGTATCGCAAACCCGCTAGTACGGAGGGGATCCTGCCGCTCGTATCGCCTGAAAGAGTTGAACACTTATCCCCCTGTTACCAGTTCCGTGCAGGAACTTCCGGCCGCCGGCATGCCGATCCAGAATCCCGGCGCAGCTCTTGACCAGTCTTCGAGCACGTTTCGCAAGAGTGATGCGAAGTTGACTGCGCATGTTACTTCCGTTGCTAAGCAGCGAATAAGGCAAGTCCGAGACAAAAGCGTGAAACGTTATCGTGAAGCGCCGTGAAACACCTGAGCGCCGCAGCCATCCGGCAAGAGGTTCCTTGCGGCCCAAAGGATCGCGCAAGGGCTCGCAAAGTCCTACAAATCGTGTTAAGCGAGCTAGCCAAGGCCCCGTAGCTCAGCAGGATAGAGCATCAGATTCCTAATCTGAGGGTCACAGGTTCGAATCCTGTCGGGGTCACCATATTTTTCAATAAGTTAGCGAAAAAAGCGCTAAGAAAAATTTTTTCTGACTTCCACCGGGCTTCCACAATTCAAAGTCAAGGCAACACCGGTTGACTCTCTGAGTTGCCGGAGAAGATAACTACACATATTGCGAAGCTAGGTTTTGGCTTTAGACAGGACATTAGTTTTCGATCCGAAGCACCCCTGAAACTACTATTGCGGCCATTGGTTCGTTGTACCGCAAAAGTCAGCTCAGAGCCCACAACTTCCAAATGCTGCGCAACCCGCCGATGTCCGTTCTTGGAGGGCTTGGGTCAATAGCTTGAGAGCAACTCCATCAGCCGACACCAATTGAAATGGCTTTCCAGACACATCGCGATCATGCATGTTTCTCTCTACTCTGGCATTAAGTTAATAGACTTGGAACGGAGTTTAGGGGGAGACTATGAGCGATCTGGAAGCCGTAAGGACATATTTCTCCGCGTGGAACCAACGAAACGCTGACGCCATCCTTGCAAGCCTTACTGATGATGGAAGCTACGAAGATCCTGGCACAGGTGGTCCAATCTCGGGCGCCGAACTGAAGGCCTATGTTGAGCAGCTTTGGGCCGCTTTTCCGGATCTGCAATTTGAGGAGCGCAGTCTTGGCAGCATAGGTCCTGACCGGGCAGCTGCCGAATGGGTAATGCTGGGGACGAACACCGGATCGTTCCGTGGACTGCCGCCGACGCAGAAGTCGGTTCGCGCGGAAGGCTCGGACTTCTTTACCCTCCGCGACGGCAAAGTCGCGACAGTCAAGGGATACTTCAATGCGGGAGATGTCCCCACCCAACTGGGCCTCAATATCGTCGTCCAACCTAGCCAGATCGGTCCGTTCAAGTTCGGAGTTTCTACAGAAGTCCAAACCGGCCGTCTGGATGAGCCCGTTGCTTTCTCGATCACAACGCTCCACGCCCGTGATGAAGACTGCGTCCAGAAGGTTCGGGAAGGATCTCGGGCTTCGTTGATCGATATGTTGAAAATGGATGGCTTCATCGGGGCGACTACGGCGGTGATTGGGCACCGGATGGTGACGATCTCGGCATGGGACAGTCTCGATGCCCCACGGCGCGTGATGAGGGAGGGTGCCCATGCAGAGGTTCAGAAGGGCATGTATGACGGCTCACTTGCTACCCACGGCTTCACCTCTGTTTGGGCCAAGGCTCGGATGAACCCTGTCATGGTCCGCTGTAACAGCTGTGGAAAGATGAACCGAGATCCTGACGAAGTCCGGCAATGCAAGAATTGTGGGGCGACGTTGCCCGACGCCGTGCCGTTCTGGTAGCTGCCTCCCCAAGCGACAGATGGCCGTTGAACGTCTGCACATCACCGGCGGATTTCATTCACAGCAAAGAAAGCGGTTTAACGGATCGAACGACTACGGACATTGGACTTCGAAATCGCAATAGTGGTTTTGTCCGCCCTACCGCCATCCGAACACCTTGCAGCAAAGGTCTGCCGAGAGCCCATCTTGACCAATGCTGCGGTTTGTTTTAACGACCGATAGGCACAACTTGTGCGGCGTTGGGCTGAATTAGGCCCGTTTTTTGGGCGGCCTTTGACGTGGTAGGTGTCCGCATCGACCCCGTTTGACGAGGGTGAACTTCAGTGCAACGAAGCCTCATGCTGTCACGCCATCAACGTTTCTGGAACGGCTATGCAAGGTTGGTTCAAAAACCGGTGCTCGCCTCGATCCCACATCAACCAACGGTTCGCCGCATTGCTGATTTGAGCGCAGCCATCACCTTGAAGACTCCCAGCGGATTAAGGCTGGTAGAAAAATCATTGGAATGGGGAACTGGCTCAGTTCGAACAACAGTTTGCCAGGTTGGTCAAGATCCGACAGGCGGCAGTATGCTGTATCTACATGGCGGTGCGTTCATGATTGGCAACTTGCGCGGTTATCGCCACCTGGTTGCCAGGCTTGGTGGCGCAGCAAACCAGAAAGCGTACTTCCTGCACTACGGGCTCTCTCCCGAACATCGCTTTCCGACGGCGCTTGACCAAGCGACAGCAGCATATGAAGCCCTTTGTGCTGATCGTAAAGCAGGTCCTATTAGTCTTATTGGCGACAGTGCAGGCGGCAACCTAGTCTTCGCCTTATTGCATCGCATTTGCTGCCGTGGCTTGCAGCAACCAGTTGCTGTTGCCGGAATTTCACCATTCGCCGACCTGCGTTTGACCAACGGATCGTTGCAGGCGAATGCAAGATCTGACCATTTGGTCCCACTTAGTTGGATCCTTCGGGGCAAAAGTGCCTATCTTGCCGGACACGATCCTAGCGACCCCGAGGTCTCCCCGGTGCTTGGCAAATTCGTGGCTGCGCCGCCATGCCTGATCCATGTCGACGAAACCGAGATACTGTTTGACGATTCGAAGGCTCTTGCCGATCGTCTTCGAGATCAAGGCGTCACAACTAAATTGCAGATGTTCGAAGGGCGGTCCCACGTTTGGCACTTGAACGTCGGACGATGCCCGGAAGCAGACAGCTCCGTCGCAGAAATCGGAGCTTTTGTTAAGAAACAGGTGGCCGACCGGACGGTGTAGTACTTTTGGTTCGCTTTGATTGATGCTCTCCACCTCACGTCACAATGCGAGATGACCCTTGCATACGGCACAAAAGCAGTCATTGCCTGCATGCTGCGACTGTCTGCTTTGTCCGCTTAGCAGTATTTCTCACAAACTGTATTGAATGTCCTGTGTGGATGGCTCCTGCATAGCAAGACATTTTTGATCTGATTTGTGCGTTTGTCAGAAGCAGTCATGTGTCCGGCCTTTTTGCGCGGTTTTGATCGCTGGCCCTGATGGGTTCCGCAAACCAGGTCCCTTTCAGCTTAGCGGGTGACCCAGCCCCCTGATCCGGGCCGTTCAAGCGCAGGATCCGTTCACGTTTTTCCAGTGTTTGGTCTTTGGTCATGGCCTGCTGAGTGGAACCATGGCGCAGCTCAAGCGAAGCAGGCTCGCACCAAATCGCTGCTCGAAAATCTCAGCGTATCTCTACAAAGTGTGATCTGCTCCACTGAATGTTCCCCGTCTTGAGGTTAGTCTGTTCTCAAATGAAGGTAGCAGACGACGAAGCGATCCAGGTTCTCTGAGGAACAGATCATCAGCATCTTGAAAGAGCATCAGGCCGGCATCTCGGCGTCGGAGCTTTGCCGCGCGTATGGCGTTAGCACCGATATGACAGGCCTTTGGTCTGGGTCGAGCTAAGGAAGACAAACGGCAGGATCAATCCTTGTCGAAGAAGATGACGCCAGGGTTTGGAAGCCTGGGTATTGCGCTAACTGGTGCAGCGATTGACGCAAATTTATTGCAGACGAATTGATTGAAAGGACGTGCGCAATGCCAGAATTTGGTGGGCCTAAATACTGGCCATTGCTAAAGAATTATACGGAGTCATATACTGTCGAAGTTCTCCAAAAAGACCTGAATCTGATCGCAAAAGTGCAGAACCTGCATAAAAGCTATATTCCAAGCAGCAAGGCCTTGTCTAAAATGGGCCATAACACCTTCAGTGATCTGAAGGACAGCGATCTGCTGCTGGTTCCGGATGGCAAATACGGCCGTCTCACCGCAGGGCGCGTTGTTATTTTTCAGGATAATTTCAAGCTGCCGACAATTGACGGGATCGTGGGCACAAAAGAGACATGGCCCGCCCTTGATGTGGTCATGAAGCGCGCCGAGGGCGAAATACTGAAGGCCGCGCTTAACAACAGACCCAACCTCATGCATGCAAAACAGAGTCTGCCCGGTGGCGCGGATTGTGGCTATTTTGCCGGCTACGCCGTTGCGGAAACCGTAAAGTCCGCGCTCGGCCCGATCTCGATCAGCTTTAACAGCGACGATGCGCTGGCGGCACGCGATGAATTTGACGAAACGATTGATGTGAAGGACCACGGGAAGGAAAACACCGGAAAAGACCTCCATGTCCTGGATGCTGCGCGGTATCTGGAAAGCCTGGGCGCAGGTGGGTTTCGATTGCACGACATGAACCCGGGCAATTTCGCAACTGAAGACAAATTGATAGAATTCCTGGATGAGCGAACAAATGGGGGGCGATCCCCTGCCATGGTTGCGCTCAGCAATGTGGTGAGCCCATCAATTGGGCATTGGGTTTCCGTTTTGGGAAAAAACAAGCTTTTTGGCATCACGCTTTATCTGATCTACGACAGCTCGGGACGTTTGCCGGATGCGATGAAAGGCGCGGGATCCATCGCCGGAGTGACCTGTGTCTGGGTCGACGAATTTGTTTTGCGCGGATTTTTCGACGATCGCAGCGCCAGCCGCATCGTCTCACGGTTTTAAGGTGCGTAGGTTTTGAATTCTTCAAGGTTGGAAGGGTGGTCAGCAGCAACGGGAGTGTACAAGACGTTGCCGCAACAAAAGCCCTTTTGTTCAAGCTGTTTTTTGATATCTCGCAAAATCCTGACTAATCCCGCGAAATCTCAGAATTCAAAATTCCCAATCTGAGGGTTACAGGTTCGAATCCTGCCGGGCTCACCAGCTTTTTCAACTGGTGAGCTCCCGGACGAATTTTACGCCGCGCACGTTGCGTCCGATGACGGAATCCAGTTCTGCGCCGATTTCAAGACAGTCGTAATGTCAGGCAAAGCGCCGCGATTTATGATGGAAACTACTTTCCGAGATAATGCTCTGTGTGCCACATGCCTCTTAATGGGGCTGCACCTTGCTGATCTCTTTGAAACTCGTGCCACCAGCGTGCCGCTTGCCAAATTGCTTCGGGGCAGCTAGCCCGACTTTCCAGACCTGGTGTCAGATCGTAACCGTTGGCCGAACAAAGTGCTTCGATGAATGCCGCAGACGGAAGACCGTATCCGTCGAACAATGGGTTATCGGCTCTTCCAACCCCCCAGACATAGCCAAGCCAAAGCAAAAGCAGTTCGACGCAATCAAGATCTACGCGCTGTTTCTTGAACTGCAGAATGGTTTTCTTCATCTCGCTCAACTTCACCGGCACTCTCAGGACCGCTATGTTAGGAAACATATTTTTGCTGGCGTAGTTGGATAGATGAGCCTCTTCAACCGCGTTGTCGGACGGCGGATAGCCAAATCCCTCTGCGGGTTCCAGCGCAATCTCCCAGATTGCACCCTTTTTCGTGGGCCCCGATCCTTGCAGCAGCACGACGTGCGACCAGTGGCTTGGGCTCATGTCATTTCTTAAATGTCCCTGTGCGACACGGGTATGGAAGTAGGATTTCTGCGTGCCGCCCATCAGAACAAGATAGGACATGCCCCGCGCGCCGTCTTCCGCTGCAAGTTTCTTGAGATTTCTCTCTACCCATTTCACATTGTCTTCGTTTCGATGCCTGGGTGTCTGGACAAAATCGGGATTTAATTCCTTGGCTGATGAGGCAATGATATTGAGCATCTGAACTCTCCTGAAAACCTGTCATCTAAAGCAGCCCGAGAGATACTTTCTCGGGATCCTTCGGTCGTTTATGGACCTCGTAGTAGGTGACTTTTGCTTCGAGCGTGTTGGCAGCTCTGCGCAGTGCAAGCATTGAAAGTTGGTCGCCTTGGTGTTTGTAGATGACCTTTGTTTGATAGCGTTTGCCGAAAACGCTTTGAGCAAAATATGGCTCAGGATCGGGCGCGGATGAGTGACGTGGCCAACGTGTTTCCTCGCCTTTGAAAAATTTGCGAAATCCTGCACCGATACTTTTGAGCTGATCGTTACCGATAGTGGTGACCAGTGACGAAGGGGAGCAGATGATTTCAATGAACTTGGTGCGCCCGGCTCGTTTGACCTCAGTGACCCGTCCCCAGTGAACATCCCCGGTCAACAACAAAACAGGTCGGCCTGCGTCTGATAGGCGTTCAAGGGCTTTAACAATGCTCTCGTAGTCGCGGTAGTTGGGAAGCATCCAGTCCGCAACGGCTCCCTTGAATTCACCAACTGGTTTATCCAGGAGCGATTGCCCCGTGACAACAGCGCCGAATTTTTTCTCCGCGATCAGCCGGTCCACCCACTCGTTCAGTCGCTGGAGTCCTTCGGGAGCAAGGGTTGCACTACGATCTTCTTGCCTATGCGTTCGCTGATCCAAAACCAGAATGGAAATAGGGTCGATGTCGATTTCAATGTTGTCGCCGCGCTCAGCTGGCACCCCACACTGAAAGGCGTCATAAAGTTGATCAGCTGCGCTTTTCCATCGCTCTCGTGACTCTTGTTTCCACGAATTTTGAATAATTGGCGATCTATGAGGGAAGTTGTTCCAGTATTCGTGATCGTCAGGGCAAAATACGCTTGGCGCAGTTTTCAGTATCGTATCGAGGCCCAGATATGAGGTCCAATTTGTCCGATAATATCGCTCAAACCTGTCGGCCAGTTCGGCCTCGTTGTCCGGGTAGTTGTTGAGCGTTGGCAGATCGAGATAGACTTGATCGCCCATGAACACAGACAGATCCTGTCGTTCGGATGCAGGAATATTCAAAAAGGTTTGCGAAACGAGGGCTTGACGATTTTCAGCTTGGTGGAAGCAGGAACATAACAACACACGGAACCAGGTATCCTTCGGAATCTCCCGGGGAGCTTGTTTTACTCTCAGCGCGACTGTCTCGCCAAACGCGGTAAGCGATACCCGATTGAACGGACCGCTGTCTTCATCAATCGAAATCTCAAAGACCCCGGTGAGCAAGACTGTTCCAGAGTTATGTGATGTGGAGAGGGGGCGCAGGATCTCCGGCTCGACGACCTCTCCGTTTAATTTCCACCGAAGAGGTTCCGGTGAGCTTTGCTCCGGTGCACCGTCGACGCAGAGCCAGACGCGTATCTTGTTCCTTGGGGCAGCGCGTGGATGAAGTGTTAACTTAGTCACAATCATAGTCTCTGATAGAATACCAAAGCTTAATCCATTCACACAGCCGCCAGCAAGGGTTTAAAAGTTTTCCTAATACTACCGATGAATGAAGTAGTCGTTCCTAAAGCGCACTTGTTACGGTTTCTGATAATCACCTATCGATTTCGGTACGCAGTTTTGCGCCTCGTATGACGTATCCCGCCCCTGAATTGTCCCGGTGCACAATTTAGCTCTGTTCATTGGTGATTGCCTTAGCCGGACGTTTTCCAAGACCAGTCGACACATGTTTTTTCAGGGCGGAGAAATAACTTGAGGGTTTGAGCTTGGCCCTTGCCCGACAACGAAAAGTTCCAAGAGTTCAGCCAACGTGACTGCCTGTCGCTCGGCATTCCGTTACGCAGCTGGATCTTCTCCAAGCGTAACGCTTGCCAGAACCTTCTTGGCAACATCGTGAGCAGACGAAGCACCCTTCAGCATTTGGAGCGAAGGCATCGACGCAGCATTTTGAAATCTTCCTTCAAACTGCCTCTGCAATTGCTACGTGCTCTTTCCGACACTAAAGTCGGGCTCCATATGACGTCCAAGTGCAGGCATATCTATTGAAGCGCTCCAAAAGGTAAGGAAGAAAAATCAATGTATTCAAACAGATATAAGAAGTGATCACACTTCAGGAAAATTGCGAATACGCCAGAAATCTATTTGCTAATCCAGGGGTCACGGGTTCGAACCCTGTCGGGATCACCGGCGTTTTTTCCTTTATCACAATCACTTGCGGACGACCCTGATCGGGCAATATCCTGCGCGCCGATGCCGCAAGCGCCGGAGCCCATCCGGACTTTGGCAGAAAAGCCGGGTCGCATCGGCAGGGAGGATCACCGGATATGCATATTCTCGTCACGGGCGCTGCAGGAATGGTCGGCCGCAAGCTTGTGGAACGGCTTGCGTCAGAGCCGGATCTTTTCCGGGCAGACGTTGAAAAACTGACACTGGCCGATGTGGTTGAGCCGCCGGTTCCCACATCGCTTCTGTCGATCGCAACGACCCGGACCGTGGACCTTGCGAAGCAGGAAGACGCCATTTCGCTGATCGCCGGACGGCCGGACCTTGTCTTTCATTTGGCCGCCATCGTTTCGGGCGAGGCCGAGGTTGAATTCGAAAAGGGCTATGCCATCAATCTGGACGGGACGCGTTACCTGTTCGACGCGATCCGCAGTGAGGGTGTCCGCGAGCCGTACTGCCCGCGTTTCGTCTTTGCCTCGTCGATCGCCGTCTTCGGTGAGCCGTTTCCGGAGAGGATCAGTGATGACTTCTTCACAACGCCGCTGACGAGCTACGGCACGCAAAAGGCGGTCAGCGAACTGCTCTTGGCCGACTATTCCCGAAAAGGTTTCCTCGACGGTATCGGCATCCGCCTCCCGACGATCTGCATCCGGCCCGGAAAACCGAACAAGGCCGCTTCGGGCTTCTTTTCCAATATCCTGCGCGAGCCATTGGTTGGCGAGGAAGCCATGTTGCCTGTGGAAGAGGACGTCCGTCACTGGTTTGCCAGCCCGCGCGCCGCCGTCGGCTTCTGCGCGCACGCAGCAAGTCTCGACACGTCTCAGCTGGGTGCCCGGCGCAACCTGACAATGCCGGGCCTGTCGGCGCTGGTCGGCGAACAGATCGAGGCCCTGCGCCGCGTTGCCGGCGCCAAAGCCGCTGACCTTATCCGCCGGGAGCCAAATCCGGAGATCAGGAAAATCGTTGCCGGCTGGCCAAGGAATTTCGATGCCCGCCGTGCGTTGGACCTCGGCTTCATCGCGGAAACGCGTTTTGACGACATCATCAGAATCCACATTGAAGACGAACTGGAAGGCGTAATCCCATGACCGATACCTCAACAAGCTCCGCCGGCAGGATCGCCCTTGTAACTGGCGGCGGCACCGGTGTCGGCAAGGCAGTTTCAAAGGGGCTCAGCGCTGCGGGCTGGCACGTGATTATTACCGGCCGGCGCGATCAGGTTCTCGCCACCACAGCGGAAGAATTGGAGCGCGAGACGGGAAACAAGGTGTCCTGGATGACATGTGACGTCGGCGATCCCGGATCGGTCAGCGCCTTGTTCGAAAAGCTGCGTGTTGAGTTCGGACGCCTTGACCTTCTCGTCAACAATGCCGGCATCGGGAATTCACCCGTTCCGCTTGAGGAAATCAGCTTCGAGGAATGGAGCAACGTGGTTGCCGCTAACCTGACCGGCGCGTTCCTGTGCACACAACAGGCTTTCAAGCTCATGAAGGCGCAGGAACCTGGCGGCGGACGCATAATCAACAACGGCTCGATTTCGGCAACGACGCCCCGGCCGAATTCAGCGCCCTACACCTCGACAAAACACGCCATTACCGGATTGACGAAGTCCACATCGCTCGATGGGCGGGTGTTCAACATCGCCTGTGGCCAGATCGATATCGGCAACGCCGCCAGCGACATGACCGCCAGGATGAGCGGCGGCGTCCCCCAGGCAAACGGCGAACTGGCACCGGAACCGACGATGGACGCGGCGCACGTCGCTGACGCCGTGGTCTACATGGCGAGCCTGCCGCTCGACGCCAATGTTCTCACGCTGACCGTGATGGCAACGAATATGCCCTTCGTGGGACGCGGTTAGACCATGGATGAAAGCCGCCGGAGTGGATCCGGCGGCGTTCGAAATCAGCTCTTGGCCGCGTCGGGCAGCAACTCCGCCGACAGGTTCTGATAGCAGACCGGCCGCAGCCAGCGGCGGATCGCCATGGTGCCGACAGAGGTCGCACCAAAGTTGGTCGAAGCCGGGTAAGGTCCGCCATGCACCATGGCTTCAGCGACTTCGACGCCCGTCGGGAAGCCATTGGCCAGAATGCGGCCGGCGCGGCGCTCCAGGATCGGCATGAGCGACTTTGCCAGCGCGGCATCGCTCTCTTCCATCTGAAGAGTGGCCGTCAGCTGTCCTTCGAAACTGCGTGCGACGGATCGCATTTCCCCGTCATCCTTAACGGTGACGATCACACCGGCAGGCCCGAACACCTCTTCCTGCAGGTCGCGGTTTCCGACAAAGGTCTCGGCACTGGCCCGGTAGACGGCCGGCGTTGCTCCCCTGTTGTCGCTGACTGAGCTGAGCAGCGTTTCGACACCGGCAACGGCTCCGATCCGGCCTTGCCCGTCCCGGCAGGCGCTCGCGATCCCGTCGGTCAGCATGGTTTGCGCGCCAACGGCCTGGAGTGCCTTTACGGCGCTGGTCGCAAAGCTGTCGGCCTTCTCTCCGGCATGAACGACAACAACGCCCGGATTGGTGCAGAACTGGCCGACGCCCATCGTAAGAGACCCCGCCCAGCCTTCGCCGATCGCCTCCGCACGTGCTTCCAAAGCTCCCGGTAATAAGAAAACCGGATTGACGCTACCGAGTTCACCGAAAAACGGAATCGGTTCCGGCCGCGCGGCGCAGAGATCGAAAAGCGCACGTCCGCCCCTGAGTGAACCGGTAAAACCAACCGCCTTGATAAGCGGATGCTGGACGACGCCCTGACCGAGCGCAAGTGTCGTGCCCTGCAGGAAACCGAATGTCCCTGCCGGGAGGCCGCATGCCTTGACCGCAGCATCGATGGCCTGGGCAACCAGCTCGCCCGTCCCAGGGTGCGCCGGATGGCCCTTAACCACGATCGGACAACCGGCAGCGAAGGCCGATGCCGTGTCGCCGCCTGCCGTGGAAAACGCCAGCGGAAAGTTGGACGCGCCGAAAACGGCAACCGGTCCGATCGGTCTCTGCACCAGAAAAAGTTCCGGGCGCGGCAGGGGTTGACGATCCGGCAACGCGCTGTCGTGGCGCCGGTCCAGATAGTCGCCCTTCAGGATCGTTTCCGCGAACAGACGCAGCTGTCCGGTCGTGCGGCCGCGCTCTCCGTCAAGACGTGCTGCGGGCAGAGCGGTTTCCTGACCACCAATCTCGGTCAGGTCCGCACCCCGCGCCTCGATTTCGTCTGCGATCTTTTTCAGAAAAGCGGCTCTTTCCTGATCGCTCGTGGTGCTGAATATTTCGAAAGCATCGTCCGCAGCGCGGCACGCCCGATCGACATCGTCTACCGACGCTTCGGAAAAACTGTTTGGAGCGCCGTCGGCCGGCTGCGACTGAAACGTCGCGTCGCCTGAGACCCATTCCCCGTTGATGAGATTCTTGCCCGTTAGCATCCCGCTTGTCCCTTAGATTAGATTGCGTTTTGACAGATTGCGCATGAGCGCGCTTGTCCCGAATGTCCACTCCGCGCACTCGGTCGAGAGCCGGACTGTATTGCGCAAAGTGCCAAGCTGCGCGCATGAAATACTGACGATATCGCCGAGCTTGTGCGTGAACCCCTCGCCGGGAGCGTCGCGATCCTCGGTCGGCGCGAAAAGCGTCCCCAGGAACAGCATGAAGCCGTCGGGATACTGGTGGTGCCGCCCGCGCGTCTGGGCGACAAGGTCCTGCGGATCGCGGCTGATCTCCGTCATGGTGGAATGACCGGCGAGTTCAAATCCGTCCGTCCCCGATACGGTCAGATCCAGTTCAAGCCGGCGCACATCGTCCATCGAGAAAGTGTCGTCGAAAAGCCTGATCGCGGGACCGAACGACGTGGACGCGTTGTTGTCTTTGGCCTTGCCCAGCAACAACGCGGAGCGGCCTTCCACATCCCGCAGGTTGACATCGTTGCCAAGCGTCGCCCCCTTGACGGTCCCGGAACTATCGACCGCCAGAACCACTTCCGGTTCCGGATTGTTCCAGTTCGAAATGGGATGAAGGCCGACGGATGAGCCAAAGCCGACGGCGGACATCGGCTGTGATTTGGTGAACACCTCGGCATCCGGTCCGATGCCGACTTCCAGATACTGCGACCAGACATCCTCGGCGATCAGGGCATCCTTGAGCTGAGCCGCTTTCTCGGACCCCGGCGTAACGGATCTGAGGCTGTCGCCGATAATGGCCGTGCAACGTTCGCGGATCTTCTCGGCTTTTGCCGGATCGCCTTTTGCCTGCTCCTCGATCACCCGCTCAAGCATGGAAAATGCGAAAGTGACACCACAGGCCTTGATCGCCTGAAGGTCCGCAGGGGCGAGCAGCCAGGGCAGGGCCGGATTGGGGCTTTCAACGGAATTGGCCGCAATTTCGTCCACTGTGCCGATGGCGACGCCGTCCGCACCGGTGATCCAGCCTGCGGGATCTTCCAATTCGAGCAGGTCCCGCATCGTGGACACGGCAGCGCAGGTAATGTCGATCAGAGTGTCGCCGCGCAACACGCAAAGACTGGGCCCGGACAGATCCGGCCGCCAGGCCCGGAACACAAAAACTCCGTCGCCCGGCAGATTAAGTTGAGAAGTCATGATGATATCGTGTCCACGTCTGCAGGTTGGCTGGACTTGTTTAACCAGACGCCCAGTGCATCAATCAAGGGGCTCTTTTGCGAATTCAGATCGCTGAGGATGCTCAGGTGGTGCGCCCCGCGGACAATTATGTGTCCCGCACCGGCAGTTTCAGCCATCGCCAGTGACTGCTTCTTGAACTCGTCCGTTTCGTCACCGCCGACCACGCAAAGAAGGGGCACATCGATTGATGCACCAATCAGAGTGTGTGATCGAATCTCTTGCTCCGTCAGCCCGATCTCGTCCTGCAGGAAAGATTTGGCAACAGGTGCAAGATCGTAGACGCCGCTGATCCCGACAATACCGGCGATCCGGTCAGTAAGTCCGGCTTTGAGAGCTGTGCTCACAGCCAAATGCGCACCAGCGGAGTGTCCGACGAACAAGAACCGGATGGGGTCCGGATAAAACGCAGCAAGCTTGGCAAGGGCTGCAACCGCGTCCGCAACGAGATCGTCCATCCGAAATTCCGGCATGAGGCGGTACTCGACATTTGCGCATGTATTCCCAAACGCAGACAATCCGGTCAGCACGCACCGATGATCTTCCGCAGTGAGGCTGCGCCAGTAACCTCCATGAATGAAAACCGGGACGACATTGCCTTGACCGGCGCCGCACTTCGCCAGTTCAATCCACTGCCTTTCGTGAGGGCCATAAGCAAGCCTTTCAAAAGACAACGACTTGCCGACGGTGCTGCTGGCCTCCGCCCGCCACCGGAGCCAGTCATCAAAATCATCCAGGACATCCGAGAACCGGAACTGAGGGTCCCAGGTTCTGCGTTCGTCGAAGTCAGTCATGCAGGTGTCTCCGAATGCGAACAAAGTAGATCAGCTGCCTTGGCCAGCTCTGATCGAAGCTCGTTTCCTGTCACTTCACGGGTACCAGGCAACAAGACGCCCACAATGCAACGCTTGCTCCGGCGTTCCGAAACGCAGGAGATCACGGCACGCTGTGCCGCCACCGCCTCGAATTGATGAGCAAGGGAAATCTCGGCAAGCCCGTCGGGATCGAAGGCAGGCGGCATCAGCACACTGTAATGCCGCTGAGGGGTTATGAACGAGATGCCGCGACCACTGGAAAACGGACCGGTCGCACATGTCCCATCGCTCAAGACGGCGAGGAAGGCCGTCAGACGAGTCGATTGGCGCAGCTGGATGAGCACGGGCTCAGCTACAAGCGCAAATTCACCGAACCCGAGCGCGGACAACCCGGTTGCGAGCGCCGAGGGACCGCGCAGATAGGCCCCTCCGGTCGACCGGCTCAAGAGACCTTCGCTCTCCGCGATCGCAACGGCTCTATACCCCGACGTCGTGGCCAGTCCCACTGTGCGGGCAAGCGGGAGAGGCCCGGAAACAATCTTCTGAAGCGGTTGCTCAACCAACCCTTCGAAGATATCGATCGCCTTGTCGTAGGGCGTATCGGTCTTATCCATGTCGTGACCCTTGCTTGTTCACACCTTCCGACCGAAGTACGCGCAGGCTTGGGCCCTGGGACAGAATAGCAGTGTCTGGCAGATCCCAACCGACATGCCGTTCCGCCCAGGTATCAGCGCGCACGCTTGCCGTTTCCATACCACGGGGCAGAACGATCGGAACCGGCACTTCCACCCTGCGCGGTACGGACTTGCCGGAGAGGATATCCAACGCCACCTCGACGACCCTGGCACCCATCGCTGCCGGGTAGTCCAGCGCGACAAAGGGAACCTTGTGATAGAGCGCAAGCTTGTACATCTGGTTCAAATCGCCGCCGGTATGGGCAGGGATGCGAAGCTCGTTTTCAATAAAGAACTTTAGCGACCCGACGCCTTGCAGTCCGCTGTCGCACCAAACGCCGTCTGGAGCACCACCTCCCTGGTCGAACAGACGCTGGATGGCTTTGCGGCCACCTTCTTCGGTCCAGTCGGTGTAGGTGACTGCCTCGATCTGAATACCTGGAAACTCCGAAAATCCGGAAAAGGCTGCCGACTGGCGCCGCATCGCCGGGCTTGCGCCTTCCAGGCCGGACAGCATCCAGATACGGCCGGTACCCTTGAGTCTTTCCGCCAGCCAGAGGGCGCTTATACGCCCTATGCGCCGGTCGGAGGCCGTCACGAAGGAAACCAGCGAAGACGGATCGCGCGGACGTCGGTCGACCGCGACAACCGGAAGTCCAGCATCCGCAACGTCCTTCAGCTTGCGGTCCAAGAAAGGCGAATGGGCGTTGGTCGTGCTGACGAGAAGCAGATCAATTCCGCTTCCGACAAGCTCGTCTATCTGGTTCACCTGCGTCCCGGCGTCGTCTCCGGCCTCCCGGACAAGAAAGGCCTCAATCCGATCCGCATGCAGACGCTCCGCGTAGCGCATGCTTTCAAACATCGCCTTGCGCCATTCATTTGAGAGGGACGCGTTTGCAAAGCCAATACGGAACGGAGCAGACCCTTTGTAGGCATCCGTGGAGACCGTTTCAAAGAGGCGCGCATCCCATTCGGTGCTCGCATGATGAGCATCCACCGCGGTTCTGTCGAGTGGCAGCGTTGTGGTGCTGCCCGGCAGCGCAGCGTCAATGGCTTCGAGTGGCACAAAGGCAAGTTCAGCGGCCTTTGGTCCAAGTTTCAAGGAGCCGTGATCAACCCTTACCAGCCAGCCCCGCAGTGTCAGCGCCCTCAGAAGCCCGAACCCGGTCGACCGGCCCATGCCGACTTCGCTCAGGATCTCGTGCGTGGGTCTTGGGCTGTTCCGATGATCAAAACAGCTCAAGATCCGGGCAATACGGACGAGGTTGGATCTTGGAGTTTCGCCGGTTGGCACGGTCGCGCCCTCAACCTGGTTTCAACGTCGTGACCGGCGCATGTAAACAGCCGCCGCCAGCAAGATCAAACTTCCCTTGATCACGAGCTGCAACTCGATCGAAAGCCCAAGGATGACAACAATGTTAAACAGCGAGACAAGCACGAGCGTTGCCAGCAGAACACCCGGAACACTTCCCTTGCCGCCACTCAGCGCAGCGCCACCGATAACGGCAGCGGCGATCGAGTCGAGTTCATAACCACGCCCGGTCCAGTTGTCGACGATCCCGACATAGCCGACCAGGACGAGCCCGGCCAATCCGGCAAGGACACCGGAAATCATGAAGGCGCTGACCACAAGCAGACGGGTCGGAGCTCCTGTCATGTAGGCCGCTTCGGGATTGTCACCGTAGAGTTTCAGACGTCGCCCATAAACGGTGTATTCGAGCAGCCAGTGCGCGGCGAAGGCAACAATGGCCAGCAGCATCAGCGCAACGGGGATCCCGAACAGGTCGCCTGTCGCAAGCCAACGGAATGTTTCCGGCAAGGTTCCACCCGGGGCACCGCCCGTATAGGCGAAGCGGACCCCCTGCAGCACGATCATCGTTGCAAGCGTTGCCAGAAAAGGCGTCACGCCCCGATAGGCGACAAGATATCCGTTGATGCCGCCGATGAGCGCGCCGAGCAGGATACCAACCGCAAAGATCACGACGGTGTTGTCGTTCAATCCAATGGAAAGAACCGCGACAGTGGCCATTATGGAGGCGACCGACAGATCCAGCCCGCGAACGATGATGACGATCATCTGCCCGATCACGACAAACCCGAGCGGCGCTGCCTGAAGCAGAATGTCGCTCAGGTTTGCCGGGCTCAGGAATCTGGGTGACAGGACCGTCGTGACCGCCCAGATGACGACCAGAAAGCCGGTCAGCAGGAGCAACTCCCGGTTTTGCTGTGCCCGGACCGTGCCGCTGTCTTTTCCAAAAAGCGCCGTCATGCTCATTTGCTTTTTCTCCCGACGAAGATGGAGACGGCGGCGATGATGATCAGTCCTTCCGCAATCCACTGGTAGAAGCTGGAAACGTTCATGAAATTCAGGACATTGGCGAGCAGGGCCAACACAATCACGGCAAGAAGGGTTCCCAGAACGCCGCCGCGGCCACCGGCAAGCAGCGTCCCGCCGACAATGACCGGCGTGATTGACTTGAGATCGAACCCGACACCGGCTCTTGGGTCGCCGACGCCGAAACGTCCGCAGATATAGATCGCCGTGACCGCCGCCAGAAGTCCCGATAGCGCATAGACGATCAGCTTGGTCGATTTGACCGGGACACCTGAAATCGATGCCGCCTGTTCATTGTCGCCGATGGCATAGATCCTGAGGCCAAGCCTGGTTTTCCAAAGCAGGAAGCCGGCCAGAAGGTAAAGCATAAGCGTGAAGATGGTCCCATATGGGATCATGCCGATGCGCCCGTAGACCAGATCCTCGAAGAACAGGGGAACCGATCCTGTCGGCTGGCGCGTTATCAGCAGCGCCAGGCCTGACAGGATGGTTGAGGTTCCCAGGGTCACGATCAGCGGATGGATACCCACAAAGGTGACGATGCTGCCATTGATCGCGCCGATGAAGACGCCAAGGCTGAGAACAATGGCGATCGCGGCTGCAAAGCTGGCGGGATCTTCCCCCGCGATCGAGGCAAAGACAACGGTCAGAAGGCCGAGCGCACCGGCATAGGACAGGTCGATCCCGCCGGAAAGAATGACGATGGTCTGCGCAAGGGCGACAAGCGCAAGAGCAACCATCTGATCCTGCACGTTGGCAAAATTGAGCGGGGTGGCGAAGCGGTCCGAACTGTACATCCCGACAAGGACAACAAGCCCGATCAGAGCGAGCACGACCAGATGCACCGGTTGTGTACGCGTCATGCGAATTACATCATCCATTGGAAGTTACCC
This sequence comes from Roseibium sp. HPY-6, assembly GCF_040530035.1. Taxonomy (NCBI): domain Bacteria; kingdom Pseudomonadati; phylum Pseudomonadota; class Alphaproteobacteria; order Hyphomicrobiales; family Stappiaceae; genus Roseibium; species Roseibium sp. HPY-6. Next base: position 379,240 of record NZ_JBEWCD010000003.1, read on the forward strand.
CGTGATGGCTGGGTGTCTCGGCTGCCGCGACACTCATGATCGCCTCTTCCGATATCTCCTGAGACGTCAACTCGGCCGCCAACTCTCCATCCCGCATGACGAAGACACGGTCACAAAGTCCCACGATTTCAATGAGTTCAGACGAAATGGCGAGGATCGCCATGCCTTCATCCGCCAAGTGCCGGAGCATCTTGTAGATCTCTGATTTGGCGCCGACATCAACCCCGCGCGTTGGCTCATCGAGGATGAGCACTTTAGGCCTGTTCTCCAGAAGGCGCGCAATCAGAACCTTTTGCTGGTTCCCCCCCGAAAGCGCGGAGATCGGCAGACCGACATTGTCGACTACAACGCCAAAACGCTCCTTCATGACACGCGCCCGGGCTTCCTCGTGGCCAATGGCAACACGCGCCGGATGAACCCCGTGTCCAGGCGTTGTCGCGGCAAAATTGCGCGCAACGGAACTGTTGAGGAACAACCCGTCATCCTTCCGGCTTTCGGTGAGCATGAGAATGCCGGCATCGATGCTGTTGGATGGCGAGCGGTAATCCAGCGGCTCGCCTTCTATCAGGACGGTACCCTTCGCGCCTTCCGCGCCGTATATGGCAAGCGCAAGTTCCGTTCGCCCGGAACCGACCAATCCCGCCAGGCCAAGGATTTCACCTGCCCTGACTTCGAAGCTGACCGGAGCCAGGCCATCGGCAACGATCAGATCCCTGACATCAAGCATGGGTGCACCGGTCTCACCGTCACGTGGCTTTTGCGGGAAGAGGTTACCCAGTTCGCGTCCGACCATCGCGGCAATGACCGTATCATGCGTGTATTCGGAAACGGGCCCCTGGGATGTGACCACGCCGTCCTTTATGACGGTGATGTCCGTGCAGATCTCGAAGATCTCGTCCAGACGGTGTGACACATAAACGATGCCGAGGCCCCGTGAACGCAACTCATTGATGATTTTGAAGAGATGCCGGGTCTCGTTTTGAGACAGGACTGCCGTCGGCTCGTCCAGTATCAGAACCCTGGCATCGGAACGAAGCGCTTTTGCTATTTCGACCATTTGCTTGTCGGCGACGCTCAGATCGTCGACGAGGGATCTCGCGGAGAGATGGATGCCGAGTTTTTCCAGCAATGTCTCCGTCTGGACGACAAGTGCTTTTCGATCAATCAACCCAAACCGGGTCAGTGGCTCGGCATCGAGAAAAATGTTCTCCGCAACACTTAGCGCTCCTATGGTGGAGAACTCCTGATGCACGACGGCAATTCCGGCATCGAGGCTCGCTCTCGGGCTCGACCAGTCTTCCTGTTTTCCGCTGAATTCGACGTGTCCGGATGTTGGATGATAGAGGCCTGTCAGCAGTTTGATGAGGGTCGATTTTCCCGCACCATTCTCGCCGCAAAGCGCGACGGATGCGCCCGAATGGACCTCGAATTCAATTTCTTTCAGAACCTCGTTCGGTCCGAACGACTTTGACAGCGCGCGCGCGGCCAGTACCGGCTCAGACATGGCTGGTTCTCCTCCCCGATCCCAGTTTCCGGGCGGCCGAAGCCGCCCGGTGTGAGGCTTATTTTGGATAGTTTGCAGTGAAAGTTGCCGGATCGTAGTCCGCGCCGACGCCGGAGGACATGATGACCGATCCCGGCTTATCCATAAGAGCATAGTCGGCGGTAAAGACGTCAGCTTTCACAGAGGGAGTCTCATGACCTTCCGACACGACCACCTGCTGGTTCACCTCGATCCGGCGCGGAATGCCCTTGCCGTCAAGCACGTCAAACAGGACTTCGAACCCTTCGGCACCCATTGCGGGCGGGTAATCGATACCGATCATCGGAACGTCGTTCTGCACGGAGAGCTGATACATCGCGTTGAAGTCGCCACCGGTGTGTGGCGGGATCTTTCCGGCTTCGTATCCGGCCGCAAGAAAGGCCTCGATGGAACCGGAGCCCTGCAGACCGCTGTCTGCCCACACGCCTGCAATCTCGTCACCATATTTCTGGATCAGTGCCGACATGATGGTCTTGCCGTTCGCGGGCGACCAGGAGGTGTATTGCGTTTCCAGAACCTCGATTCCCGGGAACTGGTTGAACACCTCCATCGCGGCCTTGATCCGGTTTTCCGCTGGCGAGGCACCGGCCAGCCCGCCAAGCATGACAACCTTGCCTTCGCCGCCGAGCTTTTCCGCGAGCCACTGAGCAGAAATGCGGCCCAACGCCTGGTCGGATGCCGTGACGAAGGTAATGTAGTTTTCGTCGGACGAGACCTGGCGGTCCACGAGAACCACCGGGATCCCCTGACGCTTGGCCCGGCGCACCGCCGGATCAAGAGCTTCAGCGGTTGCCGGACTGATCAACAGAATATCGACACCCTGGGCAATGAGATCCTGAACATCGGCGGCCTGTTTGGACGGATCGTCATTTGCGTCCGTGATAATGAAACGCTCGATCTTGTCGGCGTGCCGTTCCGCTGCCGCTTCGATCCCGTGCAGCATGGCAACACGCCACGGATTTGAAATCGATGCATTGGAGAACCCGATGACATAGGGTCCGTCCTTCTTGAATTCCGCGGCATCGAATATGTCCACGGATCCTGGGTTCCAAAGGAACGTTCTCGGAACGCCGTCGTAGTCGGCAAGAGCCGTGCCTGCGGACAGGCAAAGGGTTGCGGCCGCAGCCACAATTGTTCTGATACGCATATTCTCCTCCATAATTATGCGTTCGTGGATATGAAATTTCAGGAGTGTTTATTCCGCGGCCAGGATCAGTCCCGGAGAACGCGGGTCGCTCTGTCGGGGGTCCTTCCAGGCGCTGCCGTCCTTCATGATCATGGCCAGGTTGTCCTGCTTTTGAAGCAGTGAGACATCCTGAACGACATCCCCACGAACAAGCAGCAGATCCGCAAGGTAGCCTTCCTTGATCTGGCCGAGCTCACCGCTCCGGCCCATAAGCTCGGCACCGACATGGGTGGCACAGCGAAGCGCCTCGACCGGCGAGTAGCCAAAGTAGCGGACGAAATGCTCGATATCGCGAGCGTTCTGACCCATCGGCGTGACCGAGAACCCATAGTCGCCGCCGACGACCACACGGACCCCGCGTTTGCGGATTTCGTGATAAGTCGCGCAAGTCGCTTCGAATTTCCGGAACAAACCCATGCTTTCAGCAACTTCCCGGGTCAGGCCGACAACGTCGCCTTCACGCGTGCTATTGTGAACAAGCCCGAAGGCCGGACCGACGAAGATGCGGTCCTTGGCGCCTTCAAGCATGTCGAGCGCTTCCTCATCCGCAAAGTCGCAGTGATAGATGCAGTCGACACCATGACGCACTGCCATCTTCACGCTCTTGGACGATCTGGCATGGGCGGCCACCATCTTGTCGAAGGCATGCGCAACCTTGACGAACGCTGCCAGCTCCTCGTCTTCCGTTGGGGTGATTTCCGCCCGCGCATGGCTGACGAACTCGTCGCCGGAAATATTGATCTTCATGATATCGACACCGTCGCGCACGCATTCGCGGGCAACGCGCCGCATTTCGTCCGGCCCGTCTGCAACCAGACCAAAGCTTTCCTGGTAGATGTGCCGCTTGCGCTCGTCACCGAGCCCCGCTGTCGTTGTCACTTCAGGACTGCCGGCCATCATACGCGGTCCATCGATCAGACCCTCGTTGATGGCATCCCTCGCCGTCACACCGAGCATGGGCTTTGCGGAGGCCGCTTCGAAAATAGACGTGAAACCGTGGCTCAAAAGAAGTCTCAGGTTCTGCGCCGTTAGCAGCATATGCCGTTCCGGACATAGCTGACCCAACTCGGTCGGCTCCGAAATTCCTGTAAAGCTCGGGTGGCAATGGCCTTCGACCATGCCCGGCATGAGAGTCATGCCGGTCCCGTCAATCAGATTGTCAGACAAGCCGGAAGGCACGTCCGTGCCTTCGATAACCTTTGCAATACGGTTGCCTTCGACCACAACGGTGCCCGGAACGGCTGCGTCCGCGACACCGTTCCAAATCATCGCACCCTGGATAACGGTTTGTGTCATTTGATCCTCCCAAGTCACGCCGGCAACGTGTTACGCCCGGCGTGTTTTGGGGAGGATGCCAGACTTAAGGCGGACAACAAGACAGGTTGTCGCAGCATTTGCCCGTATTTTGGATTATCCCGAAATATGGATAAGTAATTTTACTTTTGCCGCGCACATAGATCCCTCGCCGTCGATCTTGACCAGATAGGACGAGGGAACGCCTGGCAAGTGCGCGGCATCACCAGACCCTGCACGGCAAAGTCATGGAGTTCTAGGAACAGATTTCAGGATAGCGCTATGAACCGCCGCTGATTGCCGCTTCAGAACCGGCAGCAGTCACAACGTCCGGGTCGCCCGGTGCGAGGTAACGCTCTTGCGCCTGGACCGCTTTCTGGCCGTCGCCCGGAAGATTTGTGTTGTAGGCCTGACGGGGGAAAGGCTGAATTGTATGAATGCCCATATTGGCATCCATCGCGTTTCCAGCGCCCACCGTCACGGTGTCACGGTGGCTCATGTAGTCGGCGCATCCGCCCAGCAGCAAAAGGGCCGCAAGCGCAACCAGCCGATCAGTTCTTCGAGTAAACATAACCATCCTCAAGTTCCAGATCGACAATATGACCGTAGGGACCGATCAGGCCGTCGCCTTCCTTGTATTTGCGCAGCATGTCCTTGTTCACTTCCAGAAGACCGAGCGCGAACATTTCGACGTCATTTGTCGGGCGCGTCTGATCTAGGGGCGAGGCCAGCGGTTCATTGGGACGAGCCGGCCGCACCAGCCTGGGTGTCACCACAATAACAAGATCGGTTTCGCGCTTTTGAAAGCTGGTCGACCGGAACAACACGCCGAGTACCGGCACCTGGCCAAGCCAGGGAAGCTGACTGATGTCGCGGGTATCGACGTTCTCCAGAAGACCCGCAATTGAAAAGCTCTGGCCGTCCTTGAGTTCGATCACCGCTTCCGCGCGGCGTGACGTAAAACCGGGATTCCCGTTTACGTTGATCGAGTTGTCGATATCACTGACCTCGGTCATCACACGCAAGTTGATACGGCTGGCGTCGAGGACTGTCGGAACAAATTCCAGACGAACGCCGAAGGGACGATAGTCCGTCGAGGATGCGACACCGCCGGAATTGGACACTGCGGTCTGGATGGGCACCTCACCGCCAACATGAAAACGGGCCGTCTCACCGCTGATCGTGGTGAGGTTCGGCTGCGCCAGCCGCCGTACCAGACCCTTGCCTTCCAGCGCGTCGATGATGGTGTCAATGCGAAGTCCGGCCGTTTCCAGCACCTTTCCGATCAGCGTTCCGAAGGGAAGGGCGCCCTGCTGCGCCACGCTGGCACCGGACCCCAGGAGTGCGACGAGACCACCGTCACCGTCGGTGCCGACCTGAACGCGCGAACCGCTGGTGCTGATATTGCCATTGTCGGACCGGCCGACCCAGTTGACCCCGAGATCCCGTCCGATCGATCGGCTCGCCTCCAGCACCCTGACTTCGAGGGCCACCTGTTGCGGACTGCGGACACTGACCGCATTGATCACCGGATCTTCCGAAAACTGCTGGGCAACTTCCAGAACCTTGGCCAGTTCCACGGCATTGTTGACGGCCCCGCTCAAACGGATCTTGTTGCCGACATTGGAAACGGACACTTGAGACGTCGGTGCGACAGCCCGGATGGCGCGCACCACGTCGTCGAAATTAAGCTGCACACGCACTTCAATAACGCCAAGAAGTGTCTTTGAGGCATCGTAGATCGAAATGTTAGTCAGGCCGGGCGCTTTGCCCTGAATGTAAAGAACCTGTTCGGACAACGGCACGATGTCCGCCGTTTCCGGATTACCGACAACGAGATCTGAAAACTTGCTGTTCGTCCTTACGGTCCGGGTTGTGCCGGGCTGCATTGTGACCCTTGAAACGCTGCCGCCGTTCACGACAAGCGTCATTTCATCAACTTGCGCGCTGGATTCTTGAGCGCCTGCAAGGCCAAGCACGATCACGCAGATCACTACTGTCAAAATGGACGATATCTTCACGTCGTGCCTCGTCTTTGGCATTCGCAAAATTTAAGGTCACGCAAGGTCATTTTTATTTCCACATCTCAGCACAAATGCCGAAGATATTGAAATTGCCCCCGCCCTACTGACCTCAATACTAAGATGCTGACGATTAACGGCTCGTGAAAAAAATCTGAAAACTGAAAACTATCATTCCGAAACTATATTAAGACATCGGTTGTCAGTTTTCTTACGTTCAAAGTCTTTGTAACAAGTATCAATATTCAACCGGCATACACCATTAAAGTGCGTCTGTCGGCCGATCATTTTGGGTAAATTCGTCCGGCTTTCCGGATGACAAATCGGTCAGTTGGCAGAGCCTTGGCGTTTTTCGTATCTGACCTTGCCATCAGAGGTGACGACGCGACGGAAAAGCGCAGACCCTTGAGCTTCTTCCGGCTGGCGTGCGAACGTGACCCGCGGAATTGTGCGGGCGCTTTCAAACCGGTTGGCCGCCTGCGCCGACAAAGCTGGAGAAAACATCGCCGCGGCGGTCGTGGAATGGAAGAAATCGATGTCTCTGTCGATCTTCGTTTTCAACTTGTCGATCGGTATATCGGAATCGCCTCTTTCGATCCGCATCAGCCTGACGCCGGACTGGATCTGGCTGAGGCGCTGGTCGATCTTTGAAAGCCGGTTCTGCACACCCGTGTTCATCAGGCTGACACTTCCGGAGATCCGCTTTTCGAATTCCTGAAGGCCGCTGAGTTGCTGTCGGATCTGATTGAGTTCCGTCGTGGCGGACCAGGTGAAAAAGAGACCAACGAACAACAGCACCGTTACCCCGACCGAAACCGCGTTGAGGGCCATCAGCACGCGGACATTGCGCTGCAGGAACGCCGTCAGCGGAGAGGTGGCAGGCGCAGGTTTGGTGCCTTTTTCAGAAGCGGCACCGCCGGTTCCGTGAGCAGCTGCGTTTCCGGTGTTCCCGTTGGCGATCATCAGCTTTTTCAACCCCGATTGGCAAAGGAGACGCTGTTGCGCAGGAGTTCCAGGTTGTTTGCTGTCGTCTGATTGTTCGGGTCAACGTCATACGCTTTGAGGAAATAGCGTCGCGCTGCCACAAGGTTGCCGCGAAGAAGATATGAGTATCCGACATTGTTCAGATACTCGGGACGGTTGGGTATCATCCGCGCAAGCCGCTTGTAGCCGATATCCGCATTATCGAAGCGCCCGATCATGTCGGCGGATGCCGAGTAACCGATCCAGGCAACCGGATCTTTCGGATAGACCTCAACGGCGCGCTTGTAGATCGCATACGCCTTGCCGTAGTTCTTTTCCCGGAACTGGACTTTCGCCTTGGTAAGAAGCTCATCGTCCGGGTAGTAGGCAACTTTGGAAAGATCCTGGTTCGACGCAGCACTGTCGCCGTAAGTGGACAGGTTTGCCAGATCCCCGGACTGACACCCCGTCAGCAAAAATGCCGATATCGCTAAAGCAGAGAACCGTTTACGCAACCACATTGTCTCTCACCCACACCGCTTATACTCTGTCAGGGGCAATTTACTGCAGTAGCGTTACTAAGCAGTATTCACAATAGCCCCCGCCGCTACTCTGTCGGTCTTTGGGAAGAATAGGGAATTTGAGAAAATTATTGGTTAAAGGCGTCAAATTACATTTTGTAAAATGAGTGCCAAGATGTTCAGACACGCTCAAGAGATGAAACTGCGCTGTCTTGAGCAGCGGCAGCCGGTCCGGCCCTGTGCATTTCTTGAACTGTTCGCCGGGCTCAGCTCGCCTTGGGTTTGCGCCGTTGCGCTGCCAGCTCGCGGGTATAGGCAAACAGCGATTCAAGGCTGGTCATCGCACAGGCACAATCCCGCCGTTCCAATGCTTCGCACAGCGCTTCATGATGTTCTGCGATCCGCTCCCGGTCTCTCAACCGGTATACAAGCATGTTCATCAAAGGCTGCATGGCCTCGAAAGCCGCCGAGAGCTGGAAGGTCAGCAGAGGGTTGCCGGTCGCCTGAGCGATGATTGAATGAAAGGCGACGTCGGACGCGCAGAATGTCTCATCGCTGGTTTGCGGGTCGCGCTGACGGTCAATCTCCGCACGAAGACCTTCCAGATCGACTTCAGAACATTTTTCAGCCGCCAGCGGCAATGCTGACGTTTCCAGCGCGAACCGTGCCTCAATGGCGTCTTCCAGCGGAATGTCGTTCATACCGATCAAAAGCCGCGTCATGGTCACGAGATTGTCCTGCGCTTCCGGCCATGTGATCCGGTTGACGAACGCACCGCCGGATGATCCCCGTTCGCTTCTGATCAGGTTCTGGGCTGCAAGGCGCTTCAGAGCTTCCCGGACAGTGGATCTGGAAACGCCGAACCGTTCTGCAAGATCGGCTTCGCTCGGCAGGCGTTCTTCACCGGCAAGCCGCCCTTCGAGAATTGCATCTCGGATCGCATTGGCAATCTGGACAGACAGTCCTTCCTTTTGAATCGTGTTGAATTCAATCGCCAATGGGGCCCCTCACGTGCTTTTCGACCGAAACCCGGACACGTTAGAGGCAGGTCTCCACCCGGTCAATTGCAAAAAAACAAATGTCAGACAATTAAATGTTTGACTTTTAAATTGAGGAAGCGCAGCGTAACCGTCAAAGAAAAATGGGAGGAGCGGGTGAAGACAATCGCACGTCTTTTGCCCGGCCATGGCTTGCTGTGGCTGACGTTTTTTGCAAGCGTCCTGATTGCGTGGGGTGTTCTCTTCGCAACGCATTTGCCTGTCGTAACGCCCGATGAAGACTTCGGGCTGGCCTATCTCATCTCCCTTTGCACGCAGACAGTGGCCGATACCGGTTTTCTATCCGCGGTCTTCATGTGGTCGCTGATGTCTCTGGCGATGATGGCGCCAACTGCGTTTCCGGCGTTTAAAACCTACGCGGATCTGACTCACACGGACGCTGCGAGCGGCAAGTCACTTGCGGTCCTCGTCACCGGATATCTTGCGGTATGGGTTGGCTTCGCGGTGCCGGCAGCCTTTCTGCAGGTTCAGCTCGCTCAAATGGGGCTCCTCGACCAGGCAGGCCGCTCAACATCGGGACTGCTCAACGGCGCGCTGATGGCGCTGGCGGGCCTTTACCAGTTCAGCAGCTTCAAGAATGCCTGTCTTTCGGCGTGTCAGAACCCGATGACTTTTTTCTTCAATCACTGGAACCCCGGACTGCGGGGCGCCCTACAGCTCGGGCTCCGGCTGGGAGCGGTCTGTCTCGGATGTTGCTGGGCATTGATGCTGCTCGCATTCGTCGCCGGCACGATGAACCTCGCCTTCATGGGCCTGGCCATGGTGTTGATGACGCTTGAAAAGCTTCCCCAGATCGGTGCGCGGCTAAGTGCACCGCTCGGGGTTTTTCTCGGAATTGGCGGGGCGGTCGTGATCGTCCTCTCACTTGTGAATCTCTAGTCAGGGAGAAATCTCATGTCCGGATGGTCCATTCGCGGCGAATTGATACTGAATTGCAACTGCACCGTCTTCTGTCCCTGCGTGGTGTCCCTCGGCAAGCATCCGCCGACGGAAGGATACTGTCAGGCGTGGGCCGGCGTTCGCATTGACGAAGGCCACTACGAGGGCGAGGATCTTTCGGGACTGAACGTGGGTCTGGTGCTGGAAATCCCCGGTCTTATGGCACGGGGAAACTGGAAGGCTGCCGCCTATATCGATGAACGCGCAAGCGATGCCGCCTATGACGGTCTCCTGAAGATCTTTTCAGGTCAGGCGAAGGGCACGACCGGCCTCTTCCGCGTTTTGGTAAGCGAGTTCCTCGGCGCCGAACGCGCGCCTGTCTCCTATACCAACGAAGGCAAGAAGCGTCGGCTGATCGTCGGTCGCGCCATCAAGGGCGAAGTCGAGCCGGTTCAGGGCGGAAACCCGGATGAGGACATCGTCGTGACGAATACCGAATACTGGATGGGACCGGACATCACGGTCGCAACGGCCACACAGGGCCGCGTGCGCGCCTATGGCCGCGTCTGGGATTTTGATGGCCGCAGTGCCGAAATCTGCCAGATCGACTGGTCCGGACCAGCCGCTGAACAGGCCGCATAGGGAGGATCCGGCATGCAGGTCCCGGCTCTTTCAGTCTCCCGCCGCACGCGCTACACGCCGTTTTCGCGGCGCGTGCAGGCAGCAGGTGTCAAGGCTTACACGGTCTACAATCACATGCTGCTTCCGACGGTTTTCAACTCCGTCGAAGAAGATTACAGGCACCTGAAAACCAAGGTTCAGGTCTGGGATGTCGCTTGCGAGCGGCAGGTTGAACTCTGGGGCCCTGATGCCGCGCGCCTGGTCCAGATGCTGACGCCGCGCGATCTTTCCACGATGAGCGAAGGACAGTGCTACTACACGCCCATGGTCGATGAGACCGGCGGCATGCTCAATGACCCGGTGACCACAAAGCTTGCGGAAGACAAGTTCTGGGTGTCGGTTGCCGACAGCGATCTTCTTTTCTGGATCAAGGGGCTTGCACACGCACTGCGACTGGAAGTCGATGTCGACGAGCCGGATGTGTCGCCACTCGCTATCCAGGGTCCGAAGGCGGAGGAACTGGTCGCCCGTGTGTTCGGTGAGGAGATCAGGTCGATCCGCTTCTTCCGCTACAAGCATGTCGACTTTCAGGGAAAAAAGCTCGTCCTCGCCAGGTCGGGCTATTCCAAGCAGGACGGGTTTGAGCTTTATGTCGATGGATCCCACCTGGGCGAACCCATCTGGGACGCCCTGATGGATGCCGGACAGGATCTTGACGTTCGCGCCGGCTGCCCGAACATCATTGAACGGATCGAAGGACAATTGCTGTCTTACGGCAATGACATGACCCGCAACAACACGCCGCATGAATGCGGTCTCGGCAAATTCTGTCAGACCCAGGCGGCCATCGGCTGCATCGGCCGCGATGCCCTGCTGCGCGTTGCCGTCGAAGGTCCGGTCCGCCAGATACGCAGCATCGCGATCGACGGGGATCCGGTTCCACCCTGCGACGAACTGTGGCCGATCATTGCAGGTGGTAAACAGGTCGGTACGGTCAGTTCGGCCGCCTACTCACCGGATTACCGGACCAATGTTGCTATCGGCATGGTGCGGATGACCCATTGGGACGACGGCACGAAGGTGCAGGTCGATACGCCGCATGGCATGCGGAGCGCGACAGTCTGGGAAACATCCTTCACCAGTCAGGGAGGCTGACATGCGGGAGCACTACGAGGCATTTTCCAAACAGGATGCCAACCATGTTCCTCTATCACCGCTCTCGTTTCTGGAACGTACGGCGACCATCTTTCCCGATCGAACCGCTGTTGTTTACAACAACCTGCAACGAACCTGGAGCGAAGTGCATACGCGGGTGCGCCGCCTCGCCTCAAGCCTTCAAAAGAGAGGTATCGGACAGGGCGACACGGTGTCGGTCCTGGCCGCCAACACCCCGGAACTGTTTGAGCTTCACTATGCGGTTCCGCTGACCGGAGCGGTGCTCAACACCATCAATATCCGTCTCGAGCCCGAGACGGTTGCCTATATTTTCGAGCACAGCGACGCGCGTCTCGTCATTGCCGACACGGCGTTTTCCGGCGTCGTCAGCAAGGCCTTCGAGATCAACGGCAAGGCGCTACCCATCGTCGATATCGTCGACCCGGAGGGGCCGGGTGGCGAGAGGATCGGGGAGGCAACCTACTCGGATCTGATCGACACCGGTGATCCCGCCTTCGCCTGGCAAGGTCCGCAAGACGAGTGGCAGGCCCTGGCACTCAATTATACCTCCGGCACATCCGGGCGGCCGAAGGGGGTCGTCTATCACCATCGCGGCGCCTATCTCATGGCAATGGGCACACCCGTCGCCTGGGAACTGCCGCGGCATCCGGTCTATCTCTATACGGTGCCGATGTTTCACTGCAATGGCTGGTGTCATGCCTGGACCATGACGCTGATGGCCGGAACCATTGTCTGCATTCGCCAGGTCACCGGCAAGGCCGTCTTCGACCTGATCGGCAAGCTTGGCATCACGCATCTTGGTGGTGCACCGATTGTGTTGTCGATGCTGGTGAACACGCCTGAAGAGGACAGAAAACCGCTCTCCGGGCCTGTGAAGATCATGACGGCTGGTGCGCCTCCTCCGGCGGCTGTATTGGCGGCGACAAAGTCTCTCGGGTTTGAAGTCATGCAGGTCTATGGCCTCACCGAGACCTATGGCCATGTGGTCCAATGCCTTTGGCGCGAGGAGTGGGAAGATCTTTCGGCGGACGAACAGGCTGAACTGCAATCCTGGCAGGGCGTCGGCTTTCCGATGACCGAAACGGTGGACGTTGTGAACCGGGAGACCGGCGCTTCCGTTCCGTGGGATGGCGAAACCCAGGGCGAGATTGTCATTCGCGGCAACACCGTCATGAAAGGTTATTATAAGAACGCGGAAGCAACCGATGAAGCCATGTCGGGTGGCTCCTTCAAGTCGGGAGATGCCGCTGTCCGTCATTCGAACGGTTATGTACAGATCCGGGACCGGTTGAAGGACGTCATCATCTCAGGCGGCGAAAACATCTCCTCTGTCGAGGTGGAAGGCGTGTTACACCGCCATCCGGACGTGGTTCTGGCGGCAGTCGTCGCGCTGCCGGACGAGACATGGGGAGAGGTCCCGTGTGCATTCGTTGAACTGAAAGAAGGCAGCACGGTCACCGAGGAAACTCTGATCGAATTTTGCCGCCAGCACATGGCCGGGTTCAAGCGGCCGAAGAAAATCGTCTTTACCGAGTTGCCAAAGACGGCGACCGGAAAGATCCAGAAATTTGTCCTGCGCCAGGATGCCAGGGCAATGACCGAAAACTCCAGCTAACAGGGCAGTTAGATTATGACTTTCAAAGCACTCCTCGTGGAAAAGGATGACGAAGGCAAGACGTCGGCATCGGTACAGGATCTCGACGACAGCCGGCTGCCTGAAGGTGATGTGACCGTCGCCGTCGAGTACTCGACGCTGAACTACAAGGACGGGCTTTGTGTCGGGCCGGGCGGCGGCTTGGTCAGAAACTACCCTCATATTCCAGGCATCGATTTTGCCGGCACGGTCCTGGAGTCTTCCGACGACTGGTACAAGCCGGGCGACAAGGTCGTTCTGACCGGCTGGCGCGTCGGTGAGGTCTGGTGGGGTGGCTATGCGCAAAAGGCGCGCGTCAAGGGCGAGTGGCTCGTGCCCCTGCCGGAGGGCCTTTCCACCCGCAACGCCATGGCGATCGGAACGGCCGGGTTCACCGCAATGCTTGCTGTCATGGCTCTGGAAAATCATGGCCTGAAGCCGGAAGACGGCCCTGTTCTTGTAACGGGCGCCGCCGGCGGTGTCGGCTCGGTCGCAACGGCCATTCTCGCCAATCTCGGCTATGAGGTTGCCGCCGTCACGGGCCGCGAAAGCACATGGGACTACCTGAAGTCGCTTGGCGCCAGCCGGATTGTGCCCCGTGACGATGTCAACGAGACCGTCAAGCGCCCGCTGGAAGCGGAAACCTGGGCCGGTTGCATCGACGCAGTCGGCGGCGCGATGCTGGCACGCGTGCTCGGCCAGATGAAATACGGCAGCTCCGTCGCAGCCGTCGGTCTCGCAGGCGGCGCTGCGCTTCCTGCAACCGTCATTCCGTTCCTGCTCCGGGGCGTCAACCTCCTCGGCATCGACAGCGTCATGCGACCTTACGAAGCCCGCCTTCCCGCCTGGGAGCGTCTCGCGAAGGACCTGCCGATGGACAAGCTCGAAGCCATGATCCAGCCCGCGACCCTGGCAGACCTGCCCGGCCTCGGCGCCGACATTCTCAAGGGCCAGGTAAAGGGCCGTGTTGTTGTCGACGTGAACGCTTGAGGTTGAACCGCAAGTCGCTCAGGCACGGCCTCATCCTGAGGAAGGCCAGAGGCTCGTCTCGAAGGATCAGCGGCAAGCACTCCACCGTGTAGCCCATCCTTCGAGGCTCTGCTGCGTGTCGCACCTCAGGATGAGGCCGTGTTCTACGCAGCTAAGCGATAGTGGAATACGATCGTTCATTCAAAGGGTGTCATCCCGGTTTGCCGCACAGGCGGCAAGACCGGGAACCAGTAATCCGCATGGGTCGCAAATGAGAAGGACGGTCAGACAAGAGGTTACTGGATCCCTGCCCGCGCAGGGATGACAAGGAAAATGGGACTGGCCGCACCTTCCAAAGCCTCAAGACTTAACTCCAACTTCGTCACCCCGGACGCAGCACAGCGGAGATCCGGGGCCGGAGAGCCAAGGTCTTCCGGGTGGTCACTCAGGAAACCGACAGGTCATTGCCTCCCCGATCCCGGCGCGCGCTACGCTTGGCCGGGATGACGACGGGTATTTGTGCGCCATATGGCCAAGACGACTTCGCCAATGTGGCTACTCGACCAGACAAGAGAGTCTGATCCACCGAGGCCTTATCCTGAGGAGGGCCAGAGGCCCGTCTCGAAGGATCGACCATTTATAGGTTGTCATCCCGGTTTGCCGTACAAACGGCAAGACCGGGAACCAGTAATCCGTGTGGCTCGCAAATGAGAATGGTTAGACAAGAGGTTACTGGATCCCTGCCTGCGCAGGGATGACAAGGAAAATGGGACTGGCAGCACCTTCCAAAGCCTCAAGACTTAACTCCAACTTCGTACCCCGGACGCAGCACAGCGGAGATCCGGGGCCGGAGAGCCAAGGTCTTCCGGGTGGTCACTCAGGAAACCGACAGGTCATTGCCTCCCCGATCCCGGCGCGCGCGTCAGCCGACACTCACCGCAATTCCGCTTTCAGAAAATCGACCATGACGCGGACTTTTCGCGGCAGGTAGGCCTTGCTTGGATACAGGATCCAGGCGGCCGTGTCGAAATCGGTTGCGGCGCAGTCAAACTCCGGAAAGAGGTCGATCAGCCGGCCCTCTTTCAAATCGCTCCGGATCAGCCAGTTGGCCAGAAGTGCAACGCCCATACCGAGACGCGCGCCTTCCCGCAACGACAACGCACTCGCGATCACGGTCTTGCCTGAAACATCGACCTGAAACGGCGCGACACCCTCTTTCCGAAACTTCCAGCTGCTTCGAAAACCCGGAAGCGCAAAACACAGGCAATTGTGATTCTTAAGGTCCTTTGGAGCCTTTACCGGCCCGTAACGGTCCAGATAGGACGGTGAAGCGACAACACGATAGTGGGAGGAAAACAGCCTGGTTGAAATCAGGTCTCCCTTCGGCGCGGCGGCCAGTCGGATCGCCAGATCAAGGCCTTCTGCAAGCAGATCCATGTTGTAGTCGGAGGGATAGAGCTCGACCGAAAGATCCGGATAACGCTCCTGGAAGAGCGGCAGGACCGGCATGATGCCTTCCTGCGCGAAGGCAACCGAGGCGGTCATCTTGAGCGTTCCCCTCGGCTGCGCCCCTTGAGAGGCCGCTTCCTCCCCGGCCGTTTCAAGTTCTTCAAGCAGCGGCGCAATCCTTTGAAGGTATCGCCCGCCTTCCTCGGTCAAGGCGAGTTTCCGCGTGCTGCGCTGGAAGATCCGGACGCCAAGATCGCGTTCCGTATTGGCAACGATCCGCGATACGCTGGAGGCATCGACGTCCAGCGCACGCGCGGCACCCGCAATGCTGCCGATGTCACGGACGAGCAGCAGCGCCTTGAGAGCTTCAATATCCATTCGTGCAGTTTACGCACGATTCTGCTGCGCGGCATCGTATTTTTCTTCACTGATCGCAGAAATAGCCTTGGGCATCCCACAACGGAGATTTCCAATGACATTGCTCTTGCGCATCAATTCAAGTTCACGCCAATCCGGCTCGCACTCCACGGCGGTGGCAGACCACTTCGAAACCTGCTTTCGCGAAAAACATCCGGGCTGCCGCGTGATTTCCCGGCACGTGGCCGACGGATCCATCCCGCTCATCAGCCAACAGACCATCGAAGGCTTTTACACCGCACCAACCGACATGACAGATGGTCTGAGGGAAGCGACAGCGCTTTCCAACACGTTGATCTCTGAACTGCAGCAAGCCGACACGCTTCTGATCACCGCTCCCATCTACAACTTCAGCGTCCCGGCAGCGCTCAAGGCCTGGATCGACCAGATCGTCAGAATGGGGCATACCTTTTCCTATGAAGACGGGTCGTTTCAGGGACTTGCAAAAACGCGCCGCGCGGTTGTCGTGTGCGCTTATGGCGCTGAAGGGTACCTTGAAGGCCAGCCGTTCGCCGTCGCCAATTTTGTTGAGCCTTATTTGAAATTCCTGCTCACGTTCCTCGGGATCGAGGACATAAGGTTCATCTCCGTTCAGGGCACGACGGGTGATGCTGAGACTGTTGCGGAACGGATCGCAGCAGCCAAGCAGGAATGCAGCCAGGCAGCGTGACGCCAGGCATTGGCGAATAGACTCGGGTGCGGTGCGCCTTCCTGTCGCGAACCGCGGCCCCAAAAGTCGCGGTTTCCACCCTGAATCCGGTTGCAATCCGCCGAAACCTCCCATATAAGCGCCCGGTCCAGAGCCGTCCGGCTTGTCGTGGACTGGATTTTTGCATTCCGATGCAAGGTCCTCCCGGCAGAAAAGGGCATGCCGTGTCGGCTCTGAATGCTCCAACAAAGAAAGCGTCTGCTTTACGCGGATGCGCCAAGGAAAGGATGCAAAATGCCCAAGCTGAAGACGAAATCCGGCGCCAAGAAGCGCTTCAAGGTGACCGCGACCGGCAAGGTGAAAACCGCGCAGGCCGGCAAGCGCCATGGCATGATCAAGCGCACGAACAAGTTCATCCGCAACGCCCGTGGAACGACCACGCTGAGCGACCAGGATGCACGCATCGTAAAGCAGTTCCTGCCATACGCATAACGCCAGCCCCGAAGGAGATCATCTAAATGTCACGCGTCAAACGGGGCGTAACCGCCCACGCTCGCCACAAAAAAGTTCTGAAGGCCGCAAAAGGTTATTACGGCCGCCGCAAGAACACCATCCGCGTTGCCAAGCAGGCCGTCGAGAAGGCAGGACAATACGCCTACCGCGACCGCAAGGCCAAGAAGCGCACGTTCCGTTCGCTCTGGATCCAGCGCATCAACGCGGCAACCCGCCAGCACGGCATGACCTATGGCCGTTTCATCGACGGTCTGAACAAGGCGGGCGTTGAAGTCGACCGCAAGGTTCTGTCCGACCTCGCCATCAACCAGCCGGACGCGTTCAAGGTCCTGGTCGACAAGGCACAGGGTGCACTGGCCGCTTAAGGTTGTTGCGAAAAGACGTTCCAGAAAGCGCGGTTCACTTGGCCGCGCTTTTTTATTTACCGGGAGGCTGTCATTTCGGCGCAGGCCTGGACAAAGGCGACTGTCAGGCTCGACTCGCAAAACAGCCACGAGTTGCATTTTTAAAACATTTCCCTTTTTTATTGCAAAACCATCCATTGCAAGCCTACCCTGTAAGATCGGTTTGGTCCGAGCGCGTCGTCAGAACGCGCCAGCCCGGTTCAATGGAGGGGTAGATCCATGGAATTCGTGCAGTCTTTTTTCGGTTTGATCGAAACTCTGACCTGGGGATGGGCGCTTATCCCGTTCCTCGTGATTATCGGGGTCTTCTTCACGGTCATGACCGGATTTGTTCAGATCCGGTTTTTCAAACGCATGTTCCGCGTCTTGTCTTCAAAGAACCAGACCGGTGATCCCAACGCCATTTCGGCGCGCGAAGCGCTGTTACTGTCGGTCGGCGGCCGCGTTGGCGGCGGCAACATAGCGGGCGTCGCGGTCGCCATTACCCTTGGTGGTCCAGGCGCTGTTTTCTGGATGTGGGCCGTCGCGCTTGTCGGCATGTGCACAAGCCTGATCGAGTGTTCGCTGGCGCAGCTTTACAAGCGCTCCGAAGGCGACGGCACGTTTCGCGGCGGCCCGGCGCGTACCATCATCCATGGGCTGGGATCGGATTACCGCTGGCTCGCGGTTCTTTACGCCATCTGCCTGATTGCGTCTTTCGCTTTCGGTTTTAACGCATTCCAGGGCAACACGGTTGCAGGTGCCGCCGAGGAAAGCCTTGGCATCGGCCGTCTATGGACGGGAATCGGCCTGACCGCCATAACCGGACTGATCGTCTTCGGCGGTATTCACCGGATCGCGAAAGTCGCCGATGTGGTCGTTCCGATCATGGCGGTCGGCTATATCGCGATGGCACTGATCGTGATTCTTGTAAACGTCACAGAGGTTCCGGCCGCCATCTACATGATCGTGGCCAACGCATTCGGTCTGGAAGAAGCCGTCGGCGGCGGTATGGGCGCCGCGCTCGCACAAGGTTTGCGTCGGGGTCTGTTCTCCAACGAAGCCGGGCTCGGCTCAGCGCCAAACGTCGCAGCAACGGCCGATGTCCGCCACCCGATCAGCCAGGGGATAACCCAGTCCTTCTCCGTCTTCATCGACACGATCATCATCTGCACCTGTACGGCCCTGATCATTCTGCTGGGCGATGTCTATACGCCGGGCGACGAGGCCGTCGATGGTATCGTTCTAACCCAGCAGTCGCTTGCCTCGCATCTGGGTGGCTGGACGAGCTATTTCCTGACGCTGGCGATCCTGCTGTTTGCCTTCAGCTCGATCATCTACAACTACTATCTCGGCGAAAATGCGCTGACATCGATGACCGGGAATTCCGCCGCAATCCAGGTGTTGCGCATTCTGGTCATGGGAGTGGTGTTCCTCGGCGCAACGGCACCCGGAGCAACAGCGGTCTTCTTCTTCTCTGATCCGTTGATGGGCGTTCTCGCGGTGGTGAACCTTCTTGCCCTGATGATGCTGTTCCCGACTGCAAAGCGGATACTTGACGACTTCAAGGAGCAGGTGAACGCAGGCATCGCCCGGCCTGTCTTCAATCCGGACAAGTTCCAGGATCTGGATATCGACCGCACGGCCTGGACCGGGAAAGATCCGGAGTTGGATTGATGCAGCCTTCAAGGATCGGATAGGGTTGGCTGATGTCACCTTATCTGAAAGAGAACCGGCTGCAGGACGTCATTGCCGCCATCCAGGTTATGGGCGCTTATGACGAATACAGCAGCCGCAAAGCTGATCTTTGGTCTGCGCAACTCGGCGTGCCCCAGAGCGGAGAAGACTGGTTTGAGGTCTGCCGGGAACATCCGGAATTCTTTCGGACCAACACAACGGAAGACGGTGGTGACGATGCAACCTGGGTTGGCATTCGCTGGCGATGGGCCACAGGACGCGTGTATTCTCCGGACGCAGGACGAAATCTGACACCGGATGAAATCTCGTCTTTGCCCGCTGTCGACAAAAAGAAACTCACGCGCGCACCTCTCACCAGCAGCCAGATCGAGACACTGATCGCTTCGGCCATTCAGCTGCATTCCAGGGCGATAGAACACAAGCGCGAGCTGCGCTGGTGGGCCATTCCCGCAATCAGCGCCGCGACCGCATTTGTCGGCGCCGTTCTCGGCGCATTCGCCCGTTCATACTTCCAATAATGCAAAAGCCGGCTGTCTATCATCACGCTGGCTCACAAAAACCTGTCCGGTAGCGCACCAATCCGTTAACTTTTGTGACCTTCATTTGGCCGGATTCCGCGGACAAAAGGTTAACGCCTACCTATATTGGCATGGTGATTGCGACGTTTCAGGCAAGACGGCACTGAGCGTGCCATTCTGAAACAACGAGGCGTAGATTTGTGCGAGTAAACCCGGTCAGTGCAGCAAGCCGTTCCAATGTGAGGCGCAAGCGTCCCGCAACGGGAGAGGCACGGGCCGAAGCTCAGGCGGACTTTGCCGGGTATCTGCCACCACCGCCGTCACCGGAACCGGAACCGGAGCATGGCCGGCGTCAGGACACCCTGTTCAAGCACTACCACCCGAACTCTGTGTTTCTGGCGCATCTGATTGCGACCCGTGACGGTGAACTTTATCCCCGCCCGCGCAAGAAGACCGTCCCTGAAATCTGTTCGGACGTCTATAAGGCGACCGCGGCGCTGCCGCGCCAGCGTGTGGCGGGGCACCTGATCAAGACCCACCGCTAGCAGCGGTGCTTTCAAGTTATTGGGTTTCCAGATGTACCACTGGAGTTCCTGACCCGGAGCAGCTTTGCTCCGGGTCTTTTTTTTCACGCCGCCAGCACACTCGCGTGAACCAGCTTCAAATGTGATGCACGGCACAGTTTTCCGCTGCACGCGTACCTATATTGAATGAAGTTCCGGAAAACCCCGGACCTCCGACTCGATTGGCCACGGACTGGCCCGCCACGGAGACTAAATGATGCAAGTAACACCCGTATCTGCCATTCACGAACTGCGTATCCGTCAAAAACCGCAGGAAACGCATTCAATCGAAACTGAGCCAGCATCGACAAACAGCGGACGGTTTGCCGATATGGCGATGGCACCGCTTCTTGTCGCATCGGCTGCAATGCGCGAGACTTACCATGGTGCGCATGCTGAATACGCGGCCCAGTTGCTGGCAAATGATGTATCGCATGCTGAAACATCCCTGGAACGCCAGAGTCAGCTGCAGCACTACAGTGCTTTAACGGCGTATGAAGACGACGAGCGGAGCCACACGATCTCCCTGTCTGCCTGACACACGTTCTGTCGTCAGTCTTCTATCCTGAGAAAACCGGCAAGGCCGGTTTTCTGGTGTTCGATAACGTGGCAATGAAACGCCCAGTCTCCCGGATTGTCCGCGACCAGAGCCACATCCATTGTTTCCTGGGAAAGCAGCAGCGCCGTATCGGTTACGAGCGGTGCCAGTTTGCGTTTGTTCGAGCGCAGCAGCACGAACGAAACACCATGAAGATGGATGGGGTGAGCGTTAGGCGTTTCATTGCGAAGCCTTAGAACATAGGATTTTCCAAGCTTGAGCGTCGCCAGCGGATCGAGCGGGCCGGGAACATCGCCCGGCCAGGCTGTGCGATTGATCGACCAGAAGGTATAACCGAGCGTTCCGCAGATGCTGGCTTGAGGCGCATCGCCTTCCGGTGACCAGCCGAAGACGAACTCAATCACTTCGGCGTTGTTGAGATCTGGTTGCGGAACAGGGTTCGGAGGCAACGGTTTCAACTCGCGCAGGTCCCGCTTTGAGCTGGTGCCTTTGGCAACAAAGCGTGCCAGAATCTTCTGGTCGAATTTCTTTTTCAGGACCAGCTTGACGGCCGTGCCTTCCTCGTCCGGCACCTTCAGTGCAATATCCGCGCGCTGTCCCGGCGACAGCTCAATATCCCGGGCAGGCAGAGGGGATGGCAGCGGATTTGAATCGATGGCAATCACTTCCGCCGCCGCGCCTTCGATCTCATATTTGCCAACGCGCGTGACATCTGTAACGGCAAGCCGCAGCCGCACAAGGCTCCCCGCCTTCAGCTCATAAACAGGGTCCACCTGCCAATTGACCGTCGACACCGTCCCGAGCGTACCACCCCTTGCGGCGCTTCGTGCCTTGAACAGGGAAATGAACTGTCCGTCACCGCCAAGCCTGAAATCGCGAATGTTAAGCGGAAGATCCCGATCAAACCCGGGGTCTTCCGGCTCTTCGACCACCATCACACCGGTCATGCCGCGCGCCATCTGCTCCAGCGTGTTGCAATGCGGGTGATACCAGAAGGTGCCAGCGTCCGGTGGCGCAAATTCGTATCGAAACGTTTGCCCGGGTTCGATCGGATACTGGGTCAGGTAAGGCACGCCATCCATCGCATTTGCGATCCTGAAGCCGTGCCAATGCACGACGGATGCCTCGTCAAGGGTGTTTGTAACCGAAATGGTTGCCACTTCGCCCTGCTTGAAGCGGAGCACCGGTGGGGGACCGTCCGGTGAAAAGCTCATCATGTCTTTCGTTATCGTCCCAGGCAGAATACCGTGGTCGATACGGGACATCATCAGGGTGTGGCTGGCTGCATGTGCCTGATGCGCCACCAAGCCGCCGGCAGAAAACGTCGCCAGCATGCCTGCACCACCGGCCAGCAGCTCCCGGCGCGATATACGTGACATGGTTTACCTCATGAGTTCAGGCGCGTCCGGGCGCACTGAACACCTGATTGATGGCTTGGGCAAGATCCGCGATGACGCAGGTCAATATCCGGCCGCGTGCCCGTCCTTGCGCGGATCGGACCCTGCCGTCAGGAGATGACGGGCCTTGTCGATCATGATTGCCTGACTTCCGCCGATCGGGCCCGGTGCTGGACGAACCTTGTGTCCAAGCGCCCTCAAACCGTCGATTGTCGAGGCCGGGATCAGTCTTTCTGCCTCAAGGTCATGAGTGTTCAGGTCGAAGAACATACGCGGGAAATCGATCGCCGCCTGCACATCCATGCCGTAGTCGATGATGTTCGTCAGAAGATGGGCGTGTCCGCAGGCCTGGTACTGGCCGCCCATCACCCCGAATGACAGGAAGGGAGCGCCATCCTTCAGCACCATGGCCGGAATGATTGTATGGAGAGGCCGTTTGCCGCCATCGATCGAATTCGCATATCCGGGCGCGGCCTTGAATGACCTGCCTCGGCTATGGAGCAGCACACCGCTTGCCGGTGCGACGATTCCGGACCCGAAATCGCTGAAAAGCGAATTGATGAAGGAAACCGAAAGACCGTCCTTGTCGACAACGCTCAGATAGACGGTGTCCGTCTGCGGCGAAAGGGACGCCTCGGGAAGTGCGGAAACGCGGGTTTCGCGTGACACCAGCCCCGCGAGCTGGTCGATATAGTCCGACCCGATCAGCCGTGTGTGGCACACATCCATGTAATTCGGGTCCGTGACGAACTTGTCCCGAACCGCGTAAGCGATGCGGGAAGCCTCCATCTCCAGATGGAAACGCTCCGGCCCAAGCGGGTCCAGATTTTCCAGATCGAACTTTTCTAGGATTCCAAGGATCACAAGCGCGATGACACCCTGCCCGTTGGGGGGCAGTTCGGCGACGGAGAAGCCCTTGTAGTCGCGCATGACGGGAGCAACGGCGGTGGTGTGGCACGCAGCAAGATCATCTTCGGTCATGAGGCCACCCTTGGCCTGAAGCGCCGACACGATGTCACGGGCGATGTCGCCGGTGTAGAACGCATCCGCCCCGCCTTCGGCGATTTGCTCGAGCGTATCGGCAAGATGGGGGTACTTCAAAATAGTACCGGCTTCTGGCGCCTGTCCGTTGATCAGGTAGCGCGCCGCCGAGATCTCATCCCCTGAGAGTTTCGTAACATTTTGCGCCCAGTCCCGCGCAACTCTCGGCGCAACGGGGAACCCTTCGCGGGCATATTCAATGGCTCTCTTGAAAAGTTCTCTGAAGGATCGCGTGCCGTGGGCCGACAGCAGTGTTTCCCAGGCCCTCACGGCTCCGGGTACGGTGACGGCGTGGGCGGACGTGTCCGCTATCTCTTCGACACCCAGTTCCGCAAGACGCTGGGGCGACGCGGCCTTGGGCGCTGCACCCGATCCGTTGAAACCGGTCAGACGGCCATCGGGCTCCGTAACGATCGCAAAGCAGTCGCCACCAATGCCGGTCATGTGCGTTTCGACGACACATTGCACGGCCACACCTGCGATCGCGGCATCAACCGCGTTGCCGCCAGTTTGCAAAACTTCCAGAACCGCGCTGGTCGCAAGCGGGTGAGAGGTTGCGGCGGCCGCGTTGCGCGCAAAAACCGGCGAGCGCCCCGGAGCCTGAAAATCACGCTTCACTGAATTCCTCCAACCCGAATTTCACATCACTTGTTCCGTTTCGCCGTAGAAGTTTCTCGGCAAAGCTACCTATTCGCCTGCGTTCTTGTCTGCTAGCAAGCCCTGAGTGAGGGCAGCACCTTAAGGATTGGCTGGCAAATGCGCAAACACACAATTCCGGCGCAAACAGCCATCTATGGCTTACGCCGAATGACGCATATTGCAAGATCTGTTTGCCCCGCCCCGTTATGAACCGTCAAAAGGATGACATTCAATGGCAAATGGCATTTCACTTTCAACGGCAGAGACCATCACTTCTGCCGCATTTGCAAAAGCAGCCGAACTGGGATTGAAGCCGCTGACGGTTGTGGTCCTTGATGCGGGCGGACACACGATCATTTTGAAACGTCAGGACGGATCTTCGAACCTGCGTCCGGAGATCGCCACCGGTAAGGCGAACGGTGCCCTGGCGGTTGGAACCGGTACAAGATGGCTGAATGCCAACGCGGAAACACGCCCACATTTTGTCAACGCTCTGAACGGTGTCGCAGGAGGTAATATCGTCCCGGTCCCAGGTGGCGTTCTTGTCAGAAACGAAGCAGGTGAAACAGTCGGCGCGGTCGGCATCACGGGCGACACGTCGGAAAATGACGAGGCCTGCGCCGTGGCCGGTATCGAGACAGTCGGACTGGTTCCTGATTGCGGATAATCCGGGGGTTCGTCAACGCGCCCTGACCCCGGCCAGATTGAGCCTGGCGGAGGGCCGGAGCGAAGCGACACATCGGATCCGGATCGTGCCGGGTTGAGGCTTCAACGGTGGCGTGCATGCGCAGTGAAGCCGTCCGGCGCAGTCTTTGTCAGGCCTAGCTTTTGTCGGACAGCTGGTTGATCTTCTTCTGCATCTCTTCCAGCTGACGCTTCATGTCGTCCAGATCCCCCGATTCGGTCTGGCCTTTCTTGGCAGCGCCTGCCTCCGACCCGGAATTTGTGGCGCCACCGGATTCGCCTGTCGGAAACGGCATGAACATTTTCATGGCCCGTTCGAACATTTCCGTGTTGCGCTTGACCTGATCCTCGATCGCCTCGAACGCGGTCGCGCCGAACGCCTCGCTCATTTGCGAGCGAAGCTTTTCCTGCTCTTTGGTAAGCGAGGTCATGGAGTATTCGAGAAAGCTCGGAACGAGCCCCTGCATACTGTCGCCATAAAACCGGATCAGCTGGCGCAGAAAGGTGACAGGCAGCAGGTTCTGCCCCTTGCCTTCCTGTTCGAAAATGATCTGGGTCAGCACAGAGCGGGTGATGTCTTCTCCCGTCTTGGCGTCATAGACCACAAAATCCTCTTCTCCCTTCACCATCACCGCCAGATCCTCGAGCGTGACATAGGTGCTGGTGCCCGTATTGTAGAGCCGCCGGTTGGCGTATTTCTTGATGATTGTCGGCTCGCTTGTCTTAGCCATGCGTCGTTTCCGCCTGTCAGCCTTGCGGCTAGTTTTTCCATGTGACGACAAGACTTTCGCAGGCCTGTCATCTCCTCCGCCTAAGAGACTAAGCCAATCGTATCGGATCTTGCCACTCTTTTTATGTGCGCCGACGAAAGGATTATGCCGCAAATGCGAAAACACCGCTCACATAAGGAGTGATACGGTTGACACGATACGACGGTCAGTTTCTAGTCCTTCCATAGTTAAGGACCGCAAGGTGCCTTCGCAGTACCAACCATTTACGGCCGTTCGGCCTAAAGTCCTGGAGAGTAGTATGAGCGCTTCCACCGATATCGTTATTGTCAGCGCGACCCGCACACCTGTCGGATCCTTCAACGGTTCATTCGCCAATGTACCGGCGCATGATTTGGGCGCTATTGTCATGAAAGCGGCCATGGAACAGGCCGGCGTTGAAGGTGGTGACATCGACGAGGTCGTCTTCGGTCAGGTTCTGACCGCGGCACAGGGTCAGAACCCGGCGCGCCAGGCTGCGATCAACGCAGGTATTCCGGACGGATCGACGGCCTGGACTCTCAACCAGGTTTGCGGTTCCGGCTTGCGCACCGTTGCCATTGCAGCGCAGCAGATCCAGACCGGTGACGCGACGATCATGATGGCAGGCGGACAGGAAAACATGTCGCTTTCGCCGCACGCAGCCCATATGCGCAACGGCTACAAAATGGGCGACTACAAAATGATCGACACCATGATCAAGGACGGCCTCTGGGACGCTTTCAACGGCTATCACATGGGCCAGACTGCTGAGAACGTTGCCGAAAAGTGGCAGATCAGCCGCGACCAGCAGGACGAGTTCGCGGTGGCGTCCCAAAACAAGGCTGAAGCAGCCCAGAAAGCCGGCAAGTTCAAGGACGAAATCACGCCGGTGACCGTCAAGGAGCGCCGGGCCGAGAAAGTGGTCGAAGACGACGAATACATTCGCCACGGCGCGACGCTTGAAAGCGTTGCCAAGCTGCGTCCGGCCTTTACCAAGGAAGGCTCGGTCACCGCGGCCAACGCCTCCGGCATCAATGATGGCGCCGCGGCGCTGGTGGTCATGAGCGCTGCGGAAGCCGAAAAACGCGGCCTGACCCCGCTGGCGCGCATTGCGTCCTGGGCAACGGCTGGCGTCGACCCGGCAATCATGGGCTCTGGTCCGATCCCGGCATCGCGCAAGGCACTTGAAAAGGCAGGTTGGGCGGCAGCCGATCTTGACCTGGTCGAAGCCAACGAGGCTTTCGCCGCACAGGCCTGCGCGGTCAACAAGGACATGGGCTGGAACCCTGATATCGTCAACGTCAATGGCGGAGCCATCGCTATCGGACATCCGATCGGTGCATCGGGTGCCCGTGTTCTGACGACGCTCCTCCATGAGATGAGCCGCCGCGATGCCAAAAAAGGCCTCGCGACACTCTGCATCGGTGGCGGAATGGGCGTTGCCATGTGCCTGGAGCGCTGATCGCGCGGATTTGACAAGGATCATGGCCGGAACCAACCGGCCGTGGTCCAAGCACTGAAGTTTTAATAGAAAACACTCTGTTGAAGAGCCGGGAGCAGGAGCTCCAAAGGGCCAACTGGAAGTCAGGAGGAAGGGGAATGAGCAAGGTCGCACTGGTCACAGGCGGAACACGCGGCATCGGCGAGGCAATCTCGCGCGGTCTGAAGGACGCCGGCTACACTGTGGCAGCCACCTACGCGGGCAACACGGAGAAGGCGGAAGCCTTCAAGGCGGAAACCGGCATCCATGTCTTTAAATGGGACGTGTCCGACCCCGAAGCCTGCGCCGCCGGGATCGCCCAGGTCGAGAGTGAGCTCGGCCCGGTCGAGGTACTGGTCAACAATGCCGGCATCACCCGTGACGGCATGTTCCATAAGATGGACTTCGACCAGTGGCGCGCCGTGCTGTCCACCAACCTCGATTCCATGTTCACCATGACCCATCCGGTTATTAACGGCATGCGTGGACGCGGATCCGGCCGGATCATCAATATTTCGTCGATCAATGGTCAGAAGGGCCAGATGGGCCAGACCAACTATTCCGCCGCCAAGGCCGGTGTCATCGGCTTTACCAAGGCACTTGCCCAGGAAAACGCCTTCAAGGGCATCACGGTCAACTGCGTCTGCCCGGGTTACATCAACACGGACATGGTCGCGGCGATGCCGGAAAAGGTTCTGGAATCCATCGTGTCGAACATCCCGGTCGGCCGGCTTGGCCATCCCGAAGAGATTGCCCAGACCGTCGTCTACCTCGCGTCGGATGCCGCTGCTTTCATGACGGGCGCCGTCATGACAATCAACGGCGGTCAGTACGTCGCAAACGGCTAACCGGCAGGCCGAGTGATTTGTTCCAAGTTCAAGGGGCGCTCGCTGGGCGCCCCTTTTTCGTCAAAGGCGCCTGCAGGCTCAACAGAACCCTGCACCGGATATGGCAAACAAGCGATCCTGTCCCACCCCGACAATATGCTGCTGGTTTTGTACGCCATGCAGGAATTTCGAAGTCAAATTTGAATCCTTGAAGCGCAAATGACCGCAGAGCGGACAAAGTTGGCTTTCGCTGCGGTTGCGCCAATGGCTGCTTTCAGTACGCCCAAAAAAGTGTCGTTCCAAGAAGAAAGGAAAGGCACAAAAAACTGGACTAGCAGATGTCGCGTTACTTTTCGCCAGTAGCAAAGCTGGCCCATGTCTTCACCGTAACTTAATTGTTGGTGTTTCAGCCATCCTGTTGCCGAGTACGCTCCGATGCCTTTGCCATTGCTTCACGGTATGTTCCATAGATGCCTATAACTGAGCCAAGCAGGAACACGATCGCTGCGAAAACCTCGGACAACGTTGCCATGAAAGAATACTCACGCGCGCGGCTCTCTGCCTTTGCATAGACCAGCTCCCGAAGAGACAGCATGCTATTGGTCAGGGTCAAGTACGGTTCATATTCCTTCATGAATGCAACCTCGTACTGATCAACGAGGCTTGTCAGAGAAGCAACTTTGTCGGGTGTGACCGTGTTTCGTGAGATAGAAGCTGATCCTATTATAGAGGTTAATTGCTCATCAAACCCAGCCCTTAGCTGGATGAGCTGGGATAAACGATCGTTTGTTTCTTGAACGAGTTTCTGCAAGCGCTTTTCGTTGTCACCCAAAGGCACGGCGAGAGCTTCATGCCTTACCCTTTCTACACGGACTGCCAGAGCACCAAAGTCATCGAACAAGAGTTGAAGCTTCGAAAGTACCTCTGTGTTCCAAATTACTTCGGTGAAGTAGTCGTTATCATCTAACGAAGCACTTCCCTCCGTTGCTGAGCGTAAGATGGCCTTCTCGATGTTTTGAAGGCGCAGAACAATACCGTCAAATTGATCATCCGTCCTGCTGTTTACGACCGAACGCATTGTCGTCTCGACCGTCCGAGCCTGAGCACCAACAATCTCTTTCGCCATCCAAGACAGCAGTATTAATGCTGCTGAGATGACCCCGACAAGATACCCGTAGCTATCCAACTTTCTCAATAGTCCGACCATCGATGGGGAGCCCTTGTTCTTGGAAGATCGCGGGGTAAGCGTATCGGATTTCGGTAGTGTTGGCGCTAGAAGGTTTTGTGACGATTTTTACGTGAATTGAGAACCGGATATTGGCGCTACGTGCAGCACTAATAAACTTGGGCTCTAAGCGGTCGGTCGACCTTCCGGATAAATGGGTCCTGACCCTAGGCAAGTATCATGCTGACGCGGTGGTCGAGGTCTTCGCGCATCGCCTCTGCTGTCCAGCCGGCTCTTCCACGAAACATGTAGCCTTGCCGGATGTCATAGAGCAGCCGCGCCCGTTCCAGTGACGGAAAGTTTGCGGGCAGGATGCCCTTTTCCTTTTCCAGGTCAAACCGCGCCGCCAGACGCCGGTCCGTATCGTCGATCGCCTTTTCGACCCGCTCCTTAACGCCATCCACTTCGCCGATGCTTGCCGAAACGCTTGACGCCAGAAAGCAGCCCTTGGCACCGCTTTCATGTGCTGTTGCATAGAGGATGACTTCTTCGAGAAACCCGCGGACGGCCTTGCGGATATCTTCCTCGCCCTCGAAAACGACAACCGGCGCGCACCCGTCGACGTCGCCGTAAAGGTCGATTGTCTTGAGGAAAAGTTCGCGCTTGTCGCCGAAGGCGGCATACATGCTTGGCCCGCTGATGCCCATCGCCCGGGTGAGATCCTTGAGCGACGCGCCGTCATAACCCTTTGCCCAGAACACATTCATGGCCGCCATCAGCGCCTGGCGGCTATCAAATGTTCGTGGGCGGCCCATTTTTTTTGTATCGTTCAATATATAACTCTTGACTCTGACGTTCCGCGATATTTATGTATCGATCGTTATATATATCATGGAGCCGCTTATGACAAATCCAAAGCCTCTTGTAGGCGAGACGTTCCCGAAAATCACCGTCCCGCAACTGGGCGGCGGACAACTGGACCTCGGCAGCCCGGCGAATGGACACGATTGGCAATTGGTAGTCGTCTATCGGGGCAAGCATTGCCCGATCTGCACGCGATACCTGAAAGAACTCGACGACATTGTCCCGGAACTCGCCAAAATCGGCATCGATGTCGTCGCCGTATCCGCGGATCCGGAAGAAAAGGCGCAAGAGCAAGTAACGGAAGCCGGTGTTTCATTTCCCGTCGGTATCGACATGAGCGTCTTTCAGATGCAGGAGCTGGGGCTCTATGTTTCCGATCCCCGGTCGGCTGCGGAAACAGACCGGCCATTCGCCGAACCCGGTGTTTTTGTCGTCAACAGCAGCGGCAAACTGCAAGTCGTCGACATTTCGAATGCTCCCTTCGCACGGCCCGCATTGGCGTCTTTGCTCATGGGCCTGAATTTCATCAAGAACCCGGACAACAACTACCCAGTGCGAGGAACCCACCATGGTTGATAACAGCGCCCGCGCAAACGAGGTCCAAGCGGTTATCGAGACCCTGATCCACAACGTTGGCAACAACAACACGGGCATTCTCGACGAAATCTATCACGACGACATGAAAGTCATCATGCTCAGCCCTGATGATGAAGTCAGCGTGTCCGACAAAACGGCTTTCAAGGAAGTTGTCCTGTCCGCGCTGAAGGAAAACAACGGGTCAATCGGAACCTGGGCGAAGTTCCATCACATAACGGTCGAGGGCGAGAATGCCCACGTTCTCATCTCCCGGCGGAATGAGCTGACAGGGCCTGATATGCAGATCACGCTTGGGATCGATCTCATTCATGTTCAGGGCCGCTGGCAGATCACGCGTGAAGTCATTCTCACAAGACCTCTGCCCGAAGCCGCCTGAAGCTACGGCATCGATCCGGGGTTCCGGACTGCACCCAAACCACTTCGAAAGATTTCAGCATGACCATCAGGAAATCCATCGCGGGCATCGCCTGCGCCGCAACCCTTTTTGCCGCCGCAACGGCCTCGACCGCGCAAAACAGTGATCCTGTTTCTGAACTCCACGGGCTGAATGACCGCTTCAACGAGGCGATCGCAAACCACGACGCCAACGGCGTTCTCGATCTTTACGCGGAAGACACGATCTGGATCGAGCAAGGCAAACCAGCTGTCAAGGGACTGGAAGAACCGCGCAAGCTCTTTGAGTTCGTGGCCGCCAACAAGGGTGAGGTGACCCACTCCGTCGACACGCTGTTTGTGTCCGATGACGGAACGCTTGCCGTGATGATCGGATCTGTCGATGCCAGGATGGAGAGCGTCGGACTGGATGCAACGGGAACCTATCTCTACGTGCTGGAACCAGATGAAAACGGTTGGAAAGTCGTCACGGACATGTGGCATCAGCACGCCGCACAAGAGTGATATTTGTGTGTCGTCGAGCATCGGTCAGGCGTTGGCCGGTGCTCACTCCGCGCTCGTCTTGGGATGCAAGAAATTCAGGAAGGACCGCGCATCCGGCTTCGGGCCTTTCCCGGCAAGCGGGACGACTTCGGTCACCGTCATATCGAAAACGGCAATCATCTCGATCTGACCGTCTAGCAACGTAATTTCCTGCCTGGTCGGGCGGATACTGAGCGTTCCCTTGAGCTGAACCGGCTCGTATATCGAATCGGCCTGCCAGTCGGTCGCAAGCTTGTAACGGATCATCTGGTTCGGATCCGGAGCCGGCATATGGCTGCACATCCCGCGCTCAGGCACCAGATAGCCGGTTGCCGATGTGTCGCTGCCGGCGTCGAGAACGGGAATGACGTAGCCTGGTATCACGATGTTTTTGCCGTCCAGATCCGGATTGCCGGCAAGAGATGCCTCTGCACGTTTCCTGGCAATTCGTTTTCTCTGCGAAAGAAGCCAATCCGTCTCGACCCCGGAAACCGCCAGCTTGGCTTCTTCCCGATCGAGCCTCTCCTTCATTCGGCGGCGTTTTTCGTCGTCGATACCTTGTGCAGTGAGCTGTTTCCGCAGACGGATCACAGTCCCGAGCGCCCTCAGTTCGAAGATGCTCAACGCTGCAAAGGGATCATCGAAATCTGCAGCCTCGGCGTCAATCAGATCGTCCCACGCAACTTGCTTTGCCGCCCAGGAAGGGTGCATGAGCAGCATCAGCAGTATCAGGCAAAGGACTGCTCGCATTTCGAGGACCTGTGGGTTCTTTTCAAGCCGAATACCAATCTGATAACAGATTCACGCCAGCCAGGCATGTCACTTCACTGTAAGGACTGAATTGTGA
The DNA here is from genome assembly GCF_040530035.1 of Roseibium sp. HPY-6. Classification (NCBI taxonomy): domain Bacteria; kingdom Pseudomonadati; phylum Pseudomonadota; class Alphaproteobacteria; order Hyphomicrobiales; family Stappiaceae; genus Roseibium; species Roseibium sp. HPY-6. The sequence continues at coordinate 411,057 of NZ_JBEWCD010000003.1, forward strand.
TCTTTCTCGCAAACAGTTTCAGACAGGTAGACAGTGCCGCCAACCTTGCCAAGCTTGAGACCTGCCGGTTGCAGATAGAGCGTAACAAAAGCATCTTTTTTGCGCTTTTGAACCTTCACGTGGTGGCCGGACGCATACAGTATGTCGCCGTTATTTTATGATCCGGCATTCCGTTGAGCCTTGACCTCAACACCCCCTTGCCCCTATTTCCCGGGAACACCCGATCAGGAGCTTCTGGCAATATGGAATTAGAACACGCCCCGAACGATCCGACGCGCAAGGAACTCTCCCCGCTTTTGAAGCTGGCGTTGGAGCTCGGTCCACTGGCGGTTTTTTTCCTGTTCAACTCGCGCGGTGAACAGATTGCCGCGATGTTTCCGGTGCTTCAAACTGTCGGCGAGCCCATTTTCCTGGCAACGGCAGCCTTCATGGTCGCCATTACGATTTCGCTGACCGTTTCGCTCTGGCTGACACGCCGTTTGCCGATCATGCCGCTTGTCTCCGGCGTCGTGGTCATGGTCTTCGGGGCTCTGACCCTGTGGCTGCATGATGAACTCTTCATCAAGCTGAAACCGACCATCGTGAACTGCCTGTTCGGCTCCGTCCTGCTTGGCGGTCTTTTGTTCGGCAAGGCGCTTCTAGGCTACGTTTTTGACAGCGCGTTCAAGCTGACGGACGAAGGCTGGCGCAAGCTGACGTTCCGCTGGGGCGTCTTTTTCTTTGTTTTGGCGTTGATCAACGAAATCGTCTGGCGCAGCTTCTCCACCGATTTCTGGGTGAGCTTCAAGGTGTTCGGTATCATGCCGATTACGCTGGTGTTCACGCTGACCCAGCTTCCCCTGATCCAGAAGTATGCGATCACGGATGAGGCCAAGGACGCCTGATCCTCTTTCCGCCTGACACTTAGTGACCCTCGTGCCCGAATGACACGTCGCGGCGCGCGCCGGTGATGGAGATCGAGAAGCCTGCGATCACATCGATCATCGAAATGGCCATCAGGATGAAGAACAGCGACGTCGCGGCCTGCTGCAGGACGAGGAATTCAACGAGATAGGCGACGAAGACCACAACAGAAAACATGTGATCGAGCAACGCCGTAGTGCCAATACGAGTCGCCTTCAGGATTTCGATAAACAGAAAGAAAAGCCCGAGGGTGATCAGGAGGTCGCTTGCCAGCAACTCGAAGGTCGCGCCGGACACCATCGCGATCGAAATCACGGGTTGGGACCAGAACTGAGGATTGTCGGCTCCCGCAGTAAAGGCAAGGCCGTTATAGATCAGCAGCGAGAAAAGCGTAAAAGGAATTGCCGAAAAAAGGCGCATAGCGCAGCTCCTGATAAAGCAGCCCTCGTGAGGGCGAATTACGGCGACCTGACACGATCAGATGAGCTATTTCAAGGCAAAAGAAAAAGGCCGGCCTGTCGAAACAAGGCCAGCCTCAATCCTGGTTTGCCATGCGGCGATCCACCCTGAAAACGCTTATGCGTCGTCCTTCGGGGCAAGGATCTGACGGCCCCGGTACATGCCGGTCTTCAGGTCAACGTGATGCGGGCGACGCAGTTCGCCAGAATCCTTGTCCTCGACGTAAGTCGGCTGCTTCAGGGCGTCCGCAGAACGGCGAAAACCGCGCTTCATGCGCGAGGTTTTTCTCTTTGGAACGGCCATTTTGTTTTTCTCCGTGGTCCATAACCGCGCGGCCCGGACCGGGTTAGCCCGGGGCGTGGCGTCACGCAACGTGTTGGAATGCGCGGCGTTATACAGGCAACGTCAGCGTTTTGCCACCCCAAAGACGAAATTTTCTTGGCTGATTTTGGTCATTCGCCCCGGTGAACGAAGTGCTTGATGGTTAATTTGCCAATACGCAGCCGAAAATCGGCCCTGCGGAGCGGACGCGCGCAAGATTTGTCGCCGCCAGACGCCTGTGCCCGGCTGACGGTTTTGCAGGGTTCCGGCCAAGCGGATTGGGCAAAGCAGTCGCAAGGCGGGCCGCCTCCGTGCGTGTCAGATCTTTCGCGGCTTTGCCGAACCAGGCCTGCGCAGCGGCTTCGGCACCGAAGATTCCTTCACCCCACTCCGCAATATTGAGATAAATTTCAAGAACCCGCTTCTTGGAGAGGATTGCGTCGATCATCAACGCAAGCGGCAGCTCCAGCGCTTTGCGCACATAAGACCGTTCGCCCCACAAATAAAGGTTCTTGGCCGTCTGCATGGTAATTGTGCTGGCACCGCGCGGCCGCTCTCCTTCACTCAAAGCTTCGACCTGATCCTGGAGCGCGTCCCACTCAACGCCATCATTGGTGCAAAACCCGCTGTCCTCGGAAGTAATCACCGACCTGATCAGGTTCGGCGAAATCTCTTCAAGCGGCACCCATTCCCGGTCGACCCACAATAACTGGACATATCGGGCAATCATCAGCGTACTGACAGGCGGCACGACGGAATAAACGACCGTTAGAACGGGTGGAAGCAGAATCAGGACGAGGAGCAGTTGCAGCGCACGCCTGCGCAGCGCCTGCCAGAACGTTCGTTTCGTTGGGGACCTTGCAGCTGCTCCCTTCCCCGTAGCCGCTTTACCCCGTGCCATTCAGCTTCCGTTCGTTGTCGACAATGAAGTCCCGGATAATCGGCACGGCGTCGCGTTCTTTCGACAGAAGCAGCTGGAACACCATATTCGATCCGTGCAGAAAACCGAGCTCCACGGCGCACAGGTAAAACTCCCACATCCGGCAGAAGGCTTCATCGTAAAGCTCGGATGCGGCCTGGCGCTGCTGTTCAAATCGCACACGCCAGTCACGGATCGTATAGTAATAATGCAGCCGCAGGATTTCCGCGTCGCAGACCCATAACCCGAGGCGTTCGGTCGACGCAAAAACTTCCGACAAGGCCGGCACGTATCCACCAGGGAAAATATATTTGCGGATGAAGGGGCCTGTTGTTCCGGGCGGTGTCATCCGGCCAATCGAATGAATGACGGCAAAACCCCGTTCCGTCAGGCAGTCGCGCACCTTGCCGAAATAGGCATCTAGATGACCGATGCCGACATGCTCCATCATTCCAACGGAAATCACCCTGTCGAACTGACCCTCGAACTCACGATAGTCCTTCAGTACAAACGTAACCCGGTCCTGCACGCCCGCGGCCTCGACGCGTTCCTGTGCAATCTTCATCTGATCGGGCGAGACGTTCAATGAGGTCACGCGCGCACCGGCCTGCGCCATGCGGATCGCGAGGGATCCCCAGCCACCGCCGATTTCGAGCACTTCCATGTCGTCTTCCAGGTCAAGCTTGGCAACCAGATGGGTCAGCTTCGCGTCCTGCGCCGCTTCAAGGCTTGCGTCTTCAGACGTGTAGTAGGCACAGCTGTAGTTCAGTCCGTCATCGAGAAACAGCCGGTATAGCTCGGTCGACAGGTCGTAATGATGCTGCGCCTGTTTTTTCGCGCGTTCGACACTGTTCTTTTGATGATGGCGCCTCAGCGCTTTCCAGCCCTTGCGCAGGAGCCCCTGAACAGGGTGAGCCCCAAGCGGTGCCCGGTTGATGGAAAACAGGAACATGAAGTCATAGCACGTGGACCCTTCTTCCATTGTCATCGTGCCGTCCATATAAGCCTCCCCCGCAGCCAGCTCGGGGTTCAGGAAGAGGGATCGGTACAGCTTCTTGTCATGCAGTCTGATCGTAACCGTCGGGCCGTCTTCTCCTGAACCGAACTCATGTACCCCGCCATCGGTATCAATCACACGCATACGTCCGCGTTTGATAAAGGAACGCAGCAGGCTCGACAGCAATTTCATGGACAGGTCTCCGGGATTAACGTCCGATCGGTGTGGGCCCCACCGTCGGACAAAAGGCTTTACCGATCAATTTTTTAATTTCCAGCCTTGACGACAAAGAGAATTGGTTTCAGGGAAACCGGACCTGGGGCATGAGCAGGAAACGAGGACCCGTTCGCGCGCCCAACCAACAACGGCACTGGCGCAAGACCGCCCGGAGATTACTGTGACATTTGACCTCAAGCAGCATCTGGCGGCGCAAGCAAGCCGCATCGAAGCCGCTCTGGACCAGCTCCTGCAAGAAAATGCGCTTGAGGAAGAAACCGCGCGCCCGCCACGCCTCCTTTCTGCGATGCGCCATGGTGCGCTCAACGGTGGCAAGCGTTTGCGGCCCGTTCTCGTCATCGAAACCGCCAGGCTTTTCGCACGCGACGACGACGGCATTCTGCAAGCGGCATGCGCTCTGGAGCTGATTCACTGCTACTCGCTGATCCATGACGACCTGCCTGCCATGGATGACGATGACCTTCGCCGTGGCCAGCCGACAGTGCACAAGGCCTTTGACGAAGCAACGGCGATCCTGGCGGGCGACGCGCTCCTGACACTTGCCTTTGACGTGATTGGTGGCGAAACCGTTCATGACGACCCCACCGTGCGGCTGCGTCTCTCGCGGGAACTGTCGCGCGCCTCGGGAATCGGCGGCATGGCGGGTGGGCAGATGCTTGATCTCGAATCTGAGCACCGGGAGCGCACCGAAACCGAAATCCGTCTGCTGCAATCCATGAAAACCGGCGCACTACTGCGCTATGCCTGTCGCGCGGGCGCAATTCTTGCCGGTGCACCGGCAGAAGACGTGGAGCGGATCAGCCGCTTCGGCGAGATAATCGGCCTCGCATTCCAGCTTGCGGACGATCTGCTCGACGTTGAAGCCAGCTCGGAAGTCATGGGCAAGGCCACCGGAAAGGACGCCGAGGCAGGCAAGGCAACACTTGTTGGTCTTTGGGGTGCTCCCAAAACACATGATGAATTGAAAAGATTGCGCGCCGAATCAGAAGCGCTGCTGTCGCCTTACGGCGAACGTGCCGAAACGCTTACAGCCCTGGCAAACTATATCGTCAATCGTTCGAACTGACAGGGTTTCCAGCAACGTGGCGTCCGAAGTCCGGGGCGTCTGTTTCCTGACCTGCCTCGATAATCGAGCGCCGGATGCCTCTGGTGCGCGTGAAGAGATCGAACAGCATCTGTCCATCGCCCCAACGGATCGCGCGTTGCATAGCGGACAGGTCTTCGGAGAACCGCGCCAGCATCTCCAGGATGGCTTCCTTGTTGTTGAGACAGACATCGCGCCACATGGTCGGATCGGATGCCGCAAGACGCGTGAAGTCGCGGAAACCGGAAGCGGAATACTTGATGACCTGAGACTTGGTCACGGTGGCAAGGTCGTCCGCGGTTCCAACGATATTGTAAGCAATCAGATGCGGCAGATGGGAAACAATCGCCAGCACCAGATCGTGGTGCTTGGGTTCCATCAGATCCACATCCGACCCGCAGCCCTGCCAAAACGCCTTGAGCTTTTCCAATGCAGCTGCATCGACGTCTGCAGACGGTGTCAGGATGCACCAGCGCTGATCAAACAGGGTTGGAAAGCCCGCGTCCGGACCGGATTGCTCGGTACCTGCGATCGGGTGACCAGGAATGAAGTGGACGCCATCGGGAACATGAGGGCTGACCTGTTCGACAACGGATTCCTTGGTCGAGCCCGCGTCGGTCAGGATTGCGCCGGGCTTCAGTGCGGGCGCGATCCACTTGGCGACGGCTTCATTGGCCCCTACCGGCACACACAGGACGACGAGATCAGCCCCCTCAACGGCAACGGCGGCATCAAGCGAATAGTGATCGCCCAAACCAAGTTCTTCCGCACGCTGCAGCGTCGCCGGCGAACGCGTCGAGATGGCGATTTCTTTTGCGAGGCCGCGCTGGCGGGCAACCTGGGCAAGGGACGATCCGATCAGGCCAATACCGATCAGGGCGATCCGATCAAAAAGGGGAGCACCGGTCATGTGTTGTTGTTCTGCCTTCAGGCTTGTCCCAGAAAGTCTTTCAGATGTTGAAGAACGGCGCGATTTGCCTCTTCGGAACCGACCGTCATGCGCAACGAATTCGGCAGACCATAATTCCCGACCTGACGCAGGACGCACCCATGTTGCAGAAGATAGGCATCCGCATCTGCCGCACGTTTCCCTGGCTCGTCAGGAAAGTGAACCAGTACGAAATTTCCAACACTCGGCGTTACCTTCAAGCCGAGTTTTTCCAGCTCCTGGGTGATCCATGGGAGCCATTCGTCATTGTGTTCAATTGCCCTGGTAACGAACTCCCGGTCTTTGACCGCTGCGATCCCGGCCGCAATTGCCATCCCCGAAACGTTGAACGGCCCACGGATCCTGTTCAGCGCATCGATAATGTGTTTCGGTCCGAAGCCCCAGCCGATCCGCAGATTGGCAAGGCCATAGATCTTCGAGAAGGTTCGTGTCATCACAACGTTCTGCGCCGTCGCTGCGAGCTCGATCCCGCTCTCGTAATCGTTCTTGCGCACATACTCCCCATAGGCCGCATCAAGAACCAGAAGGATATGCGCAGGCAGTGCCTCGTGTAGGCGCTTGACCTCCTCAAACGGCAGGTAGGTGCCCGTCGGATTGTTCGGATTGGCGATAAAGACCATTTTCGTCTTGTCGTTCACCCTCGCCAGGATAGCATCGACGTCGGTCTTCAGGTTCGTTTCGGGTGCAACAACAGGCGTTGCACCCGCTGCCCTTATGGCAATGTCGTAAATCAGGAAGCCATGTTCGGAATAAATCGCCTCATCGCCTGACCCTAGATAGGCGTAGGCAAGAAAGCTCAGGATTTCATCGGAACCGGCGCCGCAGATTATGCGATCGGGGTGCAGGCCATAGATTTCGGCGATCGCGTCGCGAAGTTCGTTGGCAGCGCCATCCGGATAGAGCTCCAGATTTCTGGCAACAGTTTCAATGGCCGCTTTGGCCGCCGGACTTGCACCGAGCGGCGTTTCGTTGGACGAAAGCTTGTGCACGGTTTTACCGTGCGTGCCCTTGGACTTACCGGGAACGTAAGCGGCTATGTCCATGACACCGGCGCGCGGCTGCGGGCGATCCGGCTTGGTGTTGTCGGCGTGCGTCATGTGCGTCATCTCGTTCATCGTTGCGGCTCCTCGCCGCCAAATTCGTCGTCTTCATCGCCATCGGCATCGATTGGCGCGGCGTATCCGCCAACACACCGCAGGACATCCGGTTCAGCCCCTGCTGCAACACAGGCTTTGCGAACATCTTCTTCCGTCAATTCGCCTGATATGGCGAGCAGGGCATCGACACCGTTTGCCGAACGGAAGAAGCTCAGGACCTCGATACCCTGATCCATCAGCCTGCCCGGCAGCACATCCGACCAGCGTGCATCGTAAACGGCAACATCTGCAGTTTCCGCAAGACTGCCGGACCTGGCCAGAACAAGCGCTGGCAGATCTGCCGGCCGCTCGTCGAGCATGACGAAAGGCAGCCTTGCACGCACCTGTGCACCTGCTTCGCTCAAACCGCGCCACCAGGGCAACTCCGCCCGGTCCGTCAGGGCGACCAGGCCGATCGCTCCTTCGGACGATAGACCAACGGCGTCGACCACATCGGCAGCATCGCTGCACGGATCAAGTTCGGTCGCAAATCCGAAATTGAAGCGGGCGAGATCAAGCATCTCGATCAGCTCGGCACCGCCATCCAGATAAATGACCGGTCTGGTCTGCGCCGCAGAACACGCCCCGACAATGTCACGCCAGATGTGTTCAACCGCTGTCAGGGGCAATGATCCCTGATGCCGTTCCACCATTTGCCGGACACTGTCCGCATCCCTTTCCGGATCAAAAAAATCCGAAGTGGCACCACCAGATTCACGGGCGGTTTGAATTGCCGTCTCCAGCTCTGCGCGTTCCATCAACGCCTGGTGAATGCGCGTGTCGATATCGTCAACGCGCGCGCGCAGGTCAACATCGGTCGTCGCGCCGTCCGGTGCTTGCGGCATGTGGTGTTCCAGCCTTGGTTTTTTCGTCAGCGGCGCATAGTCATAGGCATGTGATCGCCCAAACGCAAAAGAAATCATTGACTCGGCAAGCAAGGCGCGGCTAGGTCGCCAGTCTGTCTGTAGTGCAGAACGGCTTCTCCATGCGAATCCTCGAGCGCAGACAGCTGCAAACTGACACAATCGGCGCGTTTTGAGAGTCGAAAAAACAAGATTGCCCAATTGATCATGCCAGCTGACAGTCAAAATCCGGCAGCACACGATACTGTAAAGGCGAATGAAGCGGAGACGCCTTCCAGCAAACTCGTGCGGTTTCCGGCGGAAGAGCCGCTGGAGCTGGATTCAGGCATCCGACTCGGACCGTGGCAGATTGCCTACGAAACCTATGGCGCGCTAAACACCGACCGGTCGAACGCCATCCTGATCTGCCATGCTCTGACCGGTGATCAGTATGTCGCGTCAACCAATCCTGTGACCGGCAAGCCGGGCTGGTGGAACCTGATGGTCGGGCCCGGTAGACCCATCGATACAGATCATTATTTCGTTATCTGTGCCAACGTGCTGGGCGGCTGCCTTGGCACGACCGGACCGGCGACTATCAACGCGGAAACGGGTGTGCCTTACGGCCTCGATCTTCCCGTGGTAACCATCCGCGACATGGTGCGTGCGCAGGCGCGCCTCGTGGATCACCTCGGTATCGAAACACTTTTCGCCGTCATCGGCGGATCGATGGGCGGCATGCAGGTGCTCCAATGGGCGGCCAGTTATCCGGAGCGGGTGTTTGCAGCCATACCGATTGCTGCGGCGGCCCGGCATACGTCGCAGAACATCGCCTTTCACGAAGTCGGTCGGCAAGCAATCATGGCGGATCCGAACTGGCGTGGCGGTAGTTACATCGAAGAAGGCGTCCGGCCAACCAAGGGCCTGGCAGTGGCCCGGATGGCGGCGCACGTCACTTACATGTCCGACGAATCCCTGCACCAGAAGTTCGGGCGCAATCTTCAGGATCGCGAGAACCTGACCTTCGGGTTCGACGCCGATTTCCAGATCGAAAGCTATCTTCGCCATCAGGGCATGACCTTCGTCGACCGCTTTGACGCCAACTCCTATCTCTATGTCACGCGGGCGATGGACTATTTCGATCTTGCACAGGAGTTTGGCGGCACCCTGCCGAATGCATTCGCGGATACAAAAACCCGGTTTTGCGTGATGTCGTTTACGTCGGACTGGCTGTTCCCGACATCGGAAAGCCGCAGCGTTGTGAAAGCACTCAATGCCGCTGCGGCAAACGTTTCCTTCGTCGAGATTGAAAGCGACCGTGGTCACGATTCATTCCTTCTGGACGTGCCCGAAATGTTCGATACCATCCAGGGCTTCATGACAGGCGCCGCCCATGCGCGCGGCATTCCAGCGCCGGGGGAGGCTCCCTGACATGAACCTTGCTCCCAGGCAGACACGCCCCGGCGAAGTTCGGGGTGACCACAAGGTTGTTGCCGCGCTTGTCCCGGTCGGCGCGCGTGTCCTTGATATCGGCTCGGAAGACGGCGCGCTTCTCGACCATCTCGTCCATGAACGCCAGGTCGACGGCCGTGGTGTGGAGCTGAGCCAGGCAGGCGTGAACCGCTGCGTTGCACGCGGGCTTTCCGTGATCCAGGGTGATGCCGACAAGGATCTCTCGGACTATCCGGACGACGCGTTCGACGTTGTCATCTTGAGCCAGACCCTGCAGGCGACCCGCGAGCCGAAGAAAGTCATGCGTGAGCTTCTGCGCATCGGCAAACAGGTGGTCGTTTCGATCCCGAATTTTGCCCATTGGCGCAACCGCATGCAGCTCCTGTTCCGCGGCCGTATGCCCGTTACGAAATACCTGCCCTATGAGTGGTACGACACGCCGAACATCCATTTCTGCTCGCTGCGCGACTTTGTCGAACTGTGCCATGAACTGGATGCAGACGTGGAAAAGGCGATCGCGCTGAGCGCGACAGGCAACAAGATCCCGGTCAACGCGCCCTGGTGGGTGTGGAATATCGTTGCTGAACAGGCCGTATTTTTGCTGAAACGGTGATCCTTAACCGCTCACGCGCGCCAGCGTTCCGACAAAGCCTTTTAAGAAACCGGCGTACCGCCGTCACGATCCTTCCGGCGCTTCACGAGACAACTGGATCCGCTGTGGTCGGACTGCCCGGACAGGCTTTAGCCCCGTCGCGACACCCTCGGGAATGAAAACCGGACGCAGCACTCTGAGACGGCTCCGTTTGCCGTCGGCCGGAAGGCTTTGGAACACGACTTTTTCCGCTTCCACGACCAGCACGCCGCCAAAGACCGGCCAGATTCTGCGGCCGATCCCTTCCCAGGTTCTTGCCGCACGCAGGATCGTGCGCGCCTTTGATGGCGGCATGAACAGCGCTTCCTTATCGTCGACAACGTTGAATTCGCAGCTCTTGAGAAGGTCTTTTAGCTGGCCGCTTGAATAAGGGCGGCCGTACCCGAAGGGTGACAATTCGGATTGCGCCCAAAGCCCGCGCCTGTTCGGCACGACCGCAATCAACCGGCCACCGGGCGACAACAGGCGCCAGGCTTCCTTGAGCATAGCCTCCGGATCCGAGCAATGGTCGAGCGCATGCACCAACATGACCCGGTCAAAGGATATGTCGGGAAATGGTAACGCCGCATCCTCCACCAGCGCACACGTACTGTCTCGCTCCCGCGGCCAGGGCACAGCACCTTGCGGCGCTGGCATGGCAGCAATCGCGCGTTCCGCCATGTCGAGATACGGCCGCATGAATGGCCCGGCATAACCAAGCCCCAAAAGCCGTTGTCCGTTCAGATCCGGCCACATTTCCCGGATAGGTGCACCGATCAGGCTTCTAAGCAGGCGCCCGAGCGGTAAATCGTAAAATGCACGCAAATGAACGACGTCGAGATACATAAGGGCACGGGCCTAAAATCGGGTTCGAACTGGCTTGAGGCGGACTGCTCCTCTGCGGGGACTGAAAGCGCAGGCTTCCCGTCTTGCCCTCCGGCTTCCTGTTTGCCACTGTGACAATCAACAAGTCAATCACTTCGGAAACCTTCCTCATGACCTTGAACGACACAACCGAGATCCTCCAGTTTCCCTGCCTTAACGACAATTTCGGCGTGTTGGTTCACGACACCGGGAGTGGCACGACCATCGCCTTCGATGTCCCCGACAGCGGGCCTTACGAGAAAGCGCTGCAGGAAAAGGGCTGGACGCTTACGCACATTCTCATCACGCATCACCATTGGGATCATGTGCAAGGGCTGGGTGAGTTGAAGCAGAAGACAGGCGCGACAGTTTTTGGCCCGGCCAGGTCTCGCCAGAAAATTACCGAGTTGGATCGCTTCGTAGAAGACAGCGATCACATTCGCTGCGGTCCCTACGAAATCAAGGCGATTGCAACGCCGGGCCACACGCTCGATCAGATTTCCTGGTACATCCCGGTGATCGGGATGGCGCATACGGGCGACACTCTGTTTTCTCTCGGGTGCGGCAGGGTGTTTGAAGGCGACAAGGAAATGATGTGGTCGTCCCTCGCCAAGCTCTTGCGGGAACTCCCTGACGACACGAAAATCTATTGCGGCCATGAGTACACGGCAGCAAACGCGGCTTTTTCACTCACGATAGAGCCGGACAACGCGGACCTAAGGGCGCGTGCGGAAGAAGTGAAACAATTGCGGGCGGACAACCAGCCAACCCTGCCGACAACAATGGCCTTGGAGAAGGCGACCAATCCGTTTCTAAGAGCGGGTGAGGCATCCGTTGCGGAGGCGCTCGGCATGTCGGGCAAATCAGCCACAGAGGTTTTTACGGAGATCCGCACACGAAAAGACAACGCGTAGGCCTGTTTCATTGCCAAGCGTTCCGTCGGCAATAATACTCAAACCATTTCTGCACACTAAGCCTTAAAACCCCGGTTTCTGTCCCCCATATGGTTGCCATTGTGATCATGTGAGGGCAGAAACCATGACACCCGCAAACATTCCGGCGTCCACATCCCGCACGGCCGAACAGCGTGCGCAGGACGTCGTTCACCGCATTGTCAGCCAGGCGGAAGCAATTCCAATGCATCACGGTGGCGGCCACAAACTCGATATGCAGATCCTCTACGATGAGGTGGTGGCTGCGCTTCGGGAAACGATTGACGATCTTGCCTATTGTTCCGAGGCGTGAGTTTTTTGTAACAATTGCGAACAACATCCATTTTGACTCTTACCGAATTCGTTGTTCCAATGTCACCTTCCTCCAATCTGACCGCCAATGAGGTCGTTGACCTCCTGAAAATGCAGCCTCATCCGGAAGGCGGGTATTTTGTCGAGACATTCCGGGACGACCTCACCGACGCCCACGGCAGGGCGGCCTCCACCCTGATTTACTTTCTCCTCCCCGAAGGCGTGCTGTCTCGGTGGCACAAGGTCGATGCCGCTGAAACCTGGCACTGGTACGCAGGTGCCCCTTTGGAACTGTCGATCAGCGCCGAAGGTAAGACCAAGAGCGTTGTCCGGCTTGGAAACGACCTTGTCGCCGGCGAACGCCCTCAAGGCATTGTGCCGCGTGCCGGCTGGCAGCAGGCTCGTTCCCTGGGCGCGTGGACGCTGGTTGGCTGTACGGTTGCGCCCGGTTTTCAGTTCGAGGGATTTGAAATGGCGCCGGACGGGTGGGAGCCAGGCGGATCATAGGAGTGCGCCTGTGCGTGGAAGAACCATTCGCGGATATCTGATCAGCCTGGCCGTCGCGAGTGCAACGATCATCCTGACACTGAACTTCGTTCAGCCCGGCGGCCCAGGGGGCATAAATGCTGCACATTTGCTGATCTTTGGGGTTGTGCTCTTGGTAACCGGGGCGCTCACAATCATTCCATCAATATTCCTGATCATGGCGTCCGAGAGGAATGCGATCAGAAATCCGCTTTTCTATGTCGCCTTTTCAAGTCTGCTGAGCATTTTCGTACTTCCGGTAATTTCACTTCGTATGGACCTTCAAATACTCACGCAGTCGCTAGTCTTTCTGCCCGGCGGCATCGCCTCCGGCTGCACCTACTGGTGGTTCGCAGGCCGAAAGGCAGGCAAACGACCGGAAGATTTACAGAAGCAAATCAACGTCTTCGACTGACCGACGGTCACCCCGGAACGCGAGCCGGTCTTCCGGGGCGACAGACGTCTGAAACAGCGTTGGATCAGGCGGCGGCCTTGGCGCGTGCGACGGCGGCTTCGAGATCAGCGTCCGGATTAATGGTCAGGATACTTGGCTGGTGCCGCGTGGTCACAACGGTCTTGATGCCGACAAGCCCGAACCACCAATCCATGTAGGCCGAGTGAAAGTCTTCGCCGTACTTCTTGTCTGCGCCCGGTGCATATACTCCGGAACTGTAAAACACATGTGCCGTCTTGTTTTCCAGCAACCCGAAATACCCTCGTTCCGGTTCAAATCCGAACAGGAGACCCGGTTGCGTGATTACGTCAATATAATGCTTCAGCTTGTAGGGAATGCCGCCGTTCCACATCGGAACGTTGAAGACATATTCGTCTGCCTCAATGAACCTTTGCGTGACTTCAACAACCTGGTCCCAAGCGCTCTTGCCTGCAGCATCCATTTCTCCGACGCCGAAGAAAGACAGTTTGGCAGCGTTTTTGTCACCGTCGAATTCCGGCAGGTCTGCCGACCAAAGGTTCAGGCTGTCGACCTGGACCGCCGGCTCTCTTTGTAACCGCGCACTGAGATAGGTATCGGCCAGAAGAGCGGACTGAGATTTCGGCCCGCGCGGGGAGGCGTTGATATGCAGGATCTTGGTCATTGCGGAAAACTCCTTGCGATGAGATATCAAAACTTGGCAACCATCTAAATACATATTTGACGGTTACAAACAATATCGATAACCATCAAAATCCTAATTTGCAGGTTTCAAAAACCCGTGAAGATGTCAGGAAACCCCATTGAGCGAGCCGCAAAAACCGCCCCCAATCCTCATCGCAGATCACCCGGCGCTCGATTTTCTGAACAGCGTGGGCGCCCCGCACGGCACCGAGATCGAGTGGATCAACAATGGCGCAGCTTTGCTGTCGTGGATGACGGCGGCGGGTCTGTTAAGCGAAGCCGGGGCCTCTGGCATTGCGGAGAGCGCCAGTACGAAAGACCTTGACGAAACCGCAGCGCGCGCAAGGGATCTGCGTGAATGGTTTCGTGATCTGATTATCCGTCAAGACGGACTTTCCGGTTGGAAGCTGGCACCAGACGAAATCGAGCTTATTAGCCGGATCCTGTCGAAAGGCACCTATCGGTTTCAGCTCCAACCAGGAGACTCTGACGAAGCGCAGCTTCGTCTTTCAAGCGGTTACGAGATCAACGAGGCAGAGGACCTGCTGGTCCCGATTGCGCACCAGATTGCAGACCTTTTGAGCGAAACAGATTGCCAGCTGACGCGAAATTGCGATGGACCAACCTGCACATTCTGGTTCACTGACATTACGAAGAACAAGAAACGCCGGTGGTGCGACATGAAGATCTGCGGCAATCGCGCCAAGACTGCCGCCTTCCGTGAGCGCAAGAAACAATCGTAAAGCGAACGAAATTTACGACGCTGCAGACAATGCGATCGTTGCATCTGAACGGGATTTCAGGAATCGTTGAACCATGTGCAGCATCAGATCCGGACGCCTTTCCGACTATCCCGTTATCCGTCAATATGATGAATTCATGGGCGATCGGCGGCTTGACCTGCAGGCCGGAGAATTGCGTGTCGCCGACGCCGAAGGCTCAGAGGCGATTGGGTATCTCCGCATTTCACCAAAAGGCTTCTTGAACTGGCCATTTGTCGCTTACCTCTGCGTGAAATCGGAGTTTCGCAATCACGGCGTGGGAAGACAGTTGATCGAGCACGCCATCCAGGACGACAGATATGTTCGATTGTACATCTCGACCGAAGCAAACAACTTTGCGATGCAATCGCTTCTTAAAAAGATTGGGGCGGACGAGATCGGATACGCGGACCAACTGAATTTCAGCAACGAAAGAGAATTGTTCTACCGGCTCAAGTGATGCCCGCGACCTCTCAACTGCGGAAGTTCCTGGCGTTTTGGGCGAACCTGCCAGCGGACGAGTACAAAGCGCCTACTTTCGGGAAAGATGAAGACGGAGAGCAGGATGAATGAGCAGACGGGACCCGACGAGGCGCTCGTGGCGGCAGTCGGACACTACCTGGACCAGTCAGGCAAGCTCCTGAAACTGGTATCTGACCAACCAAACGCCGATGAGTTGCTCGCCATTCAGCTTGCGCCGGATGCATTCGATACCGGATTTCACCTCGCGGTCGCCATTCAGTTCGCAGCGCGCGCGTTGTGCCTGCCGGTGGGACATCCCGTGCCGGAAATCGTTGAGCCCTACAGCCTGAAGAGCCTCAGGTCTTTGCATGAGGATGTTCGGACCGCGATCAATCAGATCCCGCCGATCGATTGGGACAGCAACGTTTCGCACATCGCAGGTGAAGCTGAGCTGACACAACGAGCTGCTGACTATGTCGTGTGTTTCGCCTTTCCAAACATGCTGTTTCATTTCACGCAGGCCTATGCCGGTTTGCGTCACGCAGGCCTGAAGATCGGAAAGGCGGATTTCGACGGGCTGCATAAGTACTAGCTCACATCGAGAACTGCCACGACAGAACGAAGAGTGGATCAGCTTCTGGAAATTCCGATCGTGGGGTCAGCGCCTGTCACGCGAGACCCGCGATTGCGTTGGCAAAGTCCTGCGCGGAGAATGGTTCCAGGTCCTCAACGCCTTCTCCGACACCGATGAAATGCACCGGCAAGCCATGCTTCGCCGCAATGGCAACCAAAATACCACCGCGCGCGGTTCCGTCGAGCTTGGTCATAACGAGACCGGTGACGCCGGCCACCTTGCCGAAAATCTCCACCTGGTTGAGCGCGTTCTGGCCGGTTGTCGCATCGAGCGTCAAAAGAACGGTGTGAGGAGCCTCGGGATCGTGTTTCCGGATCACGCGGATGACCTTCTCAAGTTCATCCATCAGCTCCGCCTTGTTCTGCAGCCGACCGGCCGTATCGATGAGCAGGACGTCAACCTGCTTTTCCTGCGCTTCTTTCATGGCGTCGAAGGCAAGACCGGCGGCATCGGCGCCGGTATCCCTGGCTATCACGTCGGCGCCGGTCCGTTCGCCCCAGATCTTGAGCTGCTCCACGGCGGCCGCGCGAAAGGTGTCACCGGCTGCGAGCATGACTTTTTTGCCTTCCGAGCGGAGCTTCTTGGAGAGTTTGCCGATCGTCGTCGTTTTGCCGGTCCCGTTGACACCCACCATCAGGACAACATGCGGTTTTTTGCCCATATCAAGATCGAGAGGCTGGGCCACCGGCTTGAGGACCTTCTCGACCTCTTGCGACAGGATTTCCCGCACTTCTTCTGGCGAGATTTCCTTGTTGTACCGGCCATCGGACAGCCGATCCGTAATCGCCATTGCCGTGTCGACGCCAAGATCGGCCTGGATCAGGATGTCTTCCAGCTCCTCGAGCATGGAGGCGTCGAGCTTGCGCTTGGTGAAGATGGACGAGATACCTTCGGTCAGCGAGGCCGATGACCGCGACAGGCCCTTTTTCAGCCGCTGAAACCAGGAGAGCTTGGGCTCTTCGGGGTCAACGGACGGATCAGTGGGGACGTCTTTCGGCTCGACCGCCTCCGCCGCTGGCTCAGTGTCTTCCAAGGGTGTGTCGGCATCCGGATCCGATCCGACGTCGGTCGAAACAAAATCATCTGCGGGCAAAGGTGTTTGCTTTGCGGAGAATTCCGGCACGATGCCCGGACCGCCATCGAGCCCGAAGGTCTTCAGGGGCTCATCTAGAGCGGCAACCGGCTTGACTTCCATTTCAGTCGTGAGCTCGGGTTCCACAGCACCAAGCCGTTTTTCGTCCACATTTTCCGCGCTGTCGGCTTCGGCCGGACTCTTTTCAACGGTTTCCTCCGGTTGTTCCGCCGGGGCTTCCTTGCCGCCGAACAGCCGACCCAGAAATCCGCGTTTTTTCTCGCTCATGAAACCGCCTAAAAGGATCTCGCCGCCTGTCAGGCAGCCTTGGAAAGAGCTTCGCCCAGAAGATGCCGCCCGGTGTGACCGACAATACGAACATCGAGGATCTCTCCGGCGTGCCCGCCGGCAAGTTCGACCTGCGTAAATTGTTCCGTCCGCCCCAGGCCTTCCTTCTCGATCAGGACAGGGCGGACTTTGCCGATTTCCCCCGCCAGATGATTGGTCAGGGCCTCTTCGCCCTTGGCGCGGAGCCGTGCACCCCGTCCCTTGACGATTGACCGGTCCAGTTGAGGCATGCGCGCCGCAGGCGTTCCCGGGCGCGGGGAAAACGGAAACACATGGAGATGCGTCAATCCGCATTCGTCGACGATCTTAAGGGAGTTCTCGAACATCGCCTCGGTTTCGGTCGGAAAGCCTGCGATGATGTCCGCACCGAAGACCACATCCGGTCTCAAGCGCCGCACATCCTCGCAGAAACGGATTGTATCCGCCCGCAAATGCCGCCGCTTCATCCGTTTCAGGATGAGATCATCGCCGGCCTGTAGCGACAGATGAAAGTGCGGCATCAGGCGATCATCCTCGGCAATCACCCGCATAAGATCGTCATCGGCCTCAATCGAATCGATCGAGGAAAGCCGGAGCCGCTTGAGGTCCGGCACCATTTTCAGGATCTTGGCCGTCAGCGTCCCCAGCTTTGGCGTGCCGGGAAGGTCCGAACCATACGACGTGATATCGACGCCGGTCAGAACGATTTCGTTGTAACCATTTTCAACGAGCCGCCGGATCTGGTCGATCACAACGCCCATGGGAACCGACCGCGAGTTGCCGCGGCCGTAGGGAATGATACAGAAGGTGCAGCGGTGGTCGCAGCCGTTTTGAACCTGCACGAATGCGCGCGCACGGCCCGTCAGCCCGTCGATCAGATGACCGGCGGTTTCTTCGACACTCATGATGTCGTTGACCCGCACCTTCTCGGTTTCCGAAATCCCGAAGGCGGCGACATCCTGATAGGACTTGCGCTCAAGCTTTTCGGTATTACCGAGAACAAGATCGACTTCGTCCATTGCGGAAAAGGTCTCGGCTTCCGTCTGGGCTGCGCAGCCGGTGACAATCACACGCGCTGACGGATTGTCGCGCTTCGCCTTGCGCACAGCCTGGCGGGCCTGTCTGACAGCTTCGTTGGTCACCGCGCAGGTATTGATGAGGACCGCATCCTGAAGACCCGCGGCCTCCGCCTCACGCTTCATCACTTCGGACTCATAGGAGTTGAGCCGGCACCCGAATGTTACGACATCGATGCTCATGAGGCCGCTCCGGCCTCCGTTGAATCGCCAGACGCGGTTTTGCGCCACTCCAGCGTTTCAAGATCGATTTCACCCTCGAATTCAATTTCCGTTAGCCCGGTCATGAGGACGTGGCTGTCGCTTTCGCGCCACTCAATGCCGATCGGCCCGCCAGGAAGGTGAACCGTTGTCTTGCGGCCTGTCTTGCCATCACGCGCAGCCGCGACTCCAACGGCGCAGGCGGCCGTTCCGCACGCCAGGGTCAGGCCAACGCCCCGCTCCCAGACTTTAAGGCGGATCTGGTCCTCATCGAAGACATGCGCCAACGAAATATTCGCACCTTCCGGGAAAATCGGGTGGTGCTCGAGAAGCGGGCCGAAGCGTTCCAGTTCATAGCCCTCGACATCATCAACCCAGAAGATCGCGTGGGGGTTTCCCATGCTGAGCGCCGCCGGTGTGTGCAGCACCGGGTCATCGATCGGACCGATCTGGAGTTCGATCGCGCGCGTGTCCGCGAATTCTTCCGCAAGCGGGATCTCGTCCCATGCAAGACGCGGGGCTCCCATGTCGACGGTGACATTGAATGGTCCCGGGCTGTCGAATGCGTGCAAAAGGCCTGCACCGGTTTCGATCGTCACAAGATCCTTGCCGCCTTCTTCCATAAGCAGCCGGCCAATACAGCGGGTCGCATTGCCGCAAGCCGACACTTCGCCGCCATTCTGATTGTGAATACGCATGAAGGCGTCGACACCGAGCGCGGACTTTTCAACGGTGATCATCTGGTCGAAACCGATGCCGGTGTCCCGATCACCCAGTCTGGCGATAACCTCGTTGGACAAGCGTAGCGGCTGTGCGCGCGCGTCCCAGACGACGAAATCGTTGCCAAGGCCATTCATCTTCAAAAAGGGTCTGATGTCAGACGCCATAACGAGTGCACTTCTTAATCGAGCAGAGAAATTGATCGGTTTGTCGCGATCAGTTGCCCCTATATGGCCGAAAACGCGCGGAATTTCCAGTGGGGCCGGCGCTCAGACCAGCCATGCAGTCTGCGCCGGCCTTTCCAGCGTATAAGACAGCTTCCGTTTTACCTCAGCTGCTTTCTCAGTAGCAGACCCAAGCGGCAACACATGTGTCAAACGAGGCTTTCAAAGACGGATGCACATGCGTGCACCAGGCCTGGTTTTCTCGAGCAACAGTTTCATGTGTTCGGGCGCAACGGCGACACACCCTTCCGTCGGCGAATAGGTTTCTCGCGCGATGTGAAAAAAGATCGCGCTGCCCTTTCCCTTCACCGCGGGAAACATGTTGCAGTCGAGGACGACGACAATGTCGTAGAGACGGTCGTCGCGCCACATTTTTTCGTGGCTCGCATCGAAGGGTAACGAGACCGGTCGGTTGTAAAGATGAGAGGCCGGGTCGTCGCACCAGGCAGAAGAGGGCGTCAACGGCTCTACCGGCAGCGTTGTTTTCGGCGGCAAGCCCTTGTCCGGCCTGTAATAGACATGGAGAAGCTCAAAAAACCCCACAGGAGTTCCGCCATCCCCTTCTTTTTTACGGACAAGAAGACCCGACCTCCCCAGAGCACACGGAACCGTGATCGCGCCGAAAGTTAATATTCCCTTTGTCCTGTCATGCGGCAGAGCGCGCACGTCCAGCGAATCCGCCAATTTACCGGTATTAACCATGAGCGTGGGACTGACCTTCCTTTTTTCCGATTGAAGGCATTGATAAACCAGACCTAAACCCCGCGTGAAGAAGAATTGACGAACACCTGCTTGTGCGGCGAGAATTTCCCACGCACATAGAGGCAGGAACACGCATGTGTAGTTTGCACAAGTTGGCGTGATCAGTTTGAGACTTTTGGCGAGGACCGCACCCATGACCGCCCGCACGATCTTGATTGTCGATGATGACACCGAACTGCGCGAAGCGCTCGTCGAACAGCTCTCGCTGTATGACGAGTTCGAAACCATACAGGCAGACTCGGCCACTTCCGGCATCGGCCTTGCCAAGGACGAGCATGTCGACCTGCTTCTGATGGATGTCGGCCTGCCGGACATCGACGGCCGGGAAGCTGTAAAGCTCTTGCGCAAAAACGGCTTCAAGGCGCCGATTATCATGCTGACAGGGCATGATGGGGACAGTGACACGATCCTTGGCCTTGAAGCGGGCGCGAACGATTATGTCACCAAACCGTTCAAGTTCGCAGTGCTTTTGGCCCGTGTGCGTGCGCATCTTCGCCAGCACGAGCAGAGCGAAGACGCGACCTTTGCCATCGGACGCTATTCCTTCCGGCCGGCCGCAAAGGTCATGCAGGACGATGCCGGCAGCAAGGTCCGGTTGACGGAAAAGGAAACGTCGATCCTCAAATTCCTCTACCGCGCTGGCGAAAAACCGGTGACGCGCGACGTGCTGTTGCACGAGGTCTGGGGATATAATTCCGGTGTTACGACGCACACCCTGGAGACGCACATTTACCGCCTGCGTCAAAAAATCGAGCGTGATCCGTCCAACGCCGAGCTTCTTGTCACAGAAGCCGGTGGATATAAGCTTGTGCCCTAACGGGTAATCAGCGTAAATCTTGGGCATGAGCCTTGCCCAAGACATTGCGATTCTCAAACAAATCCCGATGCTTTCGGACTTTCAGGACGACCAGCTCCGCTTGCTGGCGTTCAGTGCTGAAAGCATGGATTACCAGGATGGCCAGCGCCTCTTTGAAGAAGAGGAACGGGCTGACGGTGGTTTGGTGATCACAAACGGCACCGTAGTGCTTCTGAAAAAATCCGAAGACGGATTTGAAGAAGTCGATCGCGTGGGCAAGGGCACCCTTCTCGGCCAGACCGCCCTTTTGACCGAATGCAGGCGTCCCTGCCGCGCCGATGCCGAAGGTCCGGTGAGTATCATCCGGATCCGCCGGGCGCTCTTCAAGCGCATGATCCAGGAATATCCGGAACTCGCGCAGCGTCTTTTCGAACAGCATTCGCTCAAATACCGCGCAACAATCGCCGCGCTCCGGCCGATCGGCGACAAGATGGCGGAGCTCGAGCAGCTCAACGCCGAACGGCGCGTGCGCGACGACGCCAAGGGTGAGTGAAGTCCCGTCAGGAAGCAGGTCCGGGCTTCAACAGGTTTGGAATGAGATCTGACAACAAAGATATCGGCTTTAAAGGCTGAGCGCATGACCGACCGACGATATGAGACTGACGTTCTGGTGGTTGGCGGTGGCACGGCCGGCTTCGGCGCTGCCGTGGCTGCCGGACGCCAGGGGCTGCGCGTGACACTGCTTGAAGCGACCACAAAAATAGGCGGTGTCATGGCATTTTGTCCCGGCATGCCCTGGGGCGGGGGCTACCCGGTTGACCGGATTGTCGGAGGGCTGATCGAGGAACTGACGGATCGGCTTGCCGCGATGGAACCGCCTGCAGCCGAAAAGCGCCCGTGCACCTTGGCGAATTTCGGTCCCGAAATCGTCTACGACCACGACAATGCAACACTCACGATGTTCGAGATGCTGGAAGAGGCAGATGTTCTGGTCAGGTTGGGAGCAACTGCCCTGGAACCGCATATGGCCGGTAACCGGATCGAGAGCGTTACGTGCTGCGACAGGAACGGACTCTTTACGATCGTCCCGGGCATTGTCATCGACTGTTCCGGCGACGGTGATGTCTCGGCAAAGGCCGGCGTTCCTTTCGCGCTCGGAGACGCATCCGGCAACATGATGGCGGTCACGATTTCTTTTCACATGATCGGCGTGGACTGGGTCGCTGCGTTCGCCGACCCTGATCCATACTTTGAAAGATTTGCGGCGCGTGGCATCGAAGAGGGGCGGCTCCACGCCGATCTGGCCAAACTCTACCTCATGCGCGGCTTCCACGACGGCACGGTGTTCTGCAATTCGGTTCACATTCGCGGCGTGGACGGAACTGATCCCGTTGCCGTGGGCAGGGCAACCCAGGAAGGCCGCCGACGCTGTCATCAGCTGGCACGGTTTCTACGTGATGATGTGCCCGGTTTCCAAAATGCCCACATGTCGATGCTGTCGCCGACGGTCGGTGTGCGAGAAACGCGCAAACTGGAAGGTGTCTATCGCGTTACAGGTGAAGACCTTGCGCGAGCGACAAAGTTTCCAGACGGGATCGTTGCCTGTGACAATCCCATAGACGATGTCATGCGATCGAACGGTGGCATGACCCACGATGCGGCGATCGAGGCCGGTGATTTCTACACAATTCCCTTCCGGTCCCTTCTCCCTGCAAAGATTGAAAACCTGATGTTTGCAGGCCGGATACTGTCGGCGGATCCGGTAGCATTCGCCTCTGTGCGCGGCATGCCCCAATGCATGGCGATGGGTCAGGCGACCGGGACAGCTGCCGGGCTCGCGCTCAAAGAGGGGGTCAACGTGCAGGACGTTTCCATCGAGGCCTTGATAAAATCTCTGAGCAAACAGGGGATCAATCGTCTGAAACAGTTTGTTCCCCAATCAGATGCTGCTGAATGAACGCTCGGCAAGACTGCTGGTTTTCCGCTCTACCCTGCATACCTGACAGCAACAACAGCCGCCGATGTCTGTGGATCGAAAGTCTAACTGTTGCAGACTGTTCTGTGCCACATTTCATTCCCAACTCCCGATAAAGCGCTTCTTGGGGAACGCAACTGAACCGGGAGCTGCGACGGCGGTTTCGAGGCACAGGGAAAATTTGCATGGGAGTACCGACAGAATGAGTGACACACCATCCGGCCCGCTCGGCGACAGGGTAGAACGGTTCAAGCTGCTCAACGCAAAGATGGCAGAGCAGGTGACACGCACAGCAAGTTACCGCTGCCTGAGCCCCTACCCTCATGCGGGAAAAAACCGGGTCCGGCGGATCGTCATGATGGGAATGGGATGTTCAGCTGTTGTGGGCGACCTGTTGCGCCTCTTTCTGTTTGCCGAACACAGCCACGTCGAAGCGCGCGTGATCAACGATTATCGCCTGGACTGGTACTTCAATGATGAGGCCATCGCCGATCCGCACACGGTTTTCGTGATGTGTTCCTACAGCGGGTCGTCGCAAGAGCCTCTGATCGCCTATAATTATCTCGCCGCGCGGACAAAGAATATTGTCGTGTGGTCGTCCGGCAAGGGCGGTGATGAGCTGGAAGCCCGCGCGCTTGCTGACGGCCACGCGGCCTTTCAGTGGCAGCTTGAAGAAGAAGACCCGGAATATCCTCTGTTCAGTGCCGTTGAATTTTTTGCGAGCGCCACGGCAATCTGCCGCGAATTGGGGATCCTGACCGAAACGAGCGACAGTCTCCTTAAGCGGTCGGGCCAGTTTCTTGCCGACAATGAAGATCTGACAGGCGCTGCCGCTCTAGCCGAGCGTCTCGTCGGGCGTGACCTGCTTGTTCTGTCAAATCCGATCTGGGATGAGTCGGTCGTGAAACTGATCAGGATGTATTTCAACGAGATCGCGATGGTGAACATTGCGACCAATCTCATACATGAATTCACTCACAGCCAGATAGCGGCGGTTGGACCGACGTTGCGTCCGCTTTCGATCCTTGTCCTGCGCACCCCTTCAGGCCATCCATTCGAGGAAGATCGCGTGGCGGCGATGAAATCGCTCTTGTCCAGATGCCCGTCTGCGGGCAACGTCGATGTCCACGAGTTCAAGGCACCGGAGGGTCCGCTTCTCGATACGTCGCTGCACACCTTGCATTTCTTCGCGAGCGTTGCCGCACATCTGTCGGAGATCGACGAAAAGCCTTCGTTCGAACTGATTTCCAATGCCTCCGGAAATCCCTGGTACAATCAGGGCTCGATCAAGGATCGCGGCGACCAGACCCGTCTCGCCGGTGATGAGTAGCCAAGCGGAAGATTGGGGCGAATGCATTCCATCCGGAAAAAGCATCGAGCCAGGTACGCGCGTCCTGCTGCTTGCCAGTGACGTGCCGCTTTTTGCCTGCATCGCCGCAATCGATGAGATCAACGCAACGCCTAAGAACCCGCTCATTTTGGCGGGGGTCGCAACAGACGCAATCACGGACCCGAATGCGCGCATAAGCGCGAGGAAGCGTCTGTGGCAGCACTACACGCCGGAACAATGTGCTCAATCTTACCAACGCACCCGTTCCTACTGTCTGGAAAATGAAATCGCATTCTTCTCCGGCTCTATTCACGCCAGGCCTCTTCAGGAGTGGCTTGCGGTCTGCAAGCCGGACATCGTTCTTTCCGCATTCTACGGACAGCTCATCCCTGAGAGTGTGCTGCATGCCCCGAAACTGGGCGCCTTTAACGTTCACCCTTCAGACACGCAACATGGAATCCGCGGTCCGCGGCCCTTTCTTGATACGATCGAAGCTGGCCTCAAACAGGAAAACGGGCACCTTGGAAAAGTCGTCATACATGAACTCGACTCCCAATTTGACGATGGCCGCGTTGTTGTTGAAACGCCCGGCCTTCCCTTTCACGACTGCGATGGTGTTCTGCCGGCAAATCCGCTCCATATCGGCTTCAAATTCTGCCTGTTTGCCTATCCCGTACTTGTAAAGGCATTGCTTGCCGCACTGATCGACAAGGGGCGTGACTTTACGCCCTTCCAGATTGCCTATTCTGAAGACGTCAAGGCCGAGCTTGAACGCTATCGCTATGGCAAGCACATCGGTTTTACGCCGGCAAGCGAACTGATCGATCGCATGCGTGGCTGCCTCAAAAGAAATGCATGACGCCTGATCTGAAACGGCCGGCGTGACTCCATGAGAGCTCAGGCAAGCACTTGCGGCGATGGCTTAGAGAGAAATATTCGAGTGCCTGAAGCCCGCCAATGGCACCTTTGGACGCCAAAACGCGCCTCTGGTGGTAATCAGATTATCCCGCAAATCCTCTGCACTCATAGGTTTGCCGAAATAGAACCCCTGCAGCAGATCACATCCCATGCGGCTCGCAAAAAGCGCGTGCTGTTCGGTTTCCACACCCTCCGCGACAATGCTCATTCCAAGGCTTTTCCCGATACCGATGATTGAAGTCACCAGGGCGCGGGATGTTTCGTCTTCCACGATCGGCTGAATGAACTGACGGTCTATTTTCAGGACGGTGGGCCTGATCTTCAACAGACCCTGGACAGAAGCATGTCCTGTTCCGAAATCGTCGAGCGCGATGGTGACCCCAAGTTCCTTGAGTTCCCCCAGAGTCCAGTTCACGACGTCGCCGATACGCTCCAGGTAAACAGACTCAAGGATTTCGATTATCAGCCTCCCAGGATCAATTCCTGATCTTTTGATATCGTGAATAAGGGTCGGGTCCGCCAGCCGCCCGGCGGACAGATTGATCGAAACACGCGGCAGCTCAACGCCAGTTCCGTCGAAAATCGCCAGCGTTTCCGGAAGTGTGCTAAAGACGATTTCATCAATGCGTTTCAGGATCCCCATATTGGCAGCCGTCTCAAGAAAGGCTGCGGGCGGCAACAGGCCCAATGTGGGATGCAACCACCTCACCAGAACTTCCGCACTGGTTATCTTGCCCGTTCCGGAATCGATAAGCGGTTGAAAATAGGGAACGAATTCTCGCTTTTCACACGCGACCAGCAAGTCGGAAACAAGCCGCTTCGTCGCAATGGCTTCGGCATGCATCTCCTCGGTGAAGAAAGACCAACGTCCCTTGCCATTGGTTTTGGCATGATAGAGCGCCGTATCGGCGTCTGCGATAACCTCTTCGGGAATTTCCATTTTCGCCTTGGCGATCGCGACGCCAACGCTCGCGCTGCAGAAGGTCGATTTGCCCTCAAAGGTGAATGGCGCGTGCATTTCCTGGACTATCGCATCGGCGAGACTGGAGATCTCCAACGCACTGCTGCCCAGGGGCCTCAGGATAACAAATTCGTCACCCCCGATCCGGGCAATCAGGTCTTTGTCATTCGTCAGCCGTCGCAGCATGTCGGCGACGGACTTGAGCAATCTGTCACCGGCATCATGGCCCAGCGTATCGTTCACGGATTTGAAGCGGTCCAGATCGACATAAAATGCTGCGAACTCCGATCCGCCGTTCTGAAGATCTGCGACCCACGACTTCAGCTCGACCTCGAGGTGCCGTCGATTGGAAAGGCCAGTCAAGGGGTCCTCGTTGGACTCCTTCGCGACGGTTTTCGCAAGTTCGTAGAGCCGTGTGTTCTCTTTTTCCAGATGACGCAGTTTCTCTTCATAGTCTGCGACCGGATCTTGATCATGGACCGCTGCTATCGACAGGCGGCGTGTGCCGCGCTGTTCCTCCGGTGCGTCCTCCAGTTCTATCAGCGAACAGAGCCACCATCGCGCGCCGGTTGCCGTATCCGATAGCGGCGTCCAGCTCATTTTCTGCAGGTATTCCTGCCCGTCTTTTCGATTGTTGAGAGTCTTGACCGAGAAATGCTCCCAGTTCATCAACTTTTCGATGATGACCAGATGACTTCCCTGTTCCACACTTGACCCGATCAGGATCGTCCCGCGCTCCCCGACAACCTCTTCGAGCTCATATCCTGTAATTCTGGTGAAGGCCTTGTTGCACCATTGAAGGTGCATGATGGCGCCGTCATGGTCGGACGCCAATGCCAGCGCGAGTCCCTCGCTGCTCTTGTCTTTGATCTGCTCAAAAATTTGCGTCGGTATCAACGGCGCGCCTCGCTTCATCACGCCAACAGAAGAGCATCAATAGATTATGCAAATGATAATTTAAATCACTCTGCAGCATTCAAGCACTTTTTCACACTAAAAATAGTATCATCAAGTATTTAATCTGCCAGAGATTCTTTTGAAATTGCCTTTTTTCTTCATGACGCCTTGAGAAAAATGCCAATCCTTTCATTAATACGACAACTCAAAATAGTCCTTATCAGACGACGCAACAATTTTCATTGGTCGCGAACGGCAAATCCCTCCAAAACGAAAAGTGCCCGCTTCCCTAAATGGGAAGGGGGCACTGAAGATGTATATCTGCGAATGGAAACCTGACAGCGGCGATAACCGTCAGTGACATCGCCGAGGCTGGTCAATCAAACCCAGGGGCGCGCCTCACCAAGCTTGCCCTCGTAGGTGTCGATCTGATCTTCCTTCGCCATGGTCAGGCCGATATCGTCGAGGCCGTTGATCAGGCAGTGCTTGCGGAAATGGTCGATCTTGAAGGCAATGTCGCCGCTTTCAAGACCGCGAATTTCCTGGCTTTCCAGATCGATCGTCAGCGTAAAGTTGGCGCCGCGTTCAGATGCGTGCAGCAGGGTCTCGAGCTCGTCTTCGGACACTTCGATCGGCAAAATGCCGTTCTTGAAACAGTTGTTGTAGAAGATGTCCGCGAACGAAGTTGAAATCACGCAACGGATACCGAAATCCAGAAGCGCCCAGGGCGCATGCTCGCGAGACGATCCGCAACCGAAATTATCGCCTGCGATCAGGATCTTGGCATCGCGATAAGCCGCCTTGTTGAGCACAAAGTCGACATTCTCCGAACCGTCGTCATTGGTTCGCATTTCATGAAAAAGAGCCGTGCCGAGACCCGTGCGCTTGATCGTCTTCAGAAACTGCTTCGGAATGATCATGTCCGTATCGATGTTCACGATCGGAAGCGGCGCAGCGACACCGGTCAGGGTTTCAAATTTTTCCATGTTGTTCTGTCTCCTGAAAGGTCAGGCTCGCATGATCTTCACAAGCAGGCCCGTCAGGCCGCAAGGCTCGTGGCTTGATCGACGCCGAGCATCAAATTGAGGTTTTGCACCGCCGCCCCGGACGCGCCTTTGCCCAGATTGTCGTAGACCGCAATGATCGCCGCCTGCGCGCGCGCATCGTTTGCAAACACATGCAAGCGCAGCAGATTGGTGTCGTTGACAGCCTGCGGATCCAGAAAGTCCGCACGCTCAAGCGGTTCAAGCGGAGCAACTTCGACGAAACCGTTGTCGGTCGCGGCAAAATGATCGGTGAGCGCGGCATGCAGTTCCGCACCGGTCGGAACCTTGTCTTGCGCAGCAAGGTTCAGCGGAACGACGGTCAGCATGCCCTTGTAGTAGTTTCCGACGGAAGGCGTGAAGAGCGGAGCCGCCTCAAGCAGCGTATACGCGGTCATTTCCGGCAAGTGCTTGTGATTGAAGCCGAGTGCATAAGGCGCAAAGACGTTGGCATCCGTTCCACGGCCCTCATAGTCGGCAATCATGCCTTTGCCTCCACCGGAATACCCGGAAACGCCATGATAAGTGAGCGGAAAATCCGCTTTCAGCAGGCCTGCTGCGATCAGGGGGCGCACGGATGCAATGAGACCTTGTGGCCAGCATCCTGGATTGGCAACTCGCATTGCCGAGGCAATGATCTCTGCCTGATCGGCAGCCATTTCCGCGAACCCATAGGCCCAGCCGTCCGCGACCCGATGTGCGCTGGAAGCGTCGATCACACGGGTCGTGTCGTTCTGAATCAGCTCCACGCTTTCACGCGCCGCCGCATCGGGCAGGCACAGGATGGCAATATCGGCCTTGTTCAGGTAGTCGGCCCGCGCTGCCGGATCTTTCCGGCTTTCTTCCGGGATGGAGAGCAGCTCGAGGTCGCGGCGCATGGCAAGGCGCTCGCGGATCTGCAGACCCGTCGTACCGGCTTCACCATCAATGAACACGCGCGCAACCATTGCCCGTTCCTCTCCTAAGGCTGATTGAAATCGACAGCGTCATACACCCAATTGGCGCTCTTGTCACCGATGAGAAGCGCGATCAGACCTCAACGCGCCATTGAGTGATACTCATCATTCGGCCGCATGTCGCTCGCAGCGGCGACCCTGTTGCTCATGTTGAAGAAAGCCGCCACGGATGCAATGTCCCAGATATCCCGGTCGCTGAAGCCAGTGTCGCGCAGGGCCTGTCGGTCGCTTTCAAGGATTTCGGCGGGCCGCTCTGTCAATTTCACGGCAAAATCAAGCATGGCGCGTTGCCGATCGCTGAGATCGGCTACCCGGTAATTCATGACCATCAGCTCGCCCAGAACCGGATCGCCCGACAATTGCCGGACAGCAGCGCCGTGAGCCGTCAAACAATAGAAACAACTGTTGACGGCAGATACCGCAACGGCAATCATCTCTCTCTCAAGCTTGGTGAGACCACATTCGCCAAGCATGAGGTCGTTGTACATGTCGGTGAATGCGCGCAATTTCGTATCATCAAAGGAATACGCCTTCAGCACATTGGGCACCAATCCCAGCTTCTCTTCGCACAAATCGAAATAGGCTTGTGTTTTTTCACTTAAAGTTTCGTTTGAATCGATTTGCAAGGCGGTGACTTCACTTGACAATTTGCCTCTCCCGTCATGAAGATTTTTCAATAGCTGCAATACAAAATCACATCACGCAGCCGAGCCACAACTAAGATCGCCTAGGGGGGATTAAAATGCCGGACAAACACGACGTCGAGAAACACAAACTCATCGACGCGGTCCACGCTGGCCTGACCAAAGAGGATCCTGCCCTGGCGGAGTTTGCCAGCGCATTTTTCGATCGAGCTGCGGCGGAAGATCTTGTTGCTTATACGGCTGATGAATTGAACGGGTTCGTGCGGGAAGCCTGGCTGGATTTTCAGGATCACGCGCTTGGCACCCATAGGGTCAGCATCACCAATCCGGCCGCTGCGAAAAAGAACCCAAAGATCGACAACCTGACGATTATCGAGATCGTCAACGACAATATGCCGTTCCTGGTCGACTCGGTGATGGACGAATTGCAGAACAGCAAACTGGATGTGCACCTGGTTCTGCATCCGATCTTCATTGTCGAGAGGGACGACAAGGGCAAATTGCTCTCGTCGGTCGCGCGCAAAAAGCCGCCGAAACGCAAGGATCGCCAGGAAAGCCTGATCCACATTCACGTGACCCGCATTGATTCTGAAGAAGCGCGCAACGCTTTGCAGCAACGGCTCGATACCGTCCTCACCTCGGTCCGTTCGGTCGTTGACGACTTCAAGCCGATGCAGGAGCGTCTGGCGGAGGCCATCGACACCTTCAAAACCACCCAGATCCCCGGAAGCAGCGACGATCTCTGGGAAGCGATCCACTTCCTGGAATGGATGGAGAAAAACAACTTCATTTTCCTCGGCATGCGCGAATACAAGTTCGAGGGCGGTGTCGACGAAGGCGAACTATCGCCCTCTGAAGGGACCGGTCTCGGGCTACTCACCGACCCGGATGTCCGCGTCCTGAGACGCGGCTCGGAATATGTACAGATCACGCCCGAAATCCGCGAGTTCCTGAAAAATCCGGAACCGCTCATTATCGCCAAGGCCAATGTGCGCAGCACGGTTCACCGGCGGGTACATATGGATTATGTCGGGGCCAAGATCTATGACGATGACGGCAATCTGACCGGCGAATTGCGGATTGTCGGATTGTTCGCCTCAACGGCCTACACCGAGCCGACAAGCACAATCCCCTTCTTGCGCCGCAAGGTGGCGAGCGTGCTGGCACGTGCCGGCTACGGCTCACAAAGTCATTCGGGGCGCGCGCTCAGAAACGTGCTTGAAGCCTTCCCGCGCGACGAACTGTTCCAGATCGAGCGCGAACGTCTTTTCGATTTCTCCATTGCGATCCTGCAATTGGACGAACGTCCGCGGATCCGGGTTCTGTCCCGGCCGGACAAGTTCGATCGCTATGTCTCAATCCTCGTATTCGTTCCACGCGACCGGTATTCGACTGAAGTCAGAATCAATATCGGCACCTACCTGGCCTCGGTCTACGAAGGCCGCCTGTCCGCCTGGTATGTGACCTATCTCGAAGGCCCGCTTGCTCGCGTCCATTACATTATCGGGCGCGACAAGGGCGAAACGCCCAAACCCGAGCAGGAGGAACTTGAGAACGCTGTAGCGGACATGGTTCGTACCTGGTCGGACAACGTTCGCGATGCCCTCAACAAGGAATTTCCACCGGTGCAGGCGCGGCAGCTTGCCGAGCGTTATGCGCTGTCGTTCCATGGCGGCTACAAGGAAGTCTACAACGCCCAGTCCGCCTTGTCCGATATCGTCAAGCTCGAGACCCTTACCGGTCTGGACGACACCACGATCACCTTTCACAGGCCTCAAGGGACAACCGGGAACCGTCTGTCCCTGAAAGTGTATCATTGTGGTTCTCCGATCCCGTTGTCGGCCCGCGTACCACTCCTTGAAAACATGGGATTCAAGGTGATCAACGAGCGGACATACCGCGTCACGCCCGCAGATACGCCGATGTCCTATCTCCATGAAATGACCCTTGAAAGTCATTCAGGGGAAGATTTCGATTTGCCGCAGGAACTTCAGACCCGCCTTGAAAGCATGTTCATGGCCATCTGGACGGGACACGCCGAAAACGACGGCTACAACCGCCTCGTCATGACCGCAGATCTTGCCTGGCGCGATGTTGCAGTCGTCAGGGCCCTGTCGAAATATCTGCGCCAGGCCGGTATTCCCTTTTCCGAAGACTATATGTGGGGCACGCTCAACAACTATCCGGTGATCGCAGCGAAACTGGTGGAACTGTTTCATTTGCGGTTCAATCCGGACGTTACGCAAAAGGATCGGGACCTCGGTTCGGACAGACTGGCAGAAGAGCTGACAGCCGATTTGGAAGAGGTTTCGAGTCTCGACGATGACCGCATCCTGCGCCGTTTCCAGAACGCCATCGGATCCATCCTGCGCACAAACTTCTATCAGCTCGACAAGAAGGGTCAGCCCAAGCCGACATTTTCCTTCAAGATCGACAGCCGGCGTATCGACGACCTTCCGCAACCCCGTCCGTTCCGGGAAATTTTCGTCTACAGCCCGCGTGTTGAAGGCGTTCACCTTCGCTTCGGCATGGTTGCACGCGGCGGTCTGCGATGGTCTGATCGGCCGCAGGACTTCCGGACGGAAGTGCTCGGCCTTGTGAAAGCGCAACAGGTCAAGAACGCGGTGATCGTGCCTGTTGGTGCCAAAGGCGGCTTCGTCCCCAAACACCTGCCCCCCATCACTGACCGGGAGGCCTGGTTCAAGGAAGGCACCGAGAGCTACAAGATCTTCATCAATGCGCTTTTGGATGTAACCGACAACCTGGATGAAGACGCTATCCTGCCACCCGAGCGCGTACAACGTTTCGACAGCGACGATCCTTACCTGGTCGTTGCCGCCGACAAGGGCACGGCGACGTTTTCCGACACGGCAAACGGCATCTCCGAAGGCCGGCATTTTTGGTTGGGTGATGCCTTTGCCTCCGGCGGGTCGGCCGGTTACGACCACAAGAAGATGGGCATCACGGCGCGCGGTGCCTGGGAAGCGGTCAAACGGCATTTCCGTGAAATGAACCGCGACATTCAAACCGAACCATTTACAGCCGCCGGTGTCGGCGACATGTCGGGCGACGTCTTCGGCAACGGCATGCTCTTGTCCAAGGCGACCAAACTGGTTGCCGCATTCGATCACCGGGACATCTTCATCGATCCGGATCCGGATCCGGCGAAAACGTGGGACGAACGCAAGCGCATGTTCGATCTCGGCCGGTCTTCCTGGAACGATTACAACACCGACCTGATCTCGAAAGGCGGCGGCATATTCTCCCGGCAGTTGAAGTCCATCCCGTTGAGCCCGGAGATCCAGGAACTGCTTGGCCTCGAGAAGGCCGCAGCGACGCCCCAGGAAGTCATGACTGCTATCCTGAAGATGAACGTGGACCTGCTCTGGTTCGGCGGCATCGGCACCTATATCCGCGCAACAACGGAAACCGACGCGGATGCGGGCGACCGGGCCAACGACCCGATCAGGATCACCGCACCGGATGTCGGCGCGAAGGTTATCGGGGAAGGGGCCAACCTCGGCCTGACCCAGCTGGCGCGCATCGAGTTCAACAAGAAGGGCGGGCGGTGTAACTCCGACGCGATCGACAATTCCGCTGGCGTGAATTCCTCGGACATGGAGGTCAACATCAAGATCGCTCTTGGTGCGGCGGTCAAATCGGAAAAACTTTCCCTGGAACAGCGCAATGAGTTGCTTGCCGACATGACGGACGAGGTCGCCGATCTCGTGCTGCGAAACAACTATCTGCAGACGCTGGCGATTTCCATGACCGAACTGCGCGGGCTGGAGGATTTCGGCTTTCAGGTCCGCATGATGCGCCAACTGGAGCAGGCCGGTCATCTGGACCGTGTGGTCGAGCAGCTTCCTGACGAAGCGACATTGCGGGAAATGCGCAAGGCCGGTCAGCTTCTGACCCGCGCGGAACTTGGTGTTCTGCTCGCCTATGCCAAGATTACGCTCTATGACGCGCTTCTGGACAGCACAGTGCCGGATGATGCGTATCTTGCCAGAGAGCTGTTCCGCTACTTCCCTGCGCAGATGGCGACGACCTACGAGGATGAGATCAGCGGGCACCGGCTGCGCCGTGAAATCATCGCAACGATGCTGGCCAACTCCATGATCAACAGGGGCGGTGCGACGTTCCTTACCCGCCTGATGGATCAGACCGGAGCCACGCCGACGGAAATCGCGCAAGGCTTTGTTGCCGTGCGCAACAGTTTCGAACTGACCGATCTCAACGCTGAAATCGATGCACTCGACACCAAAATTGACGGCGGCCTGCAGCTTGACCTCTATACCGAGATCCAGTCGCTGCTTCTGGAACGTGTCGTCTGGTTCAAACGCAACGTTGCCTTCGACAAGGGTCTTTCCGCTGTCGTTGAGCGGTTCCGCAGCGGAATCTCGGATCTGCGGGAGCGCCTGGAAAGCCTGCTACCGGAAGAACCTGCCGCAATCTTGAACGAACGCGCTGCCGAATATGTGTCGAAGGGCGTTCCTGAAACGCTTGCGCGCAGGGTTGCCTGGCTTCTGGCTGAACAGGCGATCCCGGATATCGTCATCGTTTCGGAGGAGACAGAAGCCGATCTTGATACGGCTGCAATGGCCTACTACCAGGTTGCCCACCACTTCAAGATTGGCAACATGCACGAGATGGCCAGTAACCTGGAGGTCCGCGATTATTACGATGGCCTTGCTCTTGATCGGGCCCGTGCCACTCTCTTTTCCGCACACAGGGCCCTGGCGAGTGCGTCCATCCGGGCCGGCAGCTTCTCCCAATGGCTCGAAGAACATCAAGACGAAGCCGCAAGCCGGCATCTTGCTGTCACCGAGATCCTCGATGGTGGCCTGAGCGTGTCCAAATTCACGGTCGCGGCCGGTTTGCTCGCTGAAATTTGCAGCTCGGATTGATGTGGTAGCCTCGGTGCAGAATATCGAAGGCCGGCAGTTCCGCTGCCGGCTTTCTTTATTCAACAAGAAGGGATTGAAATGTCTGCTGTTTCCGGTGCTCATCCCAAGAAGACGGATCGTCGGGCAGTCGTGTCCTGGGCCTTGTTCGACTGGGCGGCCCAGCCCTTCTTCACGCTTGTAACAACCTTCGTCTTTGCTCCCTATTTTGCCTCGACGCTGGCCAGTACCCCTGAAGAAGGACAATCGCTCTGGGGCTTTGCCACAGCTGCCGGCGGGCTCGGAATAGCCTTGTTGGCGCCGATACTGGGCTCCATAGCCGATGCCACAGGCCGCCGGAAGCGCTGGATACTCGGATTCTCAATACCGTTTCTGATTTGTTGCTGGGCGTTTTGGTATGCCGCTCCCGGAGGCCAGCACAGCATCGCTATTGCATTGGTGGCATTTGCCATCGGAACCCTTTGTATCGAGGTTGCCACGGTCTTCAACAACGCAATGATGCCGTCGCTCGTGCCTCACGACAAGATTGGGCGGTTGTCGAGTTTTGGCTGGGCAATGGGCTATGTCAGTGGTCTGGTGACGCTGGTAATCGCGCTCGGATTTCTGGCCGCGAGCCCCGAAACCGGCAAGACGCTGTTAGGATTTGAACCAATCTTTGGATTGGACCCGACAACGCATGAGGGCGACAGGGCAGTCGGTCCGTTTTCCGTCATCTGGTACCTGATTTTCGTACTGCCGATGTTCCTGTTTGTTCCGGACGCACCACATCAGGCAAAGATCGGACCCGCAATCCGAAAAGGCCTCAAGGAACTCTCCGACAGCATCGCCAAGGCCCGCTCGAACCGGAATATCTTCCTGTTCCTCATCTCCAACATGGTCTTCAAGGACGGCCTTGTTGCCTTGTTCGCATTCGGCGGGATCTATTCTGCCGGACAGTTGGGCTGGAGTTCGATCGAAATCGGCACCTTCGGGATCATCCTGACAATCACCGGCACGCTCGGCCTTCTGCTTGGCGGTCCAATGGATGATCGCTTCGGAGCAAAACCGGTGATCATTTTTTCACTGGTCGTCCTGATGATATGCGGCCTCGGCATGATTTCCGTCGACAGAACGACGGTCTTTTTTGTCATTGAGACAGAGGCTGCACCGGAGGGTGCGCTGTTCGCGTCACTGCCGGAACAGGTGTTTATCGCTCTAGGAGCGCTAATTGGTGCCGTATCGGGCCCATTGCAGGCATCGTGCAGAAGCCTTCTGATACGCCTCGCTCCGCAGGAGCACATGACCCAGTATTTTGGTCTTCTGGCGCTGTCGGGCAAAGTGACGAGCTTCCTGGCCCCATTGGCCGTTGGCGTCGTCACCGCGCTCTTCAACAGTCAGCCGGCAGGCATGTCTGTCATTCTGGTTTTCTTCGCAATCGGCCTGGCACTTCTGTTCGTCGTAAAAGAAAAACGCGCCGGATAAACCGGCGCGCCTTAACGTGAAAATGTTCTGTAGGATCAGGCGACCTGACGCACATTGTCCAGGAAGCCGACAACTTCCTGCTTCAGCCGGTCGGCCTCGGTCTGAAGAACGTTTGCCGAAGCGCTGACCTGACGGGCAGCGTTGCCGGTATCATCTGCCGAAGCTGCAACCTTAACGATATTCTGCGCCACTTCCTGGGTTCCATTGGAAGCTTCCTGGATGTTGCGGGCAATCTCGTCGGTCGCAAGGCCCTGCTGTTCGACCGAAGACTGAATGCTCGAGGAGATTTCGTTCATCTTCTCGATCGTCTCCGAAATGCCCCGGATAGCTTCCACGGATCCGGCGGTTTCCGTCTGCACCGACTGGATCTGCGTCGAGATTTCCTCGGTCGCCTTGGCCGTCTGGTTCGCAAGCTCTTTCACCTCGGCGGCAACGACGGCAAATCCCTTGCCGGCTTCACCCGCGCGGGCCGCTTCGATTGTGGCGTTGAGCGCCAGGAGGTTCGTCTGCTCGGCGATATCGGTAATCAGCTTTAGAACTTCGCTGATCCGGTTGGCAGCCTCCATAAGGCCTTCAATCTTGCTGTTCGTCGATTGAGCCTGTTCAACCGCATGGGAGGCAATCTCGGACGACTGTGACATCTGACGCGAAATTTCGCCAACCGATGCCATGAGCTCTTCAGCTGCAGAGGCGACGGTTTCAACGTTGGACGATGCCTCTTCGGAAGCAGCGGCAACGGTTGTGCTCTTTTCGCTGGTGTCGTCAGCGCCGGCCGTCAGCGTAACGGAAGCCGCGTTCAGATCCTGGACCTGTGTCATCACGGTTTCGGTAAGCTCCGAAATCTGGCGGTCGAAATCCTGCGACAGATCGCTGATGCGTTCGGCCCGCGCCAGCTGCTGGCGTTGGGTTTCTTCCTGCTCCAGTGACAGGGCTTCCGCCTGACGGGCCTTGTCACGGAAGACCTCAAGCGCCTTGCTGATCTGGCCAATCTCGTCTTCGCGGTCCGTATCTTCGATTTTTTCGTCGTAGCGGCGGTCAATCAGTGCCTGAATGCTTCCAACGGCCCGCTCGAGTGGCCGGCGGACGATGCTGTTGCCGACAAAGTAAGTCGACATTGCAACAACAATCAAAAGGACAACGCCGACACCGATGATCATCGTCAGGATCTGGGTGGATGCAGCGTGTAGGGTCTCAAGCGGAACGCTGACCACAACCGCAAGCTTGGCATCCGTATCACCAACCGTAACCGGCGAAACGACCCGGTAAACGTCAGCGCCGAGAGAGTTGGAGTAACCTGTGTATGTAAAAGGTGTGCCGTTCTGTACGGCGTTCAGCACGTCGGCCTTGACGGCCAGATCGGCTTTAGAGCGCTCTTCTTCCCAGCTCTTGCCGAGGATTTCCGGGTTGGCATGTGCGATCCACGTGCCCTTTTGCGACAGAAGCTGAACCGAACCGGTTTTCAGCGGTCTTTGCTGGCCGAGCACGTCGGACAAAGGCGTCAGCAGGATATCACCACCGGCAACACCAATCACGTTCGACCCGTCACGGATCGGAACACTGAAGGAGACGCCGGTGACCGTCTTGCCGTCCGCTTCCCAGCTGTAGGGCTCGGTCATGTAGTCCCGCTTGCTGACATAGGCCCCGTTGAACCAGAGCTCACCCTCGTCGCTCAGATCACCAACATCGATATCTTCAATGGGCCGGTAGGCCAGACTGCCGTCCGACTTGCGGAAGAAGTAGGGTTGCCATTGTCCCTGGGTTGCCCATTTTTCGTTACCGACGAACTCCTTGTCTCTGCCGTCGAGCTGGTCTTCCACGATGACGCCCCAGGCACCGGAAAGATCCTTGTTGTCCCTGGCAAGTGTTTCAACAACTGAATTCCAGGCCTCCCGGTCGACCGCTCCTGCTGCTTTCAGACCACTGAGCGTGCTTCCGAGCGACTGGGCCGACTTGAGACCCTTTTCCAGACCGCGTTGAACGAATTGCACCTGCTCGCGCGCAATCGTTTCAGCTTCTTCCCGCGCAAGTTCACCCGTGATTCGCGAAGCCTGCCATCCGATGGCACTGATTCCGATTGCCAGCGCAACCGTCAACGTGACTGCACTTGCACCAATGAGCTTTGTAGTGACCTTAGCTTTCTTAAACACCGGGTAATCTCCGCGATCAGCAAGAATTCGGCCGACTCACTGACCGAATGCAATTGGACCCAAATTACCCGCTGGACGTTAACAAGCTCTTTTGTGCAACGCGATATTTCGTCGCTTGCTATCGTTAGAAATTACAGCGTTTTCAGTTCGTTAGGTCACCAAGGATGACAGAATACCGTCATTAATGCCTAAAGTGACGCATGCCCGTGAGCACCATCGCAAGACCCGCTTCATCGGCCGCGGCGATGACGTCATCATCGCGCATGGAACCACCGGGCTGGATAACAGCCGTGGCACCTGCTTCGGCAGCGGAAAGCAACCCGTCCGCGAACGGAAAGAAAGCATCGGAGGCAACAACGCAACCCTTGGTCAGCGGCTCGCTGAGACCAGCCGCTTCGGTAGCGTCCAGTGCCTTTCTGGCGGCAATCCGAGCCGAATCCACGCGGCTCATCTGACCGGCGCCAATACCAACGGTTGCACCGTCCTTGGCATAAACAATTGCGTTTGATTTCACGTGTTTCGCCACGCGGAACGCGAATTTCAGGTCTGCAAGTTCCTGTTCGCTCGGCGCACGTTTGGTAACGACTTTCAAATCCAGGTCATCGACGACGCCATTATCCCTGGACTGAACAAGAAGCCCGCCTGCCACGGACTTGACGAAAAGACCATCCGCGTTGGCATCTGCAAGCCCACCCGTGACGAGAAGCCGAAGGTTTTTCTTTGATGCAATGATGTCGCGTGCCGTGTCATCCGCATCCGGAGCAATGATCACCTCGGTGAACGTCTTGACGATTTCCTCCGCCGCGGCCCCGTCCAAAGGCCCGTTCAAGGCGACGATACCGCCAAAAGCAGAGACAGGATCGCAGCGTAGTGCCTTCAGATAGGCGTCCTTCAGACATGCGCCTTCGCCGACGCCACAGGGATTGGCGTGCTTTATGATTGCGACAGCATGCGTGCGCGCGGGATCGAATTCGCTGACGAGTTCAAATGCCGCGTCCGTATCATTGATATTGTTGTAGGACAGGGTCTTTCCCTGCAGCTGGCGCGCAGTTGCAACGCCAGGCCGGTTTTCGCCGGTGATGTAAAACCCGGCGGTCTGATGCGGGTTTTCCCCGTAGCGCATGACTTCCGCCAGTTCGCCGCCGACAGCCCGGTGCGCCGGTGTCGCTTCTTCGAGCTGAGCTGCCATCCAGTTGGAAACGGCGGCATCATAGGCAGCCGTGCGGGCAAAGGCCTTCAGGGCGAGCCGTTTGCGCAGCTCGATCGGCGATTGGCCGTCATTGGCATCAAGCTCGGAGATCACTGTGTCATAGTCAGCCGGATCGGTCACGACCGTCACATATGCGTGGTTCTTGGCAGCAGCACGGGTCATGGCGGGCCCGCCGATGTCGATATTCTCGATGCCCGTCGCGTAGTCGGCGCCAGAGGCCACGACTTCTTCAAACGGATAAAGATTGCCGCAAAAGAGGTCTATACCGGCAATTCCGTGCGCACTCATCGCCGCCTGGTGGTCCTGATCATCGCGGATCGACAGCAATCCTCCGTGCACCTTGGGATGGAGCGTCTTCACACGGCCATCCATGATCTCCGGAAATCCGGTGATTTCGGAAATATCAAGAACACTCAGCCCTGCGTCTCTCAAAGCCTTGTAGGAGCCCCCCGTTGAAACAAGCTCGACGCCGCGTTCAGAAAGCGCCTTTGCAAACGCAACGAGACCGGTCTTGTCAAAAACGGAAAGAAGCGCGCGTTTGACGGGCACCAGTTCGGGAACGGGAACGGCTTTCGACACAATGGCCATGAATTTGCCTCGCAAGTG
Source organism: Roseibium sp. HPY-6 (assembly GCF_040530035.1). Taxonomy (NCBI): domain Bacteria; kingdom Pseudomonadati; phylum Pseudomonadota; class Alphaproteobacteria; order Hyphomicrobiales; family Stappiaceae; genus Roseibium; species Roseibium sp. HPY-6. Next base: position 450,827 of record NZ_JBEWCD010000003.1, read on the forward strand.
GGGACGATCGGGGAGCTCGACGTCGCCCTAACACGTCTTACGGCAAATCGGAAGGTTCTTGAAAGAGCTCCGGGACAGGCTAGTCTTCGAGAGGCAACTCGCCAAAGTCATCGAACTCGCTTGTCCCGCGGCGGCTCAGCTTGGCAGTCGCCGTTTTGCGGAATTGCCATCCAACGGACGGTGCCTCCTGAAGCGAGCCTGTGACAACGATCTGGTCGGTTTTCCGGTGCCCGTATACGTCCGAGAGATAGATGCTTTCGTCGAGCGACAATTCGCATCCAGGCGCCTCGAATTCCCAGGCCTCGCCATCGCGGCAGACGAGCAGGACTGCCGATCCGCCCCGCAGCATGGACGTCCGCAAGCCCGGATGCAGATGAAAACGAAGCGCATAGCGATGTTCAGGGTCGATCGACCCGACGGCCCGCAACGTATCGATGCCGTCAAGCACCGTACCGTCACCTGAAAGGCGAAGGTCCCTTTCGTGGACAACGTTGAATTCCGCCGCATAGCCGTCATGAGACGCGGTAATCCGGCTTCCCGCCTGGTCGTCCTCACGCTCCAGGTCCACTACCGATGGGCCGGAGAGGATCGGCGCGCCAAGCAGTCTGCCGAAGGGCTTTTCAGAGAGAAAACGGCAGGACGACGTGTCTTCGACCGTTGCGGTCGAATGCGCCGCGGTCGATCGGCTGACTTTGCGCCACATCGGGTTGGATTTGGTCGAGACACCGCAATTGACGACGATCCGGTTTGTGCCCGACGAAAACTCAAACGACAGGCATCCGGCATGCGCGTCACCGGAAACGCCGAGAGCAGGGACCGGCCCGGCATCGATCAACACCACCGAATTGGCGCCGCTCAGCCGTTGATAGCCGGAATGGGGCGCGTTCAAAGGCGGCGCTCCCCGGGCGTCATCATAGGCAAGGATCGTCGCCACAAGGTCGCTTGGTGTGGACCCCATTCCGTTGAAGTGGGCGAGCGCACCATCACCATGTCTGAAAAAGCGCAGCATCGGCATCATACGGTCAACAGACTGCAGCATGGCAGGTGGCATTTCCAACCCCTGTGCCACAAAGGCCTGACGGACCGGCAGGAGATCGGCCAGAATGTCGATCAGAGCTCGCGGATTGCGCGAGATATGACCGCCGTCCGGCAGTATTTGTCGGGTCAACTCATGCTCAAGCCGGCGAATGCTCTGGCGCGCGAAACGGCCCTGACCAGCCATGGAAATGCAGGCGGAAGCAACGGCAAGCGAGGCACGCAGCCGCACGACACCGTCTTCTGTTTCATTGATGGTCTGGCGGAGATACCGAACCTGCCGTGCGAGTGACTTGACGAAGTTGCGATAGAACTCGTGATCACCATCCTGGAGAATAAAGGGCGAATGGGCTAGCCATGACAATATGCGCCGGGTCACCACGGGAGCTTCCCAGCCGATTGGATGCCGCCGTCCGCAGTATTTCATCCAGTCTTCGACCAGGACGCGCGCGTTCTGACGGGCAATCTGGCTGTCTGATGCGCGCAGATCCCGCAACCAGCCGAAACTGTGCAGCTCCCGCTGCCAGTCCTCGTGAACCGCATTCAGCTCGAACGGCGAGCGGCCCTGGGTTTCCACCAGATGACCGGAAAAAAGAAACCGGCCGCCATAGATATCAGCGGCGTTGGTCTCATCGGCCGTACGCAGGTCCTGCGGTGCAATCAAAAGGCGCGCGGGCACAGCAGAAAACGGCTGCAGGCGGAAGAAAGGTCCGCCATGCATCCATTTCAGGGTACGGTGCCAGATATGCAGGGCCACAAGACGCCAGACTCGGCTTCTTTCATTGAGGCTTGCTATATTCACCAAACCATCCCCGACGCTGATGGTTTACGCGCAACTATAGTGAATTCTCCGGTTTTAGAGCTGCTTAGCCCTCTTCAATTCTGAAACAGACCATTAAGGTTAGCATTTCATTTATAGAAACATTGCAAATGAACGGTTTATGTCACGTTAAGACCGCCTGAAACGAGCGGCAAAGAACCCGTCCATCCCGAAAGTTTGAAGATCCGATGCAGCCCTGTGGTTCGGCAGGCACCGCAAATACCCCTGCGCTGATACAACCTCGTCAAGTTCTCCGACCTCGCTGGCCTGAACCGGTTCCAGTTCGACAGCTCCGGCATTGCGTTCCAGGAAGGCACTTGCCTGATGTTCTCCTTCGGCCGCCTCGAGCGAACATGTGCAATAGACAAGCAGACCACCCGGCTTGACCCACGCCAACACCCTGTCGAGCAATTCAAGCTGGATTTCTGCCAGTTTTTCAATGTCGTAGGGTTTCTTGATCCAGGCGACATCTGGATGTCGGCGGATGGTTCCGGTCGCACTGCAGGGAGCATCCAGCAATACGGCGTCGAACGGTTCCTCCGGTTCAAATGCGCGCAGGTCGGACACAACGGTCCGGACCTGAAGTTTGAGCCTCGTCATGTTCTCTTGCAGGCGGGCAAGGCGGCCCTTCGATATGTCGACGGCCGTCACCTCGGCGCCGGCAGCTGCCAGCTGTGCGGTCTTGCCGCCGGGAGCAGCGCAAAGATCAGCCACCTTCAAGCCGTGAACGTCTCCCAGAAGCCGCGCCGGCAAGGCAGCTGCTGCGTCCTGAACCCACCACATCCCGTCATCAAATCCGGCAAGAGTGTCGACAGCTCCCTTGTTCTGTAACCTGACGCTGCCTGCACCAACAACCTTGCCTCCGAGCGTTTTTGCCCAGCCTTCCGGGTCCGACTTGACTGTCAGATCAAGCGCCGCTTCGCTCTGATGCGCGCGCGAAATGGCACGGACTGTGTCTTCGCCATAGGCGGTGTGCCAGCTCTCCCAAAGCCACTCGGGCGTATTCAACCTCTCCGCATCAAGGTCCGAAACGAGATCTTCCCGCTCCCTGCCAAGCCGGCGAAGAACGCCGTTCACAAGCCCTTTGTATGGTCTGGCCCTGCGGTCCAGACCCGCGTGATCGACTGCGAGTGACACCGCGGCCCGATCCGGTATCTCCAGGAACAGCATCTGCGCGATGGCGATGTGCAGTATGTCCAGGACCCTTCCGGTCTTTTCGGGGATCGGCCGGTCGAGCAGCCGGTCCACGATTTCCGAAATTTCACCGCGATGTCTCAACGATGCTCCGATAATCGCGCGAACAAGTGCCCGGTCGTTGCCGGCAAGTGACCTGAATCCCGAATGTCCGGAGGAAATGTCGGTTTCACCGTCGAGCGGTCTCTTCTTGTGAACGACATTTCCCAGGATATCAGCCGCAACCTTGCGCGCGGCAAACCCGGGTTTTTCCGTGCGTTCAGTCTCATTTTTGCCGGGCGATCCGGATGTCTTGTGTGCGCGACTTCTCAAAGAATGTTCCTGTTTGGCGCTGCGTTTCGGCAACGAAAACCAAGCGCCGCAGACCGGACACCCGGCTGCGGCGCAATCGCATTGTTTTAAGACCAACCGCCCACGCGGAAAAGCAGTTTCTTCCAGCGCAAGAACGTCTGTCAGCCCCAAGGACCCTTAGGCGCATCCTGTCTGGTAGATGCGGGCCGCGAGCCCATTCCCGCCCAAGGACCGGATTGCGGCGCTGAACCGGTATCGCCAAATGATGCCGATCCGCCGGTTCCAAGACCGCCGCTGGAGAGCTTTCGCAGTTCGTTGATCCTGTTCTGCGTGTTCGGGTGGGTCGAGAAAAGATTGTCCATGCGCTCTCCGGACAGCGGGTTCATGATGAACATGTGTGCTGTCGCCGGATTCGCCTCCGCATCCGGATTATGAATGCGCTCGACACCACCGGCGATCTTGCCAAGGGCAGACGCCAGCCACATTGGCTCGCCGCAGATCTGTGCACCCATCCTGTCCGCGGCGTATTCACGGGTTCTGGAAATCGCCATCTGAACGACCATCGCCGCCATCGGCGCCACGATCATCATCAGCAGCATCCCGACGATACCAAGCGGATTGTTCCGGTTCCCGCCAAAAAAGAACGCAAAATTGGCCAGCATCGAAATGGCACCTGCGATTGTCGCCGTTATGGTCATGATCAGAGTGTCGTGGTTCTTTACATGCGCCAGTTCATGCGCCATCACGCCGGCAACCTCTTCGGGTGTCAGCATGTTCAACAGGCCGGTCGTGGCAGCAACGGCAGCGTTTTCGGGGTTTCTCCCGGTGGCGAAAGCATTCGGCTGCGGATTGTTGATGATATAAACCTTGGGCATCGGCAAGTCTGCATTTCGAGCCAGCCGCTGCACCATACGGTAAAAGTCCGGCATGGATCGCTCATCAACTTCCTGAGCATGGTGCATACGCAGGACCATCTTGTCCGCGTTCCAATAGCTGAACACATTCATTGCAGCTGCGATGGCCAGGGCAATCAGCATGCCCGCCTGTCCGCCGATCATGAAGCCGATTCCCATAAAGAGGGCGGTCATTGCCGCCAGCAGCATTGCCGTACGAATGTAGTTCATTTGTGCCTGTGTCCGTTTCCTGTCCTTTTGTCACCGGAGCGCAGTGGCGCCGATCAGGTCAAAATCCTGACTGAAGATGGGTATTGAAGCCAGACTTGGCAAGTTGCGGACCAGTCACCTTGCCAAGACGTAACTCACATGGACGCAGTGGTGCAGACGCTGATTTCATGATCCCAGACGCCAGTTGATCGCGCCTGTTAAGAGTGGACACCAGGTCTTGGGTCGAAGTCAGGCATTTTTTGATCAACTTTCAATTGCACAACCTGTAGTTTAACTTATTTTTCAGATTTCTGCGCAACTTAAGGTTATTGCGCCGTATGTATTCTCCCGATTTTTCACAAAGGAATTTTTGCCGTGTCTTCTGCTCGCAGCCTGTTGCCGTTCTGGAACTCAAAGACCGTCAGGAACACACTTGGCGGGCCCGCGTTTTTGTGGCTGATGATTATTTCGGCACTTGGCACTCTGCAAGGCTTGTGGACTGTCAGGTCCGCCGTTTTCGAGTTTCCGCAAACCCTGAAAGATGCACGCGTCGAGGACCTCTCCGCGTTCCACCGGGCCTCTGAGATGGCCAATTCAGGATCGGCGGCGAACGTCTACGACCCGGCGTTGTTCCGGGAGGGTTTATCAGACCGGCTCTCTGACCTGATTTTCCTGAATCCACCACACGCGCTTCCGCTCTTTCATGTCTTTTCCTGGACAGATTTCGCGACGCTGAAAATCATCATATTGGGAATGACTCTGATAGCGCTCTTCGCGATTCCACGGCTTGCTGGGTTTAATCTGGCCGTGTCGGCGTTGTTTGCCGCCTCCGTTGGCACGGTTCAGATCCTTCTACGACTCAATCTTTCTATCTTCATAATAACATTGATTGTTTTTGCTCTTGTTCACGCAAAACAACGACCCATTCTGGCCGGCCTTTCGCTTGCGGTCGCAACAATAAAACCGCAATACGGTCTTCTTGTTCCCTTCTTTCTGATCGGCATAGGCGCTTGGCGTTGCATCGGCTGGGCAACGCTTGGTACATTGCTGCTGGCGGGTCTCTCATTTGTCCTCTATGGACCGGGCGTCTTTGTCAGCTACACGTCGTCTTTTACAACTCCACTTTATCAGGCCTACGCACTGACTGCTCTGGAGTGGGATACGTCGTTGCGCTCGTTCCTGGGCCGAATGAATGTCGACATGGGTTTGAGAGCAGCGCTCGTTTTCACAGCGATCATTTTGGGTGCGATCTGCGCGCTCCGCCTTCCTGCCGGCCTGCCCTGTGAATTGCGCATTGGCCTCGTCCTGCTGCTCAGCGCCGTCGTTGCACCATCCTTCCTCTACTACAGCTGGCCATTATTCGCAGCAGGCGTCTTATTCGTTGCCAGAGCCCTGCCCGACTGGCCAATGGAACTGCAGTTTTTGACATGTCTGACCTGGATGCAACCTTTTGTCTATCTGCTGCTTCTTTCGATTTGGCCTTCAACCCTGGGGACCCACGCGACCTCGGTATTTTTGCTGGTGACCGCAGTACCTGCCGGTTTCTATCTGCTGATCAGATACCGGCAGCCACGAAAAGCGCTCGCGTCGCTCAGCACCCCCGAAACGGTACGGAGCGGCGCGTGATCGAATCGATCGACGCGCGCGGTCATCGGCCCTATCGGGCAAAACAGGTGGCGAAGCACGCGCACTGCCAAAATATCCCGTCTTGCCCTATATGGAATAGGCAGAGTATGGACATGAAACTTCTAATCAGCCCATGGCAGACATGACGCACGACCAGAAAGATCCGGCTACGAGCTACAGCCAGAGTGAAGCTCCTTCGCTGAAGACCGAAGTCGCGATGGAGCCGAAGAAACGTTTCGAGGACCTGCCACCCGCTGCCCAGCGCGCACTTCTCGAGGCCGAGGAGCGTCGGAAACAGATCGACGCGAAACAGGATGCCATGCCGGACGAGGTCAACGGTCGCGGCGGACTTGAGCCAACCCGATATGATGACTGGGAAATCAAGGGCCTGACGGTTGATTTTTGAAGGACGTGGCGATCGCACATGCGCACGCAACTCCATCAAGTTCTGAGCGAATGGGACGGCAAGGATACCGCGCCACTGGAACGCTCCTATGCAAGCTTTCAGGCGGAAACGGACCTTGTCGGGTATCTTGTTGATCTCGGCGAGGATGAACGGTGTCAGCGCGGAGCAACGTGGCTCTTGAAGCATCACCTGGAAAAATCCGGAAGCGGGCTTCCGGAACAGTTAGCAGCGAAGCACGCAGCCTTCGCACCGAAACTAACCGACTGGGAAGCCCGACTGCATTTTCTTCAGTATTTCGAGCATTTGCAGATCCCGGAACATCTGGAAGACCCGCTCAGGCAGATGATCGACAACGGACTGACATCTGAAAACAAGTTCTTGCGCGCCTGGTCTCACTATGCGCTCGCCGTGTTAGCTCAGCGGTTTCCGGCGCATGAATCCAAGGCGCTGAAAATTCTCAGAACTGCAGGCGAACGCGAGACCGCTGGCTCGGTAAAGGTGCGTATTCGAAAAGCGCTGGAGAAACTTGAGGCTTAAATCAGGTACCAGCCAGTCCTCGAACCTCATCCGCAATGGCTTTCGCCAGATCCGCCTGTGGCGCTGCCTCGAAATGTATGGCATCGACCGGGCTCGCGGTAATGTGCTTTCCGGCATCCAGAAAAGCCGTGCCGTACTGGTCCGCCAGACGTGCGTAGACGTCTGCAAGACGACGCGATTGCGCACCGCCGTGAGCGTTGGAATAAAGGCCTTCATATTCGAGGCCGGTAAAGTCGCCGAGCGGCGGCGGCGCCATTAGAAGAACCTTCGGTGCACGGCCTTCCACATCGTCCGTGGACTGGGTTGCCGCAAACAGGATCCTGCCCATTGCCAGCCCGATCGCGTCGGCGCTCATGTTGAACCGGTCCTGCAGATCGTTCGAACCAAGCATTATGATCAGGACATCGATCGGCATATGCGTCTTGCGCACTGTGGCTAGGTGCGCCAATCCGTCTTTGTCACCCCGCGTCGGGTCTTCAAAGACGGTGGTGCGGCCGTTGACACCTTCTTCAATGACGTGAAAGGACGGCCCGAGTTCGCGCTGCAGTCTGCGGGTCCAGCGAACTTCATGACCGTATCTGGATTTGTCCAGGGGGTTGAACCCCCAGGTAAGGGAATCTCCGAAACAGACGACGGATACCGGATCCATGTGTGCGGTCATGAAAAACCCTTTTGACCAATAAGCATTCTTGAAAAAGACCATAAAAAAGAAGCACGGCGCAGGCAATTGCGTTGATTGAGGCTCCAGTTCTCATCCTTGGTTAATCAGAGATTTACCAAGAGGGCGATAGGGTCGGGTCAATGTAATGCGTAACGACCGCCGGATTTTGCATGACTGCCAGCCTTCAAGCCTATAAGCGCGGCGCTGTTTTGCCGAGCTCCAATCCCTTTCAGCGTCTTGCCGAGCTTCTGGACGGCGAAACGCCGGGTCTTGACCCGATTATCATGACAATCGGTGAACCCCAGCACGCAATCCCCGAGTTTACGGCCGGTGTTCTTGCTGAAAACATTGGCGATTTCCGCCGCTACCCGCCCATCAAGGGATCCCAGGACTTCCGCAATGCGGTGGCGGGCTGGCTCGATCGCAGATACTCGCTTGACGGCATGATCGACCCGGAAGACGGCGTGCTGCCGTTGAACGGCTCGCGCGAGGGATTGTCTTTCGGTGCGATTGCAGCGCGCGATCAGCTCGACAAAGGGTTGGATCATCCCGTCGTCATCCTGCCGAACCCGTTTTACCAGACATATGCAGCTGCAGCTCACGTGGCAGACGCCCAAGCCGTGCTGCTGGATGCGGTGCCAGGGAACAATTTCCTGCCTGACCTCGACAGTCTGGATTCAGGTCTTTTGGATGAAACGGTCGCGTTTTACGTCGCTTCGCCAACGAATCCGGAGGGTTATCCGGCGAGTGTTGACTATTGGCAGAGACTGATCCGACTTGCACGCAAACATCGCTTCTTTATCTTTGCCGACGAATGCTATTCGGAAATTTACCGCAGTGCGCCACCTCCCGGCATTCTGGAAGCCGCGAAGGCGATGGGAACCGGCTTTGACAACATCATCGTGCTGAATTCCCTGTCGAAACGCTCCAATCTGGCCGGTTTGAGATGCGGATTTGCCGCCGGTGATCCTGCATTCCTTAGCAAATGGGCAAAGTTCCGCGGCCTCGCCGCACCTCAGGTCTCGCTTCCGGCGCAAGCAGTCGCGGTGCGCGCCTATCAGGACGAAGCGCACGTTATTGAGAACCGGCGCCTCTACAACGAAAAGTTCGAGGTTGCTGAACGGCTTCTTGCGCCCCAGATGGGTCCGGTTACGCCCGAGGGCGGGTTTTTTCTCTGGCTTGATGTCGGGAGATGGGCCGACGGGGTCACGATCACAAAACGCCTTTGGCACGAGATTGGCGTGAAAGTCGTGCCTGGAGGATTTCTGGCATCCGATCAGTCCGACGGCACCAATCCGGGACGCAGCTTCATTCGCGTAGGGCTGACGGCACCGCTGCAGCAGACGGAAGCTGCCCTGGAACGCATGGCAAATTGGCTGGGAGAACAGGCATGAGACGGGCAAGCGCAGTGCGCAGCAACGGCCGCAGACCCGCCGTTGATCTGCTGGACACCGAGAGCCCGATCAAACGTTTCCTGCGGCGCAATCTTGTCGGAGCCTGCGGTCTCGGCATCATTGCGCTTGCGGCGATGCTGGCGGCGGCGCTTGCAACCTGGTCGGTCAACGATCCGAGCTTCAATCATGCGACCGATGGCACCGTGCGCAATGCACTCGGAGCCCCAGGAGCGATCGTCGCAGACATACTTATGCAGACGATCGGTCTTGCGACCGCTGTTTTTCTGATCCCGCTTGTGCTTTGGGGATGGCGCCTTCTTGCGGGGCACGCCCTCGGTATCGGCAAGAAGCGTCTCTTTTTCTGGCTCGTCGGATCCAGCCTTGCCGCCGGTGCCCTGGCCGCTTTACCGGTTCCTGACAGCTGGCCGCTGCCGACCGGCCTGGGCGGTTTTTTCGGTGACACCGTTCATCAGATTCCTGCAATCATTACCGCCAACATGACAAGTGGAGCCGCCACGATCGTCGGTGGACTTGGCCTTGGCGTACCGGCGATTTTCTTCCTGCTGTCCGCTGCCGGATGGCTTGGCGCAAAGGATAGCGTTGAAGGCGAGCCGGCAGCCGAACGCGGAAAGCCAGCACGCGCCCCCAAGGGACACGGCAGGTCCATTGAGGACGAACTTGGCCTGGAAGACGAAGACAGCGAATCCAGACTGTCGGCATTCTTCAGTGCATTCATGGGCCAGGCTGAACACTTGCGCCTGCAAAGTGCGGCCCAACTTCGACGCATAACGGGTCTGAAGCGCGCTCAGACCGCCCCGGACGACGAAGACTACTACTACGACGACGACGGTGATGACGCTGCCGAAGACGCAACCGGCAGGCGCGGTAGCCGTCTCGCGGCGTTCCGCCGCGCGATTGCAGGCAAACTGATGCCGCAGGACGACGATGGGCTCGATGAATTCTACGATCGGGGCAGCCATTCGGAAGACGAAGATCCGGACGATTTCTATGCCGACGAACCCCTTGAAGACGAGGGAGAGAGCTTTGAACCCGACGATCTCCTGATCGAAAAGGGTCCGGTTTCGGGTCAACAGGCGATGCCGGTCGGGATCGCAGCACCGGGTGAGATACCGGCACCGGCCGGACAGCCGGCACCGCAGGCAGGCAGGGTTGTTCCACCCGCACCGCGGCCCAAGCAAAGCAAACGCGCCATCGAGGAAGCCCAGCCTTCCTTCCTGGGCGCTCCGGAGGAATACGAGTTGCCACCTTTGCGGCTGCTTGCCGAACCAAAGGCTGGCGGCAAGGTGCCTGGCCTGTCCGCCGACGCGTTGGAACAGAATGCGCGCATCCTGGAAGGTGTTCTTGAAGACTTCGGTGTCCGGGGTGAGATCATCGAAGTGCGCCCGGGCCCGGTTGTCACGCTTTACGAACTGGAACCTGCGCCCGGGATCAAGTCGTCCCGCGTCATCGGCCTTGCAGATGACATAGCCCGTTCCATGTCAGCGATCTCGGCCCGTGTTGCCGTTATACCAGGCAAGAACGCCATCGGCATCGAACTGCCCAATGCGCGGCGTGAAACCGTTTTCCTTCGCGAACTGATCGCAGCACAGGATTTCGAAAAATCCAAGGCCAAGCTTCCTCTGGCCCTCGGCAAGACCATTAACGGCGAAAGCGTTGTCGCCGATCTGGCTCGCATGCCGCACCTGCTCGTTGCCGGCACGACCGGTTCGGGTAAATCGGTTTCGATCAACACCATGATCCTGTCGCTGCTCTACCGGCTGACACCGGAACAGTGCAAGCTGATCATGATCGACCCGAAGATGCTCGAACTCTCCATATACGACGGAATTCCACATCTTCTCACGCCCGTCGTGACGGATCCGAAAAAAGCGGTCGTTGCGTTGAAGTGGACGGTCCGCGAAATGGAGGACCGCTACAAGAAGATGTCCAAGATGGGTGTTCGCAACATCGACGGTTACAACACCCGGATTAAGCAGGCCCTTGAAAAAGGCGAAAGCTTCACGCGTACCGTCCAGACCGGATTCGACCGCGACACCGGCCAGCCGATCTACGAGGAGGAGGAACTGCCGCTCGAGGCAATGCCATACATCGTCGTGATCGTCGACGAGATGGCTGACCTCATGATGGTTGCCGGCAAGGACATCGAGGGTGCCATCCAGCGCCTGGCGCAGATGGCCCGCGCCGCCGGCATTCATCTGATCATGGCAACGCAGCGTCCGTCCGTGGATGTCATCACGGGTACCATCAAGGCAAACTTCCCGACGCGTATTTCCTTCCAGGTAACGTCGAAAATCGACAGCCGGACGATCCTCGGCGAAATGGGGGCCGAGCAGCTGCTGGGCATGGGCGACATGCTGTTCATGGCAGGTGGTGGCCGCATTCAGCGTGTCCATGGCCCGTTTGTTTCTGACGACGAGGTGGAAGACATCGTCAAGCACCTGAAAGTCCAGGGTACACCCCAATATCTTGAAGCCGTCACGGAAGAGGAAGAAGAAGCCGAAAGCCCTTATGACGCCGGCGGCGGTCTCGCCGGTGGCGGTGAAGGCAATGAACTCTACGACAAGGCAGTTGCTATCGTTCTGCGCGACAAGAAGGCATCGACATCTTATGTCCAGCGCCGCCTGTCGATCGGTTACAACCGCGCTGCCTCGCTGATCGAGCGCATGGAGCAGGAAGGGCTCATCAGCCCGGCCAACCATGCCGGGAAGCGGGAAATTCTCGTGCAAAACGGAGTTGAAGAAGAGTTTTAGGTCCGAATTGCCAAAGCTTTGCCACACACGCTCCATAGCTAGGCTATAGTATTTGCGGCAAATAACGATTTAGGACATTGCATCATGCTGAAACGCTTTGCTCTTCGCTTCGCCCGGCACATCGGCGGCCCGCTCATCACAGCGGGTCTGGTTCTGGCCATGCTGCTTCCCGCGCAGGCGCTTACGGACCAGGAACAGAAGACCCTTCAGCAATTGAGCACCTATTTCAATTCCGTGAAAACGATGCACGGCGATTTCATCCAGTTCGGACCGGACGGGAGCCAGTCGGACGGCAAGTTCTATATGGCGCGGCCGGGTAAGGTGCGCTTCTACTACAACAAACCGTCGGTGCTTGATATCGTCGCCGATGGCAAGTCGGTCTCCGTGCGCGATCGCAAGCTCAACACTCAGGACATTTGGCCACTCGGACAGACGCCGCTGCGCTTTCTTTTGTCGGACTCGATTGATCTCGAAAAAGATACCAACGTCACCAACGTCCTTGTCGAGAAGGATCTGATCACCGTCACGATCTTCGACAAAACCAAGTTCAACTCCGGAACACTGACACTCATTTTCGACACGGATAACTTTGCCCTGAAGCAGTGGACGGTTACCGATCAGCAAGGCTACGACACATCGGTCGCAGTCTATAACGTAGTGTCCAACGCGCCGACCAACCCCGATCTGTTCAAGATTGACTATCTGGCCAATGCCAATCAGCGCAAGGGACGGAATTGAACGGGTCGGAACCGGCGGACGCAATCGGTTCCACCGACCGCACACTTGTCTTTGAACTGCTTGAAACCTACTGCGCGGAACACGGTCTGCGACTGACGGCAGGCGATACGCATGGCCATGCCGGCTTGATTGAAAATGGATCCGGCAAACGCTGGTTTTTCAAAGGCACACGGTTCGACCTCAACACACTCGGCTGTGCCGAGATTTCCAATGACAAGGCGTACACGGCCGGGTTTCTGCACGCGGAAGGCATCGCTGTGCCGGCAAGCCATCTTGTCATGAGTGCTGACATCCGCGACGGCAGAAGACCGCCTGACGCTGTGCTCGACTTTGCCGAAGAGCAGGGCTTTCCGCTGTTCGTTAAGCCGAATACCGGTCAGGAAGGCCGGGATGTCATGCGCGCCGACACCTACCATACGCTTCAGAGCGCGCTTCACATTCTCGCAAAACGTCATGACAGGCTTCTTGTTCAGGAAGAAATCCGGGGCAGGGACCTGCGCGTGATCGTACTGGACGAAGACGTCCTTTGCGCCATGGAAAGAAAGCCCCCCGAGGTCACGGGGGATGGCGAAAGCAGTCTCGCCGAACTGGTTGATTCCCACGGAAGGATTAACCCAGCAGATGGGCGAATTGATTTTGAACTCTCGCAACAGGGATTGATGCTGGAAAGCGTGCCGGCGGCAGGTCAGACGGTATCGCTTTTGCCTGTTTCCAACTTGTCCTCCGGCGGATCGGCAAAAATCATCACCGACGAGATTGCACCTGAGATCCACGAGCTCGCGCGCTTGTCTGCAAAAGCACTCGGCCTGCGATATGCCGGTGTTGATTTGATTGTTCCAGAAGAGCGCCGACCGGATACTGCCGGTGTTGTGCTGGAAGTGAACGCGGCACCCGGATTGAACAATCTGTACCGGCGCGGATCAAAAGAAGCCGAGATCGTCAGGAAAGTTTACGTAGAGGTTTTTAACGCAATGATACAAAAATAATTCAATATTTGAATTAATGTAAATATACTTCCAGAAAAATATTGCGCTCACCTTCAGTACAGACTTTAATCTTCTGCAAAAATTATAATCACGGCTGCGTGTTTTACGCACGCCACCAAAATACAGCCACTATTGACGGATCTTTCTTCCGGATATTGCTCGTCGTGATCGGCAACTAACAAACGCCGTGGAGCCGGTTTCCGGCAGGTGCAATTCGGTAAACCGGTCACGACGGCACCGCGCAAGATTGGAATCATACGTGAGGCCGGACAGATACGCCCCGTGCCAAGCGTTTTTAAGGAGGTCAAAATGATATCGAATGTCGTGCCATTGCGAGAGGACAGTTTCCGACTGCATCGGCAGTATCCATCGCTGTTTTTTCCCAAGGATGGGTATGTCTTCGTTGTGGCCTTCGGACGGTCCGGATCGACCCTGACACAGCACTTGCTGAATTCGCTGCCAGGCTACTTTGTGCGGGGTGAAAACAGCAATGCGCTCGTCCATTTGTCGCGGTCAATAACCGCTATCCAAAGCGAAGGAAACTTCCAGCAGCGCCAGGAACCTCAACGAACCGTCATCTCCGGCAAGCGCCCCTATTTCAACAAGATGGTGGGCACCTCTCTCGATCCCTGGTACGGCATGGAAGACGTTGATGTCGACGAATATGCCATGAGCCTTTTCGATTCGTTTGTCTCCAAGGTACTTTGTCCGCGAGGAGACGCCCGCGTTCTCGGCTTCAAGGAAATCCGCTATCATAACGACCCGAAGTACTTTCCGAAGTTCCTCGACATCATCAAAACCTATTTCCCGAAGAGCAGGTTCATTTTTCAAAACAGGGCATTTGACAACGTCGTCAAGTCCTCGTTCTGGAAAAAACATGAACAAGCCGACGTCAGACGGAAATGGGAAAATTTTGAAGAGCTGACGCAGTCCTACGCTGAGGGCAACCAGGACGTCTGTTACCAACTGCGGTATGAGAACTATCTTGCGGGCGCAGACAAGCTCGAGCCCTTGTTCGAGTTTCTAAAGGAACCCTTCGACGCCACTGAGGTCGCGAAATTGCTGGAAACGAAGCTGAAACACTAGCACCCGGCGTATCGGACGTTCCTTCGGAAGATCGTGACCCGGAGATATTCGGGTCACGGAACCTTACCGAAGTGCCGCTTAATAATCTCCGAGCTTCATGTCGCGGGAATACTCCCCTTCCACTTCTTTGGTAACGGCCTGACCGCAGATGGTGGCGCCCCGCGCCGCGTCAAAGCTGAGCGTCGGCGATCCGGAAAGCTCCCACCCCTTGTTGAGCGCCTGGGTAACCCGGTGACAGAATTCGCTGTCGTCTACACCGGTAATGAACCTGTAAAGTTTCATCATCTGGTCCTGTTATGCACGTGCGGCAATGGCATCGGCAATCATGATCACCCGTTTGCCCATCTCCGCATGTAGCCGTTCCACCATCTTTCCGTCCACCTGAATGGCACCCTTGTCCGCATTTTCCGGAAGATCAAACGCGTCGTTGATTTTGCGTGCCCAGGCAACATCACTCTCGGAAGGACTGAAGGCAGCATGGCAGGGCGCGAGTTGCTTCGGATGGATCAGCGTTTTGCCGTCCATGCCCATATCGACCCCTTGCGCGCACTCCAATGCAAATCCCTCTTCGTCCTGGAATGCATTATAGACGCCGTCCAGGATGTCGATACCGCCGGCGCGTGCTGCTGCAACGCATGTCATCAGCCAGGGCACCATAGCCGCGCGTCCGGGCGTCAATCGGGCGCGTGTTTCCTTGGCAAGGTCGTTCGTTCCCATGACAAAACAGGAAAGTCTGATTTCTGGATCCTGACCGCATGCGCCGATCGCGGCTGCATTCAACATGGCTTCAGGTGTTTCCATCATCGCCCAAAGCTGAAGACTGCCTGGAGCGTTGTGAAGCGACAGCAAGTGGGCCACGCGCTGCAAGTCCGATGGAGCATTGACCTTCGGAACCAGTATCGCATCGGCAGTGGAGTTGACGGCCATCCGGAGATCCGATTCGCCCCACGGGGTATCAAGTCCATTGATGCGGATAACGACTTCACGTTCGCCATATCCGCCCGCGGCAACAGCGTCACCGATCTGTGTCCGCGCCAGGTCTTTGGCGTCCGGCGCAACGGCATCTTCCAGATCCAGAAGCAAGCAGTCCACATCGAGGCTTTTGGCCTTTTCCAGGGCTCGGGCGTTGGAACCCGGCATATAAAGGGCGGAACGGCGCGGTCTGATCGGTATCGTCATCAGGTCATCCTAAAGAAAGGCAAAGCGGAACGAACACTACCCTAGTGGTTTGCGGGGCCGGGAGAAATTCGCCGAATGGGGAAGGCGCATCATGATCCCTGTCATGGCAGGCCTGTTCGGCGCGGCCTTGAGAAAATCATGTCTTTTGCCGCAATAACAGCGCCCAGAGTAATGGCTATGCAGGCAAATCCGACAGAAAGCGTCAGGTTGCCGAACCCGAAGGCAATCAACAGAAGCGTCGAAAGCAGCGGTGCGGAATAGGCTGCTGCGCCCAGAACCTGGATGTCGCCACGCTTGATCCCGATGTCCCATGTAAAAAACGCGAGGCCTACTGGGAAGAGGGCAAGAGCGACGACTGACGCCCATTCAAGGGTGTTGGCCGGGAGCACGGTTTCTTCCAGGGCGAAATGGCAGATTGCCGACAGAATGGCAGACGTCAGGCAAAAACCGGCGACGGCCTCGCTCGGTACAGCGCCGAGGCGTCGTGACAGAACCGAATAACTCGACCAGAACAGCGACGAGGCGACTGCTGCAGCATAACCAATTGCAAACGCGCCGGAAAACGCAACGCTGCCGCCACCGCTTACCAGGAGCGCTGCGCCCGCAAGGCCCAGAATGGCTCCGATGACATGGTGGATGCGCAGCCGCTCACCCGGCAAAAAGGCAGAAAAAAGCACGATCAAAAGCGGCCAGGTGTAGTTGATGAGATTTGCTTCCACCGGCGGCGCGTTCCGGATGGCGGTGAAATAGAAGAAATGAAACCCGAACAATCCCGTCGTACCGAACGCCCAGACCTTCAGCGGTTGACGCAACAATGCGAGTTTTCCCGACAAGGCCAACCAAATAATGGCAAGGCTGCCTGACAGCCCGAAGCAGAGCGCATTCAAGAGAAAGGGCGGCACGTGTCCCGACCCTGCACCAAAGAGACCGAGCGTCGCCCACATCAGAACCGCACTCAGTCCAATTGCTGTTGCGCGGACACGATCTGCTGCCGCCATCATTTCAGTCCTCAAACAAAACGTCACTCAATGGCGACACCCATGGCGCAATAGCCCGGGACCAACAACCGTCATAGCAGAATTTGATGGAAGTCCTTGATCCCGGCTCCTGTTTCGGGACATGTTGGGGCGACATCTTAGACCTGTGATATCCGGGGATTCCATGACAACTGCGGAAATCAGAGCCCTTGGGCCGGAAGACGCCCATAAGCTTGCGCCACTCATTGCCGAAAATGCCCAAGCGCTCAAGCGCGGAGCGCCGAGACGGCCCGACGAATTTTACGCTGAACGGATTCTGGGCGACAAAACCGCTGAAGTCCTGGGGGCTTTTGTCAGCGGCGACCTGATCGGATTCGGTGTGTATTTCGATCTCCCCGAACTGATTACCGGGCTTCGAATCGGTCAGTTGGACGAGATTTACGTCCACCCGGACCATCGCAATAAAGGACTGGGGAAGAAGATCATCGACGAACTCGTGAGCGAAGGTCAAAAACGAGGCTGGCTGCACCTGAGGTGGATCGTTCCCGGTAAAAACGCGCCGGCGGTCGCTCTCTATGAGAAGATAGCAGAACCCGATCATCGCAAGAGCTACGTGATCCCGATCGACAGGATTGCGGGCGATTAGTCTGCGCACCACGTAAGGCGATCTGCCGCGGGCACGATGCCGAAAGGCGAGCGATCAGGTTCCAGCCGCATAAAACGGCGGGACCCGGCCCAGTGGCAAAAATCCGACACGGACAATACCCCGTTCGATTGTCACGGGAAGGGCGATCGACCTGACACCGTTAACCTCGGTTTCCGCCGCCTTCAGACTTTGGATCACGTTCTGAACCAGAGCAAAACTTTCGTCCTGCGGTGGAAACAACGGTTTCAATGCACTGAGCAAACCGTCTGCATTGCCGATTGTTACCTCAAGCTGGCCGGAAAGCGTCCCGTCGCCATTGACGACGAGGTCGCCGGCGGCACCAAGACTGCTTTTGCCGATAACGGTCTCCAGCAGGACCAACTTGACGGGAAGCTGACCACCATAGGCCTGTACAAGGCTGGCAAGATTGGCGCCTGCGAGCAGCGCCGATCCGCCGGAAACCTGCAAATGCCCTCGCATATCGATCTTTTCGCCAAGCTCTGGGAGGGATTTCAGCTGCAAGGCGTCTACCGAGATGAAACCGTCCACCGCATCAGCTTGGTTCGGCGTTTGCCTTAAGTGCACTTCGGCCTTGTCAGCGGCAAAAAGACCTTGAGAGGCAGGGTTTTCGAAAGCCGCTTCCGGCTTTTGCAGAACGGCGTCGAAGGCACCCAGTGACGTATCGGAGAACTTGATACTCGCCCGCGCGGTTTCCCATCGCAGCTCACCCAGAAGACCGCTAAGGGGCTCGGAAATTGCAGCCGGCGCCTTGGCTTCCAGTATGATGTGCCAGGGGTTGTAAATCAAAGCCACGGCGTTGAGCCCGCCCACCGATCCGGCAGCACCTGCCCGATCACGAGACGCCAACTCACGGCAATAGACCTCGTAGCGGAAGGGATAACCGGCGATTGCCAGATCCGCGCAGGATACTTCCAAACCATTGCGCGCAACTGACTTCATCTGAAGATCGATCTGCTCCGCCAGAACGGATCTTCCGTAGGCCCACGCCCCGGACCATCCGGCTATGACTAGGACGATGGCGCCGATCAGAAGGAGATACCGGCGACGCGTCGGTTTGGCTGGCTTGTTTTCGGTATCTGACACGGTCTCTATCACTCTTGAATGCGCGCTCTTTTGCCGGGTTGCCCCGCGACCTTCATTGAAACATCAATCAGGTATTGCTATCTCGGCCACCGGCACAATGGTAGACAGGATGATATGAGCAATTTTTGGGTGTTTGGCTACGGGTCATTGATGTGGAACCCGGGTTTTGATCATTTACGCTCCGAACCGGCCCTGCTGCGCGGCGCTCACCGGGCGCTTTGTGTCTATTCCTGGGTACACCGCGGCACCCAGGAGCGGCCAGGCCTTGTTTTCGGTCTCGACAATGGCGGTGCCTGCCGGGGCATGGCCTATCAGGTTGCCGAAGACATCTGGCCGAAAACCCTCGACTATCTCCGCGCCCGCGAGCAGACGACAATGGTCTACAAGGAACATTGGCACAATATCGAACTCGGCAACGGCGAGAAGGTCAATGCGCTGGTCTATATGGTCGATCACGCCCATCCGCAGTATGCAGGTGCGCTGCCGTTGGAGCGACAGCTCGAAATTGTCGATGGGGCCGTCGGCAAATCCGGCGAGAACCCTGAATACGTGATCAACACGGCGGCACACCTTGAAGAAATGGGCATCGCCGACAACAATCTTGCCTGGCTGGCTGAGCGGCTCAAGAACGTGTGAGGCGCGGCGCCCAAGTCAGGCGGGCTGGGTTGTTCGCATAGCATCGACTTGTTTCAGGACCGGCGACGGATCGGACGCGGCCCTGGCTTCTTCAATCAGTTTGTCGCTCGCCGTTTCGATCGTGTCCACCAGCTTTGCGTGAAACGCATCAGGTGTAAGACCGGGTTCGATGGGTGGCAGGATTTCGACGATTACGGTTCCAGGATAAACCTTCCAGGACGACCGTGGCCAATAAAGCCCGGCATTGTGCGCGATCGGCACGACCGGGCACTTCAGATCCCTGTAAAGATGAGCGATGCCGTACTTGTACTTCGGTTCGGCACCCGCCGGGCGGCGCGTGCCCTCCGGAAAGATCATGATCTGCCGCTCTTCGGCGATCGCCTCCTTCGCCGCCTCCATCATCGCCGCCAGCGCTTCGGACCGCTTGCCCCGGTTGATAGGGATCTGGCGGTATTTGGCCGTGTACCATCCGAAAATCGGGATCCAGCGCAGTTCCCGTTTCAAGATAAAGGTCGGGCTGGAAAACAATGGTATCAATGCAACGGTTTCCCAGGCCGACTGGTGCTTCATTGCAGCAATGTACCCGCCCTTGGGCAGGTTTTCGCGGCCACGAATTTCCACTTTGATGCCCGCGAAGACACGCATCAGCCAGATCAACGTGCGTGACCAGAAAGGCACGATCGGCCAGCCCCATTTTCGCGGCAACAGCATGACCGGCGAAAACAGAATCATTTCGACCAGAGTGACCGAATAGAACAGGATTTGAAAAAGAGTGGAACGCAGGAGAAGCATGGCACCAGAAAACATGAGCGGGCAAGATCACCATCCGGCCATGTCGTGAGTGCGATCAGTTCATGGCCTTCACGGTGTTGCGAAGTCTGGCGAGGATATACTTCACATATTCGCGCATGAGAAGCCGGATCGTTGCCGGCTCCTGATACCATGTTTCCAGGTTCAAACCTTTCGAGAACACGGGATAGGCAATCAGGTCGACGTCTGGCAATACGTCAGACAATTCGGCCTTCGCCCGAGGGAGGTGGTAGGCGCTGGTAACGACCAGAAGCGACCTGAATCCGTTTTTCTGAACCCAGCTTGCAGTTTCTGTCGCGTTTCCGGCTGTGTTCAAGGCGACCCTGTCGAGATCTACGCTCGCCTTTTCGAGCGGCATATCGGACGCGGTGACTGCTGCAAGCTGTTCGCGCGTCGTGCCCGGATGAACGCCGGAGATCAACAATCTGTTCGCATGGCCTTCTTCAAGCAGCCGCACAGCTTCATTGACCCGTGCCTGGCCACCCGTGAGCACAACGATTGCGTCGGCATTCGCAGACCGGGGCACCTTTGCTGTCGCGATCTGGTGCGCGAAAAACAGGAACTGACCCGTAACACCGGCAATGAGCGCAGCCAGAACCGTCACGAAGACAAGCCGCAAACCGAATCGCTTCTTGCGCCGGCCCGGTCTGATCTCTGATCCCTCTTTCACGGTTGAATGCGCACGAACCGGCGATACACCAAGCCCCGTGCGGGATCGGGCGCTTTCACCGGATGCAGAGTCTATGGCTGTCTCTGAGTGCAACATGTCTCGAGTGTGATGTCTGATTCGGCCAATTTCGCGGCATTCCTCATTAAAATCAATCCACCTTCGCCAAATGTGCCTTGACCGCGATCCCTGATGTCACCGCGGTCAGGATCGCCACCAGAAACACGACGGCGAATACGCCAAGGTAACCCGGCAGGCTAACGGAGACCGAACCGAACAGCGCGGACACTTGATCTGAGCCGGCCTGGCCGGATCCCTGCCGTGTGAGAAGATCCAGAACGACAAACGTAAATATCGCGGCAGCGCCTCCAGACACGCCTCCTTTCAAGCCGAGAAGGAGAAAATGGCGCTGAAACTCGCGCGCGATAAACCCATCCTCTGCACCGACGAAATGTAGCACCGAAACAACGTCCTTGTTGCCGGCCATGGCCGATTGGGTGGCAAACACTACACTTAAGACCATGGAACCGAGTACTAGGACCATGATGGCAAAACCACCTGCGACCACAGCGCCGGCCATGGCTGACAGACGCGACGTCCAGATAGAGTGGTCGTCCACGCTTGCGCCGACGACCTGCTGGGAGACGGAATTGCGCAATTGCGGCAGATCCAGCCGGGCGGGATCGCTGACCGTGATCTGAATGAGCCTGGGGACGGGCAATCCATCGAGCTGCAACCCTTCTCCAAGCCAGGGTTCGAGCAAGGCTTTCGTTTCCGCATCTGAAAGAGCACGAACGGATCCGACACCGGGAAACTCCTGAGCCAGCGCGACAGCCTTGTCGATCTCCCGAAGCATATCAACGCCTTCAGTCGGCCTGATCTGGATCGTGATCTCGCGGACCAGGTCGTTTTGCCAGGCGTCGGCTGCATCCCAGACGATGGAAACAGCCCCGACGGTCAGGCAGGCAAGGAAACTCATGATCGCGACCACGAGCGTCAGCGCACGGCCGGCGACAGACTGCGGTGGGACAATCGCGGCAGCCGGACGGAGTTTTGCTTCATCGCCCTTGTCCTGTTTTTTCGGTTTCGACGCGGCCTTTTTCCGCGACCGTTTCCCCCCGCCGGGGCGCTTCGGCGGTTTCACTTCTACGGCGAGCGCCTGCTCTTTTTCTGATTCGTCTGGTTCCGCCATCGTGATGCCTGGTTGTCAGTTTGCCGCCTTGGAGCGTTCGTTTCCCGGATCCGCCTAATCGAAGATGGACAGACGGCCGTCAGCCAAAACCATGCGCCGGGCATCGACCTGCTCCAGCAAGGCAATATCGTGCGTTGCGATCACAACGGAAGTGCCGAGTTTGTTCAACTCTATGAACAGACGCAACAGACGCCGGGCAAGCGGCGGATCCACGTTACCGGTCGGCTCGTCTGCCAGAAGAACTTCAGGACGTGTGATCAGCGCGCGCGCAATTGCGGCTCTTTGCTTTTCCCCGCCTGACAAAACGGGCGGGAGCACATGCATCCGGTCACCGAGGCCGACCCACTTCAAAAGATCGACCACATCAGAGCGGTACTCGGTCTCCTGTTTCCCGACGACGCGCAAAGGCAGCGCAACATTTTCATAAGTGGTCAGATGATCCAGCAACCTGAAATCCTGGAACACGACGCCGATTTTGCGGCGCAGTCTCGGCAATTCCTGTTTGTCGATCACGCTCAGATCGCGATTGAACACCTTGATCAGCCCACGTGTCGGGCGAAGAGACATGAACAGGAGCCGGATAAGGCTGGTTTTCCCGGCACCGGACGGCCCGGTCAGAAACTGGAAAGATTGCGGCTCGACCTGAAAAGTCAGGTCCCGCAGAATTTCCGGTCCCATGCCGTATCTCAATCCGACATTTTCAAAGCGGATCACACACATGTCTCCTGTTGATGGACAGACGCTATAGCCAGGCCGTTAACGGTCCATTAATCATATAAAGGTCCTTTAGAAACCTGAAAGCCCGTCATCGGATTTGCTGGCATTTGTCCAGAATTTCATGCCGGAATTCGGCCCGGTCGGTAACATCAGAATAGCGCTTGAGCATGCCATGACGAAAGGTCTTCGCGCATGAAGATCACATGTCCGGATTGCAGTACGTCCTACGAAATCAAGGCAGAGGCAGTCGGCTCTCAGGGCCGTAGCGTCAAATGTGCCAAATGCGGTAATCGCTGGTTCGTTTCACCTGAAGACGACAACGACGACGCGAAATCCTTCAAAGGCCCCGACACAGGCGCGGATTCAGGCTCGAAGGAAGAGGACGCGGACAGGGACGAGGCGGACTGGGCCGCGGACGCACAGGCCGACACTGACGAAGATACGCCAAAGAACGAGACCTCCGGTGACGACAGCGAAAGCGACGCTGACGCTAGTGATGATGCGGCGCTTTCCTCACCGATGGAAGACGACAGCGAAAGCACGGACGAAGACAAATTCAGTGCTGATCTTGCCGCTGATGAAGCAACAAGCGAGACGGATGCTCCTGAGGATGTTGAATCCAGCGCCAAGCGGCCGAAGATCGTCGTTAACCCGGACAAGTTCCGCCGCAATCATATCGGCGCTATCCTGTCCTGGGTCGCACGGCGGAATTTTCGCCGGCTTGGCGGAATTCTGATCTTTACGCTCGCCCTTGGCGCTCTGGCTTCCTTTGTCTTCATGCGAGACAGCATGGTCAAACAATCGCCGGACCTTGCCAGTCTGTTCCAGATCATCGGGTTTGAGGTGAACTTACGCGGTCTGGAGTTCCGGAACTTGCGGACATTCTCCGAAATCGAGGCCGGCAAGAAGGTTCTAGTGGTCGAGGGGTCGATCCGTAATCTTGCAGACGAGACCAATGCGGTACCTGCGGTCCGGTTGTCGATTCGCAATTCGGATCTTCAGGAAGTATATGCCTGGACTGTCGAACCCAGAACAAAAGCGTTAAACGGGTTGGACGAAACCCGGTTCAGAACAATTCTGGCAGACCCGCCGGAAGAAGCTTCCGATATCCAGGTTCGCTTTATTGACCGCGGCAAACGCCAGATAGTACTCGAGTGACCATGACAGCCAATATTCGAACTCTTTTCGACGAAGACGCCATCGCAACGCGTGTGGCTGCACTGGCGAAAGAGATCGCCGAAGGAAATCCGCAAAATCTTCTGGTGGTTGCCGTTCTGAAAGGCAGTTTTATCTTCGCAGCCGACCTCGTCCGGGCGATGCACCGTGCCGGGCTCGAGCCTGAAATGGAGTTCATTCACCTGTCTTCATACGGTGCCGGCACCGAAGGTTCTGAAAACATCCGTATTTTGCGCGATGTTGAAAGCAACGTTAACAACCGCGATATCATTTTAGTGGATGATATTCTGGAATCGGGACGAACTCTCGCTTTTGCACGCGAGCGACTGATCGAGCGTAACGCCCGCTCCGTAAAGATAGCAGCACTGCTGGATAAACCGGAGCGCCGTAAAGCTGCCATATCTGCAGACTATGTCGGGTTTGCCTGTCCTGATAAGTTTGTCGTCGGATACGGTATGGATATGGGCCACGCGTGGCGGCAGTTGCCCTTTATTGGATACGTCGTTGCTTCAGAAGATGAAGCTGCGGCTGACGGCAAGACAGGAGAGTGAGCATGGCTCGCATTCTTCTCACGGAAGACGATGACGCAGTCCGGAGCTTTGTTAAGCGGGCTCTGGAACTTGACGGGCATGCAGTAGACGTTGCGGAAGACGGCGGAGAAGCTGTCGAAATTCTCGCACGCGAAAAAGGTCAATTCGATCTTCTTGTCTCCGATATCAAAATGCCCGTCATGGATGGGATCGCGCTTGCCCTTCATACAGCGCGGGATTTCCCGGACATGCCCATACTTCTCATGACCGGGTTCGCCGATCAGCGCGAACGCGCAAATGGGCTCGACGCACTGGTGCACGATGTCATCACCAAGCCGTTTTCCCTTGTCGATATCCGCAAGGCGGTGCGTGACGCGATCACCGGCGACCTGCCGCAAGACGCACGCCGATACGCGTAAACAAGCATTTCAGTCTCGGATCGGAGACCTTTCAATAATTCGCGATCCTGCGCGTATCTTCACCGGTTCAGCGAGTGAGCCGGCGCCGAGCATTCATATGCGCACGCAAGGCGTCCGCTGTTCTCGAACCACCTCTATCTGAAATGATCAGATAACTTCTTCAGCCAAACAACTTGCGCAATTCACCCTTTCACGGCGCCCGCAGTCATGCCTGCGATGATCTGGCGTGCTGCGAAAAAGGTGAAGAGCAGCGGCGGGATGACGATCAGGGTGCCCATCGCCATGATACGCCCCCATTCGATGCCGGTGTCGGTGATGAAACCGGCCGCCCCGACGGGCAGTGTACGGGTAGTCCTGCCGGTCAGAAGAAGGG
Organism: Roseibium sp. HPY-6; assembly: GCF_040530035.1. Lineage (NCBI taxonomy): Bacteria > Pseudomonadati > Pseudomonadota > Alphaproteobacteria > Hyphomicrobiales > Stappiaceae > Roseibium > Roseibium sp. HPY-6. Next base: position 475,901 of record NZ_JBEWCD010000003.1, read on the forward strand.
CCAGAATAAATTCGTTCCAGGCAATGCGGAACGTGAAAATCGCGGCAACGGCATACCCGGAGGTCATGAGTGGAAAGAGCACCTTGAAGAAGACCTGCAACGGTGATGCGCCGTCGACGATGGCCGCTTCTTCCAGTTCAACGGGAATCTGCTTGTAAAAACCGAACAGTAGCCAGATTGCAAAAGGCAGATTCAGCGCGGTATAGAAAAACGTCAGAACGGCCAGATCGCTGTCAACACCGGTCAACGTCACGAAAGCAAAAGCGGGCACAGCCAGCACCGCCGGCGGGACCATGCGCACCAGAAGTGTGGAATTTGCCATGAGCGCGCGGCCCTTGAAATCGAGGCGGGCAAGTGCGTATGCGCAAAAGCCGCCCAGCAGCAGCGTAATGATTGTCGAGGAGACGGCGACAATGACCGAGTTGGTCAGATAGCGGTCGAACTTTCCGCGCGTCAGAATGTACTCATAGTTTTCAAGTGTCGGATGAAAGAAAAACCAAAGGGGCGTGCCGTCCTGAACAAGGACATCATTTTTGAACGAGGTCGCGATCATCACCCAGATCGGAGCGAGCGCAATCAGCGCGAGGAAGATCAAGGCGGTGTAGTGATAGAGCTGACGCTGGAAAGTATCGTTCATTTTCAGGTCCTTAAACGTCAGACTTGGATTTCATGGGATTGGCCATCGTCAGGATTGCCGTGCTGATCGCGAAGACAATCAGGATCAGCAGCACCGATATGGCAGACGCATAGCCGAGCTGCTGCGTGTCAAAAGCTCTGTTGTAGATATGGAGTGAGAGCAATTCCGTTGATCTGCCTGGCCCGCCCCCGGTCATGATCAGCATCACCTCAAGACCGCGAAACACGTCGATCAGGCGCATCAGCAAGGCGATGATCAGGATCGATTTGATCATCGGGAGCTTCACCAGAAAGATCTGCTGATACCAATTTGCACCGTCGATGGTAGACGCTTCCACCACCTCGGACGGCAAGGCCTGAAGTCCCGCGATCACAATGATGAAAATGAAGGGCGTCCATTGCCAGATGTCAGTGAAGACGATGGCAAAGAATGCCAGGTCGGCATCTCCGAGCCAGACCTGAGGCTCAATCCCGAAGAAGGCCCCCAGATAGTAGTTGATCCAGCCGATACGCGCATCGAACAGATACCGCCAGATCAGGCCGACAACCACCGGCGACACCATCAGAGGAAGGATAAAGATCGTCCGAAAGATTGAAGCTCCCCGGATGGGCTTCTCCAAAAGGAGCGCCAACGCGACGCCGAGTGTCATTTCAATCGTGATAGTCCAGAAGCCGAACCGCAGGGTAACCCAAAGCACTTCCCAGACCTGAGGGTCCTGCACCATCCGGACAAAGTTGTCGACACCCAGAAACGGTGCCTTGGCAAGGTCGCGGCCGATCTCCCAGTCATAGAACGACAGGTAAAACGCCATGAAAACCGGATAGAGAAGGCCGCCCAGCATGACAAGAATTGCCGGAGTGATAAACGTATAGGGCGTCATCGTTTCCGCGGCAAAACGCGGTTTGCGCGATTGGGTGAGTACGGTCACCGGCGGATCCTGTCGTTGTCGAAATGCTTCATCGGACGAAAACTGCGGGGAGAGATCCCCGCAGCTATTGCATTACTGCCAGAGGTAGTAGCCTTCGCGCTCCATGATGGCCCGGGCCTTTTCGTTGGCAGCGTCCATGATGGGCTGGATCGGCTTGTCCGTTGTGATCACTTCCGTCAGCGCTTGACCGAGAACATCAATGTTGAGTTCGTTCCATTCCGGAATCAACGGACGCCAATCGGGGTCTGCGCAAGGCAGCTGTTCCGCGACGACTGCGTATTCGTCGAACTTGTCGGCGTTGTTCTCAAGCGTTGAAATACGAACAGGATCGCCGCCAAGCTCAACCATCCTTTGGTCGCCTGCTTTTGAGGTTATGTACTGGAGAAACAGGAAAGCGGCTTCCTTGTTTGGCGCATTGGCCGGAATTCCGGCCGCAAAGCCCCCGGTTTCCGAGCCGCAGCGGCTCCCGACAGGATGGAGGGCGTAGCCGACCTTACCGTCGATTTTCGACAATTTCGGATCACGCGACATGGCGGCAATCTTGAGCGTGTCGAGATGCATCGCCGCTTCGCCCTGCAGGAAGGCCGCGGCGGCCTCGCCGAAGCCGAATGTCGGAATGCCCTTTGGTCCTGTCTGCGCGACTTCGCGCAAGACCTGCGCCGCTTCGACGGCTTCGGGCGAATTGATGACCGGGTTCCACTGATCGTCGAAGATTTTTCCGCCAAGCGGTGCCAGATGCAGCAGCCAGGCAGCCGTTATCTGGTGTCCGGTTTTGCCACGGGAGGTGAGTGCGGGAATGCCAGCTTCATGGAGCTTTTGCATCACATCGCGCAACTCGTCATAGGTCTCGGGAACTTTGAGACCCTGTTCTTCAAAAATGTCCTTGCGATAGGCCAGGATTGAGGTTTCCGCTCCGAACGGCACGCCGTACATCGCCCCCGACTTGCCCGGCATATAGCCTTTCTTACCGCCGACGATGCCGCCGTTTTGCAAGTAGGCATCGGCAATGTCGTCGAGGTCGTAATTGGGATCGACGAGCGACCCGCTTGTGTAAAACTGGGAGAGCGGTGTCAGCAATCCTTTGGAAACGTATTCGCCCTTCCACATGACAACCCAGCTGACAACGTCATACTCGCCCTCGTCCTTGGACATTTCCAACAGCTGTCTGTCGCGAAGCTTGAGATACTGAAGTGCGTCAATTTCAACTTCGATGCCGGTCTCCTCGGTGAACTCTGCGACGAGTTCCTCGGCTTTCTTGAAGTGACTGAGTGCCGGCCAGGAGACGACGATCGTGGTTCCTTCGTATTTTTCGTAAGGGTTCGCGAATGCGGCAGCGGTGATGAAAGCGAGAGCCCCCATCGACAGCAGCCCTTTCTTCAAAACATGCTTCATAGTCTTCATCCTCCCTGAACTACTACTGCAATTGCTCGCGGCTGACTTTGAGGCTCAGCGCAGCCTAAAGTGCCCGACCCGTCTCCCGGTCAAACAGGTAAAGTCTTGATGTATCGAAGAAATACTGGCCGTCCCCCAGAAGATCGGCTTCCGGTCCGACTTCAACCGCGGCCGTTACATCCTGCCCGCCCAGATTTGCCGCAAGAAACTGGCTGGAGCCGATGTACTCGGCCACCTTCACCTCCAGATCGACCGGCGCGAAGGCCGCGGTTCTGGCTTCTGCGGCGAAGTGTTCAGGCCGCATGCCCATGGTGACGGCCTTGGTTGGGCTTGCGCCGGCGCGGGACTTGAGCCTGTCGGGGATGGGCAGTTCGAACCCGCTGCCCTGAATGCACATGGATCCGGACTGATCGGATAGCTCCCCAGGCAGGAGAGTCATCGATGGAGAGCCAATGAATGTCGCCACAAACGTATTCACCGGGGTGTTGTAGACATCCTTGGGTGTCCCGACCTGCTGAATGACCCCGTCCTTCATGATTACGATCCGGTCTGCCATTGTCATGGCTTCGATCTGGTCATGCGTCACGTAGACCATGGTGCGCTCAAGCTGCTTGTGCAGCAGCGCAAGTTCCGTGCGCATCGATGCGCGCAGCTTTGCATCCAGGTTCGAAAGGGGTTCATCAAACAGGAAGCAGTAGGCGTCGCGAACAATCGAACGACCCATGGCCACGCGCTGCCGCTGACCGCCTGACAGGTCACGCGGCTTCCGGTGCAGATAGTCGGTCAGTTCGAGCATGTCGGCCGCCCGCAGGACACGCTCGTTGATTTCAGACTTCGGTGTGCCGGCCAGACGCAGCGCAAACGACATGTTGTCCGCCACGTTCATGTGCGGATAAAGCGCATAGGATTGAAACACCATGGCTATGTCGCGTGACTTGGGCCGTTCCCAGGTAACGTCGCGCCCACCGATGAAAATCTGTCCGCCGGAGACCTTTTCAAGGCCGGCAATCATCCGCAGTGTCGTTGACTTGCCGCATCCGGACGGACCAACGAAGACAACGAATTCCCCTTCCGCAATATCAAGGGACAGGTCAGGGATGACCGTCAGACTTCCATACGATTTGGATACATTCTGCAGGGACACCCCGCTCATTCCATTCCTCCCAATTGCGCAACGCCTTACGTGGCGAAGTACGAAAACTCCTCCGGCACCCGGATGGATTTCTCCCACCAAAGCTCGCATTCCTCCGGGCTCGCCTTGGCCAAATCGATTGTGTTCCAGATAAAGGCCTGCTCCATTTCGTGGCCCATCTCGAGCATCCGGTGGGCAACGCGGGTCTGTCGGATCGACCAGCTTTCAAGGGCGCTGTCGAGATCCTTTCCACTGCCAAGAGCGTCGACCAGGTCGCGGGCATTCGAAAACCCTTTGAAGACGCCGGCGCCCGTCATCGGCTGCACCATCATGCCGGCATCACCGACCAGGCACATGCGCCCCTTCCGGTAGGCGGGCAGTGCGCAAGAGTAGATAAGCTGGATCTGGTTGCCCTGCGACTTGTTGAGAATTTCACCGTAGTAGCTTGGCAATTGCTCCGTCATCAACGCCTTGAGGTCAGTGTCCTGCTCGGGGCGCATGGCACCGGATGGAATGGACCCGCTCCGCACGTGGCCGTCATTATCCATCATGAATTCCGGCAGATCTTCAGCGGGCAACGGAATATAGGCCGCCCAGTTGATGATGCGCTCACCTGGGATCATTGAGCCGCTGCTGTCAGGAATGATGAAGGATACGAAACTGCCATCGATATTCTTGTAGGAATATCGCGGATGATCGTTCAGCGGATCGGAATCGCTCACTTCACTTTCCGGCAGCACTCCCCTCCAGACGAAATAGCCGCGATAAGACAGGTCAATATCGGGGAACAGGAGCTTCCGGCCTGCCGAGCGGTAGCCGTCGGCAAAGACCACAAGGTCGTAGGCTTCCGTGCTGCCATCCTCCAGGGTCAGCGATACGCACCCGTTCGTTTCCTCCGCCTGCGAGACGGTCTTTCCCTGGAAATAGATTTCGTCCGGAACGCGTTTACGCAGATTCTGCCAGAAGCCGCCCCAGTTGACGCAATGCATGTCGATTGGCCGGGTCAGCGGACAGCGGCCGACATAGGCATTTTCTTCCGAAAGTTTCGACATTTTCAGCGTGTGGAACGGAGATGCGGCAAAGTCGGCGTCAAGCAGGTCGAGTGACTTGAGTTCCTCAAGAACGGTGCGCGATGTGGTCAGCCCTCCGCCACGGCCCAAAAGGCCGCTGCGCGACCGCTCCAGAACGGTGACTTCGTGTCCGGTACGAAAGAGGAGCGTTGCCGCAATACAGCCTGATAGAGACCCGCCGACAATCGCTATTTTCAACTTCCCGAATTCGCTCATGTGTCCTTGTTCCAAGACCCTTGATTTTACTTCCTGGTGATTTTTGAGTGCGTTTTCCGTCCCGCGCCCCAACCTCTTTTTGAAACTCTATACAAGCCGTGAGGGGCGTTCTATTGTTAGATTGTTTGCCGCTAACAATTAGGTAAGTAATATTGACTAAAAACAAAAAACGTAGAACTTTGAAGGACGTAGCCGAAGCGGCCAACGTTTCCGAAATGACCGTTTCAAGGGTTCTGCGTAAATCCGGCACTGTCTCGGCTGGAACCAGGAAGACGGTTCTGGCTGCGATTGACAGGCTGGGTTATGTCGAAAACCGGATGGCGGGATCGCTCGCGACAGCGCGATCCAACCAGGTCGCCGTGATCATTCCGTCCCTGTCCAATCATGTCTTCACCGAAGTCCTGAGCGGGATCTCGGAGATGCTGGATCGGGAAGGATACCAGGCCGTTGTCGGCGTTTCCGACTACAGCATCGCGAAGGAAGAAGAGCTTGTTTATTCGATGATGTCCTGGCGTCCGGCTGGCTTTGTGGTGTCCAACGTTCGTCACTCGCCGAAAACCCGAAATGTGCTGCTCAATGCCGATATTCCCGTTGTGGAAATCATGAACCTGCCGGAAGACCCGATAGAAATGTGTGTGGGGCTCAATCACGCCGAAGCCGGCCAGGCATTGGCCGCCTATATGATCACCAAAAAATACCGGCGATTTGGCTATGTGGGCTGGAACGAAAGCGACTATGCTGCAGCAATCCGCTTTCAGGCGATCAAGGCTGAACTCGAACGTCACGGCTTCGGCATCTTCGCACCGGATCTTTTCAACCGTCCCCCAAACCTGGCCGCCGGGAAAAGCGGGCTGATACGACTCCTCGAACAGGCACCGGATCGCGACGCCGTTTTCTTTTCCAATGACACCGCGGCAACCGGCGGCTTGATGCACTGTTTGCAAGCCGGAATCTCAGTTCCGGATCGCCTGGCCATTGCAGGGTTCAGCGGACTTGAAAGCGGACAGAACCTGCCGAAGCGTCTGACAACCATTCTCACCAACCGCTACGAAACCGGGCGCCGCGCCGCCCGCAATATTCTCCAGCAACTTTCCAACACGCCTGTAAGCCTTCGGTGGGACATGGGCTTTGAACTCATCGAAGGCGAAACAGGATGAAGGCTTTTGCAGCGATGATCGCGGCGTCACCACTCTGATCACCAAACGCGCGGGGTAATTCGTCAACCGCTCATGTACCTCAAACGGCTTTGCGATGCTAGAAAACTCATCGGGCTTAAAAGTCAGAGGATCCCGGCAACTTCCCGCGCGTTTTCTTTGCCAGATCAACAAAAGCCCGGAGCCTGCGCGGCATGTGCTTCTTGCTGCGGTAATTCAGTGAATAGCGCGGCAGGGAGGGGACCGCTCCGGGCAGAACGGCAATGAGATCGCCTGTTGCAAGATCCGCTTCGGCCATGTCGGCATAGACATAGGCAAGACCAAGGCCCGCCCGGGCATAGGTCAAAAGCGCCCTGAGATCATTTACGACCATGCGCGGCCGCGGCATCACGCTGTAAAGGCCGTCCTTGCCCTCGAACATCCAGGGAGCCATCCGGTCACCGCGGCCGAAGGCAAAGCAAATTCCCTCGTGATCAAGAATGTGTTCGGGAGACGCCGGAACTCCCGCCCGCTCCAGATAAGAACGGGAAGCGACAATTGCCATGCGCAGCTCGGGGCCAATCGGCAGAGCATGGGTATCCGGTTCCAGAAGGGTATTGGATCTGATCGCCACATCGACACCTGCTTCGACCAGATCGACCTTCGCATCATCGTAAATCAGTTCGACCGCGACATCGGGATAAAGCAACGCGTATTCGCTCAAAAGACCGTCCAGAAAAAACGCGCCCGCACTGTAGGGTGCGGAAATGCGCAGGGTTCCGGCAACGCTGTCTTTGAGCGCGTCGAGCTCGCGTATCGCTGTTTCCAGGTCCGTGATCGCCGGAAGGCTCCGCCGGTAAAGTTGCTCTCCTGCCGGCGTCAGCGCGACGGAGCGTGTGGAGCGTTCGAACAATCGCACACCCAGGCGGTCTTCAAACCTCTGCACGGCCTCGCTGACAGATCCTGCCTTGAGCTTCAGGTTTTCAGCCGCCGCCCTGAAACCTTTCACGCGGGCCACTTCGACGAACACGGACATGTCGCTGAGCTGATTGCGTTTCATTGTTCGTTTTTTCGATCAAACTGTAAGATTAGTAAGTATTTTTCTTACAGTATCACGTTCCTATTTTCACTGGCAAGAGAACGGTCACACCAATGAAGGAGAACGGACATGGACGACAAAGACGCCGTAATGGCGGCGCTTAACGACTGGATGGAAGGACTGGATAGCGGCGATCTGGAGCGGATGGTCAGGACCTGCGACCCGGAAGTCGTCGTCTGCAATGAACGGCAGCCGACAACAGTCGGCATGCAGGCAATCCGGGACAAATACGGGCCTCGCATCGAAGCCAACACCTTCAGATCCGGCTTCGAGATCGAACATTTCAAGGTCTATGGCAATCAGGCGCTGTTGGTCGGCCATTTCACGGTCGAGTTTACGGACAAGGAAACAGGCCGGACAGGCGGTGGCGAGGGACGGCTTGTCCTGACCTATCGCAAGCATCCTGACGGAGCCTGGAAACTGCTGCTCGATATCGACAACAATGACGAACGCAACGCGGCCTGAGGGACACACCATGAGCACGCTTCTGGATAATGTTCGTACCGAAATCGTCGATGTGCACGACTTCTTTGTCCGATGGTTCAACGGAACGATAGCGCGCGATCAACTGGAGCCGCGCCTCCTGTCGCGGTTCGACCGGGACATGACCTTCATTTCCCCGGACGGCCAGGTCCTCGGCTATGACGCGCTCAAGAAAATGTTCGAAAACGGGTACGGCTCGAACAAAGGTTTCAGAATTGAAATCCGCGACGTCACGCTGAGGCATCGAAGCGGCGACGCGGTTCTGGCCACCTATACCGAGTGGCAGGCGGGCGCATTCGCATCAGATCTTGCCAACAATGCGCGCATCACCAGCGCGGTCCTTGTACCGGGTCCGCCTTTCAAGTGGCTTCACATCCATGAAACCTGGTTGCCCGACAAAATCCGGCAAGCCGGTTCGTTTGATTTTTAGGACAAACGCACGCGGCTTGCCTCCTCGCAATACACATCAGGAACTTCAAAATGACGGAACACGGCAGAATTGCGCACCGGCCAAGAGATATTGCCGATTGCGTAAGCGCTTATCTTGAGGACGGTGATATCGATGGCATCATATCGATGTTTCACCCCGACTGCCTGATCTTCTTCCCGCCGGACCAGCCCCCAAAATCCGGGACTGCGGGTGCACGCGCCGCGTTCGCAGAGCTGCTGGAGGTCAGGCCCAGGATCGAAAGCGACGTCACCAGCGAAGTGATCGTTGGCGATACAGCCATGTTGTGCGCGACATGGCGTGTTTTAGCTCCCGATGGCACCGTGATGGCAGAAGGCCGCTCCACCGAGGTGGCAAAACGGCTCGCCAATGGCGGCTGGGGATACCTGATCGACTGCCCCTACGGCCCACCTCCGCTCAGGACAGAAGTGTTTGCAGGAGCGGCGGACCACTAACTGGGAACATCTGCCCTCCCGGGCGTCGTGCAGAATTGCAAAGGCCCTATGTCGCGATTCGGGTTCTGGAGCTGAAACGAAAACCCTAGTCTCCGTGGCGATTGGCAAAGCCACCCACTCAGCAGTCCACGAATTTACTGTTGGATCCTGGCAAGACGAAATCGATCAATCGCAGGCGTTTTCTACGCTTCTGATCGGCATTCGTCTGGAGAAGAAGATCAATCTTGAGCTCAGACGAGCTCAGGAAACAGTAGAACTTTGCTTCGTTCTGAAGTGGAGCCGCAACAAAGCAACACGCATGGCGACGGAGAGCATCGTGACACTCAGAACACTTCTCAAAGCGATCATTTTCAGCACATGGGCGGTTTCCGCCCAGGCAGCCCCGGTCACCTGGGAGCTGGACCTGCAGTTCGAGGACAATGGCACGGCTGCCGGCAGCTTCGTTTGGGATAGCGACCTCAACGCTGCGACCGCCTGGAGCATATCTGTCTCCGGCGGATTGTTCAGCGGCGGGCAGGTTCTACCCGGAGACACCTTCAGCAATGACAGCGCGGGCCACGTTGCCTCGGTGTTTACGCAAAACGGCTTCAGTTTCATTGAGTTCCGCACCGAGGATGTCACATATTTCAACGGACCGGACCGCGAACGGGTATTGCGTCTCGGTCTTGGCTTCAGCGGTCTCGACGTTCTCGATACGGCTGTCGCTCTTTTGCCCCTGGTGGCCGATACCGTGAACCAGTTCTCGCTCACCAGCACCGGGTTTCTCGATTGCGGGAACTGTTCCCCGGTCCGTAACGGGAATGAAGGCAGCTTCATCAGTTCGCCCTCACGGACACCGGTGCCGGTGCCACTGCCGGCTTCGCTGCCGCTCCTGCTCGCGGGCATCGGAGCCCTTGGACTGGTCCGAAAATTCAGCAAGTGAGACCATGCTGACGGTTGAAATTGACCGGAACGCAAAACGCCCCGGATGAATGTCCGGGGCGTTTTGATTTTGCCAATCAAATTCAAACTGTCGTTGCATCAGAGTACGACAGCATCTTCAATGTCGTTCAGTACCGCTTCAAGAGCCGCTCAAGATAATCCAGTTCCAACTGGGGCCGGGACGGATCGGAAAAGCGCCTGCGCAATTCTTCCAGGATACGCCGGGCACGCTGGACGTCGATCTCGTCCGGAATCTGGACACGGTTGTTGAAATCGGGTCCTTCCGTCCTGCGCGGGCGTCCAAGTGGATCCTCATCTATTGGCGACGGTCCGTTCGGGTTGCCGGCACCTTCGCCCTGACCCATCATCTGCTCGGTCATGCTCTGCGCGCCGCGCCGGAGCGCATCAAGCGCATCGCCTTGCTGGCCAAGCGCCTGCTGCCCCTGACCTTCGCCGAGGGACTGCTGTGCGTCGCCCATGGATTCCCCGGCCTGTCCGAGCGCCTCATTCTGGCCCATACCATTCTGGCCGAGCTGTTCCATAAGCTCCTGAAGCTGTTGCGCCAGATTGCCCTGGCCCTGCTGCAGCTGTTGCAGCATCTGTTCGAGCTGCTCCTGGGTCAGTTGCTGGCCCTGACCTTGCTGTTGTTGTCCTTGCTGCTGTTGCTGTTGGCCACCACGCTGGCGTTGCTGGTCCTGGTTGAAATTATGGGTTTCGTCCATCAACTGCTGCTGCTGCTGGATCATTTCACCCAGCTGGTTGAGCATTTCCATCATCTCGCTGTTCATGCCATTGGGCATCATCTGCGGACGGCCGGCCTGCAGGTTTTCTAGCATCTGCTGCATCTGGGCCAGAAGCTCCCGCGCCGCATCGCGCGAACCTGTGCGCGCCAGTTCCTCGATGCGGTCCAGCATCTCGCTCAGATCCTGCTGATTGAGGGTCTGCTGGTTTCCATCGAACGGCTGCATGGCCTGCGGATTCTGCCGCATCTGCTCGGCAAGGGCCTGCATGTATTCGTTGAGTGCTTCGCGCAGCTCCTGTGTCAGCTTGGCGATCTCTTCATCGCTCGCACCTTCTTCAAGCGCTTTGCGCAAGGCCTCTTGTGCGTCGCGCAGTTTTCTTTCGGCTGCCGAAAGATCGCCGTCTTCAATGGAAAGCGCGAGATCCCAGAGGAGCGGCAGCATTGCCTTCAGATCCTCATCAGACTGCGCCTGGACCAGTTCGCCATAGGCAAACCGCATCCCGAGATAGTTGCGCGCCCTGATATCGAACAGGTCCGGCGCAAGCATCAGCGCATCCATGGCGGTAATGACCTGCGCATGGTTCTGAGCGTCGAGGGCCAGGTTCCGCCGTTGCTCTACAATGGCCCGCGCCAGCGGTTTGCTGAACCGGCGCTGCGGCAGCGTGATGCGATAGGCGGGTGAATAGCCTTCCTGGGATGCCTGATCGCGCGCCAGAAGCGTCAGATCCACTTCCGAGCCGGCCCAGGGATGCGATGTCAGATCGCGGATTGTCTCAGCGGTCTTTGCCGTGCCGGTACGCGCGGGCAATGACAAGGGAAACTGCGGTGCATCGACCAGCGGGCGCGGAACACGGTCCTGGTGGTCCGGATTGGGAAGCGGTGTAATGCGTGCTTCCGCAGAGACCACGCCGTAATCATCATTCACCAGATAGGAGAATTTCAGCGCGCCGCTGAGCTGCTCTTCAGGGTCGTCCGTCAGGCGGATTTCCGGAGCATCGTCCGGCCTGACGTCGAATGCGAATTTCAGGAACGGTTCTTCGCCGTCCAGCAGTTCGACCACGCCGGTTGTTTCGAGTGTAAGGCGCCGTTCGACGGGAAGCAGCTTTGCAAGTTCCGCATCAGTGTCTTCCGATGTCTCATCCGGCTCAATGACGCGCGGTTCCGTGTCGAACGGCCCGGCAAATGTCATGCCGACCGCGCGCACCCCTTGCGATCTTACGACCAGAACAGACCCTTCAGGCACGGAAACAGGTGCCCCCGGATCGCGCAGCTGCGCACTTTCGCCCGTCAGGTAAACCGGTGGTTCGCTGGTGTAGATCGGTGGCGTGACCCAAGCATCAAGCCGGCTAGGCGGTTCCACCGTCTTGAAGGGATTTTGAAATGCCGAAGCAAGCCGTCCGAGATGATCGCCGCTTGCGGTCGTGAAGCCGATGATCAGCAGGCTGGCGGCAAGAACCCTCAAAGCCCAGGGATCGCGGCGATAGGCTTGCGGATCCGGTGCCTTGGAGCGGATCGATGCAACGGCTTCGGCCGTCCGGCGCTGGTGGAGTGCCCAGATAGCGCGGCTTTCCGCGTTCTCGCTTCCAACGGAAAGTTCGTCTTCGAGGGTCGTCAAAGGCCGGTGGTCGCGCCCGGAGGACTTTTCAACGCGAGACAGCCCGTCTTCGCGTGACGGCCAGCGCAGCCGGAACAGATCGGCGGACGCCCAGACCAGCGCTGCCGCAAACAACACGATACCCGCCAGACCCAGCCAGACGGGAAGCACCAGCCACAAGCCCAGCCACGAGAGCCCGACGTAGATACCGGTCACGACGAGCACGGGCATAAGAGCGCGCCAGACACGCTCAACGAAAAGAGCAGAGCGGCTTTGCTTTATGAGCGTATCAAGGCGTGCATGGATAAACCGGCGCCAGCCGGACGCGTCCGGACTGGAATGCCGTTCGGAATCCTGATCGCTGTCTTTCGGGCTCAAAGGCACCTCCGGTTCGTATTCCGCAGCGGCAATTGCTGTGCACAGCTACGGAATTGGCCCACCATACTATAAGGTGAGGCATCGGAGGCGATCCGGCAACAGTCTGGATCAACTAATTACGGACAGATTTCGTCACGAAGCCTTGAGCCAGTCCGGTATCCGGTCCAGGCCAAGGAGCTCTTCATAGCTTTGGCGGGGCCGCACGACCGCGAATTGATCAGCGTTTACGAGGACTTCGGGCACCAGCAGGCGGGTATTATACGTGCTTGACTGGACAGCTCCATAAGCGCCCGCGGAATAGATCGCCAGAATATCCCCAGCTGACACATTTGCCATGTCGCGGTCCTGCGCCAGAAAGTCGCCTGTCTCGCAGACGGGCCCGACAATATCCGCCCTGATTCGCTCCCGCCGGCCGTCATCTTCCTGAACCGGGCGGATTTCGTGGTGAGCATCATAAAGCGTTGGCCGGATCAGGTCATTCATCGCACCGTCGACAATAACGAACGTCTTGTCACCGCCTTCTTTAACATAAATGACCTTCGTAACCAGGATACCGGCATTGCCCGCAATCAGGCGGCCCGGCTCGAACATCACTTTGCAGTCGAGCTCCCGAACGTGTTTCTTGACCACCTCCGCATAAGCGTCAGGGTGCGGTGGCGGGTCGTTGTCGCTGACATAAGGAATGCCGAGACCGCCGCCGAGATCGACATGATCGATCTTGTGTCCATGCGCGCGCAGCTCCGAAATTAGCTCGCCCAGGCGCGCGAATGCGTTGTCGAAAGGTTCCAGCTCAGTGATCTGTGAGCCGATATGCATGTCGATGCCGGTGACTTCGATGCCCGGGAGGCTTGCTGCCTGCGCGTAAACGGCGCCCGCGCTCTGCCAGGGAATTCCGAATTTGTTTTCGGCCTTTCCGGTCGCGATCTTGGCGTGGGTCTTGGCATCGACATCCGGATTGATGCGCATGGAAACGCGCGCGGTCCGTCCCATTTCGCTCGCGACGCGCGACAGCTGGTGCAACTCCGGCTCCGATTCAACGTTGAAGCACAAAATGTCTTCTTCAAGCGCATAAGCCTGTTCCGCCTCGGTTTTACCGACACCTGAGAAGACGATCCGGTCAGCGGGCACGCCGGCGGCGCGTGCACGGCGCAGCTCGCCTTCGGAGACCACGTCCATGCCAGCGCCGAGTTTCGCAAGCGTTGCCAGGACGGCCTGATTGGAATTCGCCTTCATCGCGTAGCAGACAAGCGAAGGAATTTCGTCAAAGGCGGAAGAAAACACCTGATAGTGACGGGTCAGCGTCGCGGTCGAATAGCAATAGAACGGCGTCCCGACTTCGCGGGCGATGTCTTCGACCGGAACGTCTTCCGCGTATAAAACTCCGTTCCTGTAATTGAAATGATGCAAGACTCGCCTCGCCAAGCTGTCGTGTTTTCTTAAAAGGTCAGGGTGCGCGCACGGAGCCGCAGCATACCGGTTTCATTTGATGAGGAAGTCCAGAAAGAACGGGTCCTCATCAACTTCCGGTTCGATCTCGGCAGTCGCAACTGCAGCCGTATCAGCCGGGTCGACAGCGCTGTTTTCAGGCGCTGCCGGCGTGCCAGGGACATCCAGATCGCCTTTGCGGCCGCACCCCGCAAGGGTCAGGCTCAGGCAGAGACCGATCAGCGCCAGGATCTTGAACCGGGTCGTCATTCGCTAAATGCCCTTCCTGAAATTCATTTCCGCAGTCCTCTCCTCGCATGGCACGCTCCATTCGGCAAGACCGGTTGAAGGCGTCATGCGCTTTTGACTGCGTTCTCGCTATGCCTTTGCAAGGTCTTTGAGCCAGCGGCGCGCCTGCTTGCGCACGTTGGCCGGCGCGGTTCCCCCAAGACTTGTCCGGCTTCGGACCGACTTGTCGACTGACAGAACCGAGTAGACTTCTTCGGTAATTTTCGGGTCGACCTGTTGCATCTGGTCGAGCGGAACCTTGTGCAGTTCGATGCCCTTTTCGACAGCGAGACCGACGATCTTGCCTGTCACGTGATGCGCGTCGCGGAAGGGCATTCCCAGCACGCGGACAAGCCAGTCTGCCAGATCAGTGGCGGTGGAATAACCCGAACCCGCGGCTTTCTTCATGTTCTTTGTGACCGGTTCAAGATCGCGCACCATGCCGGTCATAGCTGCAATCGCGAGGGACACGCTGGCAAGACCGTCGAACGCCTGTTCCTTGTCTTCCTGCATGTCCTTCGAATAGGCGAGAGGAAGACCCTTCATCATGACCAGAAGTGCCTGCAGCGATCCGTAGATACGGCCCGTCTTGGCGCGCACGAGTTCCGCCGCATCCGGATTTTTCTTCTGCGGCATGATCGACGACCCGGTCGAAAACTTGTCGGAGAGTTTCACAAACCCGAATTGAGCCGAACACCAGACGACGATCTCTTCCGCCAGCCGCGACAAATGCATTGCGGTGAGCGAGGCGGCCGCCAATGCTTCGATAACGAAATCCCGATCCGAAACCGCATCCAGGGAGTTCGCGGATGGACGGTCGAATCCGAGCGCTTCCGCGGTCATTTTCCGGTCAATCGGAAAGGACGTTCCGGCCAGGGCGGCCGAACCGAGCGGGCACTCATTCATACGCTTGCGCGCATCCCGGACACGGCCACGATCGCGGGAGAACATCTCGACATAGGCCAGCAGATGGTGCCCGAACGTGACCGGCTGAGCGGATTGCAGGTGTGTGAAACCCGGCATGACATCCGCCGCATGGGTTTCAGCCTTTGCCGCAAGTACCTGCATCAGTTCGCCCAGCTGCTCGTCCAGCGTATCGAGCGTGTCGCGGACCCAAAGCCGGAAATCAGTCGCCACCTGATCGTTCCGCGAACGCGCGGTATGCAGCCGGCCGGCGGCGGGCCCAATCAACTCGGCCAGGCGCGCTTCGATATTCATGTGAATGTCTTCAAGCGCCCGGGAAAACTTGAAGTCGCCTTTTTCGATCTCTGACAGAATTGTGTCTAGACCCTCGACGATCTTGTCGGCATCGTCGCGCGTAACAATCTCTTTTTCAGCGAGCATGCGCACATGGGCTTTCGAGCCGTCAATGTCTTGCCTATATAACCTTCGGTCGTAGTCGATGGAGGCGTTGATTTCCTCCATTATGGCGTCCGGTCCTTCGGCAAACCGGCCTCCCCACATGCGATTGCTCATGTCCTGTCCTTTAAAAGGCGCCCCTTGCGAGGTGTGAACGAATGAATAAGCCTACCGAATCCGTCAGAAGCTCCAGACGCGGCATGATCGCCGCAGGGCTCGCAGGCGCGGTGGCTGCTGTAGCGGCTCTATACGTGATCGCCGGTCCGAATGGCAATATTGCCGGTGCGCAAAGCTGTACGGCTGCGCTATCTGCCGCAGCCTCCGCAAAACCATTTGCCAAAGGCGAAGTCGCCGCATTCCTGCCTGCAAGCCAGCCACTTGACCTGACAGGGCTTACCTTCAAGGGCTCGGACGGGGAAACCATGTCGCTTGCTGACTTCAAGGACAAGACAGTTCTACTAAACCTCTGGGCCACCTGGTGCGCGCCTTGCCGTGAGGAGATGCCCGCACTCGATCAGCTCCAGGCCGACCTGGGCGACCCGACTTTTGAGGTCGTCGCAGTCAGCCTTGATCGCGGCGGCCCCGACAAACCGAAGGATTTTCTGCAGGAAATCGGCGTCTCGAACCTGACGTTTTATCAGGACAGCTCAAACGGTCTCTTGAAGGAATTGCGAAAAGTCAGCCGTGCGACGGGCCTGCCAACAACCATTCTGATCGATCCGGAGGGTTGCGAAATCGGAACCATGTACGGTCCGGCCGAATGGGCATCAGGCGAGGCAAAACACCTCATTCAAAGTGCAAGAGGGAAAGAGGGCGCCTGACAGTCAAACAGGTCCAGCTTCCGGCCGCACTTGCAGCGGCCCAAACTCAAGCAATCGAATTTGTTAGTAAAGACTCCAGGCAACGGGGCCATTGACGAAAACGCGATTGTCGTCACAGAAACCATGAAAGACGCAAGTTTGCGTCCTTGATTCGACAGTTTGTATCCGTGCGAGGCTAGACTGTTATGTCGACGGCCTCGCCAAGGCCTGGGATCTTGCGGGCTTCGCGGCGGTCTTCTTCCTGCGTTGCCTGGGCTTCGTTCAATCTGTCCGCGACCTGACGCTCCTGGTCGGCCTGATCCTTGACGGCATTGAGGGCGAACTCGTTTCGTGTCTTTGCAACGTCGTACGACGCAGATGTGCTACCTGAAACACTCGTCAAACCCGTTTCTCCTCTTGTCCGTTGTTCGATTTTTCTAAACGGTGATGTCCACACGGCCACCAAGGCCGGTCTCGGGATTGCGTGTCTGCGCACGCGTTTCCAGCTTTTGCGCCTGGTCGCTCAGGAATTCTGCTCGTTTTGTGCTGAATTCCGCCTGGCGCTGCACCGCCTCGGCAGCCGCTTCAGACTGGCGCGCGCCCAGGACCTTTACCTGCTCAGCGACCTTCTCGGTACGCGGCGTACCGAGGGCCGGCTGGAAGGCCAGGGCATTTGAATGTGCAGCGACTTCAGTCATCATAGGTCCTGAGACAAGGTGCCTGTTTGTTCAATTGTGCACCAGATAACTGAATTGAATTGTAAACTTCATTCGCAAAATTAGAAATTGATCTATGCGGCCTTACTGTATTCGGGAAAAGTTATTTAAAAATCAAAATAAAAACTACTAGACAACTGAAAAAGAAAGATAATTTTATTTTCCTTGTTGCTCAGATTTTCCGCGTCCAAAATTGCACGCATCGTCAAGCGTAAGCGAGACGCCTATGATTCCCGCAAGTCATATGGGGTGGGTTAATGGATTTGGGTTACGCGTTGAGCGTCAGGCCGTGACGTCGACCGTCGCACCCAGGCCCGGAGGCGGTGCCGCTTGCGACGATTGCAGATTGGACGCGCCTTCCTGAAGCAGGGCGACGATGCTAGCATCCTGTTGCGCAGCAATCTTCAGCATTTCTGATTGCAGCGCCTGGTTCGTCTGCGCCTGTGACGCTGCTGCAAATGTGCCGGCGATGCCTACGCTGTCCATGAAAACTCTCCAAGCCTGGGCGCATCTTAGCAGTTTCGCACTTAAGTGAGGGTTAACAAATTGTTTTCTTGCCAGTTTAAACCCTAAGGATTTTGAGGCGAGCGTTTCAGGTCCTTGCGCCGCACCTTGCCCGAAGGTGTTCTTGGGAGCTGTTCGAGCACCTCGTAAATCTTCGGCTTCTTGTAGTCCGCAAGATGGTGCGACGCATAGGCGGCAAGGTCGGTCTCATTGAACGCGGCCAGGTCGCGCGGGACGACAAAAGCCGTGATCAGGCTGACGCCAGGCCGCACCTCAGTCTCCGTTACGGCCACTTCGTGCACGCTGTCGTGTTCTGACAAAACGCGTTCAACCTCTTCTGGGGCAACCCGGTAGCCAAAGCTATTCATCAGGTCGTCTGCACGTCCCTCGTACCAGAAGTAGCCGTCGGAATCGGCGCGCATCCGGTCACCGGTAACAAACCAGTCACCGCGGAATGCGGCGCGGGTTTCCGCCGGACGCTGCCAGTAACCGAGCATGAGACCCGGTTCGTTGCGATGAACGCAGAGCAATCCGGTCTCGTTCGTCTTCGCAAATTCGATCTTGTTCGGATCATCTCTCAATAGAGCGACTTTTCTGCCTGGCTGCGGTTTCCCGGTTGCGCCCGGTTTCACCTTCACGGAAGGCCCGCTCGACAGATAGGTTGAAACCTCGCTCATCCCGAGCGCTTCGTAGAGCTCGCGGCCGGTATGTGCCCGCCAATCCCGATAGAGTTCTGCCGAAAGCCCTTCGCCCGCCGTCAGACCATGGCGCAAAGTCGGAAACGATGCTTGAGCAACGTCACCGTATTTCAGGATCCTGCGATAGAGGCTTGGAACAGCCGCGAACAAGGTCGCATTGCTGCTTTCAAGGAGTCTCGGCCACACCTCCGGATCGCGTGGGCCTTGGTAAATGACGCTGGTCGCCCCCTTGATCCAGGGATCGATGAGCCCGACCGTCAGCGTGTAACTCCAGTTGAAGGCCCCAGCGTGCAAAAGCCGGTCATCTTCGTGCAATCCGATCCACCCTTCATGGGCCGACAACCGGGCCTGCCCCGTGCGATGGGCATGCAAGACACCCTTGGGCGTGCCACTTGTTCCGGACGTGTAGATCAGAAAGGCCGGATCATCCTTGCCGGAAGCTGCAAACTCACCAGGTTTTGAGGACTTGAGATCATTGATCTGGCCCACGCCCCAGACGGGTATCTGTGTGGCCTTTGGAATTTCTACGGACCCGTCGTGCAGAATAAGCTTGGCGCAGCTATCGACGAGGATACCGGTTGCTTCAGCTTCGGTCAGCTGATCGGATGTGGGGACAGGAACGAAACCGCCGGCAATCGCCCCGAAATACATCAGCGGAAAATCGCTGCTGTGTCCGATCCTGAGAAGAATGCGATCACCGCATTCAAGGCCCGCGGACCGCAGACCGGCCGCGACGGACAGAATTGTCTCTTCCAGCCGCTGGAAGGTCCACGTTTCGTGAATCTCGCCTCCCGGCCCGATGACCTCCAGCGCAACCTTTTCAGGATCCACATCGGCGCCGGCCAGGCAAAATCGGGCAAGATTCATGAATTTTACCTGGTCGGGACTGGCGTTTCTCCGCGGTAATCGTAAAAGCCACGCTGTGTCTTACGCCCAAGCCAGCCGGCCTCGACATATTTCACCAGGAGCGGGCAGGGACGGTACTTCGTATCGGCAAGCCCCTCATAAAGCACCTGCATGATCGAAAGGCAGGTGTCGAGACCGATGAAGTCCGCAAGTTGCAGAGGCCCCATGGGATGGTTTGCACCCAGTCGCATGGCCTTGTCGATGGATTCGACCGATCCGACACCCTCGTAGAGCGTATAGATCGCCTCGTTGATCATCGGCAGAAGGATCCGGTTGACCATGAAGGCGGGAAAATCCTCTGCAACCGCAATCTGCTTACCAAGACGCATGCAAAATTGTTTGGAAGCTTCGAATGTCTCGTCTTCCGTTGCGATACCACGCACCAGTTCCACCAGGTCCATGATGGGCACCGGGTTCATGAAGTGGATGCCGATGAAACGCTCCGGCCGATCGGTCGTTGCCGCAAGCCGCGTTATCGAGATCGACGACGTATTCGTTGCCAGAATGGCTTCAGGTTTCAGGATCGGGCACAATTGCGCGAAAATCTTGCGCTTGACCTGCTCGTTTTCAACCGCGGATTCGATGACCAGATCGGCGTCCGCCAGCAGATCGAGCTCCTCCACCGGCTTGATCCGGTCAAGCGCGGCCGCACGCTCCTCTTCCGCAATCAGGGATTTGCTTACCTGACGCGCCATGTTGCCGTTGATCGAGGCAAGCCCGGACTCGATTCGCTCCATCGAAATGTCGCTCAATCCGACGTCGAAGCCGGCAAGCGCGCAAACATGCGCAATACCACTGCCCATTTGACCTGAGCCAATCACGCCGATTTTTTTGATTTCGACTGCCATCCTGAACTTCCGTATATGAGACACATCCCGGCGGACCGGGTCGCGGCTATTTTTGGCAAGTCTTGAGCCGAACAGCAAGAACCCCGGAGCGAAAACTCGCATTCACCCCGGGGTTCGTGATCAATTTGCCGCAGGTGTTACTCTACGGCAGCCTTCAAATCAGGCAAAACGTCGAAAAGATCGGCAACAAGACCGTAATCCGCCACCTGGAAAATCGGCGCTTCCTCGTCCTTGTTGATCGCCACGATCACCTTGGAATCCTTCATGCCCGCTAGGTGCTGAATTGCACCTGAAATGCCGCAGGCAATGTAAAGATCAGGCGCGACGACCTTGCCCGTCTGCCCGACCTGCCAGTCGTTCGGAGCGTAGCCCGCATCGACGGCAGCACGGGATGCGCCGACCGCTGCGCCAAGCGCGTCGGCAACCGGCATGATCACTTCCTGGAACTTTTCTTCCGAACCAAGTGCACGGCCGCCGGAAATGATGATCTTCGCCGACGTGAGTTCCGGACGATCAGATTTCGAGAGCTCTTCACCGATGAATTCCGAAAGACCTGATCCGTCATTGCCTGCAAGGGTTTCGATGGCGGCGGAACCGCCCTCTTCTGCTGCCGCAAAGGTCGAGGTGCGGACCGTTATGACTTTCTTCGGGTCGCCTGACTTGACCGTCTGGATCGCGTTCCCGGCATAAATCGGACGCTCGAAGGTTTCCGCATCGATCACGGCTGTGATGTCTGAAATCTGCATCACGTCGAGAAGGGCCGCGACCCGGGGCAGCGTGTTCTTGCCGTTTGCCGTTGCCGGCGCGACGATTGCGTCATAGTCACCGGCCATGCCAACAATCAGGTCGGCGGTCGGCTCGGCGAGCTGATGCTCAAGCGCATCGCTCTCGGCGATCAGAACCTTCGCGACGCCTGTCAGCTTGGCGGCCTCTTCAGCAACGCCCTGAACGCCTTTACCTGCGACAAGTACGTGAACGTCGGATCCGAGCGCAACAGCGGCGGTCAGGGCTTTAGCGGTTGCGTCATTCAATGCGCCGCCGGCATGCTCAGCCACAAGAAGTGTTGTCATTTTTTCTTCCTCATGCGACGGGCCTTAAAGGACACCGGCCTCGTTTTTGAGTTTCTCGACCAATTCGCCAATCGACCCGACTTTGATCCCCGCTTCGCGTGCCGGTGGTTCAGTCGTCGTGACAACCGTAAGCCGCGGTGCGATGTCGACGCCGTAATCTTCCGGCGTTTTCTCATCGATCGGCTTTTTCTTGGCCTTCATGATATTGGGCAAGGACGCATAGCGCGGCTCGTTGAGGCGCAGGTCGGTGGTCACGATCGCCGGGAGTTTCAGCTTCACCGTTTGCAGACCGCCGTCAACTTCACGGGTCACGTCAGCCGTGCCTTCGCCGAGATCGATATTGGAAGCGAATGTTCCCTGGCTCCAGCCCAGAAGTGCGGATAGCATCTGTCCGGTCTGGTTGCAGTCGTCGTCAATTGCCTGCTTGCCCACAATGACCAGGCTTGGCTCTTCCGCATCTACGATCGCCTTGAGGATCTTTGCGACAGCCAATGGCTCAGTCGTCTCATCGGTTTTTACGAGAATGCCGCGATCCGCGCCCATTGCCAGACCGGTCCGAAGGGTTTCAGTCGCCTGCTGCGGTCCGACTGAGACGACGATGACTTCACTCGCCTTGCCCGCCTCTTTGAGTCGCAGGGCTTCTTCCACGGAAATTTCGTCGAACGGATTCATCGACATCTTGACGTTGGCAAGATCGACGCCTGAACCGTCTGCCTTGACGCGGACTTTCACATTGTAGTCGATGACCCGTTTAACGGGCACAAGGATCTTCATTTGGTCTCAACCTCTTCCTGGGCGGTTTACACCGCACCGCATTACCTGGTGCGTCCGCTGCTGCGACCTTTGGTCACAAACGGCGGAAACTAGCCAATCGTGGCGCATGGCGCGGGACGGTACTTACCTGCAGGGCAGCTGTCAATTACGCTATGGGGCGCAACGCAAGAAATTGCCGGACACGGAAAAACATGCGTCGTAATGATGATAATCCAAGGCGTTTTGGGACGGTGGACAGGCAGTCCACCGTCATGCGGGAACCGACAGAAACCGGGTCAGATGCCAGCCTCATCGGTACGCGGAGAGAATTTGTCCGAAACAGGCTCGGCAAACACAGTTGTCCAGGTGCCGTTTTCGTCTCTGCAAGCAGTCCCTTGAATGGTCAGATCAAGACCGCCGAATGTCGTTTGGCGTACATACTCACGGCACCAGTGTCCACTCTTGCTTTTGTAGGTCTTGATTGGGGTGAGGACATCTGTCCAGGCGCCTTCCTGCCCGATATAGACCGGCTCGCCGCTGACCCGCGTTTCAAGTGCCTCCTGGACAGTCTGCGCAAGCAGGATCCGTTCCGTTTCCATGTGCGCTGCCAGAGATGCGACCGCATTATCCATGCGTGATTGCATCCAGAATGCAGTAAACAGAAACGTGCACGCCACCATCACGACGCTTGCTGCGATCTGTACCATCGGACTTGACCAGAATGGTTGAGACCGTGGAAGCGGAACCACGTCGCGTTTTTCGAATTCCTGATCGATGATATCGCGGAAACGCGCCATGCTCGCTTCCGGAACATCGGCCGGTATCGCGCTTTGCAAAAGCGCATTGTCTTCTGCCAGAGCGCGCATGAGGCCCGCGCCTCCGTCCGATCCGTCAATTTCCTTCTGCAGGTCACCGCGCTCCTCAGAGCTCGCTTCCCCGTCAAGGATCTTGCCGATACTTTCCGCCAACACTACCTGTTCGCGCTTTTCGTGAAACGTCATGACACACCTCCTGGCATGCTGCGTAATGTAACCCCGGTCGAAGCGTTGTTCGCTTCAAGAAATTCTCTCAGTTTCAGGCGGGCCCTGGCCAAACGGCTGGTCACCGTCCCGATCGGAACGCCCAATTCTGCGGCAACATCCTTATAACTTTGCCCCTCAATAGCGATTTTCAGCAGAACCTCACGATTGTCCTCCTCAAGCTGCCCTATGAAAGACTGAACTTTCTGCAACTCGAGACTGCTGGCAGCCGCCTTTGCGCCGTCATAACTTTCTTCAAAATCCATCATTGCCAAGTCAAACAAACGGGCCCGATTGGCGCCGTCCCTCACAGAATTAAAATAAAGATTCTGCAGGATACGAAACATCCAACTGTCGAGACGGGTTGCAGGATCGAACTGGTCCAATGACCGGATCGCACGCTCGCACGTCGTCTGCACCAAATCATCCGCCTGATCCGGATTTCGGCACAATCTAAGCGCAAAACTCCTCAACTTCGGGAGCAAACGGATCATCTCCGTTTTCAGTGCTTCATCAGACAAGAAGTTCTCCGCAAAACCGCTCTCAGAGGAACAACACGCAAACTGATCTTTCAATCCCGACTTTTTTTGATTTATGTTGCGGAAGAAGTGAGAACGCCGCGTGTTGTGTGTGCGAGAGGAATAGTCCACTCCTGTGCGAAGACAAAATAACAAATTGCCGAAAAGCTGGAAACGAATGAAACACGCTCGTCAGAATTCATTGCAAGACCGCCTCTCTGCGATGTTCCGCGTTCTGCCGAGCGTTGCGGCCTCGGCGTTGGTGTTCTCTTTTGTCTTCTTTAGCCCCTTGTTTGACATGAAAGACACCATCGCCGCGGCTGCGCAATCCGGAGATGGTGGTGGTGGCAGCTCCGGCGGCGGAAAAGGCGGAGGTGGCTCCGGTGGGGGATCAGGAGGCGGTTCAGGTGGTGGTTCAGGCGGAGGTAACGCAGGTGGCGGCTCCGGTGGGGGCGGTGAAAGCTCTGCTGACGAAAGGCGCAAAGAGGCGCAAAGACAGGCTCAATCAAATTCCGGTGGAAATTCAAAACAATCTGCCTCAGAAAAGTCTAGATCTGACGGTCTGGTAGATCGTATCTTTGGGGGCCCCCAGTTCAGGGGCGACAGTGAGCCTTCCGGCGGTGCTTTATCCAGAAGCCAAGAAAGGGAGGCTATTCAGAACGGCTGGCGTTAGATCCAAGAGGCGGGATCAATTGCGAAATAATGGTAATTTGCTCCCGGCAAGGGTCGTGCTTGCGGTAGCGTGTTTGGCGGCAACACCTTCTTGTACAATGATCTCCGCTCAGGAGAAAACAGAGCCGCTTGTCCCAACCGTCTCGACCACGTTGCAGACGTCTGACAAAACAATCGCCAATGAAAAGCTTCAAACCGCGCTTGAAAAGTCTCTTTCAGGCGAAGCGACACGCTGGCAAAATCCTCAAAGCGGTGTCAAAGGTTCGGTAACTCCCCTTAAAACCTGGAAGACATCGGAAGGAACCTATTGCCGTTCCTACACGGAACGCATTGTGCTCGCGTCCGGAAAGTCCCTGAACCGCGAAGGCGTGGCCTGCCGCACCGGAAATGCGGTCTGGAAATCCGCCTGACTTCCCTAGCCAAGGTCTCTGTCAAACAGCGGCACACCTTTGCGCCTGAAAAACAGAACCAGAATCGCCCCGGCAGCCAGGCCGCCGACATGGGCGATCCAGGCAACCTGACTCTCCGGAAAAGCAAAAGCGTTGTAGATCTGATAAAGAACCCAGGCGCCGAGCAACCATTGAGCGCTCAGGCGTAGGGGTATTCGTCCCAGGGCCAAAACCCAGACCTTCACCTTGGGATGAAGCATTAGGTAGGCCGCAACCACGCCCGAAACGGCACCAGAGGCACCAATCAGCGGCATATCCGAATCCAGATCGAGGAGCGCATAGGCCAATCCAGAGACGATCGCACAAATAATGTAGAAAGCGAGGTAGCGGCTATGCCCCATCGCGTCTTCAACATTGTCGCCAAACACCCATAAAAACAGCATGTTGCCAATCAGATGCATGAAATTGCCATGCAGAAAGGCATAAGTGACCAAGGACATCCAGTCCGGCAGAACCTGAAACTGCGGCGCGAGGTCACGGATATCGAACAGGACAACCGGAATCAGCCCGTGTGAAATCGACGACGCGTTGACCGTCTGGTAATTGCCCGCATCCTGAAGAACAAGAAAGACAATCACGTTCACCGCGATGATTGCCAGGTTCACATAAGGACGCGGAACATGGTCCAGCTGATTTTGATCGTGAAGCGGAATGAACATGCCGCTGTTAAGCTCCCGCGGACATCAACATCGACCTACCGATTCTTGCCAGGGACCCAGAGAACGTCTTTCTCACCCTTGTCATTCAGGTAACGCGAGGCCACGAAGAAGTAGTCCGAAAGGCGGTTCATGTAGCGTACAGCTGCCGGATTGATGTTTTCCACAGAAGAAAGTTCGACCATCAATCGCTCGGCGCGGCGCGAAACCGTCCGGGCAAGATGAAGATAGGTGGACGCGGCACTTCCCCCCGGTAAAACAAAGGATCTGAGCGGAGAAAGATCGGAATTCAGATCATCAATGGCTGCCTCGATCGCAGTCACCTGGCTGTCAGTGATGCGAAGCGGTTCATAGCCAAGATCCTGATCCGTCTCCGGGGTCGCCAGATCAGCACCGAGATCAAAAAGATCGTTTTGAATGCGATTGAGCACACTGTCGATACCAGTTTCAGATTCGGCGACGTGAAGCCTCACCAGACCAACCACGGCGTTGGTTTCATCGACTGTTCCATACGCCTCTATCCGAAGATCGTTTTTCGGGCGCCGTTCCCCGGTTCCCAGAGCGGTCGTGCCATCATCACCGGTCTTTGTATAAATCTTGTTCAGAACAACCATTACGTCCCATTCCCTCGCGTCTGCGCTGTCGTTTCAGTGGCCCGAACCGAAAAAGTAGAGCCCGCCCATGACAAGGACAACAACAAGAAACTGTAATCCCACCCGCCAGCGCATCAGCATTTGCGATCGGTTTGCAGGGCCGTTTCTGAACATGTTCCAGATACCGAGCAACAGTACGATCGCGACGGCGGCCATGCCGATTGGAATAAGAATATTGAAGAATTCCGCCATTTCGTTTCCTTACCGAGCCACTCAAATAAGTGCCTTTTGCCCTTTGTTATTCTTCCGCATCCGCGGCCCTGATACAGACTGTGTCGAGAAGTCCCGTTGGAAGCATGCGCTTGGCGACCGCCATCAAAGTCGTTGGGACCGTCACATGATATCGCGCTTTTGGCCGTTTGGCTTCGACAGCATGGATGAGCCGTTTGACGACGGCGCTGGCCGGCAGCTTGAAAGGACCCGGTTCTCCGGATTCCATGCGCACGCGCCGTTTTTTGTAAGTCTCCGCAAAAACGGAGGAATTTAGCCCCTTTTCACCAATCCAGCGGTCGAAATTGGCAAGCGTATTCTCCGTAAACCGGGTGTCTATCGGGCCCGGTTCAATCAGCGAGACATGCAGTCCGCTGCCCTTCAATTCCTGCCGCAACGTGTCCGTATACGCCTCGACCGCGAATTTGGATGCTGTATAAGCCCCACGGAATTTGAGCGCAACAATACCCAGTACCGAAGAACATTGAACAATGCGTCCGGCACGATTCGCGCGCATTGACGGGATGATCTGGCGCGTCAGATCGTGCCAGCCGATAAAGTTGGCCTCGAACAAGGCTCTCATTGCATCGGTTGGTATGTCTTCGAGAGCTCCAGGCACCGCATAGGCCCCGTTGTTGAACACTGCATCCAGTCTGCCCTCCGTAAGGCTCAGCACAGCATCGACAGTCGCCCGGATACTCGCAGGATCCTCATAATCAAGCCGAAGCGCCTCGAAGCCCTGAGCCGCTAGCCTGTCTATATCTTCCTGTTTTCTCGCCGTCGGAAAAACCCGCCAATTGCGTCCGCGTAGAATATGTGCCGCCTCAGCGCCAATGCCCGATGAGCATCCTGTAATCAGAATGGAGCGGGGCGCAGTATAACCCTCTGGCAAATCATTCATTCAGCGCAGATCCAATCGCTTAAAAACCAAAACGGGCGGCATGGCCGCCGCTGGCAATTCAAGTCCTATCAGATTGGCTCACCGGAAAGCAATTTTGGAACGGGGCCGGCGAAACCGGCAGCTTCCTTGATGAATTGGTTTTTCAAACGCGGCATTCGGTCAACCAGCCCGAGACCCAGATCCCTGACGGCGCGCAGCATGTCATTGTCGTTTGAAAAGAGGCGGTTCAATACGTCCGTCACCACGCCCATCTGGAATGTGTCGAACCTCCGCCAGCGCTGATATCTCTCAAGAACATCGAAACCGCCGATATCCTGGCCGAGGCGGCGCGCGTCGACCAGAACTTCCGCCAGTGCCGCAACATCCTTGAAGCCCAGATTGAGGCCCTGACCCGCAATCGGGTGAATTCCGTGGGCGGCGTCTCCGATCAGCGCAAATCGCGGCTTCACGAAATCGCGTGCGAGTTTCAATCCGAGCGGATAGGCGCGTCTCGGACCCTCGACCGCCAATTTGCCGAGGTGGTGCCCGAAGCGCCGTTCCAGCTCAAGTTCGAAGGTGAATTCGTCGGAACGCACCAGCCGCTCCGCGTCTGCCGTTTTTTCAGTCCACACGAGCGACGACCGATTGCCGGGCAGCGGCAGGATAGCGAATGGGCCGGCCGGCAGAAAATGTTCTTCGGCCCGGCCGTTATGCGGCCGCTCATGTTTGACGGTCGTTACGATCCCCGACTGGCCGTAGTCCCAGTTCACTGTCCGGATTCCGGCAAGATCGCGCAATTTGGACCGGACACCATCTGCAGCAACCAGCACTCGGCCTTTCAGGGTTGTGCCGTCCTGAAGTTCAAGCTCGGAATGATCAGCAAGTGTGCGGAAGGTTTCAGCCATTCCAGGCGCAAAGAACGCAACATCCAGTACCCTTGCGGCTTCATAAAGTGCAGGCATCATGACGCCGTTCGGCATCATATGCGCGAACGGTTCGCCTTCGGTCGCTTCGCCGTCAAAGGTCAAAAACACCGAGCGCACCGCGTCCCGCAATTTGCTGTCCGTGACAATCATTTCGTTGATAGGCTGGGCTTCATTCGCAATCTTCTCCCAGATTCCCAACTGGGTCAGCATGCGTGAAGCCGCGGCAGCTATGGCCGATGCGCGCGGATCCTTGTGCAGCTGATCCATCGGTTTCGGATCGATAACCGCACACTTGAGACCGGGATCGCCCTGCTTCAACGCAACCGCCAGCGAGAGCCCGACATAACCGCCTCCGGCTATCAGGAGGTCGTACATCTCTGCCTTTTCCTTTTTCTTCGTCACAGCAATTCTCCCGGCCTTCAGCTTCCCCAAAGGCATCTTGACTTTAACGTCATGTCCCGTCCAAGAGTGCGCATCCGTTTCGTTATTTCCAGCAGCGACCCGCGCTGCTTCATGTAGCAGGGAACACACCGATGAACACGGCCGTCGACAATCTTCTTCAGATACTTGACCTGGAGCCGCTGGAAAGCAATCTGTTCCGTGGTCGCAGCCCTCAAGTCGGGTGGCAACGCGTTTTCGGTGGCCAGGTCATCGGCCAGGCGCTTGTGGCCGCTTCGAGGACAGTTGTCGAAGAGCGCCACATTCACTCGCTTCACGGCTATTTTCTCCGCCCCGGCGACCCGCAAGTACCGATCATATACGAAGTCGACCGGATCAGGGACGGGGGCAGTTTCACCACGCGCAGAGTTGTCGCCATTCAGCACGGCGAAGCGATTTTTTCCATGTCGGCGTCCTTTCAGCTGCGGGAACAGGGACTTGAACATCAGATGGACATGCCGGACGTTCCAAAGCCGGATGAATTGCCGAGCGATCAGGAATTGAAGGACAAGTTTCTTGCGGTCGCGCCGGAAAACGTCCGGCGCTACTGGGAGCGCGAGCGGCCGATCGAAATGCGCCCCGTTGAGCTGACGCACTACTTCAGCAAGAAACCTCTGCCGCCGAAACAATATGTCTGGGTGCGCGCGACAGGCAGGCTTCCCGATGACGAACGCATTCATCAGTGCGTGCTCGCCTATGCATCGGACATGACACTGCTCGACACGTCGCTTTTCCCGCATGGAACGTCCGTATTCAGTCCGAAGATCCAAGCGGCCAGCCTCGATCACGCCATGTGGTTTCATCATCCGTTCCGCGCCGATGAATGGCTGCTTTACGCTACCGACAGTGTCTCTTCGTCCGGTTCGCGCGGCTTGAACCGCGGCTCGCTGTTCACGATGGAAGGCAAACTTGTTGCCTCCACAGCCCAGGAAGGCCTGATCAGACTGCGCAAGAAGGACTGACACGCCCCTTCAATCTCCGGCAAAGGACCCGGCAGCTCAGCGTATCGGGCTTGTGAACCCGGAGACCGCCAGCGGGTTGTCCGTCAGGACCTTTGGATCCGGCGTATCGGGAAGCAGGGCACCTGAAAAAGCCTCGAACATTTTCCTCACGAACCCTTCCGGCAGGTCTTTTGTTATGAACACCATGCGAGTCCGCTTGTCGGCATCCGGCCAGGCATCCAGCGTTGCCGGCGGATGAAACACATGTTGCACGCCGTGAATGACAACCGGTCTTTCCGGATCTTCCGCCAGTTGCACGATGCCTTTCACCCGAAGCAGCTTCGGGCCATGCGCCGAGCGCAGCAGATCGAGAAACATTTCCAGCGCGGAAGCGGAAACCGGCCGATCGGTGGCAAGCGTGAAGGCGCGTATTGCCTCACTGTGCCGATTGACATCATGTGAGTGCCCGTGGCCGTCATCGTGATGATGGTGGTGGTGCCCGTGCCCGTGAGCATGTGAATGATCATGATCATGCGCCGTCTCGGCAAAGGCTTCCTCATTCAACCAGGTCGCCACATCCGGTATCTTGCTCTTCGGGTCATAAAGCCCGGCATTGAATAGTCGATCTGGTTGGGCTTCACCTGACTGCACATTCAGTCGCTGAGCGCCCGGGTTCAGGCCTTTCAGCCGATGTTGCAGAGCTTCAAATTCTGCATGATCCTGCTCTTTTTCAAGCAAATCCGTTTTCGTTAGCACGATCCGGTCGGCAACAGCCGCCTGTTTACGCGCCTCTTCGTGTTGATCGAGTGTTGAACGGCCATTGATTGCGTCAATCAGGGTGACCACGCTGTCGAGACGGTATCTCATCACGAGATAGGGATGCAGCATGATGGTATGGAGGATCGGCGCGGGATCGGCGAGACCGGTGGTTTCAATGATCACTCGATCAAGACGTTCAGTGCGGCCGTTGTCCAGATGACGCAGCAGGTTCTCAAGTGTCGTCACCAGGTCACCCCGGATCGTGCAGCAAAGGCATCCGGAAGAAAGCTCGACGATCCCTTCTCCTGCCTGCTCGACAAAGAGGTGATCCAGGCCGATTTCACCAAATTCGTTGATGATGACCGCAGTGTTGGCCATCGCCGGATCCTTCAGGATCTCGTTTAACAAGGTGGTTTTTCCCGATCCGAGAAAGCCAGTCAGAACCGACAAGGGAATGGGAGGTTTGGGGCCTTTTTTTCCGGAGGGACCGGGGGAAACCATGAAACGCGTCTCCTTTGAATACCATCCCGCAGTGTTTCCAATCACTTGGCGGGAGCAGCCAAGGCACCTCGCGGTGTTTGGCTGCCGAACCGCTATCACTTTTTCGGCTTTGCGGTAAAGGGGAAATGTAATGACATAACGCGGTCCTGATGCATATTGAACCTGCTAGACGAATCGTATATAAAACATATATGTTCTGTATATGGAGAATGCCATGGGCATCGTAAAGATCGGGGAAGACCTGCACGACGATATCCGCCGCGCCAGCACAGTCATGTGCAGGTCCATCAATGCGCAGGCCGAGTTCTGGATGAAAATCGGCATGCTGGCCGAGGCGAACCCGACACTCTCATTCAGCGAGATCATCAAGATGCAGCTGAAAGCCGCCGACATTCCGCATCAAGACAAAACGGCCGCCTGACGTGGTAAAGACCCCTGACGAGCTGGCGCTGATGCGTGTCTCAGGAAAGTTGCTGGCATCCGTCTTCGAACAGCTGGATACGATGGATCTCAGAGGCTTTTCGACACTGGAGGTCAACAACCTGGTAGAGCGCTTTATCACAGGCACTCTGGACGCGCGCCCGGCGAGCAAAGGGCAATACGGCTTCGAATATGTCCTGAACAGCTCGATTAACGACGTCGTCTGTCACGGTGTCCCCGGTCGGACTGCGATTATCCGAGACGGCGACATTATCAACCTCGATATCACGCTCGAAAAGAACGGCTTCATTGCCGATTCGAGCAAGACATACATTGTTGGAAACGCGTCGCCGGCCGCAAGACGGCTAGTACGCGTCGCGTACCGCGCGCTCTGGAAGGGCATCGAGGCGGTGCGGCCGGGCGCTCATCTGGGCGATGTCGGCTTTGCGATCGAAAAACACGCGAAACGGAATGGATATTCTGTCGTTCGCGATTATTGCGGACATGGCATAGGCCGTGAAATGCACGAAGAGCCTAAAGTCCTCAATTTTGGACGCCGCGGCGCGGGGTTGAAGTTGCGCGAAGGCATGGTCTTCACAATCGAGCCAATGATCAATCAGGGGACACGTAAGGTCACCACAGCGGACGATGGCTGGGAAGTCCTGACAGGCGATGGAAAGCTGTCCGCTCAATTTGAGCACACGATTGCCGTCACTGATATCGGCGCAGAGGTCCTTACCCTGCGAAACGATGAATCAGCCATAGGTTAGCTGGCGTTCAGAATACTCTCTTCCTCGGTTTCACCATCCACAGGGTCGTCCTGTGTGTCGCTGTCCGCGGAGAGATCCATCGGGGTCAGGTCCTGAGCGAGATCCGATTCCTCGAAATCTTCGTCATCCATCTCATCGGTATCGATGACGAGACGCACGGCTTCGGCGGCTTTGCGAAGGGTGGCAATCACTTCATCCACGGATGCCCCCTCTTCAAGCTGATCTGCAGAGAGTTCAGCGAGGCTTGCAAGCGCCCGGATAGTGGCTGTCGATCTCGGTTCAATCATGATGCGATCTCTCGATCTCTCTTGTGTCCGCTCGCCCTTCTCAACGATGCCCATCCAATGCCATGTGAGCAGTCACGATGGCGGGCCTCGTCGGATAAATGCTTACCGCAGTGTTAAGGACTAGCGTAAATAAACGGTTAACCGCCTGTTCACGTTCGATCAAAAGCCCCTAAACCCTTGAACAGGCTCACTTGCGGGGGCTGGGCGTTGGGACAGGTACCGTAAAATCGAGGCCTTTGCGGAATATCGAGCCGGGTGCCGCCTGCGTGGAGGCGTCAGCCGTTGCCTGCGGAATCGCGGCCGCCGAAGCTTGCGAAATCGCGCCGGAACTGCTGCCTTGCGCCGTATTTTGCAGTTTCTCTCGAATTTGCGTTTGAGCACGTCGAACCGGATTGGCGGACGGCACCGGAATGTCGCTGGCGGGTATTCCCGCTCCCGCAACAGATCCGGACGCCTTCGGCGAGCCGGTCGGGTTACCAAGACCAACCTGTAACGGGCGGTAAGCGACCCTGCGCGGCCCGAGGGTCCGGTCGAGAATTTTTGCCCAGTCAGGTTTGCCGTTTGCGAGCGTGAACCCGCTTTCATCGACTTTCTTCAGCTGTTTGTCGTTTGCACTTCTGAAAAACAGGAAACCACCGGAAGGTTCGTTTTTCATGTCGAAACGAGCCATATAAGCTTTGGCGCCAGGACTTCTGTTGCGGCGGCAGTAGCCATTTGCAGGCGGATTGCCGGAGGTTCCGGTCAGGCTGGCAACGTTTCTTCCTCCGCGGCGTTTCTTGAAACCCTTGTCGAAGAGCTGGCGCGCGAAAGCTGTCCTCTCCAGCCCGGATCCGGCGCCGAGGATAATCGCGATCAACGTGCGGCCGCGGCGGGAAACAGACGCTGCAACATTATAGCCGGAGTTGCAGATATATCCCGTTTTCATCCCGTTTGCGCCGGGAACCCGCAGCAGGAACTCCCGGTTTGCGGACCGCAGCGTCTTTTTGCCGAAACGAATCCCCGGATGATTGTAAAAATCCTTGGATTCCGGAAAGTCTTTACGCAGCGCCATCGCGAGGATGGCCATGTCCCGTGCCGTCGTGACCTGACCGTTGTCCGGCAATCCATGCGGATTTGTGAAACGCGTGTTGGTCATGCCAAGCCGTCTGGCTTCCGCATTCATCGCAGCGATAAACGCTGCCTCCGAACCGGAGACAGCTTCGCCCAGAGCCACTGCAACGTCATTTGCAGACTTGATCAGGATAATCTTCAGGGCCGTTTCGATGGTAAAGCGCGTCCCGACCTTGAAGCCCATTTTGCTGGGTGGTTCGGACAATGAGTTCTTTGATTGAACAACTGCCGATTTGAGCGTGGCACGTCCTTCGCGGATTGCCTTGAAGGTGACGTAGGCAGTCATCATCTTCGTCAGGGACGCCGGGTACCATTTTCGCGTGGCATTATTTTCTTCAAGAACATTGCCCGACTTGGCATCGATCAGGATGAAAGCCCCGATATCCGCGCGCGCAGGCTCGGGTCCCGGGCCCAGGACGAAGCCGAAAAGAACGATAAAAAAAACTGTCAGGCGGCCGATTGGGCTTGAAAACACGCGCATCCCTCGCTGGTCACACCGCTATAAAAACGCACACGGGTTAAGGACTGCTTGCCTTGTTGCTGTGCCTATAAAAAACCGGAACATGCCGCCAAGAGCAACCCCTTGTTGATGCTCGCAAGATGATTGTGATTTAAGCACTTGCTTATTTTTTGAACAATCGGCGCAGCATAGGCGAAGAACTCGGCAAATATGCCAGCATATTCCGCCTTGTTTCCGCCAAGCGCCGAAAAGATGCTTTTTTGGCCCGGCCCTTGCTAATATCGCCGGAAGAACGATCCGGGGTGCTGCAACCACGAGCCCGGTGACACAATGGGACCATCATACCGGCGGCACCAAGGCCGACGGAACCCCGGGGGCGGAAACAACATGTATGATGCTGCACCGGCATCAGATTTGAGTTTACAAGCCAAACCTCTGCAGCGTGTCAGAGGAGCCGCCCGCATCCGTTTCTCAAACCGCGCGGGGGCTACCCGGCTTGCGGACCTTTACCAGAAGGGCTCGGCGAAAGTCCGGATGCCGAGGATCTATGGTGGCGCGCCCACGGCTGTGCTGATCAACACGGCCGGCGGACTCACCGGTGGTGACGAATTGGAATACGACGTTGCAATCGGCGACGATGCACACGCGATTGTGACCAGCCAAACTGCCGAGCGCGCCTATCGCAGCAATGGCGGCTCGGCAAAAGTGACAGGGTCTCTGCGTGTCGGCGCGCGAGCGACACTTGAATGGCTTCCTCAGGAAACGCTGCTCTTCGACCGGTCCAGCCTATCGCGAACCCTTAGAGCGGATCTTGCCCGGGACGCACGCTTGATGATGCTTGAGACCGTTGTTCTTGGGCGCACCGCGATGGGCGAGACCATCGAAAGGCTGTCCTTCAAGGACAGATGGCGCATCCGGCGGGCCGGTAAACTGGTTTTCGCCGACGACATTCGCATAGACGGCGTGCCCGAAGACATTCTGCGCGGCCCCGCTACGGCAGGGGGCGGCCATGTGTTTGCGACATTCGTCGATTGCGCGGCTGACGCCGGCGACCGACTGTCTCTTGCACGCACTGTGCTGGACGCTCTACCGTTGGGCGCGACGCGCTTCGCCGTCAGTTCCTGGAACGATCTGCTGGTGGCGCGCCTTGTATCGAGCGACGGTCGCGATTTGCGAAATACGTTGATTTCCTTTTTGACCGGATACCGTGCGGCTGACCTGCCGCGCGTCTGGTATTGTTAGCTTGGAGGACTTGTTGTGAACCTTACTCCCCGCGAGAAGGACAAACTGCTCATTTCAATGGCCGCCATGGTCGCACGCCGCAGACTGGAGCGGGGTGTCAAACTCAATCACCCCGAGGCGATCGCGCTGATCACGGATTTTGTCGTCGAAGGTGCGAGAGACGGCCGGTCAGTCGCGGATCTGATGGCCGCGGGCGCTACCGTTCTGACCCGCGAACAGGTCATGGAAGGCATCGCTGAAATGATCCACGACGTTCAGGTTGAGGCCACCTTCCCGGACGGGACAAAACTTGTCACTGTCCACGAGCCAATCCGATAATTTTCTCAATGCGCGTTGTTTCGGGAGACTGCGATGATACCCGGTGAAATCTTTCCTGCACACGGTGAAATCGAACTGAACGCCGGTCTTGAGACCGTAGAGCTTGATGTCTCCAACACCGGAGACAGGCCTGTTCAGGTCGGCAGCCATTATCACTTCGCTGAAACAAACGAAGGCCTTTCATTCGATCGCGAAAAAGCCAGGGGCATGCGCCTGGATATTCCGGCAGGGACCGCCGTGCGTTTCGAGCCTGGTCAGACAAGATCGGTAAAGCTCGTGCCTTATCGCGGCAACCGGACCGTCTACGGTTTCAATCAGAAGGTCATGGGCCAATTATGAATGCCACGGCCAAAGCGTCTTCAGCGCTTGCCGGAGCGACCCTCGCCATTCTGGTCGGGTCGCCTGTTCAGGCGCAGACCAGCGTCGACTGCAGCAATCCGGTCAGTCAGGTTGAGATGACCTATTGTGCTGAGCAGGACTGGATGGAAGCCGATGCGGCGCTGAACAAGGTCTACGGGCTTGCCATGGCCAAGATGCGCGAAACCGATGGCTACCTGCCCGACAATCTGAAGGGAGCGGCGGACGCCCTGCGCGATGCCCAGCGGGCCTGGATTCCCTATCGCGACAAGGCTTGCGCGGCATATGGTTATCTCGCTCGCGGCGGCACCTTGGAACCGCAGCTCATTTACGCGTGCCGCGCCGACCTGACGCGCGCCCGCGTCACTGAACTGGAAGACCTTGCCAGGGGGCTTGGAAACTGATGCGCCTCCAGCTTTGCGTCACGTTCCTTGTTAGCGTTCTTTCCGCGCCATTTGCGTCGGCGCAGGAGAACATCGATTGCGGTTATCCTCTCAACAACAACGAGCGCACCTATTGTGCCGAAAAAGCGCTCAAGGATGCCAATGCCAGCATGGAGGAAGCGTATGAAAAGCTTCATGCCAGGGTTGTTGCGATTGATGAAAACCTGCCTGAGCACCTTAAAGGCAGTCCCGCTGCGCTCGAAGAGGCACAATCCGCATGGATTTCTTTTCGCGAGAAAGACTGTGAAGCATACAGTTTTCCCTTCAAGGGCGGGACCCGCGGAAACGAACTCTACCGTAACTGCATGATCGTCATGACCATGCAGCGCACCGACGATTTGCAAGCAACGCTCGATGACTATGGTGAATAGAAACAACTGAAAGAGCAGACAAAATCCATGTTTCTTGTCATTTTGATCACTATTGCGGCGATGTTTGTCGGCGCTGCGATTTGCGCGGGCCTATTCACGACCTTCGCCAAGTCGCACGGGCTGCGCGTTGCCATGACCGGATTGGCTGTTGCGTTTGTCTTGCTCTTTGTTCCGCTCACGCAGGTCAAATTTGCAGGATTTCGAGGATTTCATTTTACCGCGTTCGCCGTATTGGCTTTGGCGCTGGCGTGCATATGGCGCAACACAAAGCGCCCGCTTCTGCTCGTTCTTCCGATCGCAACGATCTGCGCGCTCACTTACATCTGGTTCCAGTGGCCTGCGCTGTCGCCATCGCCTTTTCGCTCAGGAACTCCGGACGGGATTCCTGGAATGATTTTTGTAGTTTTCAATCTAGGAGGGGCAGCCATGTTGGCATTCATTCTCCTTGTCCAGTGCCACACCCCCTTGAAAGAAAAAACGGAGAAGTGAGACATGCCGTATAAAATGCCACGCGCCGCCTATGCGGACATGTTCGGGCCGACCACAGGCGACCGGCTGCGCCTTGCCGACACGGATCTCATCATCGAGGTGGAAAAGGATTTCACCACCTACGGCGAAGAGGTGAAATTCGGTGGCGGCAAGGTTATTCGCGATGGCATGGGCCAGTCACAGGCACCCCGGTCGGCAGGGGCGGTCGACACGGTGATTACGAACGCGCTGATTGTCGATCACTGGGGCATCGTTAAGGCGGATGTCGGATTGAAAGACGGCCGCATCGTCGGCATCGGCAAGGCAGGCAATCCGGATGTCCAGCCGGATGTCGACATTGTTGTCGGACCGGGCACAGAAGCCATCGCAGGCGAGGGCAAGATCCTGACCGCAGGCGCCCTCGACGTGCACATCCACTTCATCTGCCCGCAACAGATCGATGACGCGCTGATGTCCGGCGTTACCACGATGCTGGGCGGCGGCACCGGCCCGGCCACCGGCACCAACGCGACAACCTGTACGCCAGGCCCCTGGCACATCACGCGGATGCTTCAATCGGCGGACAGCTTTCCCATGAACCTCGCCTTCGCCGGCAAGGGCAATGCATCACTGCCGGCTGCGCTCGAGGAACAGATCATGGCAGGTGCGTCCGCCCTGAAACTGCACGAGGACTGGGGCACGACCCCGGCCGCCATCGATACCTGCCTGTCCGTCGCCGACGAATACGACGTTCAGGTGATGATCCACACTGACACGCTGAATGAATCCGGCTTTGTCGAAAACACCACGGCCTCGTTCAAGAACCGCACGATCCACGCCTTCCATACTGAAGGCGCAGGGGGTGGCCATGCCCCGGACATCATCAAGGTGTGCGGCGAGATGAACGTGCTGCCATCCTCGACCAATCCGACCCGGCCTTACACGGTGAACACGCTCGAAGAACATCTCGACATGTTGATGGTCTGCCACCACCTCGACAGTTCAATCCCGGAAGATGTCGCCTTCGCCGAAAGCCGCATTCGCAAGGAAACCATCGCCGCTGAAGACATCCTTCACGACATGGGTGCCTTTTCGATCATTGCCTCCGACAGCCAGGCGATGGGCCGTGTCGGAGAAGTGGTGATCAGAACGCTTCAGACCGCGCATAAAATGAAAGTCCAGCGCGGGCGTCTTCCGGAGGAAAGCGGCGACAATGACAATTTCCGTGTGAAACGCTACATGGCCAAGATGACCATCAACCCGGCCGTCGCACACGGGCTTGATCAGCATGTCGGATCGATCGAGATCGGCAAGCTCGCGGATCTCGTGCTCTGGGATCCGAAGTTTTTCGGCGTGAAACCGGACATGGTTCTGAAACTCGGTACGATCGCGGCGGCTCCCATGGGGGATCCGAATGCCTCGATCCCGACGCCCCAGCCCGTCCACTACCGTCCGATGTTCGGCGCATTCGGCAAGGCGATGACGGAAAGCCGCGTTACATTTGTCTCCCAGGCCGCCTGCGACACGGATATCAGTTCGAAGATCGGGCTCGACAGCCTTGTGCTGCCCGTGAAGAACGTGCGCGGCGGTATTTCCAAGAAATCCATGATCCTCAACGATGCGACACCCGACATCGAGGTTCATCCGGAGACCTATGAAGTGCGTGCCAACGGCGAGCTTCTGACCTGCGAACCGGCTGAGGTTCTCCCGATGGCGCAGCGCTATTTCCTGTTCTAAGGTCCGGACGAACAGTCGTTGGAAGAAAAAATGTACAAGATCATCGGATTTCCGCGCACCCGCGCAATGCGGGTGATGTGGCTACTGGAAGAACTGGGCGAGCCTTACGAAATCGATCCGGCCATGCCGCAATCCGAAACCGCGCGCACGCTCAATCCAAGCGGTAAGGTACCACTTCTTGCTGATGGAGACGGCGTCATCTCGGAGTCCGTCGCCATCTGCACCTACCTTGCCGACAAGCACGCGAAGTTTACGTTTCCAGCCGGTACAATCGAAAGGGCGACACAGGACAGCTTTACGCAATTTGGCGTGGATGTTCTGGAGGGTGCGCTTTGGACAGCGTCCAAGAACACCTTTATCCTTCCCGAAGATGTGCGCGTGCCAGAGATAAAAACAGTCTGCAACATGGAGTTCCAGCGTGGCCTGGACACCCTGAGGCAAAGACTGGGCGAGGGGCCCTATGTCATGGGTGAAACCTTCACGATCGCAGACATCATCATCGGTCATTGTTCCGGCTGGGCGGTTGCCGCCAAATTCGACTTGCCGAAGGAAGGACCGGTCTACGACTACTTCAAACGCCTTCGGAACCGGCCCGCGTTCCTGTCCATGAAGGCAAAGGTTGACGCAGCACAATGATCCGTGTTCGCACCATTCATGCAGCAAAAACCTGGAAGGGTGACCCGGCTGACCACATCACGCTGGATCGTGAAGACCGGTATCGCAGACGCGCGGTACTCACCGGCGCCGGCGGCCTGACATTTCTGCTGGACCAACCAAGCGCCGTTCATTTGCACCATGGCGACGGGCTTGAGCTGGAAAACGGAAAAATAGTCGAGGTCCTGGCTGAAGCAGAAGAGCTGGTGGAAATCGAGGCCGACAATACCGCGCATCTGGTCCGGATTGCCTGGCATCTCGGAAACCGCCATTTACCGACCCAATTGGCCGGTGCAGTGCTCCGAATTCGAAGAGATCACGTTATCGAAGACATGGTCGCCAAGCTCGGGGGGCGCCTGACCCCGGTTTCGGCTCCCTTTGATCCCGAAGGCGGCGCTTACGGTCACGGGCAAACTCACGGCCACGATCATGGCCACCACCATCACGGCCACAGCCATGACTGACCCATTGAACCCGGCGGCGCTTTACCGGCTGCTCACCTTTCTGTCTCCCGGGTTCCCGGTCGGCGCGTTCACTTACAGTCACGGCCTGGAACAGGTTGTCGATGAGGGCAATGTAACGAACCCCGCCGAGCTCGAAGCCTGGCTGAAAGACATCATATGTCATGGTGCCGGACGAACCGATGCGATCTTCTTGAGCGAAAGCTGCAAGGCAGCCCGCATCGGCGACCGCGAGGCGCTTGAAGACTTGAGGGAACTCGCGCTTGCCCTGCAGCCGTCGGGCGAGCGTTATCTTGAAGCCAGCGCACAGGGAACGGCATTCATGCGCACGGTCGAAAAGAGCTGGCTTCCACAAGACGGCGAGACGGCAGAGCTCTTTAAGGACCTGGTCAGCGGCGACAGGGACGCCTGGCCCTATCCGGTCGCGGTCGGTCTTGTCTGTTCAACTCATGATATTCCGGTACGGGCAGCCGTGGTGGCTTATCTTCAGGCCTTTTCCGCCAACATCGTCTCCGCAGCCATCCGCACGGTGCCGCTTGGGCAGAATGACGGGCAAATGGTGTTGGCAAAACTGGAGCCGGTGATCTTCGAAATCACCGAAGACGCATTGTCCTCCGGGATAGACGACCTCGGCAGCACCACCTTTCTGGCGGACATCGCCTCCATGGCACATGAAACTCAGTATTCGAGGCTCTTTCGTTCATGAACTCTCAAAACGGCCCCCTGCGTGTCGGTATTGGCGGTCCCGTCGGTGCCGGCAAGACCACACTGACCGATCGCCTTTGCAAGGCAATGCGTGACAGCTATTCACTGGCCGTAATCACCAACGACATCTACACAAGCGAAGATGCTGAGGCTCTGATGCGTTCGCAGGCGCTTTCGAGCGAGCGGATCCGTGGTGTGGAAACAGGCGGTTGCCCACATACCGCGATCCGTGAAGATGCTTCGATCAACCTGGCTGCGGTCGAGGATCTGACGAACGCAATTCCGGACCTCGATCTGATCCTTATTGAATCGGGCGGTGACAATCTCGCGGCAACCTTCTCGCCGGAGCTTGCCGACCTGACGATCTATGTCATCGACGTCGCCGCCGGAGAGGAAATCCCTCGAAAGGGCGGACCGGGCATCACGCGATCCGACCTTCTCGTCATCAACAAGACCGATCTCGCTCCCTATGTTGGCGCGGACCTTGGCGTGATGGACCGGGATGCAAAGAAGATGCGCAAAAACCGTCCTTTCGTCTTTGCCAATACAAAGGCGGGTGACGGGCTGGCGCCGGTCGTCGAATTCATCGTGGAAAAAGGCGGGCTCGAGATCCGCGCAGCTTGATTTGAGCCTTTCCCCAGCACAACCACAAGCTTGATCTTTCTTCCATTTGCTTCCACCCTACACCGTAAAAATGCGGAGGGCGGACCCATGATGTTTGATGGCGTGAATCTCATTGCGGTGGCGGCAGCTGCCGTAGCTTCCTTCATATTCGGATCGATCTGGTATGGCGTCCTCGGCAAGGCCTGGATGAAAGCCGCCGGGCTTACGGAAGATCAGACAAAGCCGGATCCGGTTGCGCTGGGTATTACATTTGTGTGCCAGCTGATCATGGCCTTCGTTTTCGCCGGCATCATCTATCACACCGGCGAAACCTCAATTCGGACCGGGATCATATCGGCGCTCATGGTCTGGGTAGGTATCGTCATGACGACACAGATCATCAACCACCGCTTTCAGGGCCGGCCGTGGAGCCTGACTTTTATCGACGGCGGGCACTGGCTGGGTGTTCTTCTCGCCCAGGCTATTGTGATCGGCTGGTTCGCTTCTTAGCAACCATTGGTCTGAGGGCTTAAGCCCAATTCACTACGTATTTGAACGCATTAGACCAAGGACTCGGCGACTAAAGCACTAAAGTTTGGTTCTGGACGCCCTGTAAGGTCATCAGCATAATGGCCCGCAGCAAACAAACCGGTGGGGGTGAGGATGTGGTAACCCCGCCGGCCATTATGGTTTCGGGAGGTTTTCAAATGTCTGAGTCTGTTTTCCCCGTTCCCGCGGATGTCGCCGCGCATGCGCATGTCGATAACGCAAAGTACCTGGAAATGTACCAGCGTTCCGTCGATGACCCGGATGCGTTCTGGGGCGAACACGGTAAACGCCTCGACTGGATCAAGCCTTACAGCAAGGTCAAGAACACCTCCTACGATTACCACAATGTCTCGATCAAATGGTTTGAGGACGGAACGCTTAACGTTTCTGCCAATTGCGTGGACCGGCACCTGGAAAAACGCGGCGACCAGCCGGCGATCATCTGGGAAGGGGACGACCCGAGCGAACACAAGATCATCACCTACAAAGAGCTCTCGAAAGAGGTGAACCGGTTCGCGAATGTCCTTCACGGGCAGGGCGTCAAGAAGGGCGACCGCGTCACGATCTATCTGCCGATGATCCCGGAAGCCGCTTACGCAATGTTGGCGTGCGCGCGGATCGGTGCAGTTCATTCCATTGTTTTTGGCGGATTTTCTCCCGACAGCCTCGCCCAGCGCATTGAGGATTGCAAATCCGATTGCGTGATCACTGCAGATGAAGGATTGCGTGGCGGCCGTAAAGTTCCGCTGAAGGCAAATGTCGACAGGGCTGCGGAAAAAGCGCCGGTGAACAGCGTCATCGTCGTCAAGCGCACCGGCGGCGAAATTGCGATGCAGGACGGACGCGATGTCTGGTATCACGAAGAGGCTGACCGCGTATCCGACCAGTGCGACCCTGCCGAGATGAATGCCGAAGACCCGCTCTTCATTTTGTATACGTCCGGTTCAACTGGCAAACCGAAAGGTGTCATGCACACCACCGGCGGCTATCTCGTCTATGCCTCGATGACCCATGAATATGTCTTCGACTATCACGAGGGCGATATCTATTGGTGCACCGCGGATGTCGGCTGGGTGACAGGTCACAGCTACATTGTCTATGGCCCGCTCGCCAACGGTGCGACGACACTTATGTTCGAAGGTGTTCCGACCTATCCGGGCCCTGGCCGGTTCTGGGAAGTTTGCGACAAGCACAATGTCAACATCTTCTATACGGCACCGACCGCCATTCGTGCTCTGATGGGGGCAGGCGACGAACACGTGACTGCCGCATCCAGAAAGTCATTGCGACTGCTCGGTTCGGTCGGCGAGCCGATAAACCCGGAAGCCTGGACGTGGTACTACAACGTCGTCGGAGAAAAACGCTGTCCGATCGTGGACACCTGGTGGCAAACGGAAACAGGCGGCATTCTCATAACGCCTTTGCCTGGCGCAACCGAGCTGAAACCGGGTTCAGCGACACGGCCGTTCTTTGGCATTCAGCCAGCCGTTGTCGATGCGGAAGGCAAGTTCCTGGAAGGCGCGACCGAAGGCAACCTTGTCATCAAGGACAGCTGGCCTGGCCAAATGCGCACGGTCTATGGCGACCACGAGCGGTTCGTGCAGACCTATTTCGCGACCTACAAGGGTCTGTATTTCACCGGCGATGGCTGCCGGCGCGATGAAGACGGTTATTACTGGATCACCGGCCGCGTCGATGACGTGATAAACGTTTCCGGGCACCGCATGGGTACGGCAGAGGTTGAAAGCGCCCTTGTGGCCCATCCGCAGGTTTCCGAGGCCGCCGTCGTCGGATATCCGCACGACATCAAGGGGCAGGGTATCTATGCCTATGTGACCCTGATGGAAGGCGAGGAACCGACCGATGATCTGAAGAAAGAACTGGTCAAACACGTGCGCGCGGAAATCGGTCCGATTGCCTCGCCGGACCTGATCCAGTTCGCGCCCGGCCTGCCGAAAACACGTTCCGGCAAGATCATGCGCCGGATTTTGCGCAAGATCGCCGAGGACAGCTTTGAAAGCCTGGGCGATACCTCAACACTTGCAGACCCGACTGTGGTCGATGACCTGATCGACAACCGGCAGAACCGGGCCTGATCCCGACCCAAAACGAAAAAGCCCGCCTTTCGGCGGGCTTTCTTGCGTCTGTAGTCGGTGCTTACTGCGACAGGTAAACTTGCTGGATCTTTTTGGCGATGTTCGAAAACGCAGCAATGAGGTCATCCGAGGACGTTGCGACATAGTACTTGCCCGTGTCGGCGCATTCTTCCATGACCCTGGCCTGGCTCGAGCTTGTCGCGGTCCCGAAATAGACCGTGTAGATCGTGATGCCCGCAGTTTTCATGGCGCTGCAAAGTGAAAGAGCGCGCTGCGAAGGCTGACCCGAATACCCGCCCTGTGGCTTTTCGACCCAATAATCATTGGTTCCACTCAGGCATGTGCCCTTGTAGTCCCTTCCGTTGACCTCGTAGTCTTCACACTCATCAAAGGTCATCGTTTCTTTGTCGTAATACGTGTTGAATGCACCGTCGGTCATGATTAGCGCGAATTTCAAGACTTCCGTATTGGAATATTCCGCCGGCTGCGATTCCGCTGGCCAGAGATCTTTCCAGTTGGGAGAAAGCGTATACCAGCCAATGCCGATGCCGGTTTGCGCGGCCGTATAACCTTCCGTTTCAAGATTTTCGATCGCTGTTATCAGCGTGTCGCGGTCGTCGGTCAGCGGCTGCAGAACGGAGTCCGAGCAATCCTGACTGCGGTAAGTGCCGGATCCGTCGCCGGCAGGCTCGACCGTGTAGCTCGCGTCGGTGAACTGCTCGTCACCTGAACGTTCGGTCACACAGCGCGTGCTGACGCCATTCGTGGCAGCGGATGCATAACTGTCCATATTGACGCCGACGCTGTAGGGAACGAGTGAAATCTTGACCTTGCTTTCCGTAGAACTGTCCGGAATGAGAATATTGATCACCGATTCCGATGCATCCTTGAGGTCGTTC
This sequence comes from Roseibium sp. HPY-6, assembly GCF_040530035.1. NCBI lineage: Bacteria > Pseudomonadati > Pseudomonadota > Alphaproteobacteria > Hyphomicrobiales > Stappiaceae > Roseibium > Roseibium sp. HPY-6. The sequence goes on from NZ_JBEWCD010000003.1 coordinate 520,468, forward strand.
AGCGCCCAGCCCATGGATCCGGTCACATCAACCACCATTGCCATTTCGACGTCGAAGCGGGAATAGGTCACCTGCGAATTCGTACCGAATGTGAAGGCTTCGGGACCGAACGCGGTCTTGCCGTAGCCGCCGAAATCGATGAACAGGTTGTTCATCGTGGCCGTCGAACTCACCGTGATCAAGCCATTGTCGGAATCGACGGAAAACGCGAGATTTTCGATTGCTTCGTCCAGGAACTCGGCATCAGAAAGGTTCGCGTTGAAGGAATCCGTGATGACTTCCTTGATCTCATCGTTGGTCAATGCCTGGGTCGACAGATCGGTCGCGGCAGCAAGCGCTGCTGCGTCGAGCGCATAGGAGAGTTTTTCGCGCGCGTTGACGACCCTTGAAACATCCACTGCAGCTCCGGCCATCACAATGATGATGATCAGCATGATGCCGAAAAGCGGGATAACCGCTGCATCTCGGTCGCCTCGGAAACGCAGTGCCAGGTTCTGGATGATTTGAATACGTTGTTTCTTCATGACTGCCTCACAGCTCTCAAGAGACAGTTATTACAGAAAAGTACCTAAATTCTTAAATGAACCTTTTAAAAGAAGTAAAAGAAGTCTTAACGCGCATAAATAATACATGCATGAAGCCGATCTGTTGCTTCAAGTCTGCGAGTCACGACGCTGGTGAAATTGGTGTTACGGCTCGAGCTCCGTATCCCAATAAAGAAAGTCCATCCAGCTTTCATGCAGGTAGTTGGGTGGAAACCCGCGACCGTTGTTATGCAGATCCTGGATGGTTGGCTGAAACGGCATGTGCATGGGCCACATGTTCAGCTGCTCGCAGGACTTGTTTGATTTGCGCAGATTGCAGGGAGAGCAGGCTGTGATGACATTGTCCCATGTGGTCAGGCCACCTTTTGAGCGCGGGACGAGATGATCGAAGGTCAGTTCAGACCTGGAGCCGCAATATTGGCACTGAAATTTGTCGCGAAGGAAGACATTGAAGCGGGTGAAGGCGGGGTATCGGCTGGGTTTTACAAAGGTCTTGAGCGAGACAACGCTCGGCAATCGGAACTCGAAGCTCGGACTTCGGACCGCCGCATCATACTCGGCAACAATGTTCACCCTGTCCAGAAACACTGCCTTGATCGTGTCCTGCCACGACCACAAGGACAATGGGTAGTAACTCAAGGGCCGATAATCCGCATTGAGCACTAACGCCGGATGGGCTCCAGGCGAAACCGCTATCGTCACCTTCCGCTCCTCACACCTTCTCGGATTGTCCGTCGTCCGGTCAATTGGACAGCGGAACATGTCCTTTTGTGACGGGAGTATTGTAGTGCCGAGGTGACAGTCTTGTGAAGCCCGTCAAATTCATTTCTGAAGGAGGGTGTTGAAAGGTGTTTTTTGGCAATGCATTTTTCGTAAATCTATGAATCGTTTGCCGAATATCCAAACCGGCGGCGTCGCTGTGACGGATTTGTGATCAAAACGAAAAAGGGCGCCAGCGGCGCCCTCGATTTTCAGTGCGTATCTGAAGTCGGAAACCGAATCAATTCACGGTCCATTCGCGAATGTCGACAAAATGTCCGGCTATCGCAGCTGCCGCGGCCATCGCCGGCGACACAAGATGCGTCCGGCCCTTATGTCCCTGACGACCCTCGAAATTCCGGTTTGAAGTCGAGGCACAGCGCTCCCCCGGCTTCAGTTTGTCGGCATTCATGGCCAGGCACATGGAACAGCCCGGTTCGCGCCAGTCGAAACCCGCTTCCTTGAAGATCAGGTCAAGACCTTCTTCTTCGGCCTGTTCCTTCACCAGCCCCGATCCGGGAACCACCATGGCATCGACATGCGACGCCACTTTGTGGTTTCCAATTACGGCGGCAGCAGCACGCAGGTCTTCGATACGTCCGTTGGTGCAGGATCCGATGAACGCTCGATCGATCTTTATATCGGTGATTTTCGTGCCGGGTTCCAATCCCATGTAGTCCAGAGCGCGCTTTTTTGAATCGCGGCGGTTCTCGTCTTCGATCTCATCGGGATCGGGCACAAATCCTTCAACGGAAACGACGTCTTCCGGGGAGGATCCCCAGGAGACGATTGGCGGGAGATTTGCCGCGTCGAGTTCCACCACCTTGTCGAAATAGGCATCGGCATCCGAATGCAGCGTGCGCCAGTAGGCCATCGCCATGTCCCATGCTTCACCTTTTGGCGCCTTGGGCCGGTCTTTCACATATTCAAAGGTAGTCTCGTCCGGCGCGATCAGACCGGCGCGTGCACCGGCCTCGATCGACATGTTGCACACCGTCATCCGTCCTTCCATGGACAGAGACCGGATCGCATCACCGGCATATTCAATGACGTATCCCGTGCCGCCCGCTGTTCCGATCTTTCCGATGATCGCAAGCACAATGTCCTTTGCGGTCACGCCGTCCGGCACGTTGCCGTTGACCTTGACTAGCATGTTCTTGGCTTTTTTCTGGATCAGGGTTTGGGTCGCCAGAACATGCTCCACCTCGGACGTTCCAATACCGTGGGCCAGGGAACCGAACGCTCCATGGGTGGATGTGTGGCTGTCACCGCAGACGATCGTCATGCCAGGCAATGTGAAACCCTGTTCCGGGCCGACGATGTGAACAACGCCCTGGCGCATGTCGAGTTCAGAATAATATTCGACACCGAATTCGGCGGCGTTTTTCGCGAGAGTTTCAACCTGCAGGGCTGATTCCGGATCGTCGATGCCGTGGCGCCTGTCGGTTGTCGGAACGTTGTGATCCACGACGGCAAGCGTTTTTTCCGGGCTGCGAACCTTGCGGCTATGCATCCGAAGACCTTCAAAAGCCTGCGGGCTCGTAACCTCGTGGACGAGATGCCGATCGATATAGAGCAGGCCGGTGCCGTCCGGCTGCATATCGACGACGTGGTCGTCCCAGATTTTGTCGTAAAGCGTGCGCGCCTTCGCCATGGGTCTCTCCTCGTTTTCCGCCGGATCTGCTGCGCCTAGCGTCCTTGCGCGCTCCTCCGGGTCATTCTTTTGGGTTTTTAAAGCCGAAAAGCAGTGCCTTTGAATTCAGGCTAGTGAATGACGCAGCTCCGCCAAAACGTCAAGTATTGGGGGGTTGAGCTGAATTCAACTGACCTTGATTGCCTGCTTGGACCAAAAAAGGCGGCCACACGGACCGCCCTCAGGAACTTCGGCTGTTCGGCCGGCTTATTCAGCTGCGCTCTCGGCAGCTTCCTGCTCAGCCTTTTTGGCTTCGGCCTTCGCAGCCTTGACAGCAATAGCTTCAGCCCGCGCTTCTTCGTTGAGGCGCTTGGAGCGAACATTGGTGTTCTCGGAAATACGGGCGGACTTACCGCGGCGGTCGCGCAGGTAGTAAAGTTTCGCACGACGGACTTTACCGCGGCGGACTACTTCAACGCCTTCCAGCATCGGGGAGTAAATCGGGAAGACACGCTCGACGCCTTCACCGTAAGAAATCTTGCGAACCGTGAAGCTCTCGTTGATGCCGCCGCCGGAACGGGCGATGCAGACACCTTCGTAAGCCTGTGTACGGGTACGGTTACCTTCGGTGACTTTCACGTTCACGCGGACAGTGTCACCCGGCGAAAACTCAGGAAGCTTGCGCTTTTCCTCGATTTTCGCCATTTCCTCAGCATTCAGCTGCTCGATAATGTTCATGGCATTTTTCCCTTTTCAATTACAAAGAGGCCAGAGCGTTTCCCGCCGACGGGAGACGTATTCGCCTTCTTTGGGCCATGGTGCATATCAGCTGGTCTCATCGGACGTCGGGTCAGTTGGGCCCGCCGATGACCGGATCTGGACACATCAGACCCGCTTTCATCCAGCTTCCGCGGGCGTATACCGCATAAACCCGTGTTTGTCATGCGGTTTTTGAGACCTGGAATGCAGCCGCCAGTTAATTAGCTTCGCGCATTGAGGGATGGTGTTGAAAACCGCACAATATCCGACCAAAAGTGCAATAGTTTTTCAAACAAATACATGGTTAGTTTTAACAACAAAAGCAGCGGCACAAGTGCCGCTGCTGATGCTTAGCATTGCCTAAAGTAATTCTTTCCCTACTTCTTCAGATTTTTACAACCTTAGAAGCATTTTTAGTTGCAATATACCGCTTATAGCACATTTTAAAAAAAATGTCACGCCGTCATTTACGGTATTTATAAAATTAAAATTATTGATTACGGTAAAGTCTTGTCTCGTTGACTAGAGGAAGCGCTATGTGATGAAGGACCACTCCAGTTTACTGCACAAACTCTATAGCGCTGCTTTGCTGGATGGTGGACTTACTAGTGTGCTTTCTGATCTTGCAACCATTTATCCGGATCTGCCTATCTCGTATCAGGCCCAGTGCGTATACGAAAACAGCGTTTATGACTGCGCCATGTATAATCACGGAGAGGGTGCAGAGTTTCGGCTCAGCAAGGCGATCTCGGCCAATCCCTTCCCGCCAATTGCTTTGAGGTGCGACACCACCGACGTTGCGTTCACAGGCGACTTCATTTCAACGGCTGACGTTGAAATGACGGACTTTTATCACGAGTTTCTGAAGGACCATGGCGAAATCAATCGTGCCTTCGGGATCATCCTGCATCGGCATGGCGAAGATTCCGCCTTTGTCGCGGCGAACCTGCCAAGGTCAATGAAACAACGCGAAGAGCAACACGTACGGGATCTGTTCGGTTTTCTGCGGCCACATCTGCAAAGTGCGTTTGGATTGCTTCTTGAAGTTACCAAGCGGGAGACGGTTCCGGCAAATCCGGAATTCTGGCTCAACACGATACCGACAACGGCTCTGCTGGTGACCCCGGATCGCAAGGTAACCTATTTGAACGAGCAGGCTGACCGCGTGCTTCACGAAAGTGAGCTGCTTTACATAGACCGCATGGTCAGATTGAGCGCGCGCAAAACAGAAAATCAGACCGCACTCCAGGACGCGCTCGACAAAGCCGCAAAAACATCGTTACCAGTGGGACCGACCCCCTTGTCCGGCAAAAACCGTGGCGGGCCTTTCTTCTTCGTGCTGCCCATCCAACACAAGGATCAGATCCATCCGGGTTTAGCGCCGTTCCTGACGCCCAGTTTACCGCTGCTTGTGACGATATTCGATCCTTCCGAAGCACCTAAGCCGTCCAGCAGGATCCTGTCCGCCGCATTCGGACTGACTGACCGGGAATGCCTTGTCGTCCAACAGCTTATTCTCGGCTCTTCGTTGAAGGAAGCGGCGGAAATTCTGCAGATTTCCTACAACACGGCAAGGAACCATCTGGCGAGCGCAACATCGAAAACCGGCGCCCGCTCACAGTCGGACATCGTACGGCGCGGGACGCAAATCCTGGCAAAGCTCAGCGAAAGCGGCGACCAGAATTAATCCACATCGTCCTCGTCAGCCATATAAGCGTCCCAAAGATCCGGTCGGCGCTCACGGGTCAGACGTTCCGCCTCAGCCATGCGCCAGTCATGAATTCTCTGGTGGTTGCCGGACGTTAGAACCTCCGGAATCAACATTCCTTCGAAGTCCGCCGGACGGGTGTAATGCGGATGTTCCAGCAATCCGGTTTCAAAGCTTTCCGTCTCTGCGCTTTCCATGTTGCCCATGACACCTGGAAGCAGGCGGATGATGGCATCGAGCATTGTGATCGCCGCGATTTCACCACCCGAGAGGATGTAGTCTCCAACCGAAACCTCCTCCAGATCCCTGGAGTCTATTACCCTCTGGTCGACGCCTTCAAAACGGCCACAGACAATGATCGCACCAGGCCCGGACGCAAGCTCATGCGCGAGCGACTGGGTAAACGGACGTCCGCGTGGGCTCATGAGAAACCGCGGTCTTGGATCGTCAGCGGGCGCCGTTGCGTCGATGGCCTTCGCGAGTATGTCGGCGCGAAGCACCATACCGGCACCCCCGCCGGCCGGCGTATCATCGACGCTTCGGTGCTTGTCCCTCGCAAAGTCGCGAATTTGGCTCGTTTCCAGCTGCCACAGCCCTTTTTCCATTGCCCGCCCTGACAGGCTCTGGCCGAGTGGACCGGGAAACATGTCCGGGTAAAGCGTGAGGATGGTGGCGCTGAAGGGCATAAAGACAGTGTTAACCCTGTGAACTGAAAGTGCCGTCTTTCAACCGAAGACTAACGGCTTGGAAAGAACTGATTAAGGCCCCCCGTTCATGCTGGCAAGAGTGTTTCAATCAGGTCTATTCCCGTGTTTCAGATCCCAGTTCTGCGTTTCAAGCTACCAGCGATCATCCAAAAACGTGTCGATCAGCACTATCTGGACATTTCCCTTAGCCGGATCTTGCCGCTCGTTGCACTGATGACATTCGGCATTCTGGTCGGGTTGGTCTTCGAGACCGGGGTCGGGCATCCCTATGACAAGGTCATCCACATCGGCTTCTTCGCCTTGCTGACATTGTCCATACACGCGCTTTTTTGCTGCCGGCTCCGGATCTCGGCAGTGGTAGCCTTCGGCATGGGAATGGCCGGGGAACTCGCGCAGGGTTTTCTGCCGCATCACGCAATGTCATTGCCTGATCTCGTGGCAAACGGAATCGGTGTTGCACTCGTCGTTGCGCTCATCGCGCTCCTGCGCGCCGAGGTCACTCAGGCTGTTAAGGACCCGGAGGAAGATCTGAACCTTGGGCGCATGGGATTGCAGCCGGTACCGATCCGCTACTTGTCGGGGGAAGCCGCTTCGGATTCGTCAGAGCCCTCTTCGGAAAAATAGTCTTCGGGCAATTGCGCTCTTACATAACCGTCTGAGAGCGAGATTTCTGGCACGAAAGCCTTCGTGAACGGAATGTAGAAGGTACGTCCGCGTTTCGGACGGATCTCCAACAGATCTCCGGCGCCAAAGTCCTGAACGGCCACGATTTTCCCAAGTTGCGTGTCATCATGATCGAGCACGCTCAGACCATTTAGGTCCGAATAGTAGAATTCGTCCTCTTCGGGATCGGGCAGTTGCGCGCGCTCAACGTAGAGTTCGACACCGTTCAGTTCTTCTGCCTGATTGCGGTCTTTCACCTCTTTGAACTTGGTGATGACGACCGTCTTCTGAACCCGTGCTTTTTCGACCTCAAAGGTTCTGGAACCGATCTTGTCGGTCAGAATTCCGTAATCGGCGAAGGAAAGCGGGTCTTCCCCAAAAGGTTTGACCCGCACTTCCCCGCGAATGCCGTGCGCAGCACCGATTTTTGCCATCAGGACTTTCTGATCGTCCGGCGAGCTCATGTCAGCAGCACTCTTTCCAGCAAATCGGCATCGCTTCCGGTTTGAGGCTTATTCAGCAGCAGCTTCTTCGGCAGCACCTTCGTTTGCTGCTTCAGTGGCAGCCGCGGCTGCTTCTTCTTCAGCCTGGCGCTTGGCTTCGAGACGCTCTTTGGCTTTTGCGCCGAGTTCAGCCTTTTTCGGATTGTTGCGCGGCTCGCGCTTCAAAAGGCCGGCAGCATCCAGGAAACGGTGAACGCGATCGGTCGGCTTGGCGCCGTTGCCGAGCCAGTATTGAATGCGCTCGACGTCCAGCTTGACGCGGTCTTCGGAATCTTTCGGGAGCATCGGATCGTAGCTTCCGACTTTCTCGATGAAGCGGCCGTCACGCGGTGAACGGATGTCGGCAATAACAATGCGGTAGTAAGGACGTTTCTTGGAACCGCCACGTGCCAGGCGAATTTTCGTAGCCATTTTTAATTCTCCAGTTCTTCAGTTGCCGGCTTCCGCGGCAATGGCTTCATGGTGCCGGATAACTTCGCGAACGATGAAGTTCAGAAATTTCTCGGCAAAGTCAGGATCGAGATTGGCGTCGGCAGCCAGCCGCCGCAGCCGTTCGATCTGAATTTTCTCGCGCGCCGGATCAGCCGGCGGCAGGTCGTTGGTCGCTTTCAAGACACCCACTTTCTGGGTGCACTTGAATCTCTCGGCGAGCATGTTGATGAGCGCGGCGTCGATGTTGTCGATGGAGGACCGCAAGGCCTTCAGCTCCAGCAACGCCTCGCTCTGGCCCAACTGAACTTCGGCCTCGCTCATCGTTTTTTACCTTTCCCCATGCCCGGCAGACCGGGAAGTTTCGGTCCGCCGAGGCCGGGAAGACCCGGGGGCAAACCGGCACCGCCCATACCGCCGGGCATGCCAGGGGGTAACCCCTTCGGCAGGTCCATTCCGCCCGGCAGCTGGCCGGACTTGGCCATCTCTTCCAGCTGTTTCGGATCAACATCGGGCATCCCGCCGCCGAGGCCGCCCATCAGCTTGCCCAGCATGCCTTTGCCCTTGCCCATCTTTTTCATCATGTCCGCCATCTGGCGGTGCATTTTGAGGAGCTTGTTGACTTCCGCAACCTGGACTCCGGATCCCGCAGCAATCCGCTTTTTGCGGCTCGCCTTGAGCACGTCCGGTTTCTGCCGCTCCTTCGGCGTCATCGACTGAATGATGGCGATCTGCCGCTTGAACATCTTGTCATCGACATTCGCGGCTTCCATCTGCTTTTTCATTTTGCCGACGCCCGGCAACATGCCCATCATTCCGGACATGCCTCCGAGTTTTTCCATCTGTTTCAGCTGTTCGGCCAGATCTTCCAGGTCGAAATGACCCTTCTGCATCTTCTTGGCCATTTTTGCAGCCTGTTCCGCATCGATGGCTTCCGCCGCCTTCTCGACCAGGGAAACAATGTCCCCCATTCCAAGAATCCGGTCGGCGATCCGTTTCGGATGAAAATCCTCGAGCGCATCGGATTTTTCACCGGTACCGATCAGTTTCACCGGCTTGCCGGTCACCGCCTGCATGGACAAGGCTGCGCCACCACGGCCGTCACCGTCCATTCGGGTCAGCACGATGCCGCTGATGCCGACGCGCTCATCGAAGCTTTGAGCCAGATTGACCGCATCCTGACCGGTAAGTGAATCGGCAACCAGCAGGATTTCATGCGGTTGCGCCGCGGACTTCACCTCCGCCATCTCGATCATCAGCGGTTCGTCGATATGAATCCGGCCTGCCGTATCAAGAAGAACAACGTCGAACCCACCGAGCTTGGCGGCCGACATCGCCCGATTTGCAATCTCGACTGGTCCCTGCCCCTCGATAATCGGCAGCGTGTCGATCTCGTTCTGCTCACCGAGAATCTTGAGCTGCTCCTGGGCGGCGGGCCGGCGCGTGTCGAGCGACGCCATCAGAACCTTGAGCTTGTCGCGCTGTGTGAAGCGCCGCGCAATCTTGGCGGTGGTTGTGGTTTTACCCGAGCCTTGCAGACCGACCATCATGATCGCAACAGGTGCCGGCGCGTTCAGATCGATCGGCTGACCTTCGGCCCCGAGCATTTCCACGAGCTGATCGTGAACAATCTTCACGACCATCTGGCCCGGCGTGACGGACTTGACCACTTCCGCACCCACCGCCCGGTTACGCACCTTGTCGGTGAAGGAGCGAACAATCGGCAGGGCAACGTCAGCCTCGATCAGCGCACGGCGGATCTCGCGCAGCGCTTCATTCACGTCGTTTTCCGACAACGCACCACGACCGGTGAGCTTGTCAAAAATTCCGCTTAGTCGATCGGACAGGCTTTCAAACATAAAGAGGTCCTTAGGTCATTGCTTTCGGGAAATCTCCCGAACCATATGGGCAGCCGACTTTCGGATCCAACCGATTTGCCAAAGCAAAGCAGTTTGGCACCCGAGGGCGCATCGCGCTGTCGGGTGTTAACCTCCGGGATCTCTTTACACCTTCTCGGGTCCCGGTCGGTGGTTCGAATTGTCAGTCACTCATCTGGAGTTCGCGGGTCTATGCCTCAATGGTGTGCAGGAGTCAAGTTTCGTCTGCCTTGCCGGCCCGCCAGCAAGCTTACGATCTGCGGGAGGTTTCGTAGCGTGACGACTGTTCATAGTAGTCATTGAAGCCAATGCGGTCGCGAAGTTCGGCGAAATCCATCATGAGGGGTGTTCTGTCAGAATCCGATTTCAGTTTTGCAAGCGTTTCCATCATCGCTTTCATGGCACTCGCCATAAGAGTCAAAGGGTAGGCTGCGATTGCAAATCCCATATCTTCCAGCTCTTTGTGGGACAGTTCGGGCGTCTCGCCGCCCTCCACAATATTGGCCATCTTCGGTCCCGGCAGTTCCCGGCAGATTGTCTCCATTTCGGCAATCGTTTTCGGCGCTTCGACAAAGAGAATATCGGCACCCAACTCCTTAAAGCGTGTCGCGCGGTCGATTGCTTCGCGCAGGCCGTGTTCGTGCCGTGCATCGGTGCGCGCCAGGATCAGGATATCCGCACCGTCTTTTCTCGCATCGCTGGCAGCTCGAATACGGTCGAAAGCCTCTTCACGCGTCACCACTTCTTTCCCCGGGGTATGGCCGCATCTCTTTGGCGACAGCTGATCCTCGATCATGATCGCGGCGGCTCCGGCTTTTGCGAATCCCGAAACCGTTCTGTGCACATTCATGGCGTTGCCGTAACCCGTGTCCCCGTCGGCAATGACGGGAAAATTCACTGCCTGCGTAATGTTGCCAAGATGGTCGAGGACTTCCCCATAGGACATCAGGCCCAGATCCGGCTGACCGATCCGTGACGCCGAAATCGCAAAGCCTGACATGAAGGTCAGATCGAAATCCGCCTGTTCGATCAGTTTGGCCGAGAGCGCATCGAAACAGCACGGCATGACATGCAGTTTTTCTGCTTCAAGCAGGCTTCGGAGTTTGTCTGCCTGTGACGGCATGCTCACCTCTTTCAAAAGAGTTAGAATTTAAAGGGAATATAAAGCGCAATGTCGGTCCAAACATACAAGATCACGACTGAAAACAGCATCAGCGCCAGAAATGGCAGGACACCTCTTGAGACATCCGCGAGGCTTGATTTCGCAACGGATTGAATGACATAGAGGTTGAGGCCAACCGGCGGGGTAATCAGCGCGCATTCGACCATGATCACCATGTAGACGCCGAACCAGATAGGATCGAAACCGAGAAGCATGGCCGCCGGCAACAACACCGGTGTCATGATGAGGACCATCGAGAGCGCTTCGAACACAAGGCCCATGATCAGGAGCACCACCGAGACCACAAGGATGAAAGCCAGCGGCGTATCGATGTTCTGACCAATGAACATCGAGATTTCCTGCGGGATCCGATAGAGCGTTATTGCCTTCCCAAACACCTTGGCTCCCGCGACAATCAGAAGGATAGCCACCGTCGTCACCATGGAATCGTAGGCTGCTTCCTTCAGTCCCTGCCAGGAAAGCGTTCTGAGCACGACCCCCGTGATGACCAGCGCAACGGCAAATCCGATGGCCGCCGCTTCGGTTGGCGTAGCAACGCCGGTGTAGATCACGCCGATGACAAAAGCGGCAAGTACGACGGAGGGGAGCGCGCGCAATGAACTCCAGAAACGTTCTTCCGCGCTGGCGGCAGGTTCAGCCTGATATCCGCCCAGCCAGCGTGCATGTATCATTGCGAAGACGACGAAGAACACGACGAGCATTATGCCCGGCCCGATACCGGCCAGAAACAGCGAGATAACGGATTGTTCGGTGACAAAACCGTAGACAATCATCGGGATGGAAGGCGGGATCAGAATGCCCAGTGTCCCGCCTGCCGCCAGCAGACCGTAAACGAATTTGCGTTCATATCCCCGGTTGATCATTTCCGGAATGGCGACCGTCCCGATGGTAGCGGCAGTCGCCACTGAAGAGCCCGAGATGGCGGCGAAGATGGCGCAGGAGAGAATTGTCGCGACTGCGAGCCCACCCGGCCAATGGCCCACCCAGGCGTGAACGGCTGCAAAAAGATCTTTGCCCACGCCACCCTTCAGCAGAATGTTGGACATCAGCAGAAACAGCGGTACGGCCAGCAGGATAAAACCGTCCAGCGTGGAGAGAATGGCCTGTGGTGCCATCAGCGGTGAAAATCCGCCAAAAACGAGCATCGCGAGACCAAGGCCGCCAAGCGTGAAGGCAACCGGAACCCGGATGAGAAGGAGCGCGAAAAGCGTTGCCAGGATAAGGAGTGTCGTCATGAAGCGGCACCGCTTTCCAGATCTCCTCCCCTGACAGCTGCCGCGAGCTCGATCAGTGCCTGGGCCAGCACCAGCGTAAATCCGACTGGAATGGCAAGTTCAGCAACCCATGTGGGCAAATCGAGCATCGATCCCGTTGTTCTTCCGCGTTCGAAGGAATCGAGGAAAATTTCGCCACCCTTCCAGGCAACCAGTGCACTGAAAAGCACAATCGCGCTCATGGCGAGGATCCGGCAGATACGCTGCGCCGTTCTGCTGAGCCTGACCGTCAGCGCATCAACCGCGATATGCTGATTGGTTTTCAGGAGCCAGGGCATGCCGAACATGCTTCCCCAGATAAGGCAGAGCTGCGAAAGCTCAGCCGCCCAGATCGTCGGCGCCACAAACAGGTAGCGGGCGGTCACTTCATAGGTCAGCATGCAGCCGGCGAGAACGAACAAAATGGCCGCGGTTCCGGCAAGCGCCCGAAGCAACGCATAAAAGGCAATCATTGGTACCCAGGCAAAGGTTAGATGGTGGGATTGTTTGTTTTAAAGGCAGATACGCTCCGCATCCCAAGGATGCGAAGCGTTTTCACCTCAATGGACCGTTACAGACCTCTTGCTGCGTCCATGACCTTCTTGCCAAGGTCACCTGCTTTTTCGGCGTAAGTATCGTACACCGGCTGGCTGACGGCTCTCCACGCTTCGATTTCCTCAGCGGTTGGCTTGTAGACGGTCATTCCATTTTCCTCAGCCGCGGCATATGCGGCTGCTTCGATTTCCGACATCCGGTTCCGGACATCATCTTCCGCCTTCACCGCTGCGGCCTGGATGATCGCCTTGTGTCCGTCAGGCAGGCCTTCCCAGAAATCGGTATTCACAACGACGATGAACTCGATGTCGGCGTGATTGGTCACCGAAATTGTATCCATCACTTCCCAGAGCTTCCGGGATTTAACCCCTGAAACGCCGGTCATGCCGATGTCGACCGTACCGCGTTGATAGGCAAGATACTGTTCGGAGCCGGAAATCAACGTGGGTGCGCCTCCCGCAGAAGTCACGAAATCACCCAGTGTCTTGCCGAATACGCGCACCTTCTTGCCTTGCATGTCTGCAGGCGTTTTCAAAGGTCCGTCCTTGGACAGCATGATCGCACCGCCATAGGCCTGCCACCAGAGCACCGTCGAACCGGTGTCTTTTATCGCCTCGTCCAGAGGACCGCGGACGGGCGACCCCGGCGCGACCGCTGCGCGCACTTTCTCTTCGGTATCGAACAGAAACGGCTGGTAGAAGATATCGACCGCAGGGATGTCACCGACGTAGCGTGTCAGCGAGGCCACACCCATTTCGATCGCACCCGAACCAACGGCCGCAGGGACTTCCTTGTCCTTGTAAAGCTGGGCAGAATCATAGATCTCGACGGCAATTTCGCCACCGGACTTGCTTTCGACTTCTTCCTTGAAAAGAAGCAGATTTTGTCCAAGGTGGCTCTTCAGCGGCAACTGTAACGAGATGCGCAATGTCGTGTCGGCCGCGAACGTGGCACCTGTCGACAGACCGATCGCCACGGCAGCACCAAGTGCCCATGCAAGTGATTTCATGATTTCCTCCCAAGTATAGACGATCAGTCTTGCAAAGGAGCAATCAGCGGTCAACAAGCCAAGGTTGGTGCGAAGGGTTACGAAAACTCACCAGTCGATTGAGGTTAGTGCCGGACGGCAACAAAATACCCGGACGCGAACCGGGTGCTGTGGCGTCGAAAATCATGCTTGATGCATGTATTCCTCAAAGCAAAAAACCACCGCCGGTGTGACCGTACCGGCAGTGGTCTTTATCAGGCAACCCCACTGCAAGCGCAGCTTACGGGGGGAGGATCGCCCGAAGCCGAATTATGGCTGAACCGCTGCAAATTCAGCCGGATCGAGCAGGTTGTCCTGATTCGCATCAGCAGCCTTGAAAACGTCTTCCGACATATCCGGAACAGCAGTCGTGATCTCGTCAAAGCTCACAAAGCCGTCCTGGTTGCTGTCGATCGTCTCAAATGACATGCCTTGTGCGAGCGCTGCGGAAGAAGCAGTGAAAGCACCGATGAGAAGAGCAGCGGTAAGACGTTTAGACATAGTTAAACCTCCAAATGTTGGTTCTGGTCGGATCGCCTCGTCTCTTGGTTTGAAATAGACGAAGGAGACGTCCGCCTTGTGTTCCGTCCATCCGCCAGGCCCCTGCGACCTGCCGAACCGGAACAGGACAGACTGTGATCTGAGATCGCGACCGGCAAAGGGCTGCTCTTGGGAACCTTCGCGGCATTGTTGTGGCTATGTATCGTATTCAGCCATAGGTCAGTCATATTCATGACATCATTGAAAGTTTTCGGCATGAACACGGCTTAATTCTAGTAATATAAAGTCTATAATATTTCGAATTTAAACATAGTTTGCTCTAAACTTATTTATCAATAGAAGCGAGTGACTTGAAATAAAAGCTTCAATCCTTGAATTCTCAGGTCGATTCGCGAATAGGCTGAACCGACGTCTCGGAAACAATGCTGCCCGAAATAATCACGCCTTGTCTCTTACACCGAAAATGGCGGATCCGACCCGGACATGGGTCGCCCCAAATCCAACTGCCACTGGATAGTCGGAAGACATTCCCATCGAAAGTTGATCAAGGCCGTTGCGTTCGGCGATTTTCTGCAGCAGGGCAAAATGCTCGCCAGGTGCTTCGTCTATTGGCGGAATGCACATCAACCCAATGATATTGAGGCCGACGCCATCGCGGCATTCGGCGACAAATCCATCGACATCGGCTGGAAGAATTCCGGCCTTTTGTTGTTCTTCACCGGTGTTCACCTGTATGAAACAGGGGAGAGGACGGCTTTGTTTTTCCATTTCCGCTTTCAATGCACGGGCAATTTTCGGGCGGTCGACGGAATGAATGGCATCAAAGGTCGCCACTGCTTCCTTGGCCTTGTTGGACTGCAGTGGCCCAATCAGGTGAAGCTCAATATCATCGAATTCATTTCGTAAGCCGGGCCATTTGCCCATGGCCTCCTGCACACGGTTTTCACCGAATACGCGCTGACCGGCTTCGAGAACAGGCCGTATCTGATCAGCAGCGAATGTTTTTGAAACCGCGATCAGCCTGACCGAACCGTTGGGCCGCGCAAATTCCGCTTCCGCTGCGCGAATCTCAGCCTGAACTTCGTAAAGACAGTTTTCCGCAGACGTCATTCCTGTTCCTCTCCTGACGATGATCGCAGTGGCTGTTCGTTGTTTACGCCCTGCTGATCCGGATTCTCAAGAGGCTGTATCCGAAATGTCTCGGGTGCAATCATTGAAGAAAGGCTTTGCGGAGTTCTCAAGCGTTTCGCTTTACGAATGCGGCGATGCGAAATAAACAGTCAACCTAAGGGTCTTTCTTGTCGGACATGTTGACCCGGACCCGGATTTCTGGTGACAGTCCGGCAATCTATCATTCAGGTATTCCGCCCGTCCGGCGGCAAGAACAAACGGCACATTTGATGGCAACGGAACGGTACAACGCGCGCGAGGTTGAAGCGCGCTGGCAAAAAATCTGGAACGACAAGGACGTCTTCGTCACGCATAATGACGATCCCCGCGAAAAATACTACGTCCTGGAAATGTTCCCGTACCCGTCCGGCCGCATCCATATGGGGCACGTGCGCAACTATGCGATGGGCGATGTCGTTGCACGCTACAAACGCGCCAGGGGGTTCAACGTCCTGCATCCGATGGGCTGGGATGCCTTCGGGATGCCCGCGGAAAATGCCGCCATGCAGAACAAGGTCCATCCAAAAGACTGGACCTATGAAAACATTGCCGCGATGCGCGACCAGCTCAAGATCATGGGTCTGTCACTTGACTGGAGCCGGGAATTCGCAACCTGCGACGTTGCTTATTACACACAGCAGCAGCGCCTCTTCCTGCGTTTCCTGGAAGCCGGATTGGTTTACCGCAAGAATGCCAAGGTGAATTGGGACCCGGTGGACATGACAGTCCTGGCCAATGAGCAGGTGATCGATGGTCGCGGCTGGCGCTCGGGCGCTTTGGTCGAGCAGCGCGAGCTGACTCAATGGTTCTTCAAAATTTCCGACTATTCGGAAGACCTGCTGGAAGCGATCGACACGCTGGATCGCTGGCCGGACAAGGTCCGTCTGATGCAGAAGAACTGGATCGGCCGTTCCGAAGGTCTGCGCGTTCGTTTTGAGTTCACAACCCCTGCTCCGACAGGTGACAAGACCCTTGAGATCTTCACCACGCGTCCGGACACCCTGTTCGGTGCCTCGTTCATGGGCTTGTCACCGGATCATCCCATCTCCACAAAACTCGCGGAAACCAATCCGGAACTGAAGAGCTTTATCGACGAATGCAAACGCGTCGGAACATCCGAAGAAGCGATTGAAAAGGCGGAGAAAAAGGGTATCGATACCGGCCTGCGGGTCAACCATCCGCTGGATAGTTCCCTGGAGCTGCCGGTTTACGTCGCCAACTTCATCCTGATGGATTACGGCACCGGCGCAATTTTCGCCTGTCCGGCGCACGATCAGCGTGACCTCGACTTCGCTCGCAAGTATGGACTGCCGGTCAAGCCGGTGGTGCTGCCCAAGGACGCGGATGAGGCGACTTTCGAGATCGGCACGGAAGCCTTCACGGATGACGGCACGATTTTCAATTCAGATTTCATGAACGGGATGTCTATTCCCGACGCAAAGGAAGCGATTGCGAAAAAGCTGGAGTCCGTCACCGCCGACGGCGCGCCGCAAGGCGAGCGCCAGGTCAACTATCGTTTGCGCGACTGGGGAATTTCCCGCCAGCGCTACTGGGGTTGTCCGATCCCGGTCATTCATTGTGACGACTGTGGCGTTGTTCCGGAAAAAGATGAAAACCTGCCGGTTGAGCTGCCGGAAGATATCAATTTCGACAAGCCGGGGAACCCGCTCGACCGTCATCCGACCTGGCGCAACACGACATGTCCGAAGTGTGGGAAACCCGCGCTGCGGGAAACTGACACGATGGACACGTTCGTGGATTCCTCATGGTACTTCGCTCGCTTCACGGAACCGAACTGCGACCAGCCGACGGACCCCGAAGCAGCCAATGGCTGGTTGCCTGTGGACCAGTATATCGGTGGTATCGAGCATGCGATCCTGCATCTGCTTTATTCCCGGTTCTTTACCAGAGCCATGCAAAAGGTCGGGGCCCTCGATCTGAAGGAACCTTTCAAAGGCCTGTTCACTCAGGGCATGGTCACCCACGAGACCTATCGCATCGGCGAAGAGGCGAATGGCTCCTGGATTTCACCGGCCGAAATCAAGATTGAAGATGTTGATGGGCATCGCCGGGCGACTCTCCTTGAAACAGGAGAGGAAGTGTCCATCGGTTCCATCGAAAAGATGTCGAAATCTAAGCGGAACACCGTCGACCCGACTGACATCATCGACACCTACGGTGCCGACACGGCGCGCTGGTTCATGTTGTCGGATAGTCCACCGGAACGAGACGTGATCTGGACGGAAGACGGAGTCCAGGGCGCCTGGCGTTTTGTGCAGCGTGTCTGGCGCTTGATCGGCGACATTTCGCAAAAAAGCGAACCGCGCAGCGGCACTGTGCCGGAAACCTCGGGTAAGGCGCTCGAGCTTCGCCGTGCCAGCCACAAGACACTTGCCGCTGTCTCGAACGATCTGGAATCGTTAGGTTTCAACAGGGCGGTTGCGCGTCTTTACGAGTTGGTAAACACGATCAGCAAGACTGTCAGCGACGGTGTCGAGGACACCGCCACGGAATTTGCTGTTCGCGAGGCCGCCGATTATCTGGTTCAGATGATGGCACCCATGATGCCTCATCTTGCAGAGGAATGCTGGTCGGCGCTCGGGCACGACAATCTGATTTCGGAAGCGAAGTGGCCGACTGCTGATCCGGAACTTCTAGCTGAAGATTCAGTCGTTTATCCGATCCAAATCAATGGTAAACGGCGCGGTGAACTGGAAATCGCAAAAGAGGCTTCCAAAGAGGAGGTCGAAGCAGCTACGTTGGCCTTGGAGTTCGTCCGCAAGGCGTTGAACGGCAATGCGCCAAAGAAACTGATCGTCGTGCCGCAAAGGATCGTGAATGTCGTTGTTTAGCACCATCTTAAAAGGCGAAAACAACTTGCGGCGCTTGGCACTTTGCGGTGCCCTCGTAACGGCTGTTTTTGTGAGCGGCTGCCAGGTGCGACCGCTCTACGGCACCAGCACGACCGGCGACTTCGGCGCACAGTCTTCCCCTGTTGCCGCAGAACTGGCAGCGATCGATATCGATGATATTTCAGCTCGATTTGCGAACGCGGATTCCGCCAGGGTTCTTTACAATGAGCTGACATTCAGGCTGGAACGCGGTGCCGGGTCCCAGGAGAAAAAGTATCGTCTTGAGATTCTCGTCGATATCAACAACGCTGCGGTCGCCATCGAGCAATTCGCAGATGTGCCCTCAGCCTTTACAATCACAATGAATTCCACATTCGTCATGAGCGACATTGAGACCGATGAAACCCTGACGACCGGCAGAACCTTCCGTTCGGCTTCTTACGACTTTTCCAGCCAACGTTTTGCCAACCAGCGAGCGCTGAGAGACGCACAGGAACGGGTTGCCAAGGCAGTGGCAGACGACATTGCAACGCGCCTGGCCGGCTACTTTGCCAGCCAGTCCTGATCATCCGGCAGGAGAAATCTGCCTGTGACCCTGCTGAAAGCCGCCGAAATTGACCGCTTCGTTGCCAACCCGCCGGATCAGGGCGCTGTTGTCCTGATCTTTGGACCTGATACGGGACTGGTTTCAGAAAGAGCAACCCGGCTGGTGTCAAAGGCATCTGAAGGCAACAGCGACCCCTTCAACCTGGTCAAGATTGACGCCGCAGATATCAGCTCGGATCCGAATCGATTGATCGATGAAGTACTGACAGTCCCCCTTTTTGGCGGCCGCCGGATCATTTGGGTCAAGGATGCCAGCGGCAAGAACCTTGTCCCGGCACTTGAACCTGTGCTTAAGCTTGATGATTGGGAGACTTTCGTCGTTTTGGAAGGCGGCGACATCAAGAAAGGTGTCGGTCTGCGCAAGATCGTCGAAGGTCACAAGCGGGCTGTCGCATTGCCATGCTATACGGACAACGACCGTGGCATCGACCAGCTGATCGATGAAGAGACACGTGAAGCCGGTCTGACCATCACGCGTGAGGCGCGTGCCGCCCTGCACAGCCTTCTTGGCGGAGATAGGATGGCAAGCCGCGGCGAACTCAAGAAGCTGTGCCTTTATGCCCTCGGCAAGGGCCGGATCGACAGCGAGGACATTGAAGCAATTATCGGCGATGCTTCTGCCTTTGAGATGTCGGAACTCATCGATGCTGCTGCAACCGGCGACATCGCAACCCTCGACCACGGGCTTGAACGATTGTCCGATGCTGGATCAAAAGCATCGATCATTGCCAATCAGGCGCTGAAGCATTTTCAGAACTTGCACCGGATGCGTGTCGATGTCGACGCGGGCAAAAGCGCTCAGGGTGTGATCGACAGCCAACGCCCACCCATTTTTTTCAGCCGCAAGCCGAAATTCGCTCAACAGCTTCGAATCTGGTCCTTGAACGATCTTCAAAAGGCGATGCACATTTTGAGCGAAGCAACCCGGGTGTCCAGGCTGAATGATCCGCTGGGTGTTCCTGTCCTGTCAGAGGCCCTTCTTACTCTGGGACGCGTGGCACGCGCCCGTGCTCAGCGGCGCTGAGACTGTCAGTTTCTGAAACCACAAACGTGACGTGATCTCACTTTGAGGAAAGCACCGAACCTGGCAGGGATTGGAACGGCAAGAAGCATGCAGCTGCATGGACGCCTCATCTCAATTGAAATGAGTCCGCCGGTTTGCTGATATTAAAATAAATTCAATAATTTACCGCGTTTCAACGCCCAGCTTTTTACACAGTTCATCAAGCTGCTCGAGAGACGTGTACTTGATCTTCAGATCCCCGGACTCCTTGCCGGGTTTGTGCCCGACAACCACCTTCAGACCCAGCGTGTCGGTCAGGCGTTTTTCAAGCGCCTTGGTATCAGCGTCTTTTTGCGGTTTTTCGCCCGGAGACTTGCCGCCCTTCAGTTTCGCCAGAGCATCAGGATCTTGCGAGATCTTTTCCGCATCCCGGACCGTCAACCCCTTCTCGACGATCAGTTCCGCCAAAGCGGCCGGATCATCAACAGTGATGAGCGCACGCGCATGCCCGGCCGTCAAAAGGCCTTCAGCAAGGTAATCCTTGACCGAGTTCGGCAACTTGAGGAGCCGCATAGTGTTCGCCACATGGCTGCGGCTTTTGCCGATTACTTTGGCAAGTTCGCCCTGGCTGTATTTGAATTCAGCCGTCAATTGATCGTACCCCATCGCTTCCTCGATGGGATTCAGGTCCGCACGCTGAACGTTTTCAATAATCGCAAGTTCAAGCGCTTCCTGGTCAGTCACGTCTCGAATGATAATAGGGGCTTCATGCAGACCCGCCCGTTGAGCGGCCCGCCACCGGCGTTCGCCGGCGATAATCTCGTAACGATTGGTCTTGCCAGCAGCAGGACGGACCAGAATTGGCTGCACAATACCTTTG
Organism: Roseibium sp. HPY-6; assembly: GCF_040530035.1. Classification (NCBI taxonomy): domain Bacteria; kingdom Pseudomonadati; phylum Pseudomonadota; class Alphaproteobacteria; order Hyphomicrobiales; family Stappiaceae; genus Roseibium; species Roseibium sp. HPY-6. The sequence continues at coordinate 541,081 of NZ_JBEWCD010000003.1, forward strand.
GCTTTGAGAGACTCCGAAAGATCCGCAAGATCCTTTTCCGTGAACGTTTTGCGGGGATTGCGCGGGTTCGGTTCCAGGTGCTCGATGGGCACCTTCCGGCTGTCCCGCACGATTTTCTCAGCTGGAGCCACTGCTTCCGGCGCCGAGTCTCCAATCAACGCAGCCAGACCCCGGCCCAAACGCTTGTTCTTGCCGTCCTTGTCAGCCATACAGCACCTTTTTCTTTTTTATTTCAATAGTTTATCTGACATCAACGCACGACTTTCAATACCGTCGCCACATGTGTTTTTCAGTTCGCTTCCGAATCCAATCGGCCTATGCCGCGACCCGGCGCAGCTCTCGCTCACGCTGAATGATTTCGGATGCGAGTCGCAAATAGGCCTGACTGCCCGCGCATTTCAGATCGTAAAGCAAGGCCGGCTTGCCATAGGAAGGTGCTTCTGAAATGCGAACATTGCGTGGAATGATCGTTTCGTAGACCGCATCGCCCATCGTCTCGCGCACGTCGGCGACGACCTGATTGGAGAGATTATTGCGACTATCATACATTGTCAGAACAATGCCGTGGATACTGAGCTCACCGTTGAGAGCATTCTTGACCTGCTCGACCGTACTCAAAAGCTGACTGAGTCCTTCCAGCGCGAAAAACTCGCACTGCAGCGGCACGAGTATGGAATGCGATGCGGACAGGGCATTGATCGTCAACAGGTTGAGTGATGGCGGGCAATCAACAAGGACATAGGTAAACCCGACCTCTTGAAACAACCGTGAGCGAGTCAGGTTTTCGATCGCGTTGCGAAGGCGAAAGGCACGATCGCTCGTCGATGCGATTTCAAGCTCAAGCCCCAGAAGATCCATGGTCGACGGCGCAACCCATAAGCGCTGGACCGCGGTTTCTCTGACTGCTTCGGCGAGCGAACAGTCACCACTCAAGATCTCGTAAGTGGACAGACCGCGGTCGCGGTGTTCGATACCCAAACCTGTGGACGCGTTACCCTGGGGGTCGAGATCAATGACCAGAACCTTTTCGCCAATCGCCGCGAGAGCCGTCCCGAGATTAATAGCTGTTGTGGTTTTACCCACCCCACCCTTTTGGTTTGCAAGCGCAAGAACGCGCGGTGTTTCGGGAAGCATGCTCATTGCCACACCACCTTCCTGGGCTATCTTGGCCGGGCTGAGATATTCGAAAAGAGAAGCATCCGGCTCATTGGATCTACAAGACTTTCCTTTTTTACCAGATCGAAGTTCCAAGCGTCAGAGGCTTCATCAACTTCTCTTTGAAAATCCTGTCCTTTGTGGAAAACGGCCTTCGCGCCCGTGGTCGTAAAGGGCTCAGACAACCGGAACAATTGGTCCAGGGACGCCAGGGCTCGCGCAGAAACAGCATCTACCGCACCGTGTTTCCATTCTTTCGCAACCGATTCGATCCGGCCAGGATGAACGGTGCCGGTAGCACCAGTCTCACGCAATGCCGTCCGCAAGAACGCGGCTTTGCGTTGGTTGCTTTCAATCAGGTGAACGTGGGCGTCTTGCTTGTCTGCAAGCAGGATCGCTGTGACAATACCGGGAAAGCCTCCACCGCTGCCAATATCAACCCAGGTCCTTGCCTCTGGAAAACTCCAACAGGTTTGAAGACTGTCGGCAATGTGTCGGTTCCAGATATCGGGGATCGTTGATGGTGCAATCAGGTTTTGTGCCGGTTGCCACTTGAGAACGAGGTCGACGTAAATCTGGAGTCTATCCAACGTTTCACGTGAAACATCCCCAAACTTGTACACAGCCTGTCCACTGTCGTTCAACACCGGCAACCGGCTCATCAAGCGGCTCCCCGCTGCGACCCTCGCTTGAGGTGAGACAGGATGAGCGTGAGGCCGGCAGGTGTGACGCCGTCCATCCGCGACGCTTGCCCCAGGGTGGCAGGGCGAATGTCGATCAGTTTCTGTTTGACCTCGTTGGAAAGTCCGACAATCGCTTCGTAGTCGAAACCATCTGGGATACGCAAGGCTTCATCGCGCTTAAGCGCTTCGATGTCCGCTTTCTGCCGGTCAAGGTAAACAGCATAAAGAGCATCCGTCGTGACCTGTTCGGCAATATTCTCTTCCAACGCATTCAGCTCCGGCCAGAGCCCACGCAGCATCTCGAACGTCACATTCGGATAGGACAGCAGATCGAAAGCAGAGCGACGAATGCCGTCCTGGTTCACCGGCAAGCCCTTCTTCTGCGCCTCGGAAGGCGTGATTGTCAGCGCATTCAAAAGATCAGTCGCCCATGCGATCTTTTTCATCTTGGTTTCAAATGCCTGACGTCTCGTTTCAGAGACGATACCACTCTCGATTCCGAGCGGCGTCAGCCGCTGATCCGCATTGTCTGCGCGGAGCGACAGACGGTATTCAGCACGTGACGTGAACATGCGATAGGGTTCGGTAATGCCGCGTGTCACCAGATCATCGATCATTACACCGATATAACCCTGTGACCGGTCAATCACGAAAGGCTCTTTGCCCGCTGTCCTGAATGCAGCATTCACCCCGGCCACAAGCCCCTGTGCACCGGCTTCTTCATAACCCGTCGTTCCATTGATCTGTCCGGCAAGATAAAGACCGGAGCAACGCTTGGCCTCCAGAGTCGGCCGAAGTTCACGTGGATCAACGTGATCATATTCAATGGCGTATCCAGGTTGGATGACTTTGACATCTTCAAGACCGGGGATGGTCTTCAGAAAGGCAAGCTGCGTTTCTTCAGGAAGCGACGTAGAAATACCATTCGGATAGACCGTGTGGTCATCAAGCCCTTCCGGTTCCAGAAAGATCTGATGTCCATCCCGTTCGCCGAACCGGACGATCTTGTCTTCGATCGACGGACAGTAGCGCGGTCCGCGTCCCTTGATTTCACCTGAGTACATCGCAGACCGCGACAGGTTCTCGCGAATGATCTGATGGGTTTCAGGTGTGGTGCGCGTAATGTGACAAGGAACCTGGGGCGTTTCAATTTTCTCGGTCAATGTCGAAAACGGCACGGGATCGTCATCACCAGGTTGCTCGTCGAGGCGATCCCAATGAATTGTTCGTCCATCCAGCCGCGCCGGCGTGCCGGTCTTGAGGCGGCCAAGCTCGAACCCGATTTCTTCAAGCGACTGAGACAGTCCCATAGCCGGCGCTTCACCGGAACGCCCGGCCGGGATTTTCTTGTCACCAATGTGGATCAATCCACGCAGGAACGTGCCGCTTGTTAGCACAACAGATCCGCACGCAACAATACGCCCGTCAGCGAGTTTAATACCCGATACAGACCGATGAGACATGTCAGTTGGAAAAAGCAGTTTGTGTGCCTCGCCTTCAACAACCGTCAGACCGTCAATTGCCGAGATCTCGCGCTGCATGGCCTCGCGGTATAGTTTCCGGTCAGCTTGTGCTCTGGGACCACGGACGGCTGGACCTTTACGCCGGTTGAGCATCCGGAACTGAATACCTCCCCTATCCGCGACACGACCCATCAATCCATCGAGGGCGTCGATCTCCCGGACCAGGTGACCTTTGCCCAAACCACCTATGGCCGGGTTGCAAGACATCACGCCAACTGTTTCGAACGTGTGCGTGACGAGCGCAGTCGATGCACCAGCGCGGGCGGCTGCGGCCGCGGCTTCGCACCCGGCATGTCCACCGCCAATAACAACAACATCGAATTCCAAGTCCGAAGGCTTCATTTGGTCTCACCGCTCACAAGCGCCTCTCTGAAGCACCTGGCAACATTCTGATTTCGTAGAGGTCGGTTACCCGGCAATCGCCAGATCATCACAGAGCCGATCAAGTCGGCTTTTCTGATCGATCTTATACGGTGGGTTTGATTTTACGTCAAAGTGGAATTCAAGCCGAATTTTCTCGTCTTCCCAATCAACGACGCACGACGCCAGTTCCGCTGGCACATGATTCACGTGAAACATGTTCCGGTTCAGAACCAATCCTTGGTTTGCTTCAATGATTCACGTGAAACATCACTTGCCGATACAGAAATCGCGGAAGATGACATCGAGCAGATCTTCTACATCAATCCGGCCGGTTATGCGTCCAAGACTGTCCGATGCGCGGCGCAGATCCTCAGCCCGCAACTCAGCCGGAAGATGCGTCGCCTGCACAGCAGCACCCAGAGCCGAGAGGCAGTCAGAAAGGTAATGACGGTGTCGTTCACGCGTCGCCAGTGGCGCTTCGCTCAAGGAAATCGTTTCCTCTGCAAAATGTGTCAACGCGTTGAACAAGGCCGTCATACCGTCATCTGCCTTGTCAGAACAGTCGATTTCCTTGATTGTTCCGGAAGAGTCTTGTTTCGGAAGAGTCACAAGATCACTCTTGGTGCGAACGATCCAGACCGGCACTGTACCAACAAGATCGGCTGGTAAGCCAGACGCGGGATCATCAAGTTCTGCACCATTGGGTTCTACCGCCCAGAGGATCAAATCCGCTTCTCGTCCCCGAACCTGAGCTCGGCGGATCCCTTCCTGTTCTACCTTGCCTTCAGCTTCTCGAAGGCCCGCGGTATCAATCAGCGTGACGGGGTATCCCTCAAGGTCGAGATGAACTTCAATCGTGTCTCTTGTCGTGCCTGCCTCTTCTGTAACAATAGCCACATCCCGGCCCGCGATAGCGTTGAGCAGACTCGATTTGCCGGCATTCGGAGCTCCCATCAGCACCACCTGCAATCCCGACCGTAGACGCTCTCCTCTTTTGGACATTGCGAGATGTCCGTAAATCTCGGCCCGAAGCGTCTCAGCCTCCTGCCAGACTTCGTCGGCAACGCTTCCCGGAACATCTTCTTCATCCGCAAAATCGAAATCAGCTTCAATCATGGCCCGCATATGAATGAGCCGCTTGCGCCAGTCCTCATAAAGACTTCCAAGCGCGCCGCCCATCTGCCGCACAGCCTGCTTCCGTTGGCTCTCCGTTTCCGCGGCAATGAGATCTGCAAGACCTTCAACTTCGGTCAAGTCCATCCGGCCGTTGTAAAAGGCACGACGCGTGAACTCACCTGGTTCCGCTGGCCTGCAGGCTTCGAAGCTGCCAAGAATCTCAAGCAACCTGGCAACCACAGCCCGCCCGCCATGGCAGTGAAATTCTGCAATGTCTTCACCCGTGAAACTCTTTGGTGCTTCAAAAAACAGAACCAGTGCGTCATCGACGACGTCAGACGTTTCAGGGTTTTTCAATCTGCTCAGGCTTGCCCGTCTTGCTGCCGGAACTTGCCCGCAAAGTGCTTTGACAACCGTTTTGGTTCTTGCGCCCGAAACGCGAATAACAGCGACACCCGACGGCACCGCGCCGCTCGAAAGTGCAAAAATTGTTTCTGACATTGATCTGGTTCCGGGGAGAATTTTCGGGTGTCGTGCTGACCACACTTCACATATGCCTCAATAACAAACGACATCGGAAACGCAAAGCCGCATTCCCTTGATATCACCCAGGTAACCCTCCCTATCTTAATTGCCGAACTGGACGCACTACCCAATGTTCCGCCAACGATTCGATCTCAAACCTACGGCACTCGATTCACGTGAAACATCTGCTAAATGTTTCACGTGAATCAATGTCAGCCGGAAATCGTCAAAGCATGCGAATGAGGAAGAGGCAACCCTGAGAATTCAGAACAAAGGGCCAGACCAAGCTGGACTGCTCAGTTATTGGCATCCTTGTATCTGGCTTAACACCCTAAAGAGACTGAATCGTCGCTATTGGTTCGGATACGAATCATTTTCAGAACCAGAGTTTCGATGGCGGCACGTCGTCCTGCAAACTGGCCTTGTTTCACGTGAATCGTTTGTTGCTTTAAAATGAACGCGCGCGCCAGTCGGACGCTGCAAACCGATAGAGCACATGAGGCGCAATTGGATGATCGGCTGGAAGTGATGGATGGAGAAAGTCCCCACCCGGGTCCCGCTTCATGCCAATCCGCTCCATCACCTTTCGCGAAGGCATGTTTGCGTGAATTGTGAACGCGACGATTTCGTTCAGGCCTATCGTTTCAAACCCGAATCGAAGCCAGGCGCTTGCTGCTTCACTCGCATAGCCTTTGCCCCAGGATGATTTCTTTAAACGCCACCCGATCTCAATGCACGGATCGAAAGGAAGAGGCCTGGCATAAGCCGGTCGGCTTAATCCGACGAACCCAAGAAACTCGCCTTCGTCCTTTGTCTCAACAGGTGACATGCAGAAGCCATCCCGCTCCTGCTTTTCAAGACAACGGGAAACCAGTTCTTCCGATTTTTCACGTGTGAGGATTTCCGGAAAGTAACGCATGACCTCCGGGTCCGCGCATAAACTGGCGAACGGAACAATATCCTCGTCCTCCCAAGCGCGCAAAAGAAGCCGATCGGTTTCCAGATAGACTTTCTTATTCATCAGATCGGGTCCGATTCAAATTATTGCCGACAAGCATTCGTCACTAGCCGCACACCGCGACGGTGTTAACAAAAAGTTAAGGCGCGAACCTTGGGGATCCGCGCCTTTGAAAAATCCGACTGCTACCGGGATCAGGTATTCATACTGTCGAAGAATTCGTCGTTGGATTTCGTCTGCTTGAGCTTGTCGAGAAGGAACTCGATCGCATCGACGGTCCCCATCGGGTTGAGAATACGGCGCAGAACGAAAGTCTTCTTGAGCCGCTCGTGCGGCACAAGCAGTTCTTCTTTCCGTGTACCAGAGCGTTGAATGTCGATCGACGGATAGACACGCTTGTCGGAGATCTTCCGGTCCAGGATGATTTCCGAGTTGCCTGTTCCCTTGAACTCTTCAAAGATGACTTCATCCATACGGCTGCCAGTATCGATCAGGGCCGTCGCGATAATCGTCAGCGAGCCGCCTTCTTCGATGTTACGGGCCGCGCCGAAGAAACGTTTCGGACGCTGCAACGCATTTGCATCGACGCCACCGGTCAAGACTTTACCGGATGACGGCACAACGGTGTTGTATGCCCGGCCAAGACGCGTGATGGAGTCCAGCAGGATGACAACATCGCGGCCATGCTCGGTCAGGCGCTTGGCCTTCTCGATGACCATCTCGGCAACCTGAACGTGGCGTGACGCCGGCTCGTCGAACGTCGACGAAACGACTTCCCCATTCACCGTACGCTGCATGTCGGTGACTTCTTCCGGTCGCTCATCGATCAACAGAACGATGAGATAACATTCCGGATGGTTCGTCGTAATGGATTTCGCGATGTTCTGCAGAAATACGGTTTTACCGGTCCGCGGTGGCGCGGTGATCAGGGCACGCTGGCCTTTGCCGAGCGGCGCAACGAGATCGATTACCCGTGAGGACAGATCCTTAATTGTAGGATCTTCAATTTCCATCCGGAAACGTTCATCGGGATAAAGCGGTGTCAGGTTGTCGAAGTGAACCTTGTGCCGTGCCTTTTCCGGATCCTCGAAATTAATCGTGTTGACTTTCAGGAGGGCAAAGTAGCGCTCGCCTTCTTTCGGGCTGCGGATCTGTCCTTCGACTGTGTCACCGGTCCGGAGCGAAAAGCGTCTGATCTGGGACGGTGAGACGTAAATATCGTCCGGTCCAGGCAGGTAGTTCGCATCAGGGGATCTGAGAAAGCCGAAACCGTCCTGAAGCACTTCGACGACGCCTTCACCGATAATCTCCACATCTTGTGCGGCCAGATTTTTCAGGATAGCGAACATCAGCTCCTGCTTACGCATGGTGCTGGCGTTTTCGACTTCGAGCTCCTCGGCAAATTGCAGCAGCTCTGTCGGTGTTTTTTCTTTTAGATCTTTGAGTTTCATTTCCCGCATCGAGTTGGGGTCAGGGTTGTTATTGGGATTTCATTTGGAAGGTCGGTCTGCGCCGTATGAGATGGGACGGCCAGACAATATCTGAGAGACTTTTAGATGTATCCAGATTGTTCGGTGAAACGTATCGACTTGAAACAAACACTACACCGAATTGAAGTGGCCGGAAGATACGTTGTTTTGCGGTGAATCGCAAGCCCGCAAATCTGCTGGTTTTTTAGGCCCCCAGATACCTTTGGCACTTAACGAAAAAGGCAGCTGCAAACCCGCAACTGCCTCGTTCTTGCTCACCATATCAACCGTTAGAACGGTTTGACGATGACTAGAATGACGACCCCGATCATCAGCACCGTCGGCACTTCGTTCATGATCCTGTAGAATCGCGCTGACCTCGTGTTCTTGTCAGCAGCGAAGGTCTTCACACAGCGGCTGAGATACCCGTGCACACCCGACATTATCAGGACGAGCGTCAACTTTGCGTGGAACCAGCCATCCTGCCAGGCCGACAGTTCATAGGCTGCCCAGAGCCCGAATACCCAGGACGCAATCATTGAGGGGTTCATGATCGCCTTCAGCAGGCGGCGTTCCATTACCTTGAAGGTTTCGGATTGCTCCGAGCCTATTTCCGTGTTCGCGTGATAAACGAACAAACGCGGCAGATAGAGCATTCCCGCCATCCAGGCGATGATTGAAATCACATGCAGCGACTTGACCCATAAAAACAAATCCATCGCGGCGTTACCCTTTGCGCACCAGGTCGACCATCCGGGCAACATGATCCGGATCCGCGTCCGGGGTCACGCCATGCCCGAGATTGAAGACCAGCGGACCCTTGTCGAAGGTCTTCAAAATATGCGCAACACCTTCGTCCAATGCGGCACCGCCAGCGACCAGGCGCATGGGGTCAAGATTGCCCTGGATCGGGACACTGCGCTGTATTTCAAGAGCCAGGTGATCCGGCGCGGTCCAGTCGAACCCGACCGCATCAACACCGGTTCCCTCGACAAATGTTTTGAGCCGCGCAGAAGACGCTTTCGGGAAGCCGATAATTTTTGCATCCGGCTTGTGTGCTCTGACCCCATCGACAATCCTGCGTGTCGGCTCGATTGACCAACGGCGGAATCCCGCGTCGTCGAGAACGCCGGCCCATGTGTCGAATATCTGAACGGCATCGGCACCGGCCTCGAACTGGCGCAAGAGGTATTTGATCGACGCTGTTACCAGTTGATCGACAAATCGTTGCATGAGGTCCGGGTCGCGATAGGCACCGACACGCGCCGCAACCTGATCCTGTGTCGTATGACCTGCGACGGAATAGCAGGCAACGGTCCAGGGAGCCCCACAGAAGCCCAAGAGGGTCGTTTCCGCGGGAAGTTCTGCTCGAAGACGCGAAACGGTCTCTATGACCGGTTTGAGGTGTTCCTCGGCACGGTCCTGCTCAAGACGGTCGACGAGATCGGAAGACAAGGGTTCAAGAACCGGACCACGTCCTTCCTCAAAACGAACGGGATAACCGATCGCGTCGGGAACGACGAAGATATCTGAAAAAAGAATGCTTGCATCAAAACCATAACGACGGATCGGCTGGAGGGTGACTTCTGTTGCAAGATCCGGGGAATAGCAGAAATCCAGAAAGTTTTTGGCCTTGGCTCTGACCTCCCTATATTCAGGAAGGTAGCGTCCTGCCTGCCGCATCATCCAAATGGGAGGTGGCCAGATTTTTTCTCCTGAGAGAACCCGCATCACTGCTCTGTCTTCGGATTTCATCGGATGGACCTTTCCCACATTTCAAATCAAATAAGATTCTTTATTTGAATCTGTTTTTTCTGTTTGTGCGTGGATTACCGGGATCATTTTCTATCCACAATGCACTTACGCAAAATTCCGTGGCGGGATAAATCTCGCAAGCTTTCGTTCGAATCTCTCCCTAGGAGTCGATAACCAAATTTACGGATTGATTCCAGACACTTGAAGCCGTGTTTACCTTTCGTTAAGAAATTGTGTTCGCGTGGATAATCTGTCGAAATGTCACAGCCTCTTTGTGAATCCACATCAACCCACATTCGTTTCGGAGTCAGTTTGCGCGCGTTAATGCATTGTTAACAATTCTTGCTGATCGGGCATAAACTCCGTGACACCTGATCAAGTCGGGACGAGACTCCCAATTCGTCAACAGCCCTGGGGATGACATCGTGAACAAGTCGAGACACTACTTCCATTTGCATCTTGTGTCAGACTCAACCGGTGAAACGCTGATGACGGTCGCCCGGGCAGCAACAGTGCAATATGACAACGTCCAGGAGATTGAGCACGTTTACCCGCTGGTCCGCTCGGCAAAACAACTCGACAGAGTCATCTCCGAAATTGAAAACGCCCCTGGTATTGTTCTCTATACGCTGGTCGACAGCCAGATTTCCAACCGCCTGGAGCAGAAATGCCGGGAACTCGGTGTTCCGTTCGTGAACATACTCGATCCGGTGTTCGCGGTTTTCCAGTCCTACCTCAATGTGACCCAGACCCATCGCGTCGGGGGGCAACACGAGCTGGATGCAGAGTATTTCCGCCGGATGGAAGCACTCAACTATACGATGATGCATGATGACGGCCAGGTATGGGACGATCTGGAATCCGCTGACATCGTCTTGATCGGCATATCCAGAACCTCCAAGACACCGACCTGCATCTACCTGGCGAACCGGGGGATCAAGGCCGCAAACGTGCCGCTTGTCCCGGGGATCCAACTTCCCGATCATGTGAAAAAACTGAAACGGCCAATGATTGTCGGGCTGATCGCATCCGTCGAACGGATCCAGCAAATCCGGCGCAACAGGGTTCTGTCGCTGAATTCCGACGGTTACAACGATACGTATGTCGACCGGAAGGAAATTTCTCAGGAAGTTATCATGACGCGCCGGCTCTGCGCAGAACATGGGTGGCCGCTTATTGACGTCACGCGCCGGTCGGTAGAAGAAACAGCTGCTGAAATCCTGACGCTTTTCAAGGATTTCAAATCTGAAACTGAAAAAGCGATCTGAAGCGATCGCAAACCAGGGTTAAACAGAAAATGGCACTCGTTTTGGCGAGCGGAAGCAAGATCCGCGCTGAACTGATGAAAAATGCCGGTTTGGCGATCGAGGTGGATCGGTCTGACGTGGATGAACGCGCGGTAGAGGCCCCGCTTCTCGAAGCCGGATTTCCGCCCGAGGATCTTGCCAGCGTTCTGGCCGAGGCCAAAGCAAATGATGTCAGCGGCCGCAGAAAAGGCGACCTTGTGGTCGGCGCCGACCAGATACTGGCTTTTGAAGGCAAACGTCGCACCAAGCCGGAAAATATGGAAGCCGCCAGACGTCAGCTGCTCTCTTTTTCCGGAAAAACACATGAACTCCATTCCGCCGTCGTGATCTCGCAGAACGGTGAGACCGTTTGGCGTCAGGTTTCGACGGCTCGTCTTAAAATGCGGGTGCTTACGCCTGAGTTCATCGGTCATTATCTGGCGGCCGCAGGCGATGACGTTCTCTCCAGCGTTGGGGCCTACCAACTGGAGGGTCTCGGCGTGCAGCTGTTTGAAAATATTGAAGGCGACTATTTCACCATTCTTGGTCTGCCGCTGCTGCCATTGCTCGCCCAGTTGCGAAACCTGAAGGTTTTGGAGACATGAGCGCGCCTGGGAGAAAAGCCGCAATCACCGGTCACCCGGTTGCCCATTCAAGGTCGCCGCTCATTCATGGCTATTGGCTGAAACAACTTGGCATCGAAGGGGAATACGGCCGTGTTGACGTCGCCCCGGAAACCGCCGACGCGTACTATCGGGCCTTTTCCACCTCTGGACTAATCGGCGCGAACGTGACGGTTCCACACAAGGAGACGGCGGCAAAGGCGTGTGATTGGCTGGATAGTGCGGCCAAAGCCATGGGCGCTGCCAATACGCTTTGGGTGGATGATCGTGGCAGAATTTGCGGCGCAAATACCGACGGTCTCGGATTTCTCGGCAATCTTGACCAGTTGGCACCAGGCTGGGACCAATCTGCCGGAACCGCGCTGGTGATTGGTGCCGGTGGCGCAGCGCGTGCGATTGTGTGGGCATTGCTTTCTAGAAAATTCACAAGTGTGCATATCATCAATCGAACGGCTGAAAAGGCTCAAAAAATTGCCGATGAATTTGGAACCGGAACATTTGCACACAGTTGGGATGAACTGGGGACACTTCTTGGAAAAACAGACCTCTTGGTGAACTCAACATCCCTAGGAATGACCGGAAACCCGCCGCTCGAGATCGACTTGACCAATCTGCGCGGCGACGCGCTCGTCAACGATATCGTTTACGCCCCCCTGGAGACCGATCTTCTGAAAGCTGCAGCCAAACGGGGCAATCCAGTCGTCGACGGGATCGGTATGCTCTTGCATCAGGCGGTTCCCGGGTTTGAGCGCTGGTTCGGTGTCCGGCCTGAGGTGACAGATGAGTTGAGGACTCTTGTTCTGAAAGACCTTGGAGTCACCACGTGATCAGGATCGGATTGACGGGATCCATCGGCATGGGAAAGTCGACAACTGCGGAGATGTTCGCCGCACGCGGCGTTCCGGTGCATGATGCCGACGCAACCGTTCACCGTCTTTATGAGGGACATGCCGTCCCTCTGATCAACGAGGCGTTTCCCGGAACAGTGATGGACGGACGGGTTGACCGGGCGCTGTTGTCAAAACAGGTTCTTGGCAATCCGGAGGCCATGAAGCGACTGGAAGAGATCGTCCATCCACTGGTGCAGGAAGAAGAACGTATCTTTCTGGATATAGCGAAGCTGGATGGGCATTCTGCCGTTCTGCTGGACATACCATTGCTCTTTGAAACCGGCGCGGAAGACCGCGTCGATGTTATCGTTGTCGTCACGGCGGATGCGGACATTCAACGCGAACGCGTGTTGTCGCGGCCGGGTATGACCGCAGAGCGTTTCGAAGCAATCGTGAATAAGCAGGTGCCGGATGCGGTCAAGCGCGAGAAGGCGGACTTCCTGATCGACACGGGGCTAGGGATGGAAGCAGCCGAACAACGGGTCGCGGACATCCTGCAGCAACTGAGCGATCGGGAATAGAAAAGGCTGAACACCGGGGAAAACCGGCGGTCAATCTTGCCTCCGGCATCTGAAGCTGCACAGTAGGTATCGGAGCGAAAGGCACAAAATGCGCGAAATATCCTTCGATACGGAAACAACCGGACTGAACCCGCGCGGCGGTGACCGGCTGGTGGAAATCGGCGGCGTCGAACTGATCAACCACATCGCAACGGGCAATTCCTATCACGTCTATATCAATCCGGAACGCGACATGCCGGAAGAAGCCTTTCGCGTGCATGGGTTGTCGGAAGAGTTTCTCTCCGACAAGCCGCTCTTTGCGGCGGTGGCTGACGAGTTTCTTGAGTTTGTCGGGGATGCGACCCTCGTCATTCACAACGCGGCTTTCGACATGGGCTTCATCAACACGGAACTGGAACGCGCAGGCCGGCGGACCATTCCGAATACGCAGGTTCTGGACACGCTGGAAATTGCAAGGCGCAAACATCCGACGGGTCCGAATTCGCTGGATGCCCTGTGTTCGCGCTACGGCATTGACAACTCCAAGCGTATCAAGCACGGCGCTCTTCTGGATGCAGAAATCCTGGCAGAGGTCTATCTGGAACTGATCGGCGGACGCCAGACAGCCCTTGGATTGATGCCGGAAGAGCAGGCAGCGTCGAATGCCGGAGCGTCGGTTGTTTCCGGGGAACTCGGCAGGTTCAACGCCAAACCGCGCCCGTCACCGCTCAAAGCCAGGCTGACAGACGAGGAGTTTGCAGCTCACAAGGCGTTCGTCGAAGGGCTGGGAGACGACGCGCTTTGGAAAAAATACGGGAATTGAATTCAGCGTAACCCAAAAAAAATCGGTCGATCTGATCAAGCGCCCAACTTGATGATCGCCTTGAGGCCGGCCTTCAATGTGTCCAGCTTTTCGGTGCCGAGTGCATCCGCGTATTCCCGTTCGATTTTCAGTTTCACTGCTGTCGCATCCCCAAACGCCTGCATGCCCTGCTCCGTCAGAACAACAAGCTTCCGGCGTTTGTCTCCCGTGTCGGCTTCACGACGGATGATCCCGTCATTGGCCAGGTCATCGAGGTGTTGTTGAACGGCTTGCTTGGTTAGTCCCGACAGCTCTGTAAGAGTTGTCTGCGCAATTCCCTCATCGCTCAAAAATTGCATGAGACTGCCGCGTGCTTCCGCGTACCAGCTGTGGCCATGGTCCACCATTCCTTTGGTAAAGCGTTGTTTCCAAACAGCTGTTGCCTGCCACAGGTCCCAGCCAACATGTTCAGGCTTTTTGGTTTTCGTCATGTCCGATCTCAGAATTTGATAGTCAAGTAGCTTGACAGTTGAGTTTGCTACCTGTAGTCAAGCTACTTGACAATATTGAAGGAGGCAAATGATGTACGATCTCCATTTCATGGACAGGCGGTTCCTGGTCATCGGGGCTGCGGGTTGTCTTCTATTTTGGACCGCGTCGGCTGTCTCCGCAACGAAGCGAAACAGCCAAAACAAACGAATTATCTCAGACGGCGTCGAATTCGCCTGGCACTTTCGGAAGGAGCGGTTTTACGCACAAATGACGGCTCCGACGCAAGGCTGGCTCGCGATTGGTTTCAACGCGTCCCCAGGTTTGAAAGACGCTTATTTCGTCATGATGCGAGTGGAAAACGAGCAGTTTCAGTCGAGCGAACGGATTTCGTCCGGATTCGATCACGCAGGTGTTGGTGAGCTCGGTCTGCCGGCGGTCCTGATTGCCGGCTCAGGCAGTGCGGATGCTGGCAAGACAAGCGTTTCAATCCAGTTGCCACCGCATCTACCAGGTCCTGCAAACGTTCGGCTGACCGAGGGTCACGAAACGCACGTCATGCTGGCCTGGTCTCAAAGCAAAGACTTCGCCCACCACTCCGCATGGCGCCGACACTTTCGAAAAACCCTCTAGGGCAGCTGATCGGCGCTCGTTCACCAAGCAATCAGGCAAACAAACCGAAAGGACTTAACCGATGGATATTCTTACCGGAAAGCTGCTTGCAGTCGTAATGATCGGATCAACGCATTATGTGGATGTCGGTCAAGGCGAGGACGCTGTCATCTACTATCCGAACGAAACCGTGGCGCACATGCAGCTGCCAAAAGCGGATGCTCCGCTGACAGGAAAAGTGACGCTGAAGGATGACGGTTACTACGTGAAGTGGGATGGCGGGCCGGAAGGATTCTGGAAAATTTCCTATGTCCCAGGCACCTTCACTTATATCAATCCGGAAGGTGAAGCCGTAGGAACGATAACGCGGTTGGTTCCCGGCAATGCAGCAGGATTCTAATTCGACTGTCTGTGAACACAAATTAACGGATGAAAGTGTTTTAGCAACAGCGCACCGAGGTACGGGGCATGGTCGAGCAGACTATGGCGTTGACATCTTCGAACGACGCTTTAGGGGTCAGGCAGGTTGAAACGGGAATTCAGTCAGTTCCGGAAACCTACATGGGCGCAAGGAGTGATCCTTGCACCCATGGTTGTCTGGCCCTCTACGCGGCGAACCTAGGCAGCCGCGACACTTGAAAGGAAGCGGTCGACGGCCGCTTTGAGGGACTGAGATCTCTCGGAGGTGACGGAAGACACCTTCAGCATTTCCTCGCCAACCTGCCGGGTTTCGACAATCGCCGCCGTCACATCCTGAACGCTTGCGCTGACATCAGCCGTACCTGACGCCGCCTGTTGGACGTTTTCGCCGATCTCCTTTGTCGCCGCATCCTGTTCTTCCACGGCGGTCGCGATGGTTGCAGTATTGCTGTTCACTTCCTGAACCATTTCGGCGATAGACTTGATCGCGGAAGCGGCGTCGTTTGTCGAAGACTGGATGCCACTGATCTGGTTGCCGATGTCACTGGTCGCCTTGGCGGTTTGCTCCGCGAGTTGCTTGACTTCGGATGCAACCACCGCGAATCCCTTGCCTGCTTCGCCTGCGCGGGCCGCTTCGATTGTTGCGTTCAGCGCGAGCAAATTCGTCTGCTCAGCGATTTCGGAAATCAGGCTGATGACATCGCCGATTTTCTGAGCGGCTTCCGCCAGACTTGCCACTTGCTGGTTCGTAGTCTCTGCAGAACTAGTCGCCTTTTCAACGATCGACATGGTCTGATTAACCTGCTGTGCGATCTGCTGGATTGAGGCACCCAGTTCGTCAGATGCCGAGGCCACATTCTGGACATTGGTGGAGGCTTCCGACGAGGCATTGGACGCGTTGTCGGCGCGTTCGGATGTACGTTCAGCGATATTCGACAAATGTGTCGCGGTGCTGTTCATTTGCGACATATTATCGGTGACTGCGGCCAGCAATTCCTCAACCTCGCTCCGGAAGCCGGTGATGAGGTCGTTGACGTGCTGTTCGCGCTCAAGTCGGCTGGTATTGTCCTGCTTCGCCTGAGACTCCAACCGTTCTCGTTCAATCGCGCTGTCTTTGAAAACCTGCACCGCTTTCGCCATTTCTCCGATTTCGTCCGAACGGTCGCCATATGGAATCGCAATCGTGTTGTCGCCTTTTGCCAGGATCCCTGCGACGTTGGTCATTTCTCGGATCGGCACGATAATGCTCCGGATGGAGTAGAAGATCGCAAACCCCACGAACGTCAGAGCGACCAGAGCGATGATGGCTTCTTCTATGAACAGGAACCATGCGTCGCCCAAAGCTGCTTCGGTGTTCGCAATATTGCTGTCTATGCCCAGGTTCATGAGGGCAATTGCGGTTTGCAATGCGCTTTCGGACTGCTCGAAAAGGACCGGGAATTCAACGCTATAGTCTCCGGTATGCGCGGACGCCAGTAGATCATGGCGCAATGCATTGTATCTTTGAAAATAGTCGGAACCGACCGTTTTGATCCCTTCCCGCAGCGTGTTGCTCAAAAGAGCGTTGTTTTTGTCTCGCCGAAGCGCTTCCCATGCCTGTTCGGCGCGGCCGTGATTTTCATACATGTATGCAAGGTCCGCTGCCGCTATCGGCTCCTTGCGCACTGTTGCAATCGCAAAAAGAGTCCGCTCGCGTCCTCCATATTCCCGGATCGCCCATGCGCGTTGCATGACAAGGTCGGTCGCAAGGATTTCGGAAGACGCCTGGTTCATCAATGTGCGAATGTCGAATGCCAGGTCGTTGAGTTTCGAGACTGATGCTTTGATCTTTTTGGGCAAGGATACGATATCTTGCTCGGATCGTTTGTCGATTGAATTTCCAATCTGGCTATCGACGGCATCGCGGAGCGATGCAATGCCGGACAGGATCGTATCCAACCGTGTTGCAAATTCTTTTCGATCTTCAATCGAAGGTGAATTGAGCAAGACTGATTTAGCGTCTGAAAAGAGTGCGTTTGATGTTTTTCGCTGGTTATCCAGCATGCCACGGATGTCGCTTGACACCGGACTGTCGAGGTTTAGAGCCACTTGTGCCAGGGACCGTTCAAGCGACAATTCTATTGTGGCTTTTGACATGGCACTGACGACAGATTGCGCCTCGGATGCGCTGTTGAGAGTCTGCAACTTCCCCCATTCGCGCATCATCGCCATGGCTGATAGCAACAGAACTATGCAGGCGATCACCGCATTGATTGCAATCATCTTTGATTTGATGGACATGCCAACCTCGTAGAATAAAATTATAAATACGGTTACGAAATGTCCTTAAACATCCATTACGAAACACCAAACATAGGTAGTATTACTTCGTGATTGTGAGTTGTTCTAAGTAATATCAAAAACAGTTTTGCAATCTTAGATAGTAAATCTAAAATAGGCTATTTATAATTTAGCTCGGCGAACAGTTTGCAGGTACTTGTGATTTTGAACGTAAGTGGCTGGGTTGATTGTTTTTACGTCTCATATCAGCACTATCTGGAAAGCAACCACCGTAACGTATCAAAATGACGCTGCGCGTAGTCGCTTTCAAACGCCCAGGCCATCGTCTGGGCGATTGTCCATAACCGGGCCCTCTCCCGGTCCAGTTCGAGTTCCTCCGACAAACGATCCAACCGGTAAAGCGCTTCGCGTTTCGAATGTCCAAATTCGAAACTCCGAACGATCGGGCTGAGGGCAAAAGCCGGATCGCCAACCAACGGTTTTGGATCGATCACCAGCCAGGGTTCGCGATCGGCGGACAAGACGTTGTGGCCATGAAGGTCCTGATGCAGCAATACCTTGCCGGTTTTGTCTTTCGTCAGTTCACCCAAGGCGTCAAAGGCAAGGTCGACAAGATACTTGTCGCATGGTTTTCCTGCTTTTTCCCAATCAGACCTTATCGATGCGCGCCAATGCGCAGCCTCGTCGCCAAGGCTCGTAAATGGCTGGTCTGCCGGGACAAGCAGCTTCTTGAGCAACTTCGAAAGCACGTCGATTTGGTCGACGTCTTCAGACTCGGCCAGAAGCAGACCAGGACGACAGCGTTCCAGCAAAAGCGCGCCGAGGTCCGGGGCATGGTCGAGTAGATGGATAGCGCCATTGCCATTCCAACAGGAAAGCGCGTCAGCTTCGAACCGCGTTTCTCTATGAACGAACTGAAGTTTGAGGACAATGGCTTCCCCGTTGCGCTCGGCCGGGATGACAAGCGAAACGTTGCCGCCCTCAAACGGTTGTCCGAGAGCTGAAATCTGAAAACGTTGTCGGGCACGCGAAATCAGGTCCGGAAGACTGTCTAGCCAGGCACGCCCGCCTTCCAGCCTCTCCAGCCAGACCAATCGGTCTGGAACCTTTATGTGCGTTTCGCGGGAAGCTGGCTCCACAGGAAATCCGGACGGATATCAAAGCATCGACGGCAACACGCGATCCGGCGGCCGGTGACCATCCATGAAGGTCTTGATGTTGATGATGACCTTTTCGCCCATCTCAATGCGGCCTTCGATCGTGGCCGATCCCATATGTGGAAGCAGAACCACGTTTTCCAGTTTCACCAGCTTCGGATTGACCGCAGGTTCATGCTCAAAGACGTCCAGGCCAGCTCCGGCAAGGTCGCCCGCCTCCAGCATACGGATCAAAGCGTTTTCGTCGATGACCTCGCCGCGTGCGGTGTTGACTACGTAAGCGTCCTTTTTCAGGAGTTTCAGCCTGCGGGCAGACAGGAGATGGAAGGTTGCCGGCGTGTGCGGGCAATGGACCGAAACCACATCCATGCGGGCCAGCATCTGGTCGAGGCTTTCCCAATAGGTTGCCTCAAGTTCTTCCTCCACCTCGTCGGCAACCCGGCGGCGGTTATGATAATGGATCGACATTCCAAAGGCTTTTGCCCGGCGCGCCACGGCCTGACCGATGCGTCCCATGCCGATAATTCCGAGGCGTTTGCCCCAGATCCGGTGACCCAGCATCCAGGTTGGCGACCATCCTGCCCAATCGCCTGCGGCAAGCGCACCGATGCCTGTGGCAAGTCGACGCGGTACCGACAACATCAGCGCCATGGTCATGTCGGCCGTGTCCTCGGTGAGTACACCCGGCGTGTTGGTGACGTTGATGCCGCGATTGTTGGCCGTGACGACGTCGATGTTGTCGACGCCGTTACCGAAGTTCGCGATCAATTTGAGGTTTTCGCCCGCCTGCGACAGGACGGACGAATCGATCCGGTCAGTCACAGTCGGCACCAGAACATCGGCAGTTCTGACAGCTTCTACAAGCTCGGCCTGGCTGAAAGGTCTGTCATGTTCATTGAGACGCGTTTCAAAAAGCTCCCGCATTCGGGTTTCAACCACGTCCGGAAGCTTCCGGGTCACAACAACGACAGGCTTCTTTTTCGCCATACCAACTGCCTTTCGCGCTGCGTTGGGAATTTGTTAACCCCAACGGATTCACTTTGATGCTGCGCGTTGCGCGAGCGCATGAGACCACACCCTTTCCTTACCAGATGGTTCGGCAGAAACAAGAGATCGGTTTCATTCGCCGCGTATTGCCCACCAGCCAGAATCGGCAAGGTGGTTTTTACGCAGTTTTTTCGTTACAGATTTGACGCAACTCAAAGATCAAGAACAATTGGACAACCGGACAATATGACCCGTTCGTTTCCAGGCAGCCGCCACATTGTGTGTGTGATGACAATCCTGTTTGCCATGACCTGGCTGACGGCGCCCGCCGCGGCGCAAGGCACGACAACCGGCGCGTCGGGGTTGCCCATTCCACGCTTCGTCAGTTTGAAATCGGACCGGGTCAATGTTCGGGTCGGCCCTTCGCGAGAACATGCCATCGCCTGGACTTTCGTTCAGTCCGGTCTTCCCGTCGAGATCATCCAGGAATTTGAAAACTGGCGCCGCATACGCGACTGGGAAGGCAAGGTCGGCTGGGTGTTCCATTCTCTGCTTTCCGGCCGCCGGACAGCGCTGGTGACGCCCTGGGAAAAGAATGATCGGACCCCGCTCAGGGCCCGCTCGCGCTCCGATGCCGATATCGTTGCGGAACTTGAACCCTTCGTGCTGACCTCGGTCACCGAATGTGCGGGTGGCTGGTGCCGCGTCAATGGCGCGCAATATGACGGCTGGCTCGACCAGACGCGTCTTTTCGGCGTTTACCCGGATGAAATTCTGGAAGACTGAACGGCGGCAAACAAAAAAAGCGGCCCAAGACCGCCTTTTTCAAAGATTGCTCCAAGCTCGATTAGCTCGCCTGGTTTTCCTGCGCCTTCAATTCGTCCAGACGCGGCATCGACATGATGTTGTAGCCGCTGTCGACGAAATGAACTTCGCCGGTCACGCCGCCGGAAAGGTCGGACAGAAGGTACAGTCCTGTCCCGCCAATCTCGTCGAGGGAGACAGTTCGGCAAAGCGGTGAATTGCGCTTCTGGAAGTTGAACATCAGCCGCGCGTCCGAGACACCCGAGCCGGCAAGCGTGCGGACGGGGCCGGCGGATATTGCGTTCACGCGGATATTCTGTTCGCCATAATCGACCGCGAGGTACCGGACGGAGGATTCAAGCGCCGCTTTTGCAACGCCCATGACGTTGTAATTCGGCATCACTTTGGTCGATCCGCCATAGGTCAGCGTGATGATTGAACCGCCATTCGGCATAATATCCGCTGCACGCTTGGCGATTTCCGTGAAGGAAAAGCACGAAATCAGCATGGTACGGGAGAAATTCTCCCGGGTCGTGTCCGCGTATTTTCCGCGCAGTTCCGACTTGTCGGAAAACGCAACCGCATGAACCAGAAAGTCAATCGTGCCCCAGGTCTCTTTCAGGGTATCGAAGACATGGTCAACAGACGCGATATCCTCGACGTCGCACGGCAACAGGATCTCAGAACCGACCGACTCGGCCAATGGTTTGGTGCGTTTGCCGAAGGCTTCACCCTGGTAGGTGAATGCGAGTTCCGCTCCGTGGTCGGCCAGTGTCTTGGCAATGCCCCAGGCAATGGAGTGATCGTTGGCAACGCCCATGATCAGGCCGCGTTTGCCCTTCATCAGATCAGACATGTCGGTCTCCTCAGCCGTGGTAGCGCGACAGCGCGAGGGAGGCGTTGGTGCCACCGAAGCCGAAGCTGTTGGAAAGAACGGTGTCCAGGCCGGCATTGTCGACACGTTCGGTCACGATCTCGTCCTTGTTGAGAGCCGGATCGAGATCAGCAATGTTGGCGGATGCCGTCATGAAATCGTTCTGCAGCATAAGCAGGCAGTAGATTGCCTCCTGCACCCCGGTCGCACCGAGGCTGTGTCCTGTCAGCGACTTGGTCGAGGAGGCTGGCGGCTGATGCTCGCCAAACACGCGCCGGATCGCTTCGATCTCTCCGATATCACCGACCGGCGTCGAGGTGCCGTGGGTATTGATGTAGTTGACCTTGCGGTCCCCGAGCGTTTCGATGGCAAGCCGCATGCAGCGCTCGCCACCCTCACCGGAGGGAGCCACCATGTCGTAACCGTCTGAATTGGCCGCGTAACCCGTGACTTCGGCGTAGATTTTCGCGCCGCGCGCCTTGGCGTGCTCCAGTTCTTCCAGAACAACAACGCCGCCACCGCCTGCAATCACGAAGCCGTCGCGGGTTGCATCATAGGCGCGAGATGCGGTTTCCGGTGTGTCGTTGTATTTGGAGGACATGGCGCCCATGGCGTCGAACAGGCAGGAAAGGGTCCAGTCCAGTTCTTCACCGCCGCCGGCAAACATGACGTCCTGCTTTCCGAACTGGATCTGTTCGGTCGCAGCGCCGATGCAGTGTGCGGAGGTGGAGCAGGCGGAAGTGATGGAATAATTGATGCCCTTGATCTTGAAGGGCGTTGCCAGGCACGCGGAGTTTGTTGAGCTCATGCCGCGCGTCACCATGAAAGGACCCATTCGTTTCGGCGACCCTTTTTCGATGACGATTTTGTGGGCCTGGAACAGGTTCTTCGTCGACGGCCCGCCGGAGCCCATGATCAGGCCTGTGCGCGTATTCGAAACGTCGGCCTCTTCCAGACCACTGTCCGTAATCGCCTGCTGCATGGAGATGTAGTTGTAAGCGGCGCCATCTCCCATGAAACGAAGCTGGCGTTTGTCGATCAGCGACGGAATGTCGACATCCGGCATGCCGTGCACCTGGCTGCGAAAGCCGTGCTCTGCGTAGTCCGGTGCAAAACGGATACCGGACTTGCCTTCGCGAAGGCTAGCAAGCACTTCCTGGGCATTCGATCCGATAGATGAAACGATTCCGATACCGGTGACGACAACGCGTCTCATTGCGGTCTCCTAATTTTTCACGGCGCGAGCGGCTTTGGTCTCTTTGCCGGCCTCATGCCTTACATAATGCGCAAACCGGCGTTCCCCAAAAGAAACGCCGGTCGAATTCGATCGATGATGTGGGCCTCAGGTCTTCGCCAGGCCGACGCGCAAGTCCGTCGCCTTGTAGATCTGCTCACCATCGGCTTTCAGCCAGCCGTCGGCTATCCCCAGGACCAGGCGGCCTTTCATGATCCGTTTGAAGTCAACGCCATATTCCACGAGTTTCACGTCGGGCGTGACCATTCCCTTGAATTTGATTTCGCCGGTGGAAAGCGCCATGCCCTTTCCTTCCAGTCCGAGCCAGCCGAGAACGAAGCCGGTCAGCTGCCACAGAGCGTCCAGTCCAAGGCATCCGGGCATGACCGGATTGCCCTGAAAGTGGCACGGAAAGAACCATAGATCCGGTTTGATATCGAATTCCGCACGCGCGTAACCCTTGTCGAACTCTCCGCCTGTTTCGGAAAGTTCGGTTATCCGATCGAACATCAGCATTGGCGGGAGAGGCAGTTGGGCATTGCCCGGGCCAAAGAGCTCGCCGCGGCCGCAGGCGAGGAGATCTTCGTAATCGTAGCTGGAGCGGCGCTCGGTCATTCAGGATCCGTTTTCTTGCTTCCTACCCATGGTTCCTAGGTGGAACGGGTTTGATTTTTCGTCTTGTTTGCGGCGCCTTCCTAACACAGGGGAACCATGACCGAAAGATGTCGCATAAGCGAAATTTCAGCGTTTTTCGGGCCATTTGGCAAGTTTTGAGCGAAAGTTTCGCCCAAATATTACCGCCGACTTTGGTTGCGCCCGGCGGTTAAAACTTGCATCTTGGGCACAAGAAATGGCAGAACTAGGCAAATATTAGCTGAAACAGGTTCTTCATGAAGATGGTATAGGGATAAAACAGCCATCTGAAACAAGAGCTTAGATTTGGATCGAATTGGAATGACGACACACACTGCAATGGAAACAACCGGCAAGGATGTGACCGATATGCTGCGTTCCGCGGGTCTGCGGCCAACGCGCCAGCGCGTGTCTCTGGCAGAATTGCTCTATTCCAAGGGTGACCGTCACATTTCAGCGGAGCTTCTTCACGAAGAAGCGGTCGAGGCAGACGTTCCCGTCTCACTGGCGACTGTTTACAACACGCTGCACCAGTTCACCGAGGCAGGTTTGCTGCGTGAAGTCGCGATTGACGGCAACAAGACCTATTTCGACACCAACGTGTCCGATCATCACCATTTCTTCATCGAGGGCGAAAACCGCGTGATCGACATCCCGGGTGAGGGCGTCGGCATTGACCGGATCCCGCAGGCACCTGAGGGTATGGAAGTTGTTCGCGTCGATGTTGTCGTCCGCGTCCGTGAAAAGCGTTGATCCGAAGCTCAGCGGTTTGACTGGTCGCTTCTGTTGAAGTGAAACAGAAAATAGTCGGACATGTCGTCATACGTGGCGAGATATCTGCGCCCTTCAGCAACAAATCCCAATTTCAGCAGAAGCCTGGCTGATCGAGCATTCTCCAAATGCGTTATCGCGCAGAGCCGCTCGAGGTTCATATTCAGCCTCACGTAATCCAGAACCGCCTGCCCGGCTTCGATAGCATAGCCTTGGCCCCGGTTCTTCTCGCAAAAAGCGTAGCCAAGATCGGGATAATCGAGGTCATCGCGCACGACGAGACCACAGGCTCCGAGCGGCTCCCCTGTCTGCTTAAGCGCGACCAGCCAGAGACCGACCCCGTGTTTTTTAAAATGCGCGAGCGTTTTTTCCTCTATGTAGCCCGCAGCGTCCGCATCGGTTCGAATGCCCCGATCGGCAATGAAGCGATGATAGTCCGGCTCGTTCATCATCTGCCTGTAAAAGGCGGCATCTTCTTTTGTTGGCAGGCGGAAGGTCAGGCGTTCGCTCTCGGGAAAGGGTCCATCTGGAAGGTTCACGCGGCACTTTCCCTTTCGATCTGCGCTTTGGCGCGCAGGGCGATCTCCGGCACCGCGTCGAACTTCTCTTTCTCGGTGCTCTTGCAAAGATCGTAGATCACGCAACGTCGGCACTCCGGTTTGCGTGCTTTGCAGATATAGCGGCCATGCAGGATCAGCCAGTGGTGCGCGTGAAGGGAAAATTCCTTCGGAACCGCCTTTTCCATGGCCTTTTCAACGTCGAGCGGTGTTTTACCTGGGGCGATCCCGATTCTGTTCCCCAGCCTGAAAAGATGCGTATCGACCGCAATCGTCGGATGACCGAAGAAGATGTTCAGGACGACATTCGCGGTTTTGCGTCCAACCCCGGGGAGTTGCTCAAGCGCTTCCCTGTCTTCCGGAACGTCTCCGTTGTGATCGCGGATCAATTGTTCGGAGAGCAGGATAACGTTCTTGGCCTTGTTTTTGTAAAGCCCGATCGTCCGGATTTCGTCGCGCACCCGGTCCTCGCCGAGGCTGACCATCTTTTCCGGTGTGTCCGCGATCTGGAACAGGTTCTTCGTGGCCCGGTTGACGCCAACATCGGTTGCCTGAGCGGAAAGAACGACCGCCACCAGGAGGGTAAAGGCGTTGACATAGTCGAGTTCGCCCTCCGGTTCCGGATTGTCTGCGTGAAACCTCTGAAAAACGGCAAAGGCCTCGGCCTTGCTGTAGCGGGACCGTTTCAGAACCTTGCCGGGATTGTCCACGGAAGGCGTCGTTTTCCTGGTCTGCTTTTTCTTTGCGGACCGTTTTGGGGCTTTGCGTTTGGCTGAGCTCTTTGCTTGGGTCATGAACTCTCTATAATCAATCCTCATGAGCGAGAACAATCCGAAACCCGAGAATAGTTCCCGGGAAGACGAAATCGACCGGCCTTTTTTCACCGCGATCCTGACACCTCACAGATCGCTGGGCCCGAACGGTTTCATGATTCTGATGCTCTGTTTCGGCGCCGTCAGTTTCGTCGCCGGTGTTTTGTTCTGGAGCATTGGTGCCTGGCCCGTCTTCGGGTTCTTCGGGCTTGATATCGCCCTTCTCTGGCTTGCCTTCCGGATGAATTATCGCTCAGCGAAAACCCACGAAGAGGTTGTGGTTTCCCGCAATGAACTGATCATTCGCAAGGTCGGTCCGGGTAAACGCTTCCAGGAATTCAGGTTCAACCCTTTCTGGGTCCGGCTTTCGGTTGACCGCATCGAAGATGAAGGTGTCGTGAAAATCACGCTCACCAGCCGAGGTGAAAGCGTTGATCTAGGCAATTTCCTTAATCCCGACGACAGAACCAGCTTTGCCGGTGCAATCGCGAATGCCCTGGCCGTCGCAAAGTCAGGTAGCGCTTAGGCTTTGCTTTCTGTTGGCGCGGGCCTGACTTTCAGCGTTGCAATCAGCACCACCAATGCGGCAAATGAACTCAAGGCTGCAACGTAGAGCACCGTCTTGAAATCGGTCGCGCTTGCAATGAAACCCATCGAAACACTTCCGATCATACCACCGAGGAAAAGACTGTTCATATAAACCGCAGTTGCCCGGCCAGGCCGGTCCGGCGCAAAGCTCTGGACGAAGGTGATCGAAACCCCGGCAAAGAGACCGTAATAGGTACCCTCCAGAGCCGACACGGCGATGACCTGCCAGACGGTAGTGACCTCGGCGAACAGGAACATGCTGATCCCTGCAAAACTGGCCGAGACGAGCAGGACCTTGCGCAAGCCGATGACTTCCGCCAACCGTACGGAGCCGAAAATCACGAAGATTTCGACCAGGCATTTGACCGACAAAGACAGGCCGGGCGTATAGCCGGGCAATCCGGTTTCCTGCACGAAGAACAACGGCATCGCGGAGACGAAGAGCGAGTTGGTGATCACGAAACCCAGACAAATCGCTCCGGCAATCAGGAGGCCCCAATTGATTGGAGACGTGTCTTTGTTGCCAGACTTTTTGCGGGCCGACTTGAAACTGTGAGGAACGGCAACGTAGCCGAGGAGCAAATAAAGCACACCGATACCAAAGGCTGCGCTGAACGCAGTTACGAAGCCGAATTCGGTGACCAGCAGGAACGACACGGCGGGTCCGATCATCCAGGCAAGGGAAACCATCATGCGGAGCAAGGAATTGATTCGCACCACATCCAATTGGTTGCGTTCCGCATAAAGCCGGCAATAGGTGAATATGGTTCCCGTTCCCATATTGCTCAGTCCCATCAACGGCGCCACCATCAGAACCAGCATCAACAGGCTGGAGACCTGCGTCAGGAGCGCTGTCACGAGGATGAAGGCGCAGACGGAGATCAAGAGCAGGCGCTTCACCGGAAATCCGTGATCCAGCCGTTCGCCTGCCCAACGATTTGCTAGCAGCGTGAGCGGCATGACCAGCCCTGTATAAAGTCCGACCTGCCAGGGTTCGGATCCCAGGCCTTCGACGATGAAGAAACTCATCATCGGTATCAGCGCGGAAGTGCCCAGACTGTTGGTGAATTGCAGCAGCAGGATCAGTATTGCCTGCCGGGGCAATTGCGCAACGGAGTTCATGATCGGATTGAGCCGCGTTCGAAAGGCTTGGCGAGAACGATCAGACTAGTTCGGCTATCCGGCGAGGTCACGCAAAAAGCGTATTCACCCGTCTTTGCCGGCATTCAGTGATTTCAGCCGGTAAAGGGCTTCAAGCGCTTCTCTCGGGGTCATGTCATCGGGATCGATGCCTGTGAGTGCGTCGGAAACCGGGTCCGGTTCCGCGTCTTGAACGGCAACAGGAGGTGGCGATGCGACGATGTTGGCGAAGAGCGGCAGTTCGTCGATCAGGCTCTCCGCAGGCGATCGCCGATCCTGCTCTTCCAGCTGGCTGAGTACCTGTTTGGACCG
The DNA here is from genome assembly GCF_040530035.1 of Roseibium sp. HPY-6. Classification (NCBI taxonomy): domain Bacteria; kingdom Pseudomonadati; phylum Pseudomonadota; class Alphaproteobacteria; order Hyphomicrobiales; family Stappiaceae; genus Roseibium; species Roseibium sp. HPY-6. The sequence goes on from NZ_JBEWCD010000003.1 coordinate 568,399, forward strand.
CTCAACCACACTGGCAGGCAGGCCCGCGAGCTTCGCGACCTGAATTCCATAGGACCGGTCGGCGGCACCGGCGACGATTTCATGCAGGAAAATGACCTCACCATTCCATTCCTTGACACTTACGGTCGCATTCGACAACCGGTCGAGTTTCGCAGAAAGCGCAGTCAGCTCGTGATAATGCGTTGCGAACAGCGCCCGGGACTTGTTGACCTCGTGCAGATGCTCGATCGTTGCCCAGGCGATGGACAAACCGTCAAACGTTGCCGTCCCGCGTCCGATTTCATCGAGAATGACCAGCGACCGGTCGCCAGCCTGATTAAGAATTGCGGCCGTTTCGACCATTTCCACCATGAAGGTCGAGCGTCCCCGCGCCAGGTCGTCGGCGGCACCGACCCGCGAGAAGAGGCGGTCGACAACACCGATATGCGCTTCGGCGGCGGGCACGAACGATCCCATCTGGGCAAGGACCGCAATCAGGGCATTCTGGCGCAGGAAAGTCGACTTACCGGCCATGTTCGGACCGGTGATCAGCCAGATACGGCCTGTCTCTTCTGACGACTGCGGCCCCAGATCGGCGTCATTGGCAACGAAGCTGTCACCGCCGGACATCTTGAGAGCCCGCTCCACAACGGGGTGCCGTCCTCCCTTGATGTCAAATGCGCGGCTGTCGTCTACAAGAGGCCTAGAATAACTTTCTTCCTGAGCAAGTTTGGCAAGAGCGGCCGACACATCCAGGATCCCAAGGCCTTGCGCAGCGGCCTTGATGGCATCGCTGGCATCGATGATGGCCTGGGCCAGCGTGTCGAAAATCTCCATCTCAATCGACAGCGACCGCTCGCCGGCACTTGCAATCTTGGATTCCAGATCGGCCAGTTCCGTGGTGGTGAAGCGCATCGCACCAGCCATCGTTTGCCGGTGGATGAACCTGGCCGGGTCGGCGGTCAGTTTCTCAGTCTGGGCCGTCGGCGCTTCGATGAACCAGCCCAGTACGTTGTTATGCTTGATCTTGAGTGACCGCAGACCAAGCTCTTCGGAATAATCCGCCTGCAGTTTTGCGATCACCTTGCGGCTTTCATCCCGCAGTGACCTCAACTCATCAAGATCTGAATCGTATCCCGTTGCGACGAAGCCGCCGTCCCGCTTCAAGAGAGGCGGCTCTTCCTTGACCGCGGCAACGAGTTCTGCGCCAAGCTCATGCGGTGCCATTTCCAGGCTTGCGCGTGCCGCTGCGATTTCTGCCGGTATGTCTCCGCTTCCGGTCTGGTCAAGCACGGCTCTTGCAGCTGAAAGTCCTTGCGCGATCGCAAGAATGTCGCGCGGGCCACCCCGATTAAGTGCAATCCGGGAAAGCGCCCGCGCCATATCGGGCGCACCCTTCAAGGTCTGGCGCAATCCTTCCCGCATGATTTCGTTGGTGAGAAAAAACGCAACGGAGTCGTGCCGGTGCTGGATCGCATCGACATTCACAAGCGGCCCGGCCAGACGGCTTGCCAACAGGCGGGATCCGCCACCTGTAACAGTCCGGTCGATTGTGGCGAGCAACGACCCCTGCTTTTCGCCGGACAGCGTCCGCGCCAGTTCAAGATTGGCACGCGTTGCCGGATCGATCAGCATCCGCCCGGCGCCTGCTTCGCGCACCGGCGGGTCGAGCGGCGGGCGTTCCCCCAGCTGTGTCCGCTCGATATAGGAGAGGATCCCGGCAGCCGCGGACAGTTCCGCGCGGCTGAAGGTGCCGAAACCGTCCAGCGTTTTCACGCCGAAATAATGTGCCAGCCGGTCTGTCGCCGTGGAGCTGTCAAAAAACGCGCGCGGCACCGGTGACAGGGCACCGCCCGACTGTTCGGCAAGGAGACGCACTTCGCTTTCCTGCAACAGGCTATCGGCCAGGATCAGTTCTTTCGGGGACACTTGGGCCAGGTCGGCGGCGAGACGCTGCTGATCTGTCTCTGATACTTGAAACGATCCGGTGGACATGTCGATCCAGGCAAGACCGTACACCACGTCTCCGGTGAGTGAACCGCCGCGCAAGCGGGCCAGAGCCATCAGATAGTTGTTGGCGCCCGCATCCAGCAGGCGTTCTTCGGTCAGCGTCCCGGGCGTCACAAGCCTGACAACGTCCCGGCGGACAACAGACTTCGACCCGCGTTTCTTGGCTTCCGCCGGATCCTCAGTCTGTTCGCAGACGGATACCCGGTGTCCTTTGGCAATGAGCTTCTGCAGATAGTCGTCAGCGGCGTGTACCGGAACGCCGCACATTGGAATATCAGCGCCCTGATGTTTGCCGCGTTTCGTGAGCGTTATGCCGAGTGCCTGCGAGGCGATCTCGGCATCATCGAAAAACAGCTCATAGAAATCACCCATCCGATAGAACAGGAGGCTGTCCGGATTGGCGGTTTTGATCTCGATGAACTGGGCCATCATCGGCGTTACTTTTTGATCCGCCGAGGCCACCTTCTGCGCGCTCTGTCCACTCATGCCAAATACGTATCAAACCTCGCCCGCCATTCCACAAAAGGGTTATGCCATCCCGGCTTGAGGCTTCATTTTCCAGGGGATAAGGTCAGGGTCCCGCCTCGTTAAGAAGTGCGACCGAGAGGAAACGCCTGCGCCATGTCCACTGACAAGTCTTCGCCGAAAACAAGTATCAGCTTTACCGAACAGGAAGCGCTGCAATTTCACCAGCAGGGCCGTCCCGGCAAGCTGGAAGTCACGCCGACCAAACCGATGGCCACACAGCGCGACCTGTCGCTGGCCTATTCACCCGGCGTGGCGGTGCCGGTTCGCGCGATCGCGGAGGATCCGAGCCGCGCATACGACTATACGACCAAGGGCAATCTGGTCGCTGTCATCTCGAATGGGTCCGCCATCCTTGGCCTCGGAAATCTCGGCGCTTTGGCCTCCAAGCCGGTAATGGAAGGCAAGTCCGTTTTGTTCAAGCGCTTCGCGGATGTCGATTCGATCGACCTTGAGGTCGAAACGCAGGATGTCGAGGAATTCGTCAATTCGGTCCGCTATCTGGGTCCTTCCTTCGGCGGGATTAATCTTGAGGACATTAAGGCGCCCGATTGCTTCATCATCGAACAGCGCCTGCGCGAGCTGATGGACATTCCGGTCTTTCATGACGATCAGCACGGGACGGCCATCATTGCCGCCGCCGGGCTGTTCAACGCACTGCACCTGACCGGGCGGGACATGAAGACCACGAAAGTGGTCTGCAATGGTGCCGGAGCGGCGGGCATTGCCTGTATCGAACTCGTCAAGGCGATGGGCATTCCGCACGACAACATTACCCTGTGTGACACCAAGGGCGTGATCTATAAGGGACGCGCCGAGGGCATGAACCAGTGGAAATCTGCGCATGCCATCGAAACCTCCGACCGCTCGCTCTACGACGCGATGAAAGGGGCGGATGTCTTCTTCGGCGTGTCGGTAAAAGGTGCACTGACGCCGGACATGCTGCGTGTCATGGCGCCGAACCCGATTATTTTCGCCATGGCCAATCCGGACCCGGAGATCACACCGGAAGAAGCGGCGGCGGTCAGGGACGACGCCATCGTCGCAACCGGCCGGTCGGATTATCCGAACCAGGTCAACAACGTATTGGGGTTCCCGTATATCTTCCGAGGGGCTCTCGACGTCCACGCAACGACCATCAACGACGAAATGAAAGTCGCCTGCGCTCAGGCACTTGCCCAGCTTGCCCGCGAGGAAGTACCGGACGAGGTTGCGGCCGCCTATCGCGGTAACCGGCCGAAATTCGGCCCTGAATACATCATTCCGGTGCCTTTCGACCCGCGTCTCATTCACGCCATTCCGCCCGCTGTTGCCCAGGCCGCCATGGATTCAGGCGTTGCCAAACGGCCCATCGTCGACATGGAAGCCTACAAGCATCAGCTTTCTGCAAGGCGCGACCCGATCGCCGGAACGCTTCAACGCATCTTTACCAAGGTACGCCAGCAGCCGAAGCGCGTTGTCTTTGCCGAAGGGGAAGAGGAGCCGGTCATCCGTGCAGCTGCTGCATTCGTTGCGCAAGGCCTCGGCGAGGCAATTCTCATTGGCCGGGAGGACGAAATCCAATCCATGGCCGAACAAGCCGGCGTTGATATCGATCGCCCGGGCATTTCAATACAAAATGCGCGATTGTCGGACCGCAATACCGACTACGCGCAATATCTTTATGGCCGTCTGCAGCGCAAGGGTTACCTCCTCCGCGACTGTCAGCGCATGGTCAACAATGACCGGAACTACTGGGGCGCCATCATGATCGCGCGCGGAGATGCCGACGCCATGGTCACGGGCCTCACCCGGAACTATTCCGTCGCGCTCGATACCGTGAAGGCCACAATCGATCCAAAGCCGGGTCACCGGGTCATCGGCGTTTCGCTTGTGCTCGTGCGCGGCAGGACCGTTTTGATTGCCGATACGGCGGTCATTGACATGCCCAACTCCGAAGAACTGGCCGACATCGCCGAAGAGGCAGCGCACGTTGCCCGCAAGCTTGGCTATGAGCCGCGCGTTGCCATGCTGGCCTATTCCACGTTCGGTCATCCTCGCGGAGAGCGGTCTGAAAAGGTCATAGAAGCGGTGAAAATCCTGGATCGGCGCCGGGTGGATTTTGAATATGACGGCGACATGGCCGCTGACGTGGCGCTCAACATGGACCGAATGTCTGCCTATCCGTTCTGCCGCCTTTCGGGTCCTGCCAATGTTCTCGTCATGCCGGCGTTCCACTCCGCATCGATTTCCACCAAGATGCTTCAGGAACTCGGCGGCGCGACGGTCATCGGGCCGCTTCTGACCGGTTTCGACAAGTCGATCCAGATCCTGCCAATCGGCGCCAAAGACAGCGACATCGTCAACATGGCGGCAATCGCAGCATTCAACGTGTCCTAGGTTTCAGGACGACATTAGGTCTATGGGCACTCCGATCCCGGCTCAGCGCTGCGCTTGGCCGGGATGACGAAGGCTCTGACTGATTTCGTCATCCCGGACGACTGGAAGGAGATCCGGGATCGGAGTGCCACAGATGACCGTCTTGAACAGGAAAACCCTTGTCGGCCTGGGTCTACATTCTCGCCTCGCGACCCTATGAAACGCTCTATACCGGCGTCACCACGGATTTGAAGCGCCGGACATATGAACACCGTGAAGGCCTCGTTCCGGGCTTCACCGAAAAATACGGCATCAGGACACTGGTCTGGTACGAGAACCACTCCGAAATCGCAGCGGCGATCACCCGGGAAAAACAGATCAAACGCTGGCGGCGGCAATGGAAGTTCGAGTTGATCGAAAAGATGAATCCCGCGTGGGATGACCTTTATCTCACGTTGAATCAATGATGTTTCCATAAAGAGCGATCGCACTTTTTGGAAGCTGATGTGATTGGCTCAAATCGCAACGTGAATTTGCGTATCAAACTGTTGGCTCATGGGCCCTCCGATCCCGGCTCAGCGTTTCGCTTGGCCGGGATGACGAAGGCTGTGATTCATTCCGTCATCCCGGACGACTGAAAGGAGATCCGGGATCGGAGAGCCAGCGCCCTATTTTTCAAAAAAGAACGATCTCGTAGAACGAATAGCCACCCAACCGCATTACTCCTCTGCGATTGTCGTCAGGCCGTCCGGAAGAGGGGTTTCCGAGAACCAGGCACGCAGGCTGTCGGCGAAGAGTTCGGGCTCACGGGCAATCCAGCCGTGACCGTGGCCCGGGACCAGCCGTGCTGTGCAGTTCGGCATTTCGGATTGAAACGTCGAGAGCGATGAAAGGATTGCCGGGTGTTCGGTTTCACCGGCAAGAACGAGCGTGGGCGTCGTGACGCCGGCGAGATCCGCCGTGACATCAAAATTCAGCGCCAGCGAGCTGATTTTCCGCATCGTGCTTGAGGTCGCGATGGGCCTGCTTCCCTTGAAGCTCACAAGGCTCGCGTCCGCAACGCCAAGTGACCGCGCCATTTTTTCCCGGTTTCGCTTTGAATTCATCATCCAGGAAGACGCGTGCATCAACGCACGTATGAAAACAGAAACGCGAATTGGATCATGCTGGAAGCCGCTGAATACGGCGCTTTTCACCAGGTCCGGACGGCGGACCATAAGCCGGAAGCCGATATAGGACCCCATGGAAAGCCCCGCGAGATGCACGTGACCTTTGCCAAGATGGGATATAAGATCCGCCACCTCATCCGCCACAGCATCGAAGTCACGAACAGGAATCTGCCGCGAGTTTCCATGTCCTGGCAGATCCGGGCATACGCAATTAAAGTCAGGCAAAAGCTCCTGCGTTTTTCTCCAGATCCGCCCATCAAAACCGGCCGCGTGAAGAAAAACGATGGGTGCTTGTTCGCGCTCGCCGGACTGGCTGTAGTGAAGCATAAATGTCAGCTCTCGGTTGTTACTGCGCATGGCGGCACGGGCCCGAAACCAGTTTGATCCGGTTCGAGCCATCGCATAATGCGCTTACGCGAGGCAATAAGCCTGAAATCCCCTTTTGACAAACCGTTCGGCAGCGGCGATACCTCGATCCCATGTCTGATATTCAAGTCAAAATCTGCGGTCTGTCGACCGAGGAGACCATGGAAGCCGCGCTTGACGCAGGAGCGGACATGGTTGGCCTGATGTTTTTCCCCAAAAGCCCGCGGCACGTTTCGTTGAGCAAGGCCTGCAAGCTGGCCGACATGGCACGTGGCAAGGCGGAAATTGTTGCGGTCACTGTGAACATGGATCCGGACGGATTGTCGCGGATCCGGGAACTTGTCGAACCCGACATCATCCAGTTTCACGGCTCGGAAGCCCCGGAAGCCCTTGCTGCGGCGAAGGTTATGCAGGGAACCAAGGTCATGAAGGCCCTTTCGATTGAGGAACCGGAGGATCTGGAACGCGCGGAATTCTACTCTATTGTTGCGGATTGGATTCTGTTTGACGCTAAACCGCCAAAGGATTCGGAGCTACCCGGCGGAAATGGGGTCTCCTACGATTGGACATTGCTGAAGGACCTGGAGCTCAAGAAGCCTTTCCTCTTGTCGGGTGGTCTTGATCCGGCAAATGTAGGCGAGGCAATCCGGCAGAGCGGCGTATCCGCGGTTGACGTATCGTCTGGCGTTGAGCGTGAGAAAGGCGTCAAGGACAGCGACTTAATTCGCGCTTTTGTGGCGGCGGCCAAAAGCGCCTGATTTCCGGACGATCCGGTGTAAGGAGTAAACGCGTGAACGATATGGCCAACAGCATCCGGACGGGTCCGGACGATCGTGGACACTTCGGGATTTTCGGCGGCCGTTATGTCGCCGAGACCCTGATGCCGCTGATCCTGGATCTCGAGCAGCAATACAAGGATGCCAAGAACGATCCGGCGTTCCACGCCGAGATCGAAACCCTGAACAAGCACTACACCGGTCGGCCCTCACCGCTTTATTTTGCGGAACGGCTGACGGAAGAGCTGGGCGGCGCAAAGATCTATTTCAAGCGCGACGAGCTGAACCACACGGGTTCACACAAGATCAACAACTGCCTTGGCCAGATTCTGCTTGCCAAGCGGATGGGCAAAACCCGTATCATTGCGGAGACAGGCGCTGGGCAGCACGGCGTGGCAACGGCAACGGTGTGCGCGCGGTTCGGCCTGCCATGCGTTGTTTACATGGGCGCAACCGACGTCGAGCGTCAAAAGCCGAACGTGTTCCGCATGAAACTGCTTGGCGCCGAGATTGTTCCGGTAACAGCCGGTGCCGGCACCCTGAAAGACGCCATGAACGAAGCGCTTCGCGACTGGGTCACCAATGTCGAGGATACCTACTACCTGATCGGAACTGCTGCCGGCCCGCATCCTTATCCGGAAATGGTGCGTGACTTCCAATCGGTGATCGGCAAGGAATTGCGGGAGCAGATGCTGGAAGCTGAGGGCCGTCTGCCCGACGCGCTTGTCGCGGCCGTCGGCGGCGGATCCAATGCAATCGGTCTGTTTCACCCGTTTCTCGATGACAAGGACGTCAAGATCTACGGGGTCGAAGCGGGCGGCCGCGGTCTTGTTGGCGAGGAACACTGCGCGTCTCTGACGGCCGGAAAGCCCGGCGTCCTGCACGGCAACCGAACCTATCTCCTTCAGGATGACGATGGTCAGATCTTCGAAGGTCATTCCATCTCGGCAGGCCTGGACTATCCGGGCATTGGTCCGGAACATTCCTGGCTGAAGGAGATTGGACGGGTCGAATATGTCCCGATCATGGATAAAGAAGCGCTGGATGCGTTCCAGCTTCTGACCCGTGTCGAAGGGATCATTCCGGCGCTGGAACCTGCTCACGCTTTGGCGCAGGTGGTCAAACTGGCCCCGCAGATGGACAAGGACCAGATCCTTGTCATGAACCTGTGCGGGCGGGGCGACAAGGATGTGTTCGCAGTCGGGCAGATGCTCGGTTTCGAAATGTAACCCTGATCTGCACCGGACCAGAGATTTTCAAAGCCGCGCGTCAGGAACGCGCGGCTTTGTTTTTGATGGGTTTGGAAGTGAGCACTGCTTCCAGGAGCTCTAGCCTGCCGCGCGCATCGAGCTTTGTGGATTGTTGCAGCAGAGCCGGGTCCGTCTGAACCGCCGTACTTTCGTCATTGGAAGAGTCTTGATTTCCTCCGACGCTGAACGCCTTGACCCGTTGCCAGATCAGTTCCCGTAGCGGAGTGGGAGCAGGCTCGAAAAGCGAGTGGGCCATTTTCAGCTCCTTATCTTGTTAATTTCATCTGGGCCAAGATAAGTGCACTTTGTGCGCATTTGAACCTGCTTTTTCCGCAGATCAGTTAAGCCAGCTATGCATTCTTGTGAGCCTATCGGGTGGAATTCCGGATGGGAGCCATTCGAAATTGGGAGTGCTGCATTGCAATCATATGTGTTGTGTGCAGTGCAGCAATGATTATGTTCACGCAAGGACATGAACAGTGAAACACCGCTGCTCGGCCAAGACGAAAGGAAACGAAATGAACTTCGATCTTTTGACTGGTTTTGTCCGCGACATCCGCTCTGCTCGCCGCGCAGCGAACGAGTTTGAACGCCTGAACCGGATGAACTCAACCGAACTTGCACAGCTTGGCCTCGACCGCACCGAGATCTCCAGCTACGCATTCAACAAGCACTTCAATAAGCGCTGAGCAAAAAACCGGGCACCTGCACAGGGTTTCGTTCGGACTTAAGCTTATTGCCCAATTGCCATGTTCTTGATTGACATGGGCTTGCCCGCTCCCCTACACCGCTCTGAGATTGAAATGAGCAAACGGGCCGCATGAGAGCGGCAGGGGAACGTTGCATGACGGAAACGCGTATAGATCGCCGCTTCAAGGCTTGTGCCGAGGCGGGCCGGCCGGCCCTGGTTACCTTTGTAACGGCAGGCGATCCCGATCTTGAAACCTCCCAGGCGGTCCTCAACGCATTGCCGGCAGCCGGAGCCGACGTCATTGAGCTCGGCATGCCCTTTTCAGACCCGATGGCGGAAGGCGTTCCGATCCAGCTTGGCAACCAGCGGGCTCTCGCAGCCGGTCAGACCATGGACAAGACGCTGGACATGGTGCGCAGCTTCCGCGAGCAGGACAATGACACGCCCATTATCCTCATGGGCTACTACAATCCCATCTATGTCCGTGATCCGAAGAAATTCGTCCACGTCGCCAAGGAAGCCGGCGTCGACGGGTTTATCATCGTGGATATACCGGCTGAAGCCGATGATGAACTGTGTATTCCGGCACTCGAGGCCGGTCTGAATTTCATCCGTCTCGCAACGCCTACGACTGACGACAAACGCCTGCCGGCCGTTCTGGCCAACACATCCGGTTTCGTCTATTACGTTTCGGTCACCGGCATAACCGGCGCGAACATTGCAGACACAGGCCGGGTGACCGCTGCCGTCAACCGCATCAAGGGACACACCGAACTTCCCGTCGCTGTCGGATTTGGCGTCAAGACCGCGGACCAGGCAGCGGTCATTGGCAAGGACGCGGATGGTGTTGTCGTTGGATCGGTCCTCGTCAACGCAATTCGTGACAGCCTCGACGAGGCGGGCAAGGCCACGGAAGGCACCGTTCAGGCTGTTGTCGATGTCGTCGCCGATCTGGCTGCGGGCTGCAAGCGCGCCCGCGCAAATTGATTGGGCCGGTCAAATTGAAGGATTTCAGGCGGACACCATATCTTCGCCTAGTCATTACTCGAGTAAGCGGACGCGTCTGACGTGAACTGGATCAACTCTATCGTACGCCCCAAGATTCGCGACCTTTGGAAAAAGCGCGAAGTTCCGGAAAATCTCTGGATCAAGGACCCTGAAACCGGGGAAATGGTGTTTCACCGGGATCTGGAAGCCAATCTCTGGGTCGTGCCGAATTCCGGCCATCACATGCGCATGCCAGCCCGCAAGCGAGTCGAAGCCTTTTTCGACGATGGCGACTACACGGACGTCAAAACCCCGGACGTTCAGGCGGATCCTCACAAGTTCCGCGATTCCAAGCGTTATACAGACAGGCTGAAAGAGGCCAGATCCAAGTCCGGTGAGGACGAGGCCGTGATCGTGGCCCAGGGCAAGGTCAACGGTATGGACATGACCATAGCCGTCCAAAACTTTGAGTTCATCGCCGGTTCACTGGGCATGGCGGCGGGTGAAGCTATTCTTGCGGGCATGATGAGGGCCGTTGAAGACGGTACACCATTCGTGATGTTCGTGGCCTCGGGCGGTGCGCGCATGCAGGAGGGCATCCTCTCGCTCATGCAGATGCCGCGCACGACAGTGGGTGTGCAGATGCTTCGCGAGGCAGGCCTTCCTTACGTCGTGGTTCTGACCAATCCGACGACCGGAGGCGTCTCCGCCTCCTACGCCATGCTGGGTGACGTTCATATCGCCGAACCGGGTGCGCAGATAGGGTTCGCCGGGCGGCGGGTCATCGAGCAGACTGTGCGGGAAAAACTGCCGGAAGACTTTCAGACCGCCGAGTACCTGCTGGATCATGGCATGATCGATATGGTGGTCTCGCGTCAGGAGCTGAAGGAAACGATTGCGCGCATATGCGGTATCCTGATGAAGCGGGAAGTCGAACTGCCAAAGCTTGAGGCCCCGGAACCCGAAGAGCCTGCTGAAGAGCCCGCTGCAGAGGAAGCAGCGGAAGAGACCCCGGCGGAAGACAAGGACGCGCGGGAAACCGAACCAGCCAGCTGACATGTCGGATTGGAGTGCCGAATTTCCCTGATAGTGTCGCGAAAGCGGCATATTCCGACAAAACGAACGGGTCCGCTTGTCAAGCCGACAACCATCCCCTAAAGGCCGTAAAGAGCAAAACCGGATATAGGACCCTTCGGAGGGCACCCTGGATCAGATAACCAAAATCCTGGATAGGCTGCTTGCGCTGCACCCGAAGGAGATCGACCTCTCACTCGGACGGATGCATCGCTTGCTGGATGCGCTCGGCAATCCGGAGCACAAGCTTCCGCCGGTGATCCATGTGGCGGGCACCAACGGAAAAGGCTCGGTCACGGCCACGATGCGCGCGATCCTGGAAGCCGCCGGAAAGCGTTGCCACGTCTATACATCGCCGCATCTCGTCTCGTTCAACGAACGTATCCGGCTCGGCACGGACGGCGCCTTCGTTTCCGATCCCGTTCTCTACGACGCTCTTCATCGGTGTGAAGAAGCCAATGACGGTGAAGAAATCACCTTCTTTGAAATCACGACCGCAGCTGCCTTCCTGATCTTTTCCGAACATCCCGCCGACGTTCTCCTCTTGGAAGTCGGGCTTGGAGGCCGTCTCGACGCGACCAATGTCGTTGAAGACCCGATCGCCACGGTAATCACGCCGGTTTCGATGGATCACGAGAAGTTTCTGGGGGACGACATAGGCGCGATCGCTCAGGAAAAAGCCGGAATTATCAAAGCTGGCATACCGGTCATCTCTGCCGCTCAGCCCGAAGATGCCCTTCCGCCGATTATTCGACGGGCGGCGCGGCTTCGTTCCCCGCTTAAGATCCTGGGTCAAGATTTCGTGGCGCAATCTGATCAGGGCCGCATGGCCTTCCAGGACGATGACGGGCTTCTCGATTTGCCGCTGCCGGTTCTGGGCGGTGGACATCAGTTCGACAATGCAGGTCTTGCGGTTGCAACGCTGAAGGCTGCAGGGTTGCTGCCGGATGAAAACACGATCGCGCAGGGCTTGAGGTCCGTCAATTGGCCGGGGCGCTTGCAGCCGATCATGCATGGCCCTTTGCTGGATCTTTGCCCGCAAGGCGCTGAGGTGTGGGTCGACGGCGGCCATAATCCGGGCGCCGGGGTTTCTGTTGCCCAGTTCATGGGCGAGCAGGAGGAACGGTCCCCGCGCCCGCTTTATGTCGTGGCCGGAATGCTGACGACCAAGGATCCCGTCGGCTTCTTTCGGCCGTTCCATGGTCTGGTCCGTCACGTTGGCACCGTTCCGATATCCTCGACAACGACCGCCAGGTCCCCGGAGGAGCTTGCAGACCTTGCACGTTGCGCAGGTTTGGAAGCAACGCCCTTTCAATCACTGGACGCCGCGCTCGCGGATGTGGCAGCTTGTTCTGAAAAGGATGGTGAACCGCCTCGGATCCTGATCTGCGGTTCGCTTTATCTCGCGGGCGAAGCCCTGGCACGGAATGGATCTGCTCCGGATTGACATCCTGCCGGGACCCCAAAAGGAGACCTGTTGGATGCACGTGTTCCCTAAATCCAGTGCTGTAGTTGCCGGTGTCATGCTGGGCGTCGCCCTCGGCATTCAGCCGGCGATGGCCCTTTCAGAACAGTACGAAACACCCCCGGAGCAGGATCCTGCCGTCGTGCTGGAGGGAAAGGAAAACGGTCCGGGCTACGCCGTCCTGTCTCCGGTTCGAAGCGACGGTTTTCTGCGGATCTATCAGTTGCAGACGGAAGAAGGTGTTGAACAGATTGAGGGGGACGGGCTTCTCAAGCTCCGTCTGGCGGAAATCAGGGTTCTGGTTGCGCTGGAGAGCCTGAAGAACGACGCCAGTTTTCTGGACGGGCTCAAGGAAGCTGCCAAGAAACCAGTTGATTTCGTCGAAAGCACCGTGACCGATCCGGTCGGAACCGCCAAGAGCACCGTGTCGGGCGTCGGGCGCATGTTCGGCCGGTTGACCAAGGGCGTTGAGGAAGCGGTATCGGGAAAAGGCGGCTCGCCGGCGGATCTCGCCAAGGCCATCACAGGACAGGCACGGGCCGAGCGCGAGCTCGCCGTGGAACTTGGGGTCGATCCCTATACCTTCTATGCGCCCTTATCTGAAAAACTGAACGAAACAGCGAGCGTGACAACGGCGGGAAGCTGGACCGTCACGGCAATCACCGCCCTGTTGCCGGGTGGCATGATCGTTTCTGCCGCGCGTCAGGCGGACAATTTCCGGACCGTGATCGTCGACAGCACACCGGCTGAACTGGAAGAACGCACCGCCACGGCTTTTCGCAATGCAGGTGTTTCGGAGCAGACAATTTCAAGAGTTGCCGCGAACCCGTTCTATACGGCGTCGGAGAAGGTCATCATGGCCTATCAGCTCCAGGCGATGCCGAGCGTTCAGGACCTCGACCTTATCGCAGCCAAGGCAGCAGATGCTGAAAGCAGGGACATAGCCTATTTCCAGCTGCGCCGCATTGTCCTTCTGGAAACCTACAATCGGACAATTTCCGGCCTGGGACAGGTCCGGGATGTAAACGGCATTCCGGTCGCGATCAGACGCGACGGACTGGCAGCCGTTGTCCTGCCGCTCGACATGGTCGCCTGGACGCAGACCGTGGCCCGCACCTTCTCGTCAATCCACGAGGGCATGGCCGGGTTGCCGTTCCCGCCCTCGGGCGTCGATTTCCTGATCACGGGTGATCTTACACCGCTCGCCGCCGAACGCATCGCATCCTTCGGCTGGGAAATCACCGGAAACTATCCGATGCCGAAAGGGCCGGTTCACTAGGTTGAATGCTGCGCAAGCCCAACACACTCTGCAGGTTCATCCTTTCGGCGGCCAGGGTTTGTCTATCGCACTCTCCCACAGACCATTGAATTCCTCCTCGGTAATCGAGATCAGGGGAGCCTCGTTTGCGTACTTGAGAAACGGCCCGTGGACGAGAGATCTGTGTTCCGGGGGCCGGAAGTCAGAACCTTCTCGCTCGGCGAGCTTGACGCTGTTTCTGACGGCCCGGCCATCAGAATAAAGGTCTACAATACGCGAGACGAAGTCTGTTTCCTGAACGACTTCGTAGTTCGTACTCACGGGATTGTTGCCTGGTGAATCTTCGTTTGGCCAAGTGTATCGGAAATACAATAATGTTTTCATCACTGCTTCGCAGAGCTTGCGGAAGGGACGGACACTCTAGCGTAAATTTCAAGAGGACAATGCTGGGATTTTTCACTGGTTCGAAGCGTCGCCGCTTTTGTGAGAGGAGGGCTTGATTAAATGCTCAAACCCTCATCCTGAGGAAGCGCGTTAGCGCTGTCTCGAAGGATGGGCGTTAAGAACACAATACGCGGCCCATCCTTCGAGGCTTCGCTGCGCTTTGCACCTCAGGATGAAGGGAGCAATAAACTCCCAGTATGCTAGTCGGCCCAATAGTCTTGTCATCCCTGCGCAGGCAGGGATCCAGTCATCGCAGGCCTCGGGTACTGGGTCCCGGTCTTGGCTAACGCCAAACCGGGACGACAATCGAAGGATTTGTTTGAGCTTGGCATTGCTTCTGATGGTTCCATCGTTTTGAAGCTAACCTTGATCGCGTCATCCCGGCCAAGCGAAGCGCGCGACGGGATCGGTGCGCCGATTAAGCCGTTACTTGGACGAATTGACGCCACGGCCCTGGATCTTCGCCGTGTTACGTCCAGGGATGACGAAATGAACGAACGGGGAATTGGTGGCCCCGCTCGCCTAAACACACTCCAGAACCGGCCCTGCAAGCCCGGTTTCCCAGCCGAGAATCGCGCGTTTGCGGGTGAGGCCCCAGTGATAGCCGCCGATCTTGCCGCCCTTGGCCAAAACCCTGTGGCATGGAACGACGAAGGAGATCGGATTGCGGCCAACGGCGGATCCAACGGCTCGTGAGGCCTTCGGTTTGCTGATCGACGCGGCAACGTCGGAATAGGTCGTCGCCTGGCCCATGGGGATTTTCAAAAGGGTCTGCCACACTCTGATTTCGAAATCCGTTCCGATCATGACGACATTGAGCGGCTGGTCTTCCTGCCACCTGGCGGGGTCGAAGACACGCTTCGCATATGAGGCGGTGGCATCCTGGTCGTGACCGTAGACGGCTGACGGCCAGCGCTCGCACATATCGGTCAATGCGGATTGTTCTTCCCCCGGATCGGCGAAACCGAGACCGGCCAGACCCTTGTCGGTGGCCATGATCAGGACCTGCCCGAACGGCGAGGGATGGAAGCCATAGGCGATTTGCAGGCCTTCACCGCGGGCGCGGTAGTCGCCGGGTGTCATGGCCTCATGGGTCACGAACAGATCATGCAGACGGGAAGAGCCGGACAGGCCGACCTCGTACGACGCGTCAAGGACGCTTGCGGAATCGCGCAGGAGCGCCTTGGCATGATCCAGTGTGATGGCCTGAAGGAACTGCTTGGGGGTCAGGCCCGCCCAGCGCGAGAAGACACGCTGCAGCTGGATCGGTTGCAGATCCGCTTCCTTTGCGAGCTGCTCGAGCGTCGGTTGCTCGCGCCAGTCATTGGTGATCCGCTTGAGGGTCTGGCGGACGACTGCATAGTTTTCTGCGGCCTCTTCGCCGACCGAAATCGGTTCCGGTTTCGGCGCGAGGCTGGAAAGATCGATTGCCTTGGTCATGTCGAACTCATCGCTTGTTCGGTTTCGATCTTACTTTAGGAAGCGTTCGGCGAAAGAGCGACCCGTTTTGCGAGGGGCAGGATCTAACGGTTGGGCATGACCGCCGGACCTTTTCGCGTGTTGAGCAGCAGATTGGTCTCCGACCCGGTGATGCCTTCGATCAGCCGAATGCGATTGAGTGCATCGTCGAAGGCGGCAAGGTCCCGTGTCGCGACATCGAGAACCAGATCCCATTTGCCGTTGGTCGAATGAATCGCGCGGACTTCCGTCATGGCTCCCAGGGCGCGGATCACCGGGTCCGTATTGTGTCCGTCGACCACAAGCAATGTCACGGCACGGATCGGCAGGTCGCGCCAGTCATCACGCAGTACGGCGGTGTATCCGAGGATTTCGCCCGCTGCCTGAAGCTTTTCCATGCGGGAGCGGACTGTCGCGCGGGACACCTTCAGATCGCTTGCCAGATCGGACACCGAACGGCGGCCATCGTTACGAAGTAGCGAGATGAGTCGAAGATCCAGATCGTCCATTTTATCATTTTGAGTAGTTTTGTTTACCAGATCGATAAATCAGACTGCTCATTTGATCAAGTCATGGGATTTACTCCGCCGCGTGTATTGCCCAGATTTGCCGGATCGAGGGCAGATAGAGCGAACCGTGAACGTTGCCAGCAAAAAAATCGCGCTTGTCGGCGCACCCGTTGATGACGGAGCGGGCCAGAAGGGCTGTCTGATGGGACCCGATGCCTTTCGCACGGCAGGTCTTCTGGAGCAGCTGAAAGCGCTGGGCCACGATGTTTTGGACCATGGCAATCTTCAACGGGCCGACGTCGGCGCGCTACAGGCGCCAAACCCCGTTTTGAAGAACTTCCGCTCTTACGCCGGGTGGACGCGCGCGCTTCACGCCAAATCCCATGAACTCGGGCTGCAGTCCGTTGTTCCGATATACCTTGGCGGCGACCACGCGATGGCGGCGGGTACCGTCTCCGGTCACGCGCGCGCTGCAGCGGAACGCGGCCGCCCTCTTTTTGTTCTGTGGCTTGACGCGCACTCCGACTTCCATACGTTCGACAGCACCGACAGTGGCAATCTCCATGGCACGCCACTGGCCTTTGCCTGCGGCCTGCCTGGGTTCGACGGGTTGCTTGGCGAACCGCTGCAACACCCGCTTAGTCCGGAAAATGTCGAGATCCTTGGCGTCCGCTCCATCGATACCGCAGAGCGCGAAATGCTGCTCAGCCAGGGCGTTGGTGTCAGCGACATGCGCCGGATCGACGAAGAGGGTATCGGATCGCTTCTAAATCCGTTTCTCGACCGGGTGAAAGCCGAAAACGGCCTGCTGCACGTCAGCCTCGACGTCGATTTCCTTGACCCGGAAATCGCACCTGCGGTCGGAACCACCGTGCCGGGCGGGGCGACTTTCCGCGAAGCCCACCTGGTGATGGAAATGCTGCATGACAGCGGTCTGGTGACGTCGCTCGACCTTGTCGAACTGAATCCGTTTCTCGATGACCGCGGAAAAACCGCCCGCCTGATGGTCGACCTGACAGGCAGCCTGTTCGGGCGCCGCGTCTTCGACCGTCCGACTCGAAGCTTCTAGAGCATCCTGCGTTCAAGAGAATACCGAAGATGCTCTATCACTTTGGAATCGATCAACTTTTGGATGCTCAATCGGTTCCAGTTGAACATCCGTTGATCTGGAGGAAGAAAAAATGACCGCCGCGAACCACAATCCAAAGCCGTCGGAATTGGCCTATGTGCCGTTCGTCAGTGTCGACAACATGATGCGCAATATCCGTGCGATCGGCGTGGAAAAGGCGCTTGTCGGCATTGCCGACTATATCGAACAGGACTTCCTGCGCTGGGAAAGCTTCGACAAGAAACCGCGCATTCCAGCGCACGCCCCGCAGGGCGTGATTGAACTCATGCCGACCAGCGACGGCGAGACCTTTGGCTTTAAATACGTCAACGGTCATCCGCAGAATTTTCGAGACGGCCTGCAGACCGTGACCGGATTTGGCGTGCTCTCGGAACTTTCCACTGGCTATCCGGTTCTTTTCACCGAAATGACGATCCTGACAGCCCTGCGCACCGCCGCAACATCGGCTCTGGCAGCGAAATATCTTGCGCCGAAGGGATCGAAGACGATGGCAATCATCGGCAATGGTGCCCAATCCGATTTTCAGTGCCTGGCTTTCAAGGAAATGCTCGGAATAACCGAGATCCGTGCGTTTGACATCGATCCGGAAGCCAGCATCCGGCTGGCACGGAACATGGCCAATTCCGGACTGAACGTGACCATCTGCAAGACGCCTGAAGATGCCATCGAAGGCGCGCAGGTCATCACGACGGTGACCGCCGACAAGAAATACGCAACGATCCTGACCGACAACATGGTCGGGTCTGGGGTCCACATCAATGCGATTGGTGGCGATTGTCCCGGCAAGACGGAACTGCACAAGGACATTCTTCTGCGCTCCGACATCTTTGTTGAACTCCCGGAGCAGACGCGCATCGAAGGAGAGCTTCAGCAATTGCCGGAAAACCATCCGGTGACCGAGCTTTGGCAGGTTTATGCGGGCAAGGCGACCGGCCGGACGTCAGACAACCAGATCACCCTGTTCGACAGTGTCGGTTTCGCTATCGAGGATTTCGCGGCGCTTCGCTACGTGCGCGATCTTCTGCCGAAGACCGGCCATTTCGAGAAGCTGGACCTGCTGGCGGATCCGGACGATCCGCGCGATCTCTACGGGATGGTGCTGCGTTCTTCGGCTGCCGGCGACAATCAAGCGGCATGACAAAATAAAGACCGCGTTTCCTGACTGGCCACCGCAATTGCGGTGGCTTTTTTGTTTCGCAAAGCTTGTTTGCTGGAATGAGTAGTTTGGGCGACTTACCCCACTCCTAACCACTTCCCACAAGGGCTGCGACAATCCTGAGGCAACTTTTCTGCGAAACTAAGGGGTATCGCGAAAAGTCCTCCACCTAAAGCAGATAAGGTGGAGGACTGCTCCAAGTAGTGCGTATACCCAATGTTAACTCTGAAGTGTTGAGCTAGCACCATGACACGCGATGAACTTGAAGGTGTTCGGACCTGGGTAAACCAGAAACTGTCCTCCGGCGATGAGCCGCCGTGGGCTTGGTATCAGTACATGAAGCTCCGAGAATCCCTCGATGCAATCATCGGGGGCATGGAGACTACCACGGAGAGTTCACCGCAATCGGACGTGCATTCGGGAACGCATCTCCGACTAGTGGGTTCCAATGATCAGCGAGATAGCGTTCAACACCGTCCAACTGAAGAGTCTGTACTGATGCCCATGTGACGCGCAAAGTCCCGTACTTCTGATAGTGCAGGATTGCGGGGTCATTGCGGTGTTCAGACAAGCGCTTTGCGATCTGTCCTTGACCGACACGCACCACACGCGATGGATTGCCGGGGTGCCATATGATGTACACCCCGGTAGTTTTGACGCTTTTGAGATTAAGATTGCAGAGATCGCACCAGTGTTTGTTATCTCCGCAAGTTCGCCATTTTAGCTGTAACATTTTTCGATCAACTCTCTATATGAGCGTCAGAAGGCTTGACCGATAGCTTGTTCTTCGATTCAATAGAATCGCACTAGTTGCATCAGCCCCGCGCCTTCTGACCAGAATGCGGGTGCAAACTTTGAAGCCGTCGTTACCTTGGCCGGAGCGACGGTTTCTTCGTTTGATGCGACATTTTAGCTTTGATTGGGAGCTGAAGGTCAAGGGGCGAATACACGCACCAATACAACCGTTAACCATTTGGTAACAGTTGTTCAACGAAAAACAATAAATAACAGAGACTTAAGCGGTCTCCTCCCAAGTATCGAATTACGGGTATGAGTGTCGTTTCTCACTAATTCACTGGTGCTGATCTTACATGATTCGTGAATAAAGGCGAGTTTTGCATCGCAAAACCGATTCGATTCTCAAAATTCTTGTAAACAGAAAGAAAAACACATATGCGCATACCTTTATATCAAAATATGCGTAAACTCACAAAACCGCATGATTGGACAAAAATACTATTCCACCAAAAAATGTGAGAAGAGCCGGGCTTTTCGGGAGAAAGAGGTACTTCCGCTCAACGTCACTTTCAAAAGGCTCTCCACCTTACGGCGATTGATACGCAATCCCCCCCTTGTGGGGAGGGGTTAAGGGTGGGGTCATGAACGTCACGTCTTGATCAAGCTGCAGGTCGGTGCAGCGCCGCCGTTATTTCCTCGACAACCGCATCTGCCGCCGCACCCGGATCTTCGGCCTTGCTGATCGGCCGCCCGACGACCAGATAATCGCTGCCGGCCTGGATGGCGTCTGCCGGGGTCATGACCCGGCGCTGATCGTTGGCTGAGCTCCCTGCCGGGCGAATTCCGGGTGTGACGATGACAAGGTCTCCGCCCAGGATCGGCCTCAGCTTTTCCGCTTCCGTCGCCGCGCAGACTATACCGCCCATTCCGGCCTCGCGCGCATCGCGGGCACGCGCTTCGACCAGATCGGCAACCGGCCCGCGGTACCCTGCAGCCACCAGATCGTCCTCGTCCATGGAGGTTAGCACCGTGACGCCAAGCAGGCAGAGATCCGGATTGCCCTCTGCCATCAGGCCACGGACGGCGGCGCGCATGGTCTTCGGATAGGCGTGCAGCGTCATGAAAGTCATGCCCATCTTGGCGATGTTTTGCACGGCCTTGGTAATGGTGTTGTCGATGTCGTGAAGTTTGACGTCGAGAAAGATCTTCTTGCCACTCGCCGCCAGATCGCGCGCAAACTCAAGCCCGCCGGCAAACTGCAGTTCCATGCCGATCTTGTAGACACCGACCTTTCCCTCGGTCCGGCTGACAAGGTTTTCCGCTTCCTTGAGGGTCGGGACATCGACAGGAAGCATCAAACGGTCAAGCGCGGTCTTAGGGGCGAACGGGCTGGTCGGCATGGAGCGGGCTCCTTTCAGGATATGGGGAAAGCGCCCCGTCCATACCACTCCGGTTGTCGGAACACCAGACTACGTCTTTCCGGTTTTCTCAAATTCCGCAAAGGCCTCTTTGTAGTCGGGATGCCAGCGGGAGAGAGGTGGCCGGTTTTCGATGATGTCTCCAACAGCCCATTCGGCGCGGCGCTTGTCGCGTGTGCTGTCGACGTCGTTGTCGGGGCAAAGGATGTAGAAGTCGCCTGCCGTCATGTGCTCGATGAAATGGTCAACGGTCTGCTCGCTGGTCCACGCCGCTGCCGGTTTTTCCGGCAGGAAAGACGAAATCATGCCGGTATAGGTAAAGCCGGGCACAAACAGGTGAACGGAAATCGGCGCGCCTGCCTCCCGCAATTCATGCGCAAGCTGCTCGCTCAGCACTTTCACGGCCGCCTTGGTTGCGTTGTAGCCGGGATTGCCGGGTGGGGTCGTGATCCCCTGCTTGGATCCGGTATTGATGATGACCGACGGGCGTCCCGCCTCGATCATGCGCGGCGTAAATGCTTGAACGCCCCTGAGCACGCCGTAAAAATTGACGTCCATCATGCGTGTCCAGGCGTCATAGTTTTCCCAGCACTTCGATGACATCCCGATGCCGGCATTGTTCATGAGAACAGCAACAGGCCCGGTCTGGAATGCGCTATCCGCCAGCTGTTCAACCTGATCCATATCAGTGACATCGGTTGGCACGGCGATCACGGTGGCGCCAGGTTTCGCGGCTTTGCGAACCACTTCCGTTGCCGCGTCCAGCGTCTCTCCCGGCAGATCCGCCAGGATGATCCCGAGCCCTGCTTCAGCGAAGCGGGTTGCGGCAGCAAGACCGACACCACTTGCCGCGCCGGTCACGACCGCAAGACCACCTTCTGCAATAGCTTCCTTGAACATGAAATCGGCCTCCTGGAGCCACTATTCGAAGTCTGATTGTTACGTTGGACGCAAGGGTCGGTGAAATCGATGCACTTGTCGAGCGGTCTTGCGAGGCCTGCAGCATACGTTGCTATTTCATTAGTCGGTTCAGGCTGCTACAACACCGCCGGTTCCGCACTTAAAAGCAAGGACAGCAACTGATGCGCACAGCGAGTGTATCGCGCGACACCAAGGAAACCCGCATCTCCGTTGACATCAATCTCGACGGGACGGGCAGCTACGACGTTCAAACAGGTGTCGGTTTTTTCGATCACATGCTGGAACAACTGTCGCGCCATTCGCTGATCGACATGAAGGTGCGTGCCGAAGGCGACACCCATATCGACTTTCACCATACCGTCGAAGACACAGGAATTGCGCTCGGCCAGGCGATTTCAAATGCGCTGGGCGACATGGCCGGCATCACCCGCTATGCCGACACGCATCTCGCCATGGATGAAGCATTGACGCGGTGTGCACTGGACGTTTCGGGGCGCCCGTTTCTCGTCTGGGACGTGACGTTCGATCGTGACAAGGTCGGAGACTTCGATACCGAGCTTTTTGAAGAGTTTTTCCGCGCATTTGCCATGAATGCCGGCATCACTCTTCATATTGCCAATCTTTACGGGTCTAACTGCCATCATATCGCGGAAACGTGCTTCAAGGCCGTTGCCCGCACCATGCGCAAGGCCATCGAAATCGATCCGCGCCAGGCGGACCGTGTTCCCACGACCAAGGGCCAGCTGGGCGGCTAGGAAACGGATTGGCGTATGAGTACTTACGTTGTCATGGCCCCGCCCGAATTTGACGATCTGGCAGGGGACCCAAGCGAAAGCGACCGGCTTCTGTTCATACCGGACAGGTTTTCGGTGCTGGCTTTTGTCTTCTCGTTCATCTGGCTGCTGGTGCATCGCATGTGGCTGGTTTTGCTCGGCTATCTGGCGCTCACGCTGGCGATTGAGCTTCTCGCAAGCGCATTGAGTTCACAGGCCACAGGTATCGCCGCGCTTGTGGTATCGCTTTTGTTCGGGTTCGAGGCACAGGCGCTGCGCCGCTGGTCGCTCGAGCGTAAGGGCTGGCGCGTCATTGGGATCGTCGACGGCGAAAATCCCGCTGAAGCGGAACTTCGATTTTTGAACAAGGAAGCCGGGTTGTTGGCTCCAGCTGAGCCGGAACAGGTTCATCCGCCGGCGCCTGTTCGAAACCCTATCGTGCCGCGGATAGGCAGCGAACAGGTGGTTGGCCTGACCCTTGGGCCGGAGACGCGTCAATGACAATTGCAATTATCGACTACGGGTCGGGCAATCTGCGCTCGGCCGAAAAGGCCTTCGAGCGCGCGGCCCGCGCCCATGCCCATGTGCCGGATGTGATTGTTACCGCAGACCCGGATCGCGTGCTGAAGGCCGACCGGATCGTCTTGCCGGGCGTTGGTGCCTTCGCCGATTGCAAGCGCGGCCTGTGGGCTGTCGACGGCATGCCGGACGCCCTTCATGAAACCGTTCGTGTTCAGGGCAAGCCTTTTTTCGGCATTTGCGTCGGGATGCAGCTGATGGCAACCCGCGGCCTGGAATTCGAGACCGTCGAGGGCCTAGGCTGGATCGAAGGCGATGTTTCGGAAATGAAACCGTCGGACCCGTCTTTGAAGATCCCGCATATGGGCTGGAACACGATCGACGTTCGCTCTGAAAGCCATCCGGTTTTCAAGGGTCTGGCAACAGGCCCGGACGGATTGCACGCCTATTTCGTACATTCCTACCACTTTGCCTGCACCCATGAGGCGGATCGTCTCGCGAGCTTCGGTTATGCGGGGACCTTCACGGCCATGGTTGCCAGGGACAACATGATCGGTACGCAATTCCACCCGGAAAAGAGCCAGCGGCTGGGTCTCGACCTGATCGGCAATTTTCTGGACTGGAAACCCTGAAGAAACAGGACGCGTGCGTGACATCAGGTAAAGCGGCGATAGTCACGGGAACCTGAAATCAAACGGGAGAGAACGAGTGAGCAAGGGATACTGGATTGCGCGGGTGGATGTGCACGACCCGGAAAACTATCCGCAATATGTGGAAACGGCCAAGCCGGCGTTTGAGCGGTTCGGCGCCAATTTCCTCGCACGCGGCGGTAAGACCGATGCCATCGAGGGTCCGGGACGGGCACGGAATGTCGTGATTGAATTTCCCAGCTTCCAACATGCGGTCGATTGCTATAACTCGCCCGAATACCAGCAGGCGGTGAAAATCCGCCAGAAAGTTGCCGATGGCGAAATCGTCATCGTGGAAGGACTGTAACGAGAATGATCCTCTTTCCCGCCATCGACCTGAAGGATGGCCAGTGCGTGCGCTTGAAGCTTGGCGATATGGACCAGGCAACTGTCTTTAACGACAACCCCGGGGCACAGGCAAAAGCCTTTGAAGCCCAAGGTTTTGAGTGGCTACACGTAGTTGACCTCAATGGGGCCTTCGCCGGCGAGAGCGTGAACGGCGCGGCCGTTGACGCCATCCTGGCATCGACGAAAAACCCGGTTCAGCTGGGCGGCGGGATCAGGACGCTCGATCATATCGAAACCTGGCTTTCAAGAGGTATTGCACGGGTCATTCTCGGGACGGTCGCCGTGCGCGACCCGGATCTCGTAAACGAAGCCTGCCGCAAGTTTCCGGGTAAGGTCGCTGTCGGGATCGACGCCAAAGGCGGCCATGTGGCTGTTGAAGGATGGGCGGAAACCTCGGAACTGACCGCAGTGGATCTGGCAAAACGGTTCCAGGATGCCGGTGTTTCGGCGATCATCTACACCGATATCGACCGGGACGGGATCCTGAAGGGGCTGAACATACCGTCGACCCTGGAGCTGGCGCAGTCCGTTTCCATTCCCGTGATCGCCTCGGGCGGCCTCGCTTCGATTGATGACATTCACCGGCTTCTGAAGCCTGATTGCGCCATTCTGGAAGGCGCGATCTCCGGCCGCGCGCTTTATGACGGGCGCTTGGATCCGAAAGAAGCGATGGACCTGATCCTGAGCGCCAGGAAAAAAGCATCATGACCCTGAAAGCCCGTGTCATTCCCTGCCTCGATGTGAAGGACGGCCGTGTCGTCAAAGGCGTCAATTTTGTGGATCTGGTCGATGCAGGCGATCCTGTGGAAGCTGCGAAGGCATATGATGCCGCCGGTGCCGATGAACTCTGTTTTCTCGATATCACGGCCAGCCATGAAGGCCGGGACACGATCTACGATGTCGTTCGGCGCACGGCGGAAGCCTGCTTCATGCCGGTAACGGTCGGTGGCGGTGTCAGGACGGTGGAAGACATCCGCAAACTTCTGATCGCGGGGGCCGACAAGGTGTCGATCAACACGGCAGCGGTCAAAAACCCGGACTTTGTCCGCGAGGCGGCGGAAAAATTCGGTGCCCAGTGCATCGTGGTTTCCATTGATGCCAAGCAGGTTAACACTCCGGGCGACCCTGAAAAGTTCGAAATCTTCACCCATGGCGGGCGTAATCCGACCGGTATTGATGCCATTGAGTTTGCAAAAAAAGTGGTCGAGCTCGGTGCCGGTGAGCTCCTGGTGACGTCCATGGATCGGGACGGTACAAAGTCGGGCTATAACATCGCGCTCACGCGGGCGATTGCCGATGCCGTGCCCGTGCCGGTGATCGCGTCCGGAGGCGTCGGAACACTTGATCATATGGTCGAGGGCGTGCGGGACGGCCATGCGACTGCGGTCCTAGCGGCGTCGATCTTCCATTTCGGCGAGTACACGATCCAGGAAACCAAAAGATACATGGACGACGCGGGCGTTCCCATGCGTCTCGATGCCTGAAATTGCGAAAAGAGCTCTAGCCAAATGACCAAGTTCACACTCGAAGCTCTGGATGCCATAGTTGCTGCACGCGCGAAGAGCGACGATGAAAAGTCCTACACACGCAAACTTGTAAATAAGGGCGTAGCCAAATGCGCCCAGAAACTGGGGGAAGAGGCGGTCGAGGCGGCGATTGCGGCTGTGAGGGAAGACCGGGAAGAATTGACGGCGGAAGCCGCCGATGTGCTTTATCATTTGTTGGTGGTTCTGAATGTATCCAATGTTCCCTTGGCGGACGTCATGGCGGAGTTGGGCAAACGGACAGGACAGACCGGACTTGAGGAAAAGGCCTCTCGGCCTCAGGAGTGATTGTCTGCCTTAAGGCACCGCAGCGGGAACTGCGAGACGATGGATCAGAAAGTCGCAACGGCCCTGGACATGGATTTGTCCCCCTATAGGGTGTTCACCGAACGCCAGTGGTCCCGTTTGCGTGCCGACACGCCGATGACACTCGATGAACACGAGGTCGAACAGCTTCAGGGCCTGAACGCGCCGGTCTCCATGCAGCAGGTGGAGACGATCTATCTGCCCCTCTCCCGCTTGCTGGCCTTCTATGCCGAGGCAACGATCAGCATTCACCAGGCAACGCAGAATTTTCTCGGTCACCGGGACGGCAAGACGCCTTTCATCATTGGCGTTGCCGGGTCTGTTTCCGTCGGTAAATCAACGACCTCGCGTGTGTTGCGCGAGCTTCTGGCCCGCTGGCCGGCAAGCCCGAAGGTCGATCTGATCACAACGGACGGGTTTCTCTATCCGAACGCCATTCTTGAGGCTGAAGGCCTCATGTCCAAGAAAGGGTTTCCGGAAAGCTTCGACCGGCCGCGGCTGCTCAAGTTCCTGTCGGACATCAAGGCGGGGCGGCGGCACGTTCGGGCGCCTGTTTACTCGCACTTTTACTATGACGTCATGCCCGGCCACACGGTTACCGTCGACAAGCCGGATATCCTGATCGTCGAGGGCCTGAACGTCCTGCAGACGCGAGAGTTGCCCAAGGACGGGCGCGCGGTGCCCTTTGTCTCGGATTTCTTTGACTTTTCCGTCTATATCGATGCGGATGAGGGCTTGCTGAGCAAATGGTATGTCGATCGTTTCATGCGCCTGCGCGAAACGGCGTTCCGCGACCCCGGGTCCTACTTTCACAAATACTCGCGCATCAACGACAATGAGGCAGTTGAAACCGCAACGCGGATCTGGAACGACATCAATCTTGTCAATCTGCGTGAGAACATCCTGCCAACCCGGCCACGAGCTGATCTGATCCTCTCCAAGAATGCGAGCCACCGGATTTCCAAGGTGGCCTTGCGCAAGGTGTGAAAAAGCCTGCGGCCGGGATGACTGCAGGCTTTGTTCAACGTGTTGTTTTCAAAAGTGTTTCAGGCGATTGAGCGCTTGTTGACCTCATCGAGGAAAGTCGCGACCTGTCCGCGTAGTTGAACTGCGTTTTCGCGCAGTTCCTGTGCCGAGGCGTCGACCTTCTGCGCGGTATCGCGGGTGTTTTCGGCAGCAGACGCGACACTTTCGATATTGGTCGTCACTTCCACCGTGCTTCGGGAGGCTTCGGTCGCATTGCTTGCGATCTCCTGGGTCGCTGCACCCTGCTCGTCGACCGAGGCCGAGATCGAAGAGGCGATCTCGTTCATGTTGGTGATGATCTCTGTCACCGATGAGATCGCGCTGGCAGCAAGACCGGTTTCCTCCTGAATGGCGGAAATCTGGCTCGAAATTTCTTCCGTGGCCTTGGAAGTCTGGTTGGCCAGTTCCTTGACTTCAGCGGCAACGACCGCAAAGCCCTTACCGGCCTCGCCGGCACGGGCCGCCTCAATGGTCGCGTTCAGCGCCAGGAGATTGGTCTGCTCGGCGATTGCCTGGATAAGCGTGACAACTTCGCCGATACGGCTTGCCGATTCGGAAAGGCCGCTCATGCGCTGGTTGGTCGATTCAGCTTCCCCTGCCGCTTTCGCGGCAATCTCGCTTGAGGACTGGACCTGCCTGCGGATCTCGTTGACCGAAGCAGACAGTTCTTCCGCAGCGGCTGCAACGGTCTCTACGTTGTGCGAAGCCTGAGAAGATGCGTTTGACACAAGGCCGCTTTGCTCGGTCGTCTGAGCTGCAACGCCTGTCATGTCGCTCGATGCGGACTGGAGGTTCTGAACGGAGCCGTCGATGATGTTCAGCATATCCATGATCTGGCGATCGAATTCACCGCTCAACTGCTGGATCTCGGCACCTTTGCGGGCCGCATCCTCTTGCGCGGCGTTTTGCTGGTCTTCCAGTGCACGGCGGTTGGTTTCGTTCTGAACGAACACCTCCATGGCGCTGGCCATTTGACCGATTTCGTCACCACGATCGGCGCCTTCGACGGAGACATTCGTGTTGCCGTCGGCCAATGTGCTCATGTTCGCCGTCAGCGAACGCAGTGGGCCGACCGTCTGGCGAACGGCAACAACTGCAATGAAGATCGCGATAAGCGCTCCGACGACCGCGAGCGCGATAATTGTTGTTGCTGCGCTCCAGTATGCAGCGTCCAGATCGTCGACATAGACACCGGTTCCGATCATCCAGTTCCAGGGTTCGAAACCTGCGCCCCAGCCATGTTTTTCAATGGCAACCTCGCTGTTCGCGCGCGGCCAGTAGTAGAGCATCGCCCCGCCGCCGGCTTTGGCCCGATTGATCAGCGTCTCGACAAGACGAACTCCGGTCTTGTCGGTAAAGTTCATCAGGTTTGTGCCGATAAGCGAAGTCTTGGGATGCACGAGATTGGTGCCGTCATAGGCATACACAAAGAGATAATTGTCGCCTTCGAACCGAATGGCCCCGATTGCTGCCTTTGCCGCAGCTTGCGCTTCCTCACGGCTCAAGTCACCGGATTGCTCTAATTCATGAAAATGAGCAGCGATCGCAACGCCACCGTTTGAGATATCCTCGATCTTTGCCATACGTTCGGCAAACATTGCTGAATAGAGGCTATTGAGACTGATCACGCAGATGGCTGCCGTAACCACGAGAATGGTCGCAATGGGCAGACTGATTTTCCAGGTGATGGGCCAGCGTGCGAAAGACATGGCGGGGTGATTCCTCTCGGATTGCGTTGAGGAAATAAGTCCCGAAACTGTTGACCAAAACCTTAAGATTCCAGGGTTTTGGATCCGGAAACAGAAAAAGGCTCTGATCCGACTGTGTGCACCTGCAAAAACTGCGTAAGTATTTTCTAATACTGGGAAAAATACGCCTGACTTACCTGCGGGCGCAGAACACATCCCGCAGACCGGGACGCGTCCAGGTGGCATTCTGGAGTTGACCCTTCAGGATGTGACCCTGTCCCTCGTAATGGAAGGTATTGGGGCTTCCGAACCTCTGCAAAGTGACCGCTCCATACCCCATTTCGGCAACCGTCGCGGTTGCGCCGTCCGGCGAAAACACAACGTTCAGGTCAATACCGGCCGTACAAAGGTAATCGGCAACATTCGTCCTGGCGGCCTGCTGCTGAAAGCCGGGTTGGTCGCTTCCGCCAATGCTGCCCGGCGGAATGGGGCCTGCACCGTTGCCGAACTGGTCGCCCGGAATCCCGCCGCCCTGGCCGGCAGGGACGCCAAAGCCCCCTGCGCCGTTGCCACCCAAGCCTGCTTGTCCGCTGATGACGACTTCACGATAGGGGGCTTGCGTGACGTAGATACCCCGGCACTCACCGCTCGCACCTCGAACGGTCCAGGCGTGCGAGAAATAGGTCTGCTGATCCAGAATCTGGCCTGGTTCGAGCCGCGCGTAGGGACGTTCGCCGCCACGATAGTCTACCCAATGCACTTCGACCGGCTGCGCGCTTGCGTTCCGGAAAACGATCTGGCCCGGGCGGACGGCTTCCACGGAGCGCACACGGCCAAGCTCGTTACATGAAAGGTCAGAATTGGCCTCCTGCCCACCGGCGCCAAAGGGATCATCTCCGACGATCTGCTGGGGCAGCGAACAAGTCGCTACAAACAGGCGCACGGGATTTGCGCTGCCTTTCAGCGATACGGGATAGGCGGGCAGTCCCTCGACCGAAATGGAAAGTTCCGACTGCCGGATCATCGCTTCCCAGAGCGGGTCGGTCATTTCGATATTGACCTCGGGAAGAGAGACCCCGGCTTCGTTGGCATTCGACGAACCGAAGGTATTGAACGTTGCGGAGTAGTCACCCGCCAACACACGGATTGCCTGGGGCATGCCTTCCTGAAGGCCAGCTGGCGCTTGCTGGAAAGTGATTTTCGCGAAACCGGACTGCGTGGTGCAATCCGCACGGAAATCCCTGTCGTCTGTCTGCGGAATGGTGTGCAGAAGCGCGGATGGGGAACCGGGTTGGCTACCGGGTTCGGCGACCCAGGCACGTCCTTCGGCCGGCGTTACAAGAACGGGTGCTGCATTTGCGCCGCCCGGTGACGGTGTTACGATTGTTTCAGTTCCGACGGAATCTTGCGGCAGACTTGCGGTCTCGGTGCCGTTTGGATCAGTGGCTGAAATCGGCGTATCGACTGTTTCCAGTGGCTTCAGCCCGTCATTGTCGGCCGGTGGCGTGATTTCAGTGATCGACGGGGTGTCGGTCTGGTTGGTTTGCGGGGTCTCGGTTGCCTGAGTTTGAGGCGCTGCCGTTGCAGCAGGGGCACTTGCGACAGGACCTGCCGAAACACCTGAAGACGTCCCGACAATGCGTGCGGTAGCGCCAGGTTTCCCGTCGCTCGTCACATCGACAACAAGTGTGTCGCCGCTGCATAGATTGGCATCGCGGTGAAGAATACGGCTGTTTTCCAGGGTAACTTCGAGCTTCACGTCACAGGGTGGCGGCTTGTCGTCACTGCCGATCGTATCGATTACCACACCCTTGTCGTCCCGGCTGATGATGGGCCGGTACTTCTTGTCGAGCGCGATGGAGCGTATACCCGGTTCCGCCGGCTGCACGTTGATCCGAACTGTTTCCGGAACGGACTGTGCGTAGGCGCTTGTACCGCAAGTCAGGAAAACAATGCTGCAGGCCGCCAGGAGACGTGTTCTGATGACGGGCGTGTTAAAACTGCGAGCAGCCGCAAGCCGCATGAAAGATCTCCATCGGAGCGCAAAGTAACGATAATCGATGATTACTTAGGCAAAGTGGCGTCGAAAGGGCAAGCCCGCATTCGGTTTCACCACATCTGATCCTCAGCGTGGCGCCCTTTTCGCAAGAATTCGCTGCAATGTCCGTCGGTGCATGTTCAGACGGCGCGCGGTTTCGGAAACATTTCGGTCGCACAGTTCATAGACCCGTTGAATATGTTCCCAGCGCACCCGGTCTGCGGACATCGGGTTTTCCGGCGGCTGTGCCTTGTCCTCAGGCTTGCGTGCAAGCGCCGCAACGATGTCGTCAGGGTCGGCAGGTTTCGCCAGATAATCGATGGCACCGAGTTTTACCGCAGTCACCGCTGTGGCGATGTTCCCATAGCCGGTCAGGACGATTGCGCGCGCGTCAGGGCGTTTTTGTCTAATTTTTTCAATGACATCGAGGCCGTTTCCGTCCTCCAGGCGCATATCGACGATTGCATATGCCGGGGCGGTGCGTGCAATTTTGAGTGCTGCGTCCTGAACGCCGTCCGCTGTTTCAGTCGCAAATCCGCGCTTTTCCATTGCGCGCGCCAAGCGTTGCTGAAACGGTTTGTCGTCGTCGACGATCAGAAGACTCATGTCTCCGGATCCATTTATTGATGTCATATGGTCCGTCATGGCTCGTTACCGTTTATTCGTACGTCTTTTTGTGCAGGTCGGATGCGTGTTGTTGATCAATAACCTGCTGGTTGATCCTCTTTTATTGTGGTTATGGGGCTAAATTGGTGTTTCGTCCACTCCAACACGTCCTTCGAATGTCGAACGCGGCCAGCTGACACGGATATGGGCGCCATTGCCGGGCGGTGCCTGGTTCTCCAGTTGCAGCTTCGCTCCTGTGCGTTCCAACAGGGTTTTGGCAATGAAGATGCCCAACCCAAGACCGCCACCGCTGCTGCCTTGCGGCGATCTGCCACTGCGAATAGAGACGTATGGGTCGCCAATCTTTCCAAGAATGTCGACGGAAAACCCGGGGCCGTCGTCACGGATCGATATAGACAGGACAGTATCGTCCCATTGTGCAGAGACATCGACCCGAGACGCAGCGAAATCGACTGCATTTTCAACTAGATTGCCCAGACCGTAGCGAATTGCCGCATTCCGTGTTCCAACGGGTTCAGGACCGTTGCCGCCAATCGATGAATGAATGGCGACACCGGTTCCGCGATGCGGGTCGATGACGTCTTCCAGAAGTTGGGCGACGGGCATGCGCTGATAGGTCTGGTCTTCCTCGCTCGAAAGACTGGTCAGCTGCTTCAGAATTTCGCGGCATCGTTCTGCCTGCGATCGGATCAGTTCGATATCCTCGCCGCGGTAGTCGCCGTCTTCGAATTCGTCTCTTAGTTCCTTTGCTGCAAGATAAATTGTCGCAAGTGGTGTGCCCAGCTCGTGAGCGGCAGCCGTTGCCAATCCATCCAGCGCGTTAAGGTGTTGTTCCCGCGCAAGTACAAGTTCCGTTGCGGTGAGTGCGTCCGCAAGCTGCCGCGCCTCTTCTGCGACACGGAACGCATAGACCGCCATGAAACCGAGCGTCAGGACAAGAGCGACCCAGATCCCGACGGAGTAGATGACCGGCAGCCTGAAGTCTTCCGTGTCCGGCCAGGGCAGCGGCAAGTGAAACACCGCCAGGAGGCTTGCGCACATGGTCGCCACTACGCCGAGCAGGAATGTGTAGCGCGCTGACAGACCGGTGGCAGACACCATGACCGGTGCCATGAGAAGAAAGGCGAAAGGGTTGCCGAGGCCGCCGGTCAGGAACAGGAGACCGCTCATCTGAAGGATATCGTAGGCCAGCTGAAGCGTCGCGGCGCGTTCAGACAGGCGCATCGCCGAGGGCCAGCGCATCTTCAGAAAAATGTTAAGCCAGGCGGACAGGGCCACCATGGCAAATGCAGGACCCGCGGGAAGAGAGTAGCCCAGTCCGACGTGAACGATGAGCAGTGCGGCGGACTGTCCGCCGACTGCAAGCCAGCGCAGCCTGACCAGCGTGTCGAGTTTCAGCTGCCTGTGAGGCAAATTGATATTGGAGGCAGGCTCATCGGTCATAAGCATCTTTTGAATCGGATTCCGGCGCCTGACAAGGCCATAGCACTTGTGCGCGCCGTATTGAGATGTTAGCCAGCCGCTGAAAAGGTTGTCCGGTTCACGCGGGCCGGCGGCCCGCCGGAGGGATGACGGCAAATGACTGGCTTGGATTGGCGCAGATGGAAGGCCAATTCCGTCCGGTTCGGCTCCGACGCCTTTCTCTCAGATCAGCACCGCGAAACGGAATGAAACACGATGACCGACACGAATGACGGCGGCGCGCAGCCGCAGACGGAAGGTGCCGCGGCACCTGGCATGCATATCCTGGGTCAGTACATCAAGGATCTGTCGTTTGAAAACCCGAATGCGCCGCGGTCCCTGGCGCAAGGCGAACAGCCGAAGCTCGACATCAACGTCAATGTCGGCGCGCAGCAGATGGGTGAGGATCAATTCGAGGTTATCCTGACACTGACTGCCAAGGCCGAGCGCCCGGACATGGTCATGTTCAATGTCGAACTGGTCTATTCCGGTCTGTTCAAAATCACGGGCGTTCCGCAAGAGCACATGCATCCGTTCGTCATGATCGAGTGCCCGCGCATGATTTTCCCGTTTGCCCGCAACATCCTGTCCGAAGCGACCCGCAATGGTGGTTTCCCGCCCCTGATGCTGGACCCGATCGATTTTGCGCAGCTTTACCGCCAGAACATGGCCCAACAGGCAGCAACGCAGGCTGAAGGCGAGCAAAAGCCGAATTAAGTCTCAGAGCGACTCAAACAGAAAACCCGCGCGAGTTTCATTGTGCGGGTTTTTTTACTGAACGGCACTGCGAGGAGGTTGGCAGCGCTACTGCCATGCTTCGAATTCCGGATCAACAGGAACCTGCAGGGACGTCACCAGCGCGTTTGTCATCGAGGCCAGGCCGATTATCCGCAGCAACTCGCCATGTTCTGCGTCCGTCATGCCTTTAGCGCGGGCGGCAGCCGTGTGGGAATGGACGCAATAGCTGCAAGCGTTTGCCGCCGAAACAGCAATATAGATCATCTCCCGTGTTTTCGGATCGAGAGCGCCGGGTACAGCCATGACCGATTTGACCTGGCTCCAGGTTCTCTCCAGACTTTCGGGGTCCCACGCGAGAGCCCGCCAGACATTGTTGATGAAATCGGACCCGCGCGTCTCACGAATATCATCAAAGACCGCCTTGACCGCAGGAATCGCGTCAGCTTGAGCGTCCGTCATCAGCTTCACTGTTGCCATATGATCTTCTCCCGTCATTGTTACGACTTTCATGCCGCGTGCTGAAATTAAGTCCTAAGCATCCTCCAGCATGGTGGCCCAGTCCTTGGGATCGTCGCCGTTGAGCGGATTTTTCGCCGAGCGTTTGTAGCGAATGGTTTCCATCCGGAAGCTGCGCGCATCGAACATGACCATTCTTCCGACCAGTCCTTCGCCCGTTCCGGTGATTTCCTTGATCACTTCCATGGCCTGCATTGTACCGACGATACCTGTCAGTGCGCCGAGAACACCGGCTTCAGCACATGTCGGCAACAGGCCCGCGCGCGGCTTTCGCGGAAACAGGCAGCGATAGGTCGGGTTCAACGCGCCATCTGAATTTTTCTCGAAAGGTTTCAACGTCGTGATTGACCCGTCGAACTGGCCGACTGCGGCGGTCACAAGTGGTTTTTTCGCAAAGAAACAGGCATCAGACACGAGATAACGCGTTTCAAAATTGTCCGAGCCGTCGACCACCAGATCATAGTCCGAGACCAGCGCAAGCGCATTGTGACCGGCAATACGCGTCGGATGCGGCTCCACAATGACATTGGGATTGAGGCGCGCAATCGCCTCCGCAGCACTGGCGACTTTGGGCTCACCCAGCTTGTCCGTATCGTGAATGATCTGGCGCTGGAGATTGGAAAGCGACACGGCATCATCGTCGACGATCCCGAGCGTGCCGACCCCGGCCGCTGCGAGATATTGCAGGACCGGCGCTCCGAGGCCGCCGGCACCGATCACCAGCACGCGGGCGTTTTTGAGTTTCTGCTGACCCGCACCGCCAATTTCCTGCATGACGATATGACGGGCGTAGCGTTCGAGTTCTGCCGGGGAAAGCATATTGGATCCTGCGAATACTGGAGTGACTTTGCTGCAGTCGTCGGGCGGGTTCTGTTATTTTAAGATCCTGCTCACGAGACGCGCCGTGTAATCGACCATCGGGATAACACGCGCATAGTTCAGCCGCGTCGGGCCGATTACGCCGAGAACGCCCACAATACGCTGATTGCTGTCCCGGTAGGGCGAGACAACCAGCGAAGAGCCCGAGAGCGAAAAGAGATTGTTTTCAGAGCCGATGAAGATGCGCACGCCATCTCCCTTTTCGGCAAGGCCGAGCAGCTGAATAAGATCCTTCTTGTTCTCAAGATCGTCGAACAGCAGCCGGATCCGCTCCAGGTCTTCCACGGCGTCGAGATCGGTCAGGAGATTTGAGCGCCCGCGCACGATTAGGGTTCCCGGATCGCTGGCATTGTCGCCACCCCAGACGGCAAGCCCGGCATTGATGACCTTCTGGCTCAGCTGGTCGAGTTCTGCCTGGTCCGCGTCTCGAACCTGTTCCAGTTCCGACTTTATGTCCGACAGCGTGCGGCCCTGTATCTGGGCGTTGAGGTAGTTCGTTGCTTCGACTAGTGCAGATGACGGCAGGTTTGACGGCAGATCCACAACCCTGTTCTCGACCGATCCGTCTTCACTGACCAGAATAACGAGCGCTTTATGGGGTTCGATGCGCACAAACTCGATGTGCTTCAGCCGCGTGTCGCTCTTGTGCGTCAGAACCACGCCGGCGCCCATGGAAAGGCCGGAGAGCATCTGGCTGGCCTCCGTCAGCACCTGCTCTGTTGAATGCGCCTCATGCGATGCCCTCACCTGAACGTCGATCTCCCGCCTTTCGGCTTCGGTCAGATCTCCGACTTCGAGCAACGCGTCAACGAAGAACCTGAGCCCGATTTCGGTCGGCAGCCGTCCGGCGCTCGTGTGCGGCGAATGCAGGAGACCCAGATGTTCCAGATCCGACATGACGTTGCGCACCGATGCGGGTGAAAGCGACATGGACAAATTACGCGATACGTTGCGGGAGCCGACCGGTTCCCCCGTCTCAAGATAGCTTTCGACGATCGAGCGAAAAATCTCGCGTGATCTCTTGTCGAGGTCGCTAAGGCTCAAATCACGGTCTCCGTAGGCAGGATCCGGTTCACGGATCGGGTCATTTCGTCTTACACCCAAGATATAGGCGCAAAATAGGTCCGGCGTGAAGCAGCCCCTTTACCTTGGATGATTTTGAGGTCTACAAGGCGCAGGAGATTTGCGGGCAGACACCCGTATCCGAATGAACGTGTCGTTTCAGGCGAAGGTCGAAAGGATTATTCATGCGTCCGTCAAAACGCGCAGCCGACGAACTCCGGGCAGTCACCCTGGAGCGCAGTGTATCCAAACACGCTGAGGGGTCCTGCCTGGTCAAATTCGGTGACACTCACGTTCTGTGCACCGCGAGTGTCGAGGAAAGGGTGCCGCCGTGGCTTCGCGGACAGAATCGCGGCTGGGTGACGGCGGAATACGGCATGTTGCCGCGCGCAACGGGCGATCGCATGCGGCGCGAGGCGAGCGCCGGCAAGCAGTCGGGCCGGACCCAGGAAATTCAACGCCTTATCGGACGTTCTCTGCGCGCTGTTGTCGATCTGGAAGCGCTTGGCGAAGTTCAGATCTCTGTCGACTGCGATGTCATTCAGGCCGACGGCGGCACGCGCACCGCGTCCATTACGGGGGCCTGGGTTGCGCTGCGCGATTGCATTGAATGGATGCGCGCGCGCGACATGGTGTCCAAGGAAGTCCTGAAGGATCATATCGCGGCCATTTCCTGTGGAATTTACGCGGGAACACCGGTGCTCGATCTGGATTATGCCGAAGACAGCACAGCGGAGACGGATGCAAACTTTGTCATGACCGGTTCCGGCGGCATCGTGGAGATCCAGGGCACTGCCGAGGGCGCACCCTTTTCCGAAGAGGAATTCAGTCAGCTGCTCGGTCTTGCAAAGGCGGGTATTACCCGTCTCGTCGATCTTCAGAAGATGGCGATACTCTAGGGAGCCCGCAGCATGAGCCACCGGAAACTCGACGCAGGCAAACTGGTTGTTGCAAGTCACAACAAGGGAAAAATTCGTGAAATCAACGAGTTACTTTCTCCCTACGGGTTCGAGGTCGTCTCTGCTGCAGAGCTGGACTTGCCTGAGCCGGAAGAAAACGGGCTTACCTTTGAGGCCAACGCTGCGATAAAGGCATGTGCGGCTGCGGAAGCTTCAGGCCTGCCGTCTCTGGCCGACGACAGCGGATTTTGCGTCGATGAGCTGGACGGTGACCCCGGTATCTATTCTGCGCGCTGGGCAGGTCCGGAGAAGGACTTTTCAATGGCCATGCGCACGATTGAAGAGAAGCTGCAGACACTGGCGTCCGCTGGAGAGGTAAGCCGGCGTGGCTATTTTGTCGCCGTTCTTTGTCTTGCCTGGCCCGACGGGCATCAGGAGTTCTTTCGCGGCGAAGTGCATGGCGATGTGGTTTGGCCACCGCGTGGCGATCTGGGGTTCGGCTACGATCCCATGTTCCAGCCGGATGGCCATGATCGCACGTTTGGTGAAATGTCATCTGAAGAAAAACACGGCATGGCACTTGGTTCGGAGCCTCTTTCACACCGCGCCCGGGCATTCAAGCTGTTTTCGGAAGGATGTCTGGAGGGATAGCCGACGTGATGACGCAAGGGCTGACCGACGGTGGTTTCGGCATCTACATCCATTGGCCGTTCTGCGCGGCCAAATGCCCTTATTGCGACTTCAACTCCCACGTGCGCCATCAGCATGTTGATCAGGTGCGCTTCGCGGCCGCTTTCGAACGCGAACTATCCTACTTTGCCGATCTGACGGGTGGTAAAACCGTTCACTCGATTTTTCTGGGTGGCGGCACGCCATCTCTGATGGACCCGGCGACGGTAGAACGTGTTCTTAAAGCGATTTCGGACCGCTGGACAGTCGACAGCAATGTTGAAATCAGCCTGGAGGCAAACCCGTCTTCGGTTGAGGCGGACCGGTTCAAGGGCTATCGCGCCGCGGGAGTGAACCGTGTTTCCCTAGGCGTTCAGTCGCTCAAGGACCAGGATCTGAGACTTCTCGGACGGTTGCACGACGCTGCAACGGCGCATTCGGCCATTGAAACGGCGCGAGCCACCTTCCCGCGGCTTTCCTTCGATCTCATCTATGCACGTCCTGATCAGACACCGGACGCGTGGGCCGACGAGCTTTCCGAGGCACTTTCCCTGGCCGCGGACCACCTCTCGCTCTACCAGCTCACGATCGAAGAGGGGACGCCGTTCTTCGCGTTGCATAAACAGGGAAAACTCCGGACACCGGATCCCGAGATGGGCGCTGAACTTTTTGAGCTGACGCAGGAAATCACCACACAGGCGGGGCTGCCCGCCTATGAGGTGTCCAATCATGCCCGCCCCGGCGCAGAGTGCCGGCACAATCTCGTTTACTGGCGCTATGGCGATTATGTCGGCGCAGGCCCGGGTGCCCATGGAAGGCTCGGCGTTGGCGCGAACCGCCTGGCGACGTCCACGGAGCGTCATCCGGAAACCTGGCTCGAAAACGTTGAAAGCCGGGGGCACGGCCTGATCGAAAATTCAGGTCTGAACGAAGAGGAACAGGGCGATGAATTTCTTCTGATGGGCCTGCGCTTGACCGAAGGAATTGATTTGAACCGGTATGAATCTTATGCGCATCGGTCCGTCGACCCGCGCCGCCTGAAGGCTCTTCTGGAACACGGAATGGTGGAAGAACTCGGGGATAACCGCATCCGCGCCACCAGAGAAGGGTTTTTCGTTCTCGATGCGGTTGTCGCAGACCTGGCGGCATGAGCAGCGTCAACTCCCTCGACAAATAATTCTACCAACTTGATTTAAATGCTCAATCTGGCTTGTGCAGCGCAAACAGATTTGATGTCAAAATGAGTTATTCAGTCGGGTTGGTCGCTTAAGCTCTGATTTACATAGCAATTAGCAGTATTGCAGGTGGCCTCCCAGGTGGCTATCCTGCTGCAACGCAATAGATGGTGCCATAACAAGCGGGCCGCGAAAAAAATGTATTCAAGTTTCGTCAAGGGGGCAGGCGGCGGCTTCGTAAATCAAGGAGACGCGCCTTTGCCATTTTATCATCTTTATGAGCTGAATCATGCAGCCATGGCGCCGTTCAGAGCGGTCGCGGACATGACCAGGCTCTATTTTCAGAACCCGTTAAATCCCTGGACACACACCAGTTTCGGACGTCAGATTGCAGCCGGTTGTGAAGTGTTGGAACGGACGACCCGGCGCTACGGCAAGCCGGAATTCGGCCTGAAAGAAACGACCGTCGGCGGCGTGCGCGTGCCCGTGCGCGAAAACGTTGTCTGGAGCCGGCCCTTCTGCGATCTGATCCGCTTTGAGCGCGGTGTCACTTCGCATCGCAATGATCCGAAAGTTTTGATCGTTGCACCTATGTCCGGCCACTACGCGACCCTTCTTAGAGGCACGGTCGAGGCATTGATGCCGAATGCGGATGTTTACATCACCGATTGGATTGACGCACGCATGGTGCCGATCCAGGAGGGCAAATTCGATCTCGACGACTACATCGACTATATCATCTCGATGCTGCATTTCCTGGGACCGGATGCACATGTTCTCGGTGTCTGTCAGCCTTCTGTACCGGTGCTGGCGGCTGTCGCAGTCATGGAAGACCGCGATGATCCCTATGTGCCTTCTACCATGACGTTGATGGGTGGGCCGATCGACACACGCGTCGCACCGACTGCGGTCAACGATCTAGCCGTTTCCAAGGGCATCGAATGGTTCAAGAACAATGTTGTCATGAAGGTGCCGTTCCCGCATCCGGGCTTCATGCGCGATGTATATCCGGGTTTTCTTCAGCTGTCCGGATTCATGAGCATGAACCTCGACAGGCACGTCACCGCGCATCGGGAGTTCTTCCAGCATCTTGTCGAAGGTGATGGTGATAACGCCGAGAAACACCGTGAATTCTATGACGAATACCTGGCCGTTATGGATCTGACGGCGGAGTTTTATCTGCAGACCGTCGAAACAGTGTTCATCAGGCACGCACTGCCTGAAGGCACGATGGAGCACAATGGCAGGATCGTTGATTGCAGCAAGATCACGCGCACAGCGCTCCTGACGGTGGAAGGTGAGAAAGACGACATCACCGGCCGTGGGCAGACCCAGGCGGCTCATGCTCTTTGCACCAATCTCCCGGAAGACATGAAAGCGCATTACGAGCAGCCGAATGTCGGTCACTACG
The DNA here is from genome assembly GCF_040530035.1 of Roseibium sp. HPY-6. Lineage (NCBI taxonomy): Bacteria > Pseudomonadati > Pseudomonadota > Alphaproteobacteria > Hyphomicrobiales > Stappiaceae > Roseibium > Roseibium sp. HPY-6. Next base: position 608,448 of record NZ_JBEWCD010000003.1, read on the forward strand.
GCGTTTTCAACGGATCGCGCTGGCGTGCGGAAATCGCGCCGCGAGTCATGGACTTTATCCGTTCGAACCGGAACGCCGGACCCAAGTCTCCGGCCGTAAAATCCGTAGCAAAGGCGGAAGCTCCGGCGAAACCGAAGGCCGCGCCCAAGCCGGCGAAAAAAACAAAGCCGGCCGCTGGTTCGCTTGCGGAGATCCTGCTCACGAAACCGGACGGGGCTGCCGATGACCTCAAGGCAATCAGTGGTGTTGGTCCGAAACTGGAATCGACCCTGAACGAGGCTGGGATCTTCCATTTCTGGCAGATCGCGTCTTTGACTGCCGAGCAGATCGAAGCACTCGACGGCAAGTTGGATTTCCGCGGCAGGATCGAGCGCGACAACTGGATCGAGCAGGCGCGTCAACTGTCTGAGACGGTCGGTTGAAATCGTTCTGAAAGCCTCGGTTGAACACCCCTTCTTGAGGTATCGGCGGACCTTTCGCCCGAAAAATCGAAGACTTTTTTCAAATCGGATCCTGTGACAAACACGATCCGATTTTTCGTTAAAGAGCGCAATAAAACCAATAAGTTAATCGAAAAGTTTCGTAAACGATCCGGACAAGTTTGTCCCCTTCGCATCTGTGTTGAACATCACAAATCCTTGAAGCCATCACCCGGAATGCCCACCTGACAATCGTGGATGTCTTAAATGGATAGGATGATGACGACGACCAAAAGTTGCATGATTAAACCTGCCTGGACACCTGTCACGATCGGCCTGATGGTGCTGGGGTTTGTGGTGTTCTGGCCACTTGGACTGGCGATGCTCGCCTACATTTTGTGGGGCGACCGTTTCGAGGGCATGGCGCGCGACGCCAAGGAACATTGGCGCGGTAGCCAGCTGAAGGGAGCATTCGATCAAATGTCAAACACCACTGCCTATGCCCGGACCGGAAACGTGGCGTTCGACGATTACCGCGAACGCGAGCTGAAGCGGCTTGAAGAAGAGCGTGCCAAGCTCGATGCGATGCGGGCCGATTTCGATGACTTCCTGCGCGAACTGCGCCGGGCGCGCGATCAGGAAGAATTCGATCGCTTCATGGCGAAGGCCAACCGGGGGCCGACAAGCGGTGGCGGCGAAGCCGCACCCTCATAAGCGGGTCCTTCCTCCCAGACCCGTCCCGGACGGCCTGACCGAGAGCGGCGCTTACCCAGCGCCGCTTTCGTCATTTTTATCTTAACGAGAATTTCCCTAAACTGGTCTCAAGTGATTCGACCGGACCCTGCTCCATGCTTCTGCGCCGCAGCAAACAACAACTGCCAGACCACATCGAGATTGAGACCGAAACGAAGGCGGTTCGTATCCGGCTACGCGCGAATCCACGCGCGCAGCGTTATCTTTTGCGTTTGCCTGCCGACCGTTCCGGACCCGTACTGACCGTCCCAAAGGGCGGAGATGTGTCGAGGGCCGAGCGTTTTGCCCGGCAGCATATCGACTGGCTGATCGAACGTTTGCAGGACCGTCCGGAACATGTCGCTTTTGGCCCGGGAGATCGCGTTCCGCTTCGGGGCGAAGATCACCTCATTCTGCGAACAGGCAAATTGCGCGGACTGGTAACAACCGGTGTCTCGGAAGACGGCGCACCTGCGCTTCTGGTCCCGGGCGCCGATGATCATATCCCGCGGAAAGTCACGTCCTGGCTCAAGAACGAGGCGCGCAAGGATCTCGATGCGCGCGCGCAGTTTCACGCGGGCAGGATCGGTAAGAAAATTGCCGCGATCAGCATTCGCGATACCAAAAGCCGCTGGGGATCCTGTGCGTCCAACGGCCGCTTGTCCTTTTCCTGGCGCCTGATCCTGGCTCCGCCTGAAATCCTGGACTACGTAGCCGCGCACGAAGTCGCGCACCTGAAGGAAATGAACCATTCCGATCGCTTCTGGAGGCTATGCGAACAGCTCGCGCCGCAGACGCCAACAGCGCGCCGCTGGCTCAAGGAAAACGGCCTTTACCTTCACGGCTTCGGCTGAGCTTGAAGGTTTCCTTAAGTCCGAGAAAAGGATAGGCAACATTCTCAGGATATGTTTCGCTGAAGCTAAGGAATATGGGAGGCGAACCATGTGGAACTTCTGTCTGAAGAGCGGGATCTTGACGGGACTGGTCCTGTTTGCCCTGGGGCTCACCGGACCATTTGCGGGCCAGGCGTTGGCGGACAGTTGCTGGAACCATAACGGTTCCATCATGCGCCTGCAGGCGCAGGGAAATCAGCGCTGGCTGTCCTATGAGATCCCGCGTGATGTGCTCCGGCAGGCAGGCGTTCAGCGCGGCACGCTTCTTTTCAACGGCATAAAGAACGGCAACTGGTATTCAGGAACAGCGCGTGTATTTTCCAGGTTCTGTCCCGGCACGCCTTTGGAATACTACGTCGAAGGACCCGTGCGCGGCGATCAGCTGCAGGTAACAATCAGCGGAACGCGCGAAGTCTACAATCAGTGCCGTCCGACAGGCCGGTTCACATCCGACACGCTTGTCTTTACCTACAGCCACGACTGCTGAGGAGTCGCGTTAAGGGTTTCTGCTGAATGATTGTCGTTCTGAATGGCTATCCGGGCGTTGGGAAATTGACCATCGGCAGGCTTTTGGCCGAAAAGCTTGGTGGGCGGCTGCTCGATATTCATTCCGTCTACAATGTCGCTTTTGCGCTGACCGAGTTTAAGTCACCAAAATTTCGGGAAACAGTCGAGAAAATCGAAGCGATTGCCCATGATCTGGTTCTCAAGCTGCCGGCAGAAGTTCCAGTCGTTTTGACAACGGTGATTGCAGGTGAGAGCGATTGGGGAGACGCGGAATGGGGTCGACTCAAAAGCCTTGGAAAAGAACGGCCACCTTTTTGTGTTGTGCACGTGTCGTGCGATCTTGACGAAAATATCAAACGGATCTCTTCACCTGCACGGGACGGGCACCGCAAGCCGCGCGACCCGGAAATGGCACGACGGAATCAGCAGCAGGCGAAGCCGCTGGCCGGCTTGGACGCTCCAAATCTGCTGCTGTTGAACACCACGCTTCTTTCGGCCGAAAAGTCGGCAACTCGCATTGCAAGCTGGATTGAGGAACTGAAGTCGAAACGATGAGCGGCGGCGAAAATTAGCCACCGCCGAAAATGTTCCTCAATAGGTTCAATGGTCCGCGGCGCTCTCCGGTGCTTTCGCTGCTTCCGCCACCTCCACCGATCGAGCCGGGAGGGATCGGGTTGCGTCCGGAACTCACGGATGTCGGCGTCTGCGATTGCGGTTTGCGCGGGGCTGCGACGTTGACCGGAACATTTGGAACGCCGGGCAGATCAGCGACGGGCAGTCCCTGATGAGCGGCATCCATCACCGCTTTCCAGGTTGCTGCCGGCAGGCTGCCGCCCGTTGCTTTTTTGGTTGGCGAATTGTTGTCATTGCCGAACCAGACAGCTGTCGTGAGATTCCCGGTATAGCCGATGAACCAGGCATCGCGGAAATCCTGGCTCGTGCCGGTCTTTCCGCCGGCCGGCCGGCCGCTGTCGAGACGCGCTTTGCGGCCTGTGCCGCTTAACAGCGTTTCGGACATCATCAGGTTCATGTCGCCGACACTCCGCCGCTGAACGACCCTTCCGCGCCCGTCGCCGGAGCGTGAGTAAAGCGTTTTGCCGTCGACAGTCTTGATGCGGCGGATCACATGTGGAAGCACGCCGTAACCGCCGTTGGAGAACGGAACATAAGCGGAAGCAATCTCGAGCGGCGTGACTTCCGACGTTCCAAGAGCCATCGAAGGATTCCTGTTCATGTCGGACGTGATGCCGAGGCGCTTGGCCGTGTTGGCAACGGTACCGGTGCCAACCTCCTGAGCGAGCCGTGCAGCGACGGTGTTGAGCGACATGCTCAGGGACCGGGTCAACGTGACCGGGCCGTAATGCTCTTTTGTGTAGTTCTGCGGTGACCAGCCCTTGATGGTAATCGGCTGGTCCTGACGAACCGTTTGGGGCGTCATCCCGTTTTCAAGCGCGGCGAGATAGACGAAGGGTTTGAAGGCCGATCCGGGCTGCCGCTTGGCATAGGCGGCCCTGTTGAACTGGCTCTTTGCGTAATCCGCACCGCCGACCATCGCCTTGATGGCACCTGCCGTGTCCAGTGTGACGATGGCACCCTGCGAAACGCCCATTTTCTGGCGGTTTTCAGAAAGTGCGGAGCGCAAGGCGCCCTCCGCTGCCTGCTGCATGGCGGGATCTATGGTCGTGTCCACAATGATGTCGCCTTCGATCGAACCGACAAAATGGGGCAGCACATCCATGACGTAATCGGCAACGTAGTTTTCGCTGGCAGTCGTGTAGCGCCGTATCGCCTTGGCAGGGGCTGCGATCGCGTTTTTGGCTTCATCTGAATTGATGTAACCTTCCTCGTGCATCGCGGACAGCACGAGCTGCGCCCGGTTTTCCGCGAGATCCGGGTTGCGCGCAGGTGAGTACCGCGACGGGGCTTTCAGCAGACCGGCGATTGTCGCCGCTTCGGCAACCGTCAGGAGACGTGCGGATTTCCCGAAATACCGCCGTGCCGCAGCGTCAACACCATAGGCGCCGGATCCGAGGTAAACCCGGTTCAGATACATCTCGAGGATTTCGTCCTTCGAGTATTCGGCTTCGAGCCAGAACGCGAGCACCAGTTCCTGAATTTTCCTCTTGATCGTCCTGTCAGGCTGAAGAAACAGGTTTTTGGCAAGCTGCTGGGTGAGTGTCGAGCCGCCCTGCGAAACACGGCCCGACGTCACGTTCGTGTAAGCAGCGCGCATGAGGCCGATCGGATCGATACCGAAGTGCGAACGAAAGCGGCGGTCCTCGATGGCAATGACTGCATTGGGAAGATAGGGGGGCAGTTGTTCAAGCCGGACAGCTTCGCCTCCCGTGTCACCTCTGTTGGCGAGCAGATCGCCATTGATTGCAACAATTTTGACATTGGGCGGCCGCGCAGGCACCTGCCATTCGGAAGTCGGCGGCAGATAGGCCGCATAATAGCCGATAACGCAGACAACTGCGATCACGCCCCAGATGCCTGCAACTGCGCTCCAATAGACACCGCGTTTGAAGAGGCGGCCGACGGCTGCCGGAACCTTAAGCCTCGTCCTGCGCTTGCCGCTGCGCCGCTTGGCTCCAGATCTTCCACCGCGCCGGTTGCCGGCATTGCCTCTCGTTTTTCCCGATTGGGTCTTTGTGCGCTTTTTCGAAGAAGTTTTTTTGCGCCCGGATGATCCGCCGGACTTGGCACTTTTGGACTTGGATCCGGACTTCGACGCGGGTGCGGAGGCGCGATCCTGCGGCCCAAGGCGCAGGTCCAGCAGGCTGCTGCTGTCCTCACCGAATGTCGGTTCAATCCGTGGCTGGCGTTTCGCCCGAGGCGCCATCGATCATACGTCCCGTCGTCTGTGCCGGCACATGCCGGAACCCCCGGGAGTGATCTTAGAATGCGGCAATTTAAGGGGGCGTTAAGTTTCGGCGCCCTTTCAGACGTCAAATGTCCTGCGTCGATCCAGGCGTTTGAGCCGTGTTCGGCCGGAAAAGGTGATCGCTGTCAGCTGGAATACCGGCTGGCATCCGCACCATAATAATTGACGTAGCGCGTGTTAAGTTCAGACACCGGCATGATGATGAGCACATCCGTGGTGCTGAACTGATGATCCACCACTGCGCCGTCACCAATGAATGCCCCAAGTCTCAGATAACCTTTGACGAGTGGCGGCAAAGCGCGCAGCGCTGCCTTGGCATCGATCTGGTCAGCCGGGATCCGGTTCATCTCGACATATCGGTCTTCAACCGCGCGGACCCGCCATTCTTCCGGTGCCCGCGCATTGTGGTGCAGGAAAGACAACTGCTGAGCCAGGGCGTCTGGATTTGTGCCTTCGATCGAGGCGCACCCGAGCATCACATCGATCTTGTGCCGCAAAACGTACGACCAGATGCCGTGCCACAACAATTCGACGGTCTTCTTGTTGCGGTAGGGCTTCAGCACGCACGAGCGTCCGAGCTCCAGAAAGCGCTTGTCCGGATTGGCTCCGATAATCTTTTGAACGTCATATTCGCCGGAGGTGTAGAAGCCGCTGTGCTGCTCGGCCACGTCCTGCCGCAACAGCCTGTACGTTCCGACAATCTCGGGCTTCAACCGGCCGAGCTTGTTGCGCTTGAGAGTGTCGTGGTCGACGACAAGAAGGTGATCGCAGTAGGCATCGAACGGGTCCGCATCGCGGCGTGTCGCGATGGTATGAGCATCGGCGACAGCGGACATTTCCTCATAGAAAACCTCATACCGAAGCCGCTGCGCCTTTTTGACTTCCTTGAAGTTCCGGGCCATGCGCACTTCGAGGGGGCCGACCCTGCCGAGAGTTTCACCGGTTTTGACCGGAGTGCGGACTGGCGGACCCGGGTGTGTGGTCTTTGTCGCGGCGACGCCGGTGCGCATCGCAGGCGAAAACCTTCGCACGAGCTTTCTCGGTGAAAACAGGTTTTGCCGCATTATGGACATTCCACCCTCTTGCATTCCTCACGGGGCACCCCGGGCGGTTTCACAGGTTAGCACCTGTTTCACCGTTATTATTACCTTTGCCGGAGCACGAACACCGGCTGCGGTCAGCGTGCGTCGGTCCTGCCGTAGAACACATTATTCCGACAGCTGGATGACATTGGGTTTTTTCCTTTTATCGAACAACCCAAGTTTACCGTAGTCTTCGGAATTTGTGAAATTTACTGAAGTGCTTAGAGCGCTTGGTCGAACTTCCGAAGAAGCCGGAACCAAGCGTTTACAGTAGGGCAGCGCGCAGCGACGTCAGGCGCGACCGATTGATTCGAGGGCCTGGGAGATTGAATCGACCGAAAGCGGCTTTGTCAGATAGCCGGCGGCACCAACCTCAACGGCCTTGTCGCGAGCATCCTGCATAACGTCTGCAGTGACGATCAGAACCGGCACGGGCGGCCGCGATTCAGCTGCTTCATCCTCGCGGATTTTCCGGATTGCCTCAAACCCGTCGAGACCCGGCATATGCAGATCCATCAGGATGGCATCGAATGTACCGCCCGCTGCTTCTTCAACGGCAGTTTCGCCGTCGACGACCATCACCGGGATGTGACCGAGCTTGCGCAGCATCGCTTCACTGAGAAGACGGTTGATGTCGTTGTCTTCCGCGACAAGCAGGCGCAGCGGCCGCGCCGGTGCAATGGCGCGCCGGGCAGCGTCGCCACTCTCAACGGGGCGCGCACCCGCGTCCCAGGCAAGACCATCGATCGCACCGCCAAACAGCCCGGAAAAGATCTGGATGAGAGTTTCTATCCTCACGGGCCGGATCAGATAAGCCGCATATCCTGCAGAGCGAAGATGATCGAGGCGGTCACGCTCGGCAGGTGAAATGAGAACGACGGCGGGAGCTTCGCTTCCTGCAAGCCTCGCCGATGCCAGCCAGCCGCCGCTGTCTGCCAGCGCCGCGTTGTCGACAACGATGAGATCGGCATTGGTCAGTGCATGAACCAGGCTGTCGCTGCCAGGCGCTTCTACCGAAACCTTGGCATTGTGCCGGGCAAGCCGCTCACACAGGAGCGGGCATTCGATTCGGCTGTTGCTGACGAATACGATGGTCTTGTCTTCAAGCATCGCGAGCCGGGGATCGGAGTTGCCGGACAGCGTCTCCGGTATCGGCAGGCAAACCGTGAAATGGCCGCCACCTTCAGACCCGGGCCGTGCTGTGATCGAGCCGCCCATGAGGCGGGCGAGCCTTTGGGCGATCGCCAGTCCCAGTCCCGTGCCGCCGAACTTGCGCGCGGGGCCATGATCAACCTGCTCGAACTCGCGGAACAACCGTTCTGCTTCGCTTTCGTCAAAACCGATGCCGGTATCACGCACGTCGATTTCAAGGACACTGCCGCTGACAGCCTGCGCTCTGCCTGTCAATGTGACCGAGACGCCACCGTCATCTGTAAACTTGACGCCGTTTCCGATCAGGTTGAAGAGGATCTGGCGGACGCGTGTTGCATCGAGCGTGATCTCGTCCGGCAGTGCCGGATCGACCATCGCACCGATCTCGAGCCCTTTTGCATGTGCTTTCGGGGCGAGCAGTTCAACAACGTTTTCCGCCAGCGCTCCGACCTTGACCGGTGCCGCATGAATGTCGAGCTTGCCGGCTTCCACTTTCGAAAAATCAAGGACCTCGTCGATCAACAGCAGCAACGTTTCGCCGGAGGTTTCGAGCGCATCAATATAGGCGTCCTGCTCTTTTGTCAGACGGGTGTCCCGCAAGAGCGACGCCATTCCCAGAATGCCGTTGAGCGGTGTCCGTATTTCGTGGCTCACGGTTGCCAGGAAACGAGATTTCGCTTCATTCGAGCTTTCCGCCGTATGCCGGGCAGCAAGCAACTCTTCCTCAATCAGCCGTCGCTCGGTCACGTCCCGAAGAACGGTCTGCACAAGTTGCCTGTCGGTTGCGGTGTCGCGGACCGGGACATCAATGCGTGAGAACCAGCGTGGTCCCTGGGCCGTTAGAATATGCAAATCCTGGAAGCCGGTACCGACCGGGGCTGCCTCCTGCGATGAAGTCGCCGGCATCAAGGGATCATCTCGGCTGATTGTCGGGAGTTGCAGGGCGTTGCCCGGACGCAGTTCATGGGTATGTCCGAAAACATCTTCGGCAGCAGAATTGACATAGGTGATCACGCCGTCCGCGTCACGCCGGACCACCACATCGCCGAGCGTTGACAGGATGCTCGCGTGGCGCTCGTCCGATTCGCCAAGTTCCCAGGTCTGGTCTTCCAACTCCTCGATTCGCGCCATCAGACGCCGGATCTTTTCGTCCTTGACCTGGTGCGCCTGCACCGAACGATGGAGATCGTCCGCCAAGAGCCGCCAGACCGCGAGGCCGCCCGCGAAGAAGGCAAGGCCAACGCCCAGAAAGCGGTTCAAACCATCCGTGGACACAAGAAAGAGACCTGTGAGCAGGCCGAGGGCGAGCCCGAAAACGGCCAGATGCTGCAAGGTTTTCTTCGGTGCAGACACAGGTTGGTCCGTCGCGCGGCGTCCGGGTCCGACATCAGGACCTGCCGCGTCGTTCACCTGTCCCGTGGAAGGCTCTGCGTCACGGGCAGGTGATGTTTGTTGAACAATCGGGTCCGTTTGCTCGTGCGCATGCGCATTCCCTCTGTCTTGTGCTGAGGTGGCGCGATCGCCGTTATGACTGACCAATGGTGTTACTCTCTGCAAGGTCCTAATGGGCAGAGAGTGCCGCTTAAACTTTTAGAAACCGTTTCACGAGGGTGATCAGTGCGGCTCATTCATCGTAAGTGCTGCGGCCTCCGGAAGCGGATCGCGATGGTGCGCCCCAATGTTCGAACAACAGGAATTGCAATAAGGCATCAGTTTGCTTCGCCCGGACGGCGTCAAGGGCGAAGCATTTTGTTATCTGACGTCCAGAAACCCGATGATCTTACGAACATCTTTCAGGACCGGCTCTGCAATGGCGGAGGCCTTTTCGGCACCCTCTTTCAGAACGGAATCGATCTGGGTCTTGTCGTCCATCAAACGACGCATTTCGTCGGTCATTGGCGACAGCTTCGTAACGGCAAGCTCAGAAAGGGCGGGCTTGAAGGCAGAAAACTGCTGACCGCCGAAATCTTTCAGCACATCTTCCTTGGACGCGCCCTGAAGCGCGGCAAAAATGCCGACGAGATTGTCGGCTTCCGGGCGCTCGCTGAGACCGTCCACTTCGCTCGGAAGGGCATCCGGGTCGGTTTTTGCCTTCCTGACCTTCTTCGCGATTGTATCCGCATCATCGGTGAGGTTAATGCGCGACAGATCGGACGGATCAGATTTCGACATCTTTTTTGTCCCGTCCCGCAGCGACATGATCCGCGTGGCAGGCCCGGCGATCATCGGTTCCGTCAAGGGGAAATAAAGCTGCTCGGGCAGCTCGTTTGACGGTGTCGGATTGGGCACACCGATACCGAGGTCCTTGATCCGGTCGCCGAAATCATTGTTGAACTTCGCGGCAATGTCGCGGGTCAGCTCCAAATGCTGTTTCTGGTCGTCACCAACCGGCACATGCGTCGCACGATAAGCAAGGATGTCCGCAGCCATGAGGTTCGGATAGGCAAACAGCCCGACGGAAGCATTTTCCTTGTTCTTTCCGGCCTTTTCCTTGAACTGCGTCATCCGGTTCAGCCAGCCGATGCGGGCCACGCAATTGAAAATCCACGCAAGCTCGGCGTGTTCGCGCACCTGCGATTGATTGAAAATGATCGATTTCTTCGGATCGATCCCGGCGGCCATATAGGCAGCCGTCACTTCGCGGGTTGCTTCGCTCAGCTCGTTCGGGTCGGGAAAACCGGCGGTAATGGCATGGCTGTCCACGACACAGAAGATCGTCGGCATCTGGTCCTGCAGCGGCACCCAGCGCGAAACCGCGCCCAGATAATTGCCGAGGTGGAGATTGCCGGTCGGCTGAACGCCGGAGAAGACACGGGGCTGGAACTCCGTCATACATGATCCCTTTATTTGGTGCGGCCGGTTGGAAGGGCGCTGTGACTGTTTGGGCGCGCCGGGTGTAAGCCCGGATATGCGCCTATGCAAGCGCAAATCACATCGAAACCGTGTTTCGTCTTCAGGTGTTGCGCCGCGTCAACGTTCTCGCCATGCCGACAAGATCCGCGCCGCCGCTGATCTGTGCGAAAAAGACAAACGCGGCGATGCCTGTGATGACGAGCGCAGCAAGGCTCGCCGCACGGACCGCAAGCCAGCCGCTGGCGAGGTAGGGTTCAAGGAAAAGAGCCGCAAAATGAATGGTTAGTCCCATGAGCAGGCTTGCCACCAAGACCAGCAACAGTCTGCGCAAGAGTGCAAAGTCAGGAACGAAATGGCCGCGTTTCCACAAAACGACGATCAAGAGGCCTGAATTGACCCATCCCGCCAGCGTTGTGGCCAACGCAATCCCGACATGTTTGAAAACTGGAAACAGGGCAATGGAGAGGCATACGTTCACCGCCATGCCGACGGCGGCAAATTTCATCGGTGTTTTGGTGTCCTCACGCGCAAAATAGCCCGGTGAAAACACCTTGTTCAGAACGAAGGCAGGCAGGCCGAACGAGAATGCCAGCAGGGCAGCGGCCGTGCCGTCGACGGCAGCTTCGTCGAAGCGGACCCGCTGGAACAGGACTGAAACGATCTCATGAGGCACAACGGCAAGGGCGACGGCAGCCGGCAGGGTCAGGACCAGCGAGATCTCGAGCGCCCGGTTGAGACTTGTCTGGTAGGCGTTGAATTCGCCGGCCCGGAGTTGCCTCGTGAGGCTGGGCAGAAGAACGACTCCAATCGCAATCCCGATCACGCCGAGCGGCAGCTGATAGAGCCGGTCCGCAAAATAGAGCATCGCGTTGGCGCCGTCCTGGAGGGAGGCAATGATTGTCCCGACCGCAATGTTCAGCTGCGTCACGCCACCCGCGATGATCCCCGGGATGCCGAGGACAAGCAGGCGTTTGGCTGACTTTGTGTATCTCGGCCGGAACACCGGGATACGGAAGCCGAGCCGTTTGAGGTCGATGATGACGACGAGTAACTGGACGATGCCGCCCACTGTAACGCCTGTGGCCAGGATGACGCCAAGCGTATCGTTGTCTTCCACACCGGTCAGCAGGACGGAGCCGAGCACGATACTCATCACGACGTTCAGCATGACGGGGGCAAATGCGGCCGCAGCGAAGCGTTGATAGGTGTTCAGGATACCGGCGATGAAGGCCAGCATGGACATGAAGACGAGATAGGGAAACGCAATGCGCGCCATGAGGACGGTGAGGTCGAACTTGGCGGCATCCGCACCGAAGCCGGGCGCTAGACCCCAAACGACAAAAGGCATGAAAATCTGCGCGATTGCGGTCAAAATCAATAAGCAGAACAGCAGCGCCGATCCGATTTCGCCTGCAAATCGCCGTGCGCCCGCGTCGCCCTCTTCTTCGACAGCGCGCCCGAACAGTGGAATAAACGCCGAGTTGAAAGCACCTTCCGCGAAGAGCCGCCGGAACAGGTTCGGCAGCCGGAACGCGACGGCAAAGGCGTCCGCAACAGGCCCCGTCCCGACCGCAGCTGCCAGCAGTACGTCCCGAACGAATCCGAGCAACCGGCTCAGCATCGTTGCGCCACCAACGGTCGTAAAGTTGCGGACGAGGTTCATTCAGGAATGGCTCCGTGGGAATTTCCGGCTGTTCAGGACGCCTGTCGCTGTGCCTTGCGGGAAACAGGCGCTGCCGGATCGAGTTCCAGACGCCCTTTGACAGCGTCTGCGAGGCGTTCCCGGATGATTTCCTGGCGGCCTATATTTGAAATCTTCTGCCCGGTCAGGTCCGTCACATAGAATACATCGACGGCTTTTTCACCGAAGGTCGAAATATGGGCCGAACCGATATTCAGGTTGAGCGTCGCAATGGACCTGGTCAGATCGTAAAGCAGGCCCGGCCTGTCGAGCCCGGAGATTTCCAGCACCGTGTAGTCATCCGACAGGGAATTGTTGACCAGGATCTCGGTCGCGACCTTGAACGCCTTGACGCGGCTTTTCATCGTGTTTTTCTTGGTCACGGGTTCCGGCAGACGCTCATCGCCGCGCAATGTCGTGCGGATCAGTTGAGTGATCCGTTCACCGCGCCGCCGCTCATCGTCATCGTCCGGGAGTTCGCGCCCGATGAAAATCGTATCGATCGCGAAACCGTCCGTCGTCGTATCTATTTGCGCATCGACAATATTAGCGCCCGTTGAAAAACACGCCCCGGCTATGGTTGAGAGAAGCCGCGGGTGGTCGGGCGCCATGATGTTGAGTTCGGTGACACCTTCGAAGGCACGCGGGATGACCTCGAAAGCAAGTCGCTTGTCGCCCTTGTCCGCTTTGTGCAGCAATTCGGCATGCGTAAGCAGACGCTCCGGCTCGGTACGAAGCCAGTAGGCAGCATAGTGCCGTTTGAGGTAGGCGTTGCGGTCCTTCTTCGTCCAGTGTTCGAGCTTGGACATGAGCTCGGACTTGGCCGCCTCGATAGTTTCCTTGTGGGACATCTTGGAGTGTCCGCCGGAAAGATGAGGCTCGGTGGCATAAAAGAGGGTCCGCAGAAGCTGGCCCTTCCAGCCATTGAATACACCGGGCCCGACGGCTCTGATGTCCGCGACCGTCAGGATCAGGAGCATCTTGAGGCGTTCGAGAGACTGAACCGTGTTCGCAAAATCGGTAATTGTCTTGCGGTCGTTGAGATCGCGCGACTGGGCAATGGTGCTCATATCGAGGTGGTGCTCGATCAGCCATGCGACCGTTTCGGTTTCAGCCTCGTTCAAACCAAAGCGGGGGCAGATCTTACGGGCAACCTTTGCGCCTGCAATGGAATGATCTTCCGGGCGCCCCTTCGCGATATCGTGAAGGAACATGGCCACATAGAGGACTTTCCGGTTTTGCAACCGCAGGATCAGTTCGGTGGACAGCGGATGATCTTCGCCTGAATTGCCGCGCTCGATCTCCGCCAGCACGCCAATCGAGCGGATCAAGTGCTCATCGACCGTGTAATGATGATACATGTTGAACTGCATCATCGCGACGACCTTGCCGAATTCCGGCACAAAGCGCCCGAGCAGGCCCGTCTCGTTCATCTTGCGCAGGATTTTCTCCGGAACATTGCGCGAGGTCAGGATCGACAGAAACAGCCGGTTGGCTTCTGCATCATTGCGCAGATCGCTGTCGACAAGTTTGAGCGAGTGCCTGATCAGCCGTGTCAGTCTTGGATGCAGATTATAGTCGTGCTTGTCCGCAAGCTGGAAAACGCGGAGCAGGTTGGCGGGGTCGCTCTCGAACACCGTGTCGTTGGTGACATTGAGCCGGTTGTTCTCGACAACGAAACCCGGAGCGCCCTTGACCGGCGTCACACTGTCCGTCACGCGCCCGCTGCGCAGACGCCGCATCATTCCGGAGAACCCCTTGCCCCGTGGTTCCTTGACGTGCTCTTCCTCCAGTGCGGCACAGATGATGCGTGTGAGATCACCAACATCTTTTGCGACAAGGAAGTAATGCTTCATGAAGCGCTCGACGTCGCGCATGCCGGGGTGCTGGGTGTAGCCAAGACGAATGGCGATCTCGCGCTGGAATTCAAATGCCAGACGTTCTTCCGGGCGCCCGGTGAGAAAGTGCAGGTGGCAGCGCACCGCCCACAGGAAGTCCTCTGACTTGACGAAGCGCGTGTATTCGGACCGCGTGAGAACACCCTTCTTGACGAGCTCGGACTGACGGTCGACCCGGTAATGGTATTTTGCAATCCAGAAGAGAGTGTTGAGATCCCGAAGTCCTCCTTTTCCCTCCTTGATATTCGGCTCAACGAGGTATCTCGACGTTCCCTGGCGCCGGTGCCGGTCATCACGTTCAAGCAACTTCGCTGCGATGAATTCGGAGCTCGTTCCGTTCACGACATCGTTGTCGAAGCGTTTGACAAGGCTCTCAAAAAGCTCCACGTCACCCCAAATATACCTGGCTTCCAGAACAGCCGTCCGGATCGTCATGTCCGCGCGTGCCAGTCGGATACACTCGTCGAGATTGCGGGTTGCATGCCCAACTTTGAAGCCGAGGTCCCAGAGCATGTAGAGAATGTACTCAACAACCTGTTCGCCCCAGGGGGTTTGCTTGTAGGGCAGGATGAACAGGAGATCGATGTCGGACCCGGGCGCAAGCGTTCCGCGGCCATATCCGCCAACAGCGGCGACCGACATGCGTTCTGCTGCTGATGGGTTCTTGACCCGGTAGACGTGTTGAACCGCGAAGTCGTAGATCACGCGGATCAGTTGGTCCTGCACATAAGACAGCCGGTTTGCGCAGAGCAGCCCACCGCCGTCTTCGTCGAGTTTGTCCTTCACGCGGTCGCGTGAGGATTTGACCTCTGACTTCAACAGACCAAGAACCTCCGCCCTGACCTTGCTATCCGATCCGTCACCGTCGCTGGAGGCAGTAAGTGCTTTCAGACGCGACCGCAGGTCATCGGCATCGATCAGTCCGGCAAGATCTTCTTCGCTTGGGTGCATGAGTGTTTGAAAGTCCGTCAAAAATTCAATGTCTGGGCAGCGGTCAGATGCCGTTTATATAGGGATCGTGCCGGAAGGACACGGAAATCTGAGCGTTGTCATTGAGGCACGTAAAAAACAAACGTTGCATTTCGCTCTTAAGTTGAAGTCTCTTTTTACTAAATCGCTCTAAGAAGGTTCCGACATCAAAACCGAGATGGATTCTTCGCGAGTACTGTATCGTGCTCGCCAAGCAAGGTGAAGCCAGTTGCAGCGAGACATTCCTGAAGATATTCAATCGCTTATTGACCTTGTCGCTCAAAACGGAACGAACGATGGTGCGATGCGGGCCGTCCTGATTTTATTGGAACAGGCTCCGGACAGCAGCGTTATTATTGATGGGCTCGGCCAGATTGAACCGGGTCTGGTTGCAAACATGGATCTGAGAGCCAGGGCTGCCACTCTTTTGAGAAAAGCAGATGCACCGGAGTTGGCTGAAGGTTGGCACAAAGTGTCCGCGCCAAAGCTTGGGAACAACGTCATTCCCATGGATCGTACCTCTGTAACGGTCTCGAATCCATCCGGCAGTATCACATTTGACGACATCGGCGGCCTCGAAAATGTCAAGAAACAAGTGCGCCGCAAAATCATAAATCCCTTTCAGAACAAGAAGGCGTTGTTCGACCGGTTCAAACGAAAGGCCGGTGGTGGCGTTTTGATGTACGGCCCGCCTGGCTGCGGCAAGACCATGCTTGCGCGTGCCCTGGCGTTTGAATGCAAAGCTACATTTCAAAATGTTCGCGCGGCGGACATTCTCGACCAATATGTCGGGAATGCCGAGAAGAGGATAGCGCAGATCTTTCAGGAGGCACGAGCGTCTCGTCCGGTTGTCCTGTTTTTTGATGAGATCGAAGCATTGGCACAAAAACGTCAGTTTGAAAGCAGTGCCAGGGTGAATACCACGGTCTCTGCGTTGCTGACCGAAATGGATGGTTTTAGCGACAATGAAGGCGTTCTTTTTCTTGGTGCGACCAATGTGCCCTGGTCGATCGATTCCGCGTTCCGGCGCCCGGGGCGCTTTGACCGGACGCTGTTCGTACCGCCTCCGGATCGCGTTGCCCGAAAATTCATTCTGAATGGTCTTTTGAAAGACCGGCCTGTTTCCGAAAGCCTGGATATCGAGCGGATAATCGAAAGTTGCACAGGATTTTCAGGCGCCGATCTCAGTGCCCTGGTCGACACTGCGGTCGATATTGCCATTGAAGAAAGCCCGTCCGTCGAAGCGCTTGTCCCTCTGTCAACCGTGCACTTCCAGGAAGCACTTCAGGAGGTTAGGTCCTCCGTCGGTGAATGGCTGGGCCAGGCTCGAAATTTCGCGGAATATGCAAACTCGAGCGGCATGTATGACGACCTCTCGGCCTTCCTGAAAAAATATGCGAGGTGAGTCGTGACCCATTCCCTCAACACAGCTCGAGCCTTGCTTGAAGCAAAGAACTTCGATGGCGCACGGCGGCTTGTAAACGAAATTCTGCAAAAGAAGCCGGATGATATCAGCTGCTGGATCTTGCGGATCAAGATCGAGACGGAGGCGGAAAACCACAAGGAGGCGCTCCGCATTTGTCGCAACGTTCTGAAGGAGCACCCCGAAAACGTGGTTTTGCGGGAACTGGAGTTTGATGCGCTCACACATCTGCGGCGAAAGCGGGAAGCCCGCCGGGTTTTTGAGAAATTCAAGACCGATTTTCCGGAACAATACATTCGTATCCGCAACATGCAGTTTTCTCTCGATGCGGTGCACGGAAAGACGCAGCAACTAAACAAGTACCTGGGGAAGTTCGATGGCGATGACCTCGGTCCCACTGAAAAGAAAAATATAGGAATCTACTATCACAAGACCTGCAATGTCTTTCGCGCACAAGAGTATATGACAGATGCGCACGCGGATTTTCCGGATGATCTTGCTCTGAACAAAACTCTCGCCCAGAACTGTCTGCAACTTGGAAAGCTCGCAGCCGCGCGGAAATACGCAAGGATCGCACTGCGACTGTCTCCCGGCGACAGGCATATGCGCGCACTGATCGCAGTAAGCTATGCCTACTATCTACCCCAGTTCTATCTTTTGAACGCGGGACTTATGCTTATCAACCTTTGCATTTGCTATTTCGGAGTTGTCATTGGGCTCGTCTTTGGCTTTTTGGCAGGTATTTACGCGTTTAGAGCCTCTGACTTTTTTGAAAGAGTAACCAGCATCGCATTGAATTCAGATGTTTTTCACGGATCTTATGTTTTCTATGGGTTTTTGCTGTCATATTTCCTCGTTCAGCATCCAAAATACTTCAAGTTTATCTATGAGCGCAAAAGAGAAGTAAGGCTAAAGAGATACTGACATGAATCTTTTCCCGTCCACATGGCCACAGATTGACCGGCGGACCCGGACCGGTGTCGCACCTTGGCTTCTTCTCCTTGCCGGCTTTGCTGCCCTAAAGGGCTTGCTCAATCCGCTTTATACGAGTTTTGACAGGACGATCGAGGGTCTGGAAACCAAGACCATTTATGCCCGGCAATCCGGTGGCACGGTCTGTGTCGGTGACATGGTGACGTTCCGCGGAACGGGCCAGCGCCGGAACCACATTCGCAGGGTGAATGCTGCGGCCGGCGAGAGTTTTTCGCTGACGCCACGCGGATACGCGATCAGCGGGAGCACAATTTCGGCAGATGAAAACTGGCTCGACGCGGCCAAAGAGAAATTCGGCGACACGGCGTCGATCATCGTTCCTGAAGACCACTATCTGATCATCAACTCGGAATTCGGCCGCAATATGCGTGGCAATGACTGGGCGTTCGATGTGGTGCCGCGCGAGAAAATTCGCAACCGCGTGACCTACATTCTAGTGTCCCGGGATTTGTCGAGCATTGGAACCCGGCTGGCGCAGGATGCTTTTGGCTGCTGAGAAGGCGAATCTGCATCCGTCCGGTCCCTGACCGTCACACATCGTCCTTGGCTGCTGCCACCCGAAGTTGGTGTAACAGTGCGTGAAGGGAGTCCTCGGACAGCACGTTGATCTTCAGCGACAGCTGGTTGGCGAGTTCCGTTGCCTTTGGGTGCATGCCGGCTGTATCGATCGTGATCCGGGGATCCGACAGCTCCGCCAGCCGTTGGATTTCTTCCGCTTCGTCCCAGATCACATTGAAATAGGTGATGATCCGCTGGACGAGGAACCAGGTTGGCTTCCCCCTCTTGCCATGTTCCAGCGCTGACAGATAAGCGCTCGAAACCGAAAGAGCGGCTGCCATTTCCTTCAGCGAAACCCCCCTTTTTGCCCTTAATTCCCGAATTTTTGCCCCAAGCGGTGTCACGGTTCTACCTTCTTTTTCGTATCCGGACGTAGAGCGCCCCTACCCCACCGTGGCTGGCATGTGCCTCCTCATACCCCAGGACGACCGGACGCAGGTCCGGCATCGTCAGCCACTGGGGAACCATTCTGCGCAAAATACCGCGTTCGTCCATATAGGCGCGTTCCATGGCGCTGCCTTTTCCCGTAATCACAAGCACGACTTTGTGACTGCGCGCCTGTGCCTGATAGAGAAAACCACGCAGCCGGTCATGGGCCTGATGCTGTGTCAGTCCGTGCAGATCGATGCGGGCGTCAATCGCCCTCACGCCTTTGACGATCTTTCGGCGGTATTTCGTTTCAAGCTGGTGAAGCGGTGGCAGGGAAGGTGTTTTCTTCACCGCGACCGGCGCCTTGATGGCTGTTGCCGTATGTGGCGGCTTTGCCGGTTTTGCCGTTTTGGGTTCTGCCGGCGCGGGCTGATCCGCTTCAAGGCTCGCAAGCCTGTCCGGATGCAGCGGCGTCAGTGTTTTCGCGACCTTGCCCCACAATTCCCTGTCTTCAGGTGACAGGTTGCCCTTTTTGCCCCTCTTCGTCATCAATCAGTCTGTCACCGTCTGTCGCCCCGGGTCAGGCTCGTTGGGAACCAGAATGGTGAAGTCCGCCCTGTGGCGGATGTCGCCTGCGATTTCACCGGCATGTGCTCCGGATCCGACAAAGATATCCCCGCGCGCAGGACCCTTGATAGCGGAGCCCGTGTCGTCTGCGACCATGAGCCTGGCGTATGCATTTGCTCCGGTTTCAGGTGTTTCGAAATCCGCATTTACAAAAACGAGTGCGCCGTAAGGCAACTGGCCGGCATCGACAGCAAGGCTCCGGCCCGGAACCAGCGGCAGTCCCGCTGCACCGATGGGCCCCTGATCGGGGGTGGTTTCGTGGACTTCGCGGAAAAAGATATAGGATCGGTTTTCCCTAAAGAGACTGTTCCGCTGATGAGGATTTGCCGATAGCCAAGTCCGAAGGCCCGACATTGTGAAGTCTTCGGGTGCGCCCTCGCCCCGTTTGACCAGAAGCCGTCCGATACCTGTGTAGGGATGCCCGGACTTGCCGGCATATCCGACGCGCATCACGGAGCCGTCGGTCAACCGTAACCGCGCCGAACCCTGTACATGAATGAAATAGGCATCGATCGGATCCGCGAGCCAGACAAGCTCCAGCTGTTCGTGGTCGAGCGCCCCGTCCATGATCGCGGCCCGATCCGGCATTTCTGTAAGTCTATCGCCCTGTCGCCTGCCGTGAGTGAGATCAGCCGGCCAGTCTTTGGGCCTTGTTTCAGCGTTGACGGCTTCAAGTCCGGCCGGCTTCCCGTGCAAAGGTGTCGCGAAATGTTCCGTACGTATGCGCGACGCCGAAACTTCCGGTTCGAAGTAACCGGTGACGAAGCCGGAAGACCTGACACGGTAGGGTGTGAACCTGCTTTCCAGGAAACGCCTCGCGTCTTCGGCTGTCCGGATGGGTGCTTCCTGCGCGGTTTTACAGAGCTTCGCTACACCGGATGGTCCGTAGCCGAGCGCGCCGGACAGAACGTCTGAGCTGGAAAGACCGCAAAACCGAAGGAATGCATTCAGGGCGCCGAGCTGATCGTCTTCGGGCCAGCCGGAGAGTTCAGCATAATCGGTTTTTTGGAAGTGCTCCGGGACGACCGGGCTTTGCGGCATGGCCATTGCGGCTCCTGCAAAGAAAAGCGGCGCGGCCAGAACCGCGCCACTCAATCGGGTGGTAAACTGACGAAGGAACGGGCATGCCGTTCTCCGATCCGTCCGATGCATTGTCACTCGGCGGATTCGGTTGCAACCAGTTTCCAGTTCGGGTCACGCGTGTTGGTGTCGCGCGCGAAGGTCCAGATATCGACCACTTCCGAAACCTTCGCGGGGTCGCCATCGACAACCTCGCCGGCCTTGTCACGCGTGGCAGAAATAAGCTGGCTGTGGATTTTGACGGTGACCTGGGCGATCGAGCCTTTCAACGCCGCTTCGACGATTTCCGACTTGTCGATGCCGACAAACGTCGACTCAATCGTTTCGCCCCTCTTCTCACGGTCTTCAATGGCAGACACGAAGCCTTCGTAGACTTCCGGAGACAGAAGGTTGCTAAGCGCTTTCTTGTCGCCGTCAGCAAATGCCATCACGATCATTTCGTAGGCGGCCCTGGCGCCGCCGAGGAATTCCTCGGGTTCGAAACTGCGGTCGACAGAGAGGATCTGCTTCAGTGCGCTGTTGAGCGCGGACCCTTCCGGCGCAACTTTGTCGATCACCACGTCGCCGCCATGGGGCTGCTCCGCAACGGAATCCGTCGGCTGGTCTGTCTGGTTTGGAAGCGGGATCACATTGTCCTGTCCATTGGACTGCTCATTTGGCTGTTCAGGCTTGGAATAGGGATCGAACGGCGGTCGCTCATTGCCGGTTCGTTTGCCGAGGACGGATCTCAGTCTGAACAGAATAAACACTGCGAGCCCCATCAGGACGAGGTTTAGTGGGTCGAAAATTTCATTCATCTTACGTTCCGGCTACCCTTTGGAGGCAATTGAAGCCGCCTTTTGCATGTTCAGCTGCGTACTGTCCGCACTCGATATCTTTCACCTACTTATTTAGGGGGTTCTTGAACCAGCATCCAGACCCGAGGGCAAGAGTGAAATTTTTGCAATGATTATCTTTCCTGCATGCGCCTGCTCGCATTTTTGTGAGCGAATGTCTAGGTTATAGGTCAATACGCTAGTTATGACGAAACAGCTTATCAGACGATGGAGGTCCCGTGGGACTTTATATCATTGCTGCCATCATTTTGCTGCCCCTGATTGAAATCGCGGTTTTCATCTGGGTCGGCGGGCTGATCGGTGTTCTGCCGACGATTCTCCTGACTGTGATCACGGCGATGGCCGGCACGATCATGCTTCGCCAGCAGGGCCTGTCCTTGCTCATGCGCATGCAGAGCGAGCTGGACGCGGGGCGTGCGCCGGGCAACGAGGTGATGCAAGGCGCAATGATTGTTCTGGCAAGCATTTTTCTGCTCATACCGGGATTTGTGACCGACGCCGTCGGCCTGCTGCTCTTTGTTCCGCCGGTCCGCGCAGCGCTCGCGAACTTTATCATCGCCCGCTCGAACGTTGTGATCGTGCAGGGCGGGGCGGCCCGCAACCGGTCTGATGAGGGTGTTGTCGACCTTGATCAGGGCGACTGGTCGGAAAAGGAAGAGCATCCGTCTGAGGGAACAGGCGGCAGTGGTCAGCCGAGGATCAGTCCGTGGCAGGATGGCCCCAACGACGCAAAGCCCTGATCAAGCTCTTTCAGCTGCACCTTTGCGATCCGGATACGGCGACAAGCTCTTGGACGACAGACCATCTCGGAACTTTCCATTTCTATCCTTCATGACGGCAGAAGCGCCGATCTGGAATTTGCCGGGTCACTAAAACGTGACAGGGGCTGTATGCGTAATATTTACCAGTTGAGGTTAGGCCTGACGCTTATTCTGCGGCGAAAGCCGCCTGGAGCGGAAGGTGCGAACCATGAAGGCTGGGCGCGTTGACTGGGTCGATACGGCCAAGGGCATCTGCATCATTTTCGTTGTGATGATGCACTCGGTGCTGGGTGTCGAGGCCGCCGCCGGCGGAACGGGCTGGATGCATACCATCGTCGCGTTCGCCGCACCGTTCCGGATGCCGGATTTCTTCCTGATCTCCGGCCTGTTCCTCGCCAACGTCATCACACGCGACTGGAAGCTCTATCTCGACCGGAAGGTCGTTCATTTCGCCTATTTTTACGTTTTGTGGATGACGATCCAGTTTGCAGTGAAGGCACCTGTTTTCATGGGGGATCTCGGGGCTGCGGGCACGCTGGAATTCTATTTCCTCAGCTTCGTTCAGCCTTTTGGCACATTGTGGTTCATCTACATGCTGCCGGTCTTCTTCCTCGTCTGCAAACTGGCACATGATTGTCGCGTCCCCTGGCAGCTGATGCTGGCCGCCGGTGCACTTCTTCAGATCGCTCCGATCCATACCGGATGGCTGCTTGTCGACGAGTTCGCGTCGCGGTTCGTCTATTTCTACGCCGGCTACATTTTTGCCCCGCAGATTTTCAAGCTCGCCGACTGGGCACGCGAGCGTATCAATGTCAGTCTCGCCTACCTCATCGGCTGGGGGATCGTGAACGGCGGCCTTGTCTATCTCGGCTGGGCGCACCTGCCGGGGATCGCCCTGGCGCTCGGGGCGGCCGGTGCAGCGGCGATCATCCTGACCAGCGCGCTGATCGTCAAAGCCGGCCAGATGAATTTCCTGCGCCATTTCGGCGAGAATTCCATCGTCATCTATCTCGCGTTTTTCTTCCCGATGGGTGTCACGCGCGTCGTCCTCTTGAAGCTCGGTATTTTCGATACAGGCACGGCTTCCCTGATCGTGACCATCGTTGCCTGTGTCAGCCCGATGATCCTCTTCTGGATGATCCGCATGACCAATCTGGGCTGGTTCCTGTTCAAGCGGCCGGAATGGGCTTATCTCGGCGGCACGTTTGGCAGGAAAAACCAACCGCAGGCGGCTGAGTGACAAGTCGGCCAGGAGGTGTCTGAAGGCGTCTGAAGGCGTCTGGGGGCTTTTCTGGAAACGCGCCGAGGGGTAGGGTGCGTGACATCGGGGGAGTTCGGTCCTCCGGTCCCTGCCTCTTGTCGGACATTCAGAAAAATGAGCGAAATTGAAGCCAGCCTAGCACGCTTGGGAATCGAGCTGCCACCAGCCCCTCCTGCCCTTGGAAACTTTGCACCTTATCTTGTCGATGGGTCTTTGCTGTATATTTCGGGTCAGATCTCGGCAGACTTGCAAGGTAAGCCAATCACCGGGAAAGTTGGAAGTGAGCAAACCCTCGAGCATGGGTACGAAGCGGCACGCTATTGCGCTATCAACCTGCTTGCACGTGCAAAGGCGGCGCTTGGGGATCTCGAGCGCATAGAAAGGCTTATCAAGCTTGGCGCATTTGTGAATGCGACACCTGACTTTGCCCAACATCCCAAGGTGGTCAACGGTGCTTCGGATCTGATGACCGAGGTCTTGGGACGGAAAAAGGCAAATCACGTTCGCTTTGCGGTCGGCAGCAGCAGCCTGCCGTCCAATGCCAGCGTGGAAGTCGAAGCCGTCTTCCGTTTTCGTGAATAGCAGTCAAAGCCCGATCCGGGTTGTTGTCCTGCAACGGGTATAATTTAAATCTTCCCTCACTGACCTACTCGGGGCATGATCCGCGCCATGTCGACGCAAGATTCCTCCTCCGCCCTCACCGCTGACGACCACCTCATTCTGGTCGACGGTTCCACCTTCATTTTCCGCGCTTATCACGCATTGCCACCGCTGACGCGCAAACCTGACGGTCTCCCCGTGGGCGCCGTTTCCGGTTTCTGCAACATGCTCTGGAAGCTGCTGCAGGAAGGACTTACGCCGGAAGAGGGTGACGAACCGACGCATTTCGCGGTGATCTTTGATCACTCGTCGAAGACATTCCGGAACAGCATCTACTCCGATTACAAGGCGAACCGGCCCGAACCGCCGGAAGACCTTGTTCCGCAATTCGGTCTGATCCGCGAGGCGACGCGTGCGTTTTCCGTGCCGTGTATCGAGCAGGAAGGCTTTGAGGCCGACGACCTGATTGCCACCTATGCCCGCCAGGCTGCCGACATGGGTGCCCAGGTTACGATCGTCTCCGGCGACAAGGACCTGATGCAGCTGATCGGGCCCAGGGTCGGCATGATCGATACGATGAAAAACAAGGTTTTCGGCGAGCCGGAAGTCTTTGAAAAATTCGGTGTCGGCCCGGACAAGGTGATCGAGGTGCAGTCGCTCGCCGGGGACAGCGTCGACAATGTCCCGGGCGTTCCGGGGATCGGATTGAAAACCGCAGCGCTTCTGATCAATGAGTTTGGAGACCTTGAAGCGCTCCTTGCTCAGGCCGAAACCATCAAGCAGAAGAAGCGCCGCGAAAACCTCATTGAATTTGCCGATCAGGCACGCGTGTCGAAAGAGCTGGTTACGCTCAAGCAGGACGTGCCGGTTGAAGTCCCGGTCGCGCATCTGACAGTGACCGAGGTTGACGGTCCTAAGGCGGTCGGGTTCCTGAAGGCGATGGGTTTCAGCACGCTGACCAAGCGTGTTGCGGAAGAGACCGGGGCAGAACTCACTGCTGTCGAACCTACCGAGTTCCAGGTGCCGGGTTGGGACGTTCCCGATCAGAAGGGCCGCATGGTTGAGCGTGCAGAAGCGTCGACCGGTTCGACATCTGCGGCGGGGGACATCGCTGGCGCTGAGGGCATGATGGTGCCGCAGACCGTTGCCGATGCGCGCGTCGAAAGCGTCAAGGCAATCCCGATTGATTCAGACGCCTATGAGACGGTGACGACCGTCGAACGCCTGAAGGAATGGTGCGATGCGGCCTTCGAGAAGGGTTATGTCGCCTTCGACACCGAAACCACATCGCTTGATGCCATGCAGGCCGATCTCGTCGGCCTGTCACTTTCGTGCGAGCCGGGCAAGGCCTGCTATGTACCGCTCGCGCATGTGGATGGCGAAGGTGATCTTCTTGGCGGCGGCGGTTTGCTGCCGGACCAGATCCCGCTGAAAGAGGCTCTGGAGGTCCTGAAGTCGATGCTGGAGGACAGGGCCGTCCTGAAGATCGCACAAAACCTCAAATACGACTGGCTGGTGATGACACGCTACGGCATCGACATCGGCCCCTACGACGACACCATGCAGCTTTCCTATACCGTTGATGCGGGCAAGGGTGGCAACGGCATGGACGAGCTGTCCGAACGCTGGCTCGGTCACAAGCCGATTCCGTTCAAGGAAGTCTGCGGATCCGGCAAGTCGATGATCACCTTCGACAAGGTTCCGATCGACAAGGCAACCGCATATGCGGCCGAGGATGCGGACGTCACATTGCGCCTTTGGCTGATTCTGAAGCCACGGCTTGCCAGCGACCGGATGGCGACCGTTTATGAGACGCTGGAACGGCCGATGGTGCCTGTATTGGCGCGCATGGAAAAACGCGGCATTTCGGTCGACCGGCAGATGCTATCGCGGCTCTCGGGCGACTTCGCGCAAGGCATGGCGGGGCTGGAATCGGAAATTTACGAGCTGGCCGGCGAAAACTTCAATATCGGCTCGCCCAAGCAGCTTGGCGACATCCTCTTCGGCAAGATGGGATTGCCCGGCGGCAAGAAAACCAAGACAGGCGCCTGGTCGACGTCAGCTCAGGTTTTGGAGGATCTGGCAGCGGAAGGTCATGAATTGCCGTCGAAGATCGTTGCCTGGCGCCAGCTCTCCAAGCTGAAATCCACCTACTCGGACGCGCTGCCCGGTTACGTCAATCCGGAAACGGGCCGTGTTCACACGTCTTATGCGCTCGCGGCGACAACGACAGGGCGCTTGTCGTCTTCCGAACCGAACCTTCAGAACATTCCGGTCAGGACCGAGGAAGGCCGCAAGATCCGCCAGGCATTCGTGTCTACCAAGGGCCACAAGCTTGTTTCCGCCGACTACAGCCAGATCGAATTGCGGGTGCTTGCGCACATGGCCGATATCCCGCAGCTGAAAAAGGCATTCGAAGACGGGCTCGACATTCATGCCATGACGGCAAGCGAAATGTTCGGAACGCCGATAGAAGGCATGGATCCGATGGTCCGCCGCCAGGCCAAGGCCATCAATTTCGGCATCATCTACGGCATTTCAGCCTTCGGCCTTGCCAATCAGCTCGGGATTTCGCGCGGCGAAGCCGGCGATTACATCAAGACTTATTTCGAGCGCTTCCCGGGCATTCGTGACTATATGGAAGCGACAAAGAAGCAGGTCCATGCGGACGGCTACGTCAACACGATCTTCGGCCGAAAGGCGCATTATCCGGACGTGAACACCAAGAACCCGAACATGCGCTCCTTCTATGAGCGTGCGGCCATCAATGCGCCGATCCAGGGATCGGCGGCCGATATCCTGCGCCGCGCCATGGTGCGCATGGAAGACAGGCTGGCAGACGCAAAACTCGATGCTCAGATGCTGCTTCAGGTGCACGACGAACTGATCTTCGAAGTGCCCGATGCCCAGGTGGATGACACTCTGCCGGTGATCCGTGACGTGATGGAAAACGCCTGCGATCCTGTGCTGAAACTGTCCGTTCCGCTGAAAGTGGATGCCCGGGCCGCTGACAACTGGGACGAGGCGCACTAGAGAAAGCGCCAGCTCTCACATGCACGCGCCGCCCCGGACCTGATCCGGGGCCAAGGCCATCCTTGCAAGCTAAGGGCTTGGAAAGGTGTCATCCCGGTTTGGCGCGTAGCGTCAAGACCGGGATCCAGTACCTCTGTGTGCACTAGGCTAAAGGACATGCGTTTACTGGATTCCTGGCTGCGCAGGAATGACAAGAAAAAGACTGTTGCGAACTCTCGGAGCGGCGCGATCGGAGATCACCCAAGCCTTAAACTCCAACGCGTCCAGGTTCCGGGTCAGGCCCGGGACAGCGCAGGGTCAAAGGTCAAACCATTGCCATCACCCGGGACGGCCCGCCGGTGCCGCCCTGGAATTTCGGTGCCCCGACGATCAGAGTTGCCCCCTTTGCCGGAAGCGCATCGAGATTGGCGATGCATTCGATGCCCCAGCGGTTGCTCGGCAACCATGCGTAATGGACCGCGAAATCAGGCGACGGGCCGAAATCGAGGGACAGCGTGTCGACGGCAAGACCGACAACATTGGCCTCTTCCATCAGCATTTGCGCGGCTTCCAGATGGAAGCCCGGGAAATGCATCACCCCGTTTTCATCGGCATTGCGGAACTTGTCGGTTGGAACCTGAATGTCCCAGCCGGAATTCATGGCCACGCAAGCGCCGTCTGGAATCTCGCCATTGGCGGAAATCCAAGCCTTGAGGTCGTCCGGCGTGACCTGAGCGTCGTCGTTCTCGGTCGCTTTTGACTTGATGTCCACGATGCAAAGCGGCGCGACGAGGTTTTCGACCGGGATTTCCGCGACGGACTGCCCGTCTTCGGAAAAGTGCAGCGGCGCGTCCATGTGCGTGCCGGTGTGCTCGTTGATGGTCAGGTTGTAGAGATTGAATCCGTCCTTGGCGAAATCGAAGATCTTTTCCTTGAAGAATTGCTGTTCACCGCCATAGGTCGGAAAGGTCTCGTAAAGCTCATGAGTCATGTCCGTGACCTGCGCTGGCGCTTGCGCCATGGCGGGCATTGCACCGGTCGTGGCCACGGCCGCCGCCGCAACGCCGGCGCTCACAGCGGATGCCCTGAAAAAGTCCCGCCGCGACAACATGCGGTTTTTCACGGAATTGATGACGCACAAATCACACATGACAGATCCTTCCGACAGTTAACCGGGGGAATGCTGCATGCTTCTAGGTAATTTTGCCAGTCAACAATTCTTTCATTGTTGTGCCGGCAAGGGACGCGCTGCACTGAACTGCGCTGCTTTCGGCCTCAGACGACCCGCAAATCCGGCTGGTTTTTGCCCGCCAGTGCCGAGCGCGGCGCAATGGCGTTGCGCAAAAGCTCGCTCAAATGCTCTTCCAGATAATCGACGATCGGCGACTGCGCTTTGGAAGGCGTGTAAATGGCGAGTTGCGTTGCCGGAAGCGTTGGAAACCCGTCCTGGTCCTTCAGGAGCTTGAAGCCTTCCAGTATGGCGCCGGACGGCAGGCAGCAGATACCTGCGCCAGACGTAACGGCCACCTGGGCCGCAGCGACGCTTGTCGTCGTGATCCGCTCGTACCACTGGCGACCAGCACTTGCGAGCGCGCGGAACGCCAGTTCGCGGAAGGGGCAGGGTTC
Source organism: Roseibium sp. HPY-6 (assembly GCF_040530035.1). NCBI lineage: Bacteria > Pseudomonadati > Pseudomonadota > Alphaproteobacteria > Hyphomicrobiales > Stappiaceae > Roseibium > Roseibium sp. HPY-6. Next base: position 636,664 of record NZ_JBEWCD010000003.1, read on the forward strand.
GGGAAACAGGATCAGTGGCAGGGGATCGCTCAGCGTGCAGGCATCGCTGACTGCCCAATGCAATTGTTCCTCGACAACGCCTGCCGGTTCGGGCTTCGCCGGGGTGACGAGGGCGATCGCGAGATTGATCTCGTTGGCCGACAGCATGTCATGCAATGTGGCGCTGTCCGCGACCGTCATTTCAAGTTTGACGTTCGGGTGAATGCGCACGAAGTTGCAGAAGATGGATTGCAGCTGGCCTGTTGCGAACCACTCGGGCAGACCGACATGAACCGTGCCGGTCAATTCCGGTGCGGACAGCCGCAACCGGGCTTCTTCATGCGATTTCAGGATTTCCGTCGCATGCTGATAGAGGATGCGTCCGGCAGGCGTCAGGTTCATGGTGCGCGCGGTGCGTTCTATCAGCGGTTTGCCAACCCGCTCTTCAAGGCGGCGAAGCTGCGTGCTGACGCAGGGTTGCGTGCGGTTAAGCTTGCCGCCTGCATGCGTAACATTACCGGCTTCAGCAACGGCAACGAAGGCTTCGAGTAACTCGATATTGAAACGGCCGATGGTCATAGTGCGTCATCCCGCCTGTGTCCTGGTCCGGGCTGCGTCCCGGCCGGCATCTCCTCTTGGGCCGGAGCATAACGTTCTATTATGAAGTTCTTCAATTATAAATTTTATGTATGGGTAAAAATCCCGTAATTCGGGAACTCCTCTCATCAAAACGGGTATCCGTCATGACTCTCGCGTTCAAAGTCGACAAGCCTGATCTCGATGTGGCGACATCGCCCGCCTCGTCGCTGCAATCCAGGGTGCATTGGGCCATTGCCTCCCATACCGAGTTCAGCCTTGATCGGATCGTTACGCAGGATAATCGCGTCAAATATACGAATACCGGGAAAGAGACGCAGACAACGGGACATCTGGACGAGGTGTTCCAGCTGATGCGCCAGCTGAACGAGGCCGGGGTCGAATCGGATACGCTCGGACGCTTAAGCGAAGACGGCACGTCCTTCAAGGATGCGCTGTGCCGCAGTTGCGCCCAGATCGCATCGGAATTCGGCGGAAAACCCCTCATTTACGTCGAACTTGGGCCGGAACCGACCAAGACCCGTTTCATCTTGAAAACACTGCGCAGTCTGGGCGTTGTGATCGACCGCTATGTCGCTGTCGACATCAACCCGATGTCGGTCGCTCATATGCGCCAGTCGCTGCAAGCCGGTTTCCCGGATCTTCCGCTTCACTTCGTGACGTGTTCCTTCGAGGAATTCCGGCTGAGCAACGTGCTTGAGGATGGAGCGCCAGCGGCCGTCATCACGATGCTGGGCTTCCAGGAAGGAAACGACGACCCGTTCGTCGTCAATGAATGGCTGCGCGATATCGCAAGGCCCGGAGATCTGCTCCTGTCCGAAAGTCAGCTGTATACGCCGAGGCACTTGGGACGTATTCCATATTTTTATGCCCATCCTGCCATGCGCCGATTTTCCAGGATCGCCTTTGAGCAATCAGTCGACAGTACCGTTCCGACGCTCAATCGCTTTTTTCTGCTGCCGGTGCCGTTCCGCGAGAACGAAACGACGCATGTCGCCGTCCTGGGAGAGGAGTTTTCAAGCACAATCAATGGAAGAAACTTGCACGTTTCCAACTTCTGCCTGAAACTCACGCATTCACAATATCGTCATTACAGAGAGCATGGCGGATATTTCGAGATTACCGGCGAGACCTTTACCGATGACGAGACACTTCACTTCCAGCTCTCCCGCCGGGTATGAAAATGTGATGCGAGCCCGTGGCCTGACGGCGGCGGGACTGGCAATCGTCGCCGCGACATATGGACTGGCCAGATACTGTTTTGGTCTGTTCCTCCCGGAGTTCCGGCAGGAATTCGGCCTGTCCACCGAAACGATCGGCCTGATCGCGGGCTTGTCCTATGCAGGCTACCTGATGGCGACGTTTCTCGGATCCGGATTGTCGACTTGGTTCGGACCACGCCTTCCTATCCTGCTGGGTGGTCTTGCCGCCGCATCTGGTATGGCGACGATTGCGATTGCGCCGGATGCCTGGACCCTGGCTTTCGGTGTCTTTCTGGCCGGAACCAGCCCCGGCCTCGCCTATCCGCCATTCTCTGACGTAATTGTCAGACACACCGAACCCAGTCGCCAGAACACAATTTACGCATGGATCAACTCCGGCACCGGTTTTGGTGTTGCCTTCGCCGGTCCGCTGGCGCTTTTTGCGGGCGAGGACTGGCGCCTCGCCTGGCTTTTGTTTGCAAGCCTAGCTCTGACCATTACTTTCTGGAACTACTGGACACTGCCGAGACACAGCCCGCGTCCCGAAAATGCCAAGGCCGCGATTTCACCGAGATTTCTTCTGCAGCGGGCGGCGAGACCTCTGTTTGTTGCCGCATTTTTGTTCGGAATTTTCTCAGCGGTTTATTGGACTTACGCAGTCGAACTGCTGTGGATGCTCACCGGTCAGTCGAACGATGCCATTCTGTTCTGGATTGTGCTTGGCGTTGCCGGTGTCACGGGCTGCTTTGCCGGCGGTCTCGTAAACAGATGGGGCTTACGGCGGACTTACTGGGTCCTGGCACTTGTTGTCGGTGCCGCTGTGGCGACACTGCCCTACCTCATCGAAATTCCGCACGGGATTTACATTTCCTCGGCGTTTTTCGGGTCCGGATTCATTGTGATGACCGCGCTGTTTGGCATGTGGAGCATGCGCATTTTCAGAGAAGCGCCGTCAATCGGGTTCGGTCTCACCTTCTTTCTGATCTCGCTCGGTCAGGGGGTCGGTCCCGTGCTGGGCGGATTCACGATCCCCGTGATGGGCCATCCGATGCTGTTCGTGGTCTCGGGTCTCTTGTGCTGCGGGCTCGTCTTGCTCGGTCCTAAGAAGCGTGGTTTTCCAGCTGCGCAGCCATAACACCGAATTATGGTGGCGCTGGTGCACATAACCGCAATGTGCTGGCCTTTCGCTGAGATAGCAGGCATCATAATAGCACGCTATGATTGTATTCTGCGATGTGATGTGCTTATGATCGTTACCAATAAAATGACAAATGATGAACTGCAGCTCGACACTGAACTCTGCCGGGCCATGTTCGAAAAAGACCCGGACAAGATGATCGAGCTTGTGTCGGAGTGGTTGGAGGCAAACGGCCTGACCACAAGCGAAAACTTTCAGATGCCGCTCTATCTGGATCAGGTTCTTGCAGGTGCGACCGGTTATTCGGGAACCGGCAGAACGGTGCGCATCTACGCTTCTTGAAAATCTGCACCGCACGGGCAAACAACCGTTGCCAACTCAACGGTGTGCCCATCGTTTTCATGTGCGGCTGATCAAAAAGCGAAATCGTCCTGAAACTCGCCCATTTCCAGGCCGGCAATGGCGTCGATGTCGACGTCGAAAGCTGCGTCGATATCTTCCAAGTCGAACGTATCATCGTCGCTGAGGTCCCAGGACGGGTCGTCATTGTCTTCACCGACATATTCATCCAGAACGTCACGGAGATCGTCGTTCAGGTTGTCCATGATCGCGTCGAGTTCGCCGAAACGGCCAGTCTGTTGGATGGTCTCTTCCGCAGCGTTCGCGTAGTAGGCTCCGTCATTCCATTTCTTAAAGTGTGGCATTTCAATTACTCCTGTTGTCGTCAATGTCGTGCAATAGACATGGCTACACGCTGCGGCGTTTTCTGTGACGGATGTCACCCGCACAGTTTGAGAAGTGGATTTTCGCGCACACTTGTGCGCTGTGTCACACTGGAACCGGTGCAATCGCACGCTTCGTTCTGGCGGATACGTCGTTTTCGGTATCAGGGTTGTTCGAACGGGATATTGAGCAGCATGGCCCTTGAGACTTGGCCGTAAATGAAGACACTCAACCGCCGAGAAGCCGGTTGTTCCATTTTTGTTCTTGATTCTCCCGTCTGCCTATGTTTCGGTCGAAATACAGCTCAGGGTAGAGGATTGGGATATGGTCAGCCGGGTTACGACTGTCGCCTTTCAGGGAATTGAAGCCGTTCCGGTTGATGTGCAGGTCCACGTCGGACCGGGCATGGTCGCTTTCACGATCGTGGGCCTTCCTGACAAGGCGGTCGCGGAAAGCCGCGAGCGTGTCCGGGCAGCATTGTCCGCGTCTGGCCTCGCCCTTCCGGCCAAACGTGTCACCGTTAATCTCGCGCCGGCAGACTTGCCCAAGGAAGGATCGCACTACGATTTGCCGATCGCGCTCGGCGTCATGGCTGCGATCGGTGCCATTCCCGGTGAGTTTCTGGATGGCTATGTTGTGCTGGGGGAGCTCGGTCTGGACGGAACGCTCGCGCCGGTAGCCGGCGTGCTTCCGGCGGCAATGGGTGCGAACGCCCTCGGGAAGGGGCTGATCTGCCCTGAGGCAAGCGGCAGTGAAGCGGCCTGGGCGGATCGCGACATGGATATCCTGGCGCCTCGCTCGCTCATCCAGCTCGCCAACCATTTCAAGGGAACGCAGGTGCTGTCACGCCCGGTCGCCAAGCTGCAGGGAAAAGGCGCGCCGATGCCCAACCTTTCCGAGGTGAAAGGTCAGGAGACCGCGCGGCGTGCGCTCGAAATCGCGGCGGCAGGTGGCCACAATCTGTTGATGACCGGGCCACCCGGCTCTGGAAAATCGATGCTGGCCAGCCGATTGCCGTCCATATTGCCGCCGCTCACGCCACGCGAACTGCTTGAAGTCTCCATGATTGCGTCGCTTGCCGGGGAGCTTGCGGAGGGCAAGCTGACAGACAGCCGCCCGTTCCGGGCACCGCATCATTCGGCCTCCATGGCTGCTCTTGTGGGTGGCGGGCTTCGTGCCAGGCCGGGTGAGGTCTCGCTTGCGCATAACGGCGTTCTGTTTCTCGACGAGTTGCCGGAGTTTAATCCGCAGGTTCTCGACAGCCTGCGGCAGCCGCTGGAAACGGGTGAGGCAGTAATTGCGCGCGCAAATCACCGCGTCACCTATCCCGCGCGCATCCAGCTGATTGCCGCGATGAATCCTTGCCGTTGCGGTCATGCCGGTGAGCCCGGTCACGTTTGCCGCCGTGGAGAGCGCTGCGTAAGCGAATATCAGGCCCGTGTTTCCGGCCCGTTTCTGGACCGCATTGACCTTCGGATTGATGTACAGGCCGTCACCGCGGCCGATTTGATCGGCCCTGCCGAGTCCGAACCATCGGAGACGGTCGCCGCGCGGGTTGCCGATGCGCGACATATTCAGGAGAAGCGGTTCTTTGATCTCGGTGTCGCCTGCCGGACGAATGCGCAGGCTCCGGCATCGATTGTGGAAACGATGGCGCAGCCGGATGAGCTGGGACTGGCCTTTTTGCGTGATGCGGCCGAGAAGCTGCATTTGAGTGCGCGCGGCTATCACCGTGTCCTGAAGCTGGCACGCACACTGGCGGATCTTGACGCGGAAGAACGGGTCGGTCGTATTCATCTGGCCGAAGCACTGAGTTACCGGGGGCAGGATATTTCCCGCAAAGCAGCCTAGTGAAACAGGTACAACCCAATATACAATCAAAAATAGCACTTGAGACAAACAAGTTCTCAACGTTGATTTTCTTGTCGTTCTACTGCAACCTTACTGAACGTTAGCTAATTCAGTTTTTAAACATGATCGCCGAAAGGCCGAAACATGTTGAATGCATTGCGCCGGAATATTGCCCCATTGCTCATGCCTGTTATGGCGTCGGTCCTTCTTCTGGTTCTGTTTGAAGTTCACACTGCAATTTTCCGGCGCGCGCAAACCCTGATCGGCCTGCGCGCGGAAGCGCCGATTATCGTTGCCACGGAGGACCGGTGCCGTGGCCGTGTGGCACGAAGCGTCGGCAGCGATGTCGGACCCCTGTTTGTAACATCGGCCTATCTTCAGCCCGAAAGGGCAACGCAGTGTTTTGAGCGAATGACATTCATTGTCGCGGTCACACCGGGAAAAACGGTCCATCTCTTCGTCAACAATCAAAGAGTTGCCGTTCGCAAAAGCCATACGCGCCTGGTTCGGTTCCATAACGTTCCGATGCAGCCGCTTCACAACGTCGTTCATGTGTCCACGAACGAAAGCCGCCTCTGGCTGCCGTTCGGGTCACCGAGCTCCCATGCGACATTCGATCTTCGCCAGGACCAGCGGCGGGCCGGTAACCCACTCTTTGGCGCTGCTCCGCGCCGCGTCGAACTCAGCACCATGGCCGTTCCGGGTCCGGCGAATGAGCAAGGGACACATCCGCTTGGGTCCTGGACGCTACCGGATGGGCGCGAGCTCGGACTCGCTGCCATTCCGCCCTTTGCAGCGTTCGACCCGAACGAAATCTCGGCGGCGGCTGACACGTATGTTTATAATCGGGACGACCTCGCCGGGCTTGTGCTCTATGACATCCCGCGCGAGACAGACTCGCTCCAGATCGCAGCCCACGGAACGCGGCAACCGGCGTTCTTCCGCCGGCTTGTTGCAACCCATGACCCCGATACGGGAACGATCAGCGTCGAAGCCTCGGCCTGCCTGCCGGCGGAACACTATCTCAGTGCTCCGTCGATGCGTGCCCGGGGCCGCTTTCTCTCCGGCGAGATATGGGTCGCACGCCTTTTTCAGACCCAGGTCGGCCGGCATGATCAAGTCGGTTATCTGAGCTCACACAAGACTGCCGTCGTAGAAGAGGGTGGTGCCGGGCAGGACGAGCGGGTGTCCGGCTGCAGCGTCCTGTCGACGCGCTACAGCGTTGATGACGCCCTGTTCAGTCTCCGTGGACGTGGCAGCGCGAGCTTTCCCCATTTGCCCGGCGACCGTCTCGAGCTGAACGGCTTCGGTGCGAACATGGATATTTACGGCAAGACCGAAGCGGCAATCGCGTCGCAAAGCCGGAGCTGGGCAGGCGCATTGGGCGGAGGCTTCACGTCTTTGCACGTTTTCGGTCCGTTCCGGACCGGGGAGACGGAAAATACCCTGCGCAACGATGCGTCCGCTGCCTCAATTTCGGTCTTTGCAGATGCATCCACGCTGTTTCAGCTGATGCCAGGCAGTGTATTGTGGCTGATGTGGGCGCTTGCAGCGGTGTTGCCGGTTGCCCTGATGCGCTATGTCGTATCGCAGCCGGAAACAGCCTCGATCGATCAAGCGCTCTCCCTGCGCGCCAAAGCCGGGCTGAACGCGCTCATGATTTTCGGTATCGCCTATGCAGTCCAGCCGGTGATGACGGAAACCGCACGTTGGCTGTTGGATTTTTCCGGACTGAATGTCGTGCTGACAGACCTCGCCTTTTATCGTGCCCTCGGACAAAACCTTGCCGCGCCGGTTGCTCTGATGGTCGTGGTTCTTATGCGCCCCGCGCTTATGGGCGTGGACGGCAACCCGCTCGGCCCGGCGGTGGTTCGCAAGATTGCCGCCGGGTTGCTGACCCTGGTGCTGATCGCCGTGGGCGTCTACCTGCTGAGTGATCAGAGTGGTTTGCGGGACCTCGGAGTAAGCCATCAGGTCTTCAACTGGCTGATGCAATTTCCTCAGTTTGACGAGATCTTGTCCAGCCCTCCTGCCTATATGCTTAAGCTCATTGCAGCCGTTCTGGACTGGTCGCTCTGCGTCCTTGCGTTGTCCTGGGTTACAGTGTGGCTGGTGCAAAGGAGCATCACCCGCCGCAGCAGCAAGGGCGTGTTCTGGACGGCCTTGCTGATCTTTTTCCTGATCCTGCTGCCGCCCATGTTCGATCTTCTCAATCAGGGCGTTGCGTTGGTCGAAATCTGGAGTTCGAACACCCACAATCTGCTTTTTGCCTGGTTCAGCTGGCTGGTTGCGGCTGGGGATCTCTCTTCCCCTTACATAATGCTCTTCGTGCTGGCCGTTCTTATCCTCGACGGGTTCGCGAGCATTGCCGAAGTGCTCCTGCCAGGGAAATGCGAAAGCTGGTTCAAGCATTCGTTCCGCTGGCCAGCCCTCATTTTGCTAGCGGTTTTCATCGTTGCACCGCTCGCCACACGCGGATCGCTGGATCAGTATCAACTCAACAGCGCAATCAACCAGCTCATGGGCACATTCCAGAAGTATGGGCCGGTCATTGCGCTATTGGCAGGATATTCGGTGCTTTGGTCCGTTAATCGCACGAGAGCTCCGACGGACAATCCGTTCACCCCGCCGGAAGTCGCCTTTCTGGTCTGTGCGGCCGCATTTTCCGGCTATGTCGCCGTGTGGCAGCTCAACCCGATCAGCATCGTGCCGCTGATGGTCCTTGGATGGTTTGCGTTCAATCTGCTTTTGCTGAGCCCGACGCAATTCGACAAACGGATCGAAGCGCGGCCGACCGGAATTGCGAAAAAGCTACTCGATTACCGGAAAGAAATGCGGCTTTGCACGCAGCTTTCCGAAACCGCACGCAAGGAGCTTACCTCAGGCAAGATCTCCGATTTCGACTACCGGGTTCGCAACAATCGGGTGGCCTGGCGCAAACGCGAGGCCGGCGAGGCGCTCGGCATGCCTCCGGAAGAAGCAAAAGCATGGGTGCTTGATTTCGGTCCGCGCGACACACCGCTCGCAAACGCCTATCTGGGTGCGCTGTATGGGCTTGTTGTCGCCTTCGTCATGCAACTCGCCCTGCCGTTGGCGCCCTCGATCAGCACAATTGACAATCCGCAAGGCGTTCTTGCGTTCCTGAAGTGGGTTCTGACCGATCCAGGATACAATATTCTGGCCACCAACAGCGAAACATCTCCGTTCCTGTCCTTTGCGTCGCGGTTCCTGAATGCGTTCACGCTCTGGGCGGTTGCCGGATTCCTGTTCGGTTACACATTCCACCGGATCCGTGGCAGCGACGGGTTTGTAAAGGCGCTCGCCTTCTGTTTTGTCATCACGGGCGCGCATCTTCTTTATTGGGCGACCACCGGAAGCGGAACCATAAACGGTCTTGAAGTGCTCGCCCGGGTGCTGCCGATCGTGCTGTTCCTGCTCGCACTCGGCACCCTGGTGTTCGATGGCGGATCCCTGCAGAAACAGGGCGTCGGTCTGTCCGGACTTGTCGATATTTACGGGCTGAAATCCACGCTCGGCTACGCCTCCGTAGCAAGTGTGGTTGCCATCGCGCAACCGTTCCTCTCCGTGATCGAATGGGTGACAGGGAAACGGGAATAGCTCGCCCATCACGCGGCGTTGGAAAGACGTCCCAAATCGTCGCACCGCACTTTAAAGTGCCGGTCGGATCAGGCAAAAATTGGGGACTTCATCTGATTTGCAACGAATTGAAGGAACCCGGCATGCTGGTGACGACAACGAACACGGTCCAGGGCAAGGATATCGACTATCGGGGCCTGGTGACAGGCGAGGCTATTCTGGGTGCCAATCTGTTCAAGGACCTCTTTGCCGGGATCCGTGATATCGTCGGCGGTCGTTCGGGGGCGTATGAGGAAGAATTGGCCAAGGCCCGAAAGATCGCAATTGAAGAAATGTGCCAGCAAGCCCAGGCATTGGGCGGAAACGCCGTCATCGGCGTTGATCTGGATTACGAAACCGTAGGCCAGAACGGCTCGATGCTTATGGTCAGCGCAACGGGCACGGCGGTTGTGCTTCGCTAGTTGCTGAGCACATGTCCGGTTTCAGCTTGCAAGCAGGCTTTCCAGAGGATCAAAGAGCGACTGCCGCCAGGTTGTTCTGGTTCGCCTTTCGCGACAAACTTGAAATGGTTCTGGGGCCGGAGGAAAAGGCACTCCTCTTTCTGGAAGCCGTTCTTGATCCGGACTACGCGGTTTCCGCGACCGCGCCCGACGGGAAATTGTTGGGGCTCGCGGGATACAAGACCGATGAGGGCGCGCTTGCCGGTGGCTCGCTTTCAGATCTTCGCGCCGTCTATGGCCTCTTTGGCGGGTTTTGGCGTGGCCTTTTGCTTGAGATGCTCGAGCGGAAGACCGAAGCCGGTTGCTTGCTGATGGACGGCATTTTCGTAAGCGAAGCGGCGCGGGGACAAGGCATCGGCAAAGCGCTTCTGGAACGCATTTTTGAGCTGGCCGCGGAGCGCGATTTGAAGCGTGTCCGGCTCGATGTCATTGACAAGAACACAAGAGCAAAAGCGCTCTACGAGCGCGTGGGTTTTGAACCGATCTCAGTAGAAGAGACCGGGCTGTTCCAGCATGTGTTCAATTTCTCGTCGGCGACACGGATGGAAAAGGTCATCCAAAGCGCTTCTTGATCGCGCGGCACGACAAAAACCTCATCCCGAACTGAGATTGACCGTTTCGGTGAACGGGAAACTGACTGTTGGTTTTGTCGCAGAAACCCGCCGAATCCACCCACGCATTGTGAATCCCGGCGCACTCGGGCTATCGTTACGGCGCTTTGCCTGGGAGGATGGCATGCGCGACACAGAACACGTAAGCGAAATCGACCGGGTCCTGAAAGGACACGAAACCGGCAGGGACGAACTTGTCTCTGAAAGCTGGCGGCGCTGCGTCCAGACCTATGGCATGGACCCGACGCGGCCCGAACCGCCCCATATCGTGACGGAGCAACGGCTCCGCGAGCATCAGGAACAATCCGAACGGTTGATCGCAACCGCCCGCTCGGGCCTTCAAACGCTCTTCAAGCAGGTTGCGGGGCAAAACTACGTTCTGATCCTGGCAGATGCGAAAGGCATCAGCGTCGATTTTTTCGGTGACCCGAGATTTGAAGAGGAGTTGCGCCAGGCGGGGCTCTATCTGGGGTCCGACTGGTCGGAAGACCTGGCGGGCACCTGCGGCGTCGGGTCCTGCATCGTGACCGGTGAAGCGGTCACCATTCATCAGGGCGATCACTTCGGGCTGTCGCACACGCCGCTGTCCTGTACCTCTGCACCGATTTTCGACACGAGTGGGAATCTCGCAGCCGTTCTGGACGTCTCCCTGCTGCGCTCGCCGAGTCCCAAGTCCAGCCAGAATCTGGCAATGAACCTGGTGAAATCGTCGGCACGGCGCGTCGAAATGGCAAACCTCATGGCCATGAAACGCCGCGAATGGGTTCTGCGCTTTTCCACGTCGGCAGAGTTTCTGGAAGTCGACCCGGAGGCCGCCGTCGCGCTGGATGAAAGTGGGCACATCACGGGCATGACACGGGGGGCCCTGAATTGCTTCGGGGCAATGGATGCCGCCGACCTCATTGGAACGCGTATCGACCAGCATGTGGACATGAGCATTGACGATATGCCTGAACTCATGCGTGGACGCCCACCGGAAGAACGTGTGCTGCGCCTGCGGGATGGGCGCGGTCTCTTCGGACACGCAATCGCTCCACAGTCCCCGAGAGGGCCGCGCCCGCAGGCCACGGGCGCTTTGTCCGGCCCGTTGCGCGGTTTCTGCGGCTCGGATCCAGTCCTGGCGCAACTGGCCGCAAAGGTGGATCGGCTGGCTGCGACACAAGTGCCGATCCTGCTGGTTGGCGAAACCGGAACCGGCAAGGAGTATCTCGCCAGAGCGATTCATGTGCTCGGACCGCCCAACCGGGCTTTTCACACGCTGTTTTGTGCCGCGCTGAAAAAGGAAAAGGTAGACGCGATCGCCGAGGCGGGTGCAGGGACCGTGTTTTTGCGCGGTATCGAGGATCTGGACGAAAAAAGTCAGTCGCTTCTCCTTGCGCTGCTCGAGGCGCGCAGCGATTTGCGTGTTGTCGCGTCGATGCGTCAGGACCCCTCCGGAGGGGGCGGCCTGGAGGGCATCAGACCGGAGCTTTATTTCAGGCTGGCGGGTTCGGTGATTTCCATTCCGCCGCTGCGGCACCGCAAGGATTTTGATTGGCTCGTTGAACGCCTGCTCAGACGGTCTCCGAAGGACTATCGCCTGTCACCGGCAGCCCGCGCCGAATTGAATGGCCGGCATTGGCCAGGCAACATCCGCGAATTGTCGACGGCGCTGGAGATCGCAATGGCACTGGTCGACGGTAATGTGATCGATTTACCTGATCTGCCCCCACCGGCCCTGTCGGGGCCGGCAGAAAGTCCACCTGAACAGGATCTGGAAGCGCTGCTCGATGCCTGTGACTGGAACATGTCTCTGGTGGCTCGGCGGCTTGGGGTCAATCGGTCCACCATCCTGCGTCGGATGCGAAAGGCGGGGCTTTCGAACAAGCGCTGACGGCCACTCTTGCGCGCGTTTTAACCTGTAAAGCGGAGTTGCGCCTTGTTGCGTGCGCAACAAAGGCCGACGATTCTTCAGCTTTACTTATTCATTCAGCCTGCTCGAGATGGCGAACCGACCGCTTCCTCTGCAATCCTTCCGGATATGAAAACGGGAGGAAAAGAATGCTCGACACACCTTTGGTTCACCAGACCGAGACTTTTTTGAAGACCTTCGGCGATGCTCTGGCAGCCGGTAACATCGAAGAAGCCGTCAATCTCTTTCAGGACGACTGTTACTGGCGCGACCTTGTCGCCTTCACATGGAACATCAAGACCGTAGAGGGAAAGGAACAGGTCCGGGATATGCTTACCCGGCAGCTGAGCACGATTGCGCCCAGCAACTGGACTTTGGCGGAAGGCGAGGTTCCGACCGAGGAAGGCGGCATTGTCACGGCCTGGATCCAGTTCGAAACGAAGCTTGCGCGCTGCTTTGGTCTGATCCGCCTGAAGGATGACAAGATCTGGACCCTCCTGACGACAATGGTCGAACTGAAGGGTCACGAGGAACCCAGAGGGTTTCAGAGGCCGCTGGGTGCCAAGCACGGTGCCGGCAAACACAGGCCGACCTGGAAGGAAGAGCGCGAGCGCGAAGACGCCGAACTCGGGCATACGGTTCAGCCCTATTGCGTGATCATTGGTGGCGGCCAGGGTGGCATTGCCCTTGGAGCCCGCCTGCGCCAACTCGGAGTTCCGACAATCATTGTCGAAAAGAACGACCGCCCCGGAGACAGCTGGCGCAACCGTTACAAGTCGCTCTGCCTGCATGACCCGGTCTGGTACGACCACCTGCCCTACATCAAGTTTCCGGAGAACTGGCCGATCTTCAGCCCGAAGGACAAGATCGGCGACTGGCTGGAAATGTACACCAAGGTCATGGAGCTGAATTATTGGACCGGAACCGTCGCCAAATCGGCAAGCTATGACGAGGCGACCAAGGAATGGACCATCGTCGTTGAACGCAACGGTGAGGAAATCACGCTTCGGCCAAAGCAGCTTGTGATGGCGACCGGTATGTCGGGCAAGGCGAATGTCCCGCAATTCCCGGGCATGGAAACCTTCCGCGGCGATCAGCATCATTCATCGAAGCATCCGGGGCCCGACGCCTATCGCGGCAAGAAGGCCGTCGTCGTTGGTTCGAACAACTCGGCACACGACATTTGTGCAGCGCTTTGGGAAAATGATGTCGACGTGACGATGGTTCAGCGGTCGTCGACACATATTGTCCGTTCCGACACGCTGATGGATGTCGGGCTGGGAGCGCTTTACTCCGAAGAAGCGGTGCGCGCCGGAATGACAACCGAAAAAGCCGATCTGATCTTCGCCTCGCTGCCCTACCACATTCTGCACGAGTTCCAGATACCGGCTTATGCGGAAATGAAGAAACGCGACGCGGACTTTTATGACGGACTTGAAAAGGCCGGTTTCTGGCTCGACTGGGGCGATGATGACAGCGGCCTCTTCATGAAGTATCTGCGCCGTGGGTCTGGCTATTACATCGATATCGGTGCAAGCCAGCTTATCATTGACGGCGAAATCAAGCTGAAAAGGGGTCAGGTGACCGAAGTGGTCGAAGACGGCGTGGTTCTCGACGACGGGTCCAAACTGGAAGCTGATGTGATCGTCTATGCGACGGGGTATGGCTCGATGAACGGCTGGGTCGCCGATCTCATGGGACAGGAAATGGCTGACCGGGTCGGCAAGGTCTGGGGTCTGGGTTCAGACACCACCAAAGACCCCGGCCCCTGGGAAGGCGAGCAGCGCAATATGTGGAAACCGACACAGCAGGACGCCCTGTGGTTCCATGGTGGCAATCTTCACCAATCGCGCCACTATTCGCAATTCCTGTCCCTGCAATTGAAAGCACGGATGGAAGGACTGGAAACGCCGGTCTATGGCCTTCAGGAGGTCCATCACCTGTCGTGATGACAAGGCGACCCGGCTCTTCGGCCGGGTCGCCTGACAAACGGCAGCAAGAGAGGAGAATTCCAAAACAAAGAAAGACTTGCCCGCAGAATAAATTGCAAGATTCATTCAATTGTATTTTTCGTTGAACGTCGCTTCAAAAACAGCCAGCTTCCAAATCCTATTTTTTGAAACGCATCTCGAAGCTTAAGGAGCGATGATTGCAAATCATCTCCGAAGAAATAATGGATCGTGCCTGCGGCTGTTTATTGGGGCAGCTTGCCGGCGACTCGCTCGGATCTCTCGTTGAATTCAAAGATGCATTGGAAATAGCGGACCTCTATCCCGAAGGCGTACGGGATCTGAAGGATGGCGGTACCTGGAATCTGATATCAGGTCAGCCAACCGACGACAGTGAAATGGCTTTGGCGCTCGCTCGGACCATTGTGGCAAAAGGCACATTCGAAGAAACCAGCGTGGCAGAAGCCTATATTCGCTGGTGGAAGTCTGGTCCCTTCGACATCGGATTGACCACTTCCCACGGTATTTCGGCACTGTCCAATGGACAACGGACGAACTCGGAAAGTCAGGCGAATGGCGCGTTGATGCGAATAAGTCCAGTGGGAGTATTTGCCGCTGGTAACCCGTCGCTTGCGGCCAAAGTTGCCGTTCTCGATGCTGCTCTGACCCATCCTCATCCTGTATGTCGGTCCGCAAATGCAGCCTTTGCTGCCGCACTTGCCAGCGGAATAGCTGGAAATAGCCCGAGGATCATGTGGGAGACGGCGTTCGAACATGCTGACTGTTGTCCCGGTACAGCACTGGGTTCAAAAGTTGTCCGTGAGCGACTGAGGAGCGCGGAATCTGAACCACCATATGAATTCTACGATCAAATGGGTTGGGTTCTCACAGCATTTCAAAATGCTTTTTTTCATCTTCTTACAGGCAATACGCTAGAAAGCGCGATAATTTGGACGGTTGGGAGCGGCGGTGACACTGACACGAATGCTGCGATTTGCGGCGCGTTGCTGGGCGCTACGCAAGGGCGTACCGCCATTCCCGATCGATGGCGTGAGCCGATATTGTCTTGCCAGCCGACTATCGATGCCGGTGCTGTCCACCCGCGACCGCAGGAATATTGGCCCACTGATGTTGAGGCGTTGGTAGAAAACCTGCTCAAGCTTTCATTGCGCAATCTCTAACGGTCGTTGGAAGGGGCTTTCGTTTCAGGAATCCTGTCGCTGGGAGCGGCTCATCGTTTGCGAACGACAGCCTCTTCATGCGCGATACCGCAACAGTCGCACTTGTAGGAGAAACTCCGTTTTTCTTCGTCAATTGCAATGACCACGCCTCAAAGCCCTTCGAAGAGGGCCGTCGACAGGTAGCGTTCTGCAAACGAGGGGATGATGACGACGATGTTCTTGCCGTCCATGCCGTCGCGCTGGCCGACCCTGATCGCAGCGGTCAGGGCAGCGCCGGATGAGATACCGACGGGCAAGCCCTCCAACTTTGCGACTTCCCGGGCCATGGCAAAGGCCTCGTCGTTGGAGACCGTTGCGACTTCATCGTAGACCTCGGTATCCAGAACGCCGGGCACAAAGCCCGCACCGATGCCCTGGATCTTGTGAGGTCCGGGCTCGCCGCCCGACAGGATCGGACTATCGGTCGGTTCGACGGCGACCACATGCAAATCCGGTTTACGCTGCTTGAGCACCTGGGAAACACCTGTAATCGTACCCCCGGTGCCTATACCGGAGACGAATACGTCGATTGAGCCGTCGGTGTCATTCCAGATTTCCTCCGCCGTCGTGTTGCGGTGAATTTCCGGGTTGGCCGGATTCTCGAATTGTTGCGGTATCAAAGCACCATCGATCTCGCTCACGAGTTCCTCGGCGCGCGCGATAGCGCCTTTCATGCCCTTGGCTCCATCGGTCAGCTCCAGTTCTGCGCCAAGGATCAGCAGCATTTTTCTGCGCTCGACCGACATGGTTTCCGGCATGACAAGGATGAGCCGATAGCCTTTGGCGGCGGCAACGAAGGCTAGCGCGATACCGGTATTGCCGGATGTCGGTTCCACAAGCGTCGATTTGCCTGGCGCGATTTTGCCGTCCCGTTCCATGGCCTCGATCATGGCGACGCCGATGCGGTCCTTGACGCTTGCGATCGGATTGAAGAATTCGAGTTTGGCCAGAAGAGTGCCTTTGACACCATGGGTCTGGGCGAGCCTGTCCAGCCGCACAATCGGCGTGTCGCCAATCGTTTCGGTAATGGAAGAATAGATTTTTCCCCGGCCGCTCGTCTTCATTGTCATGACATCTCTCCCTGATTTGTCGGACGCCGGTTCAGCGGCGTCATATCTTGCGATGCGCCTCGAACCATCTGTTGAGATGTCTCTGGCGCTTTCGTCCCGCAAAACTCTAAGGGCAAAACCGGCTCGCAGAAAGTCTTCACGGATTGGAAAAGAGCAAGCCGGGCAGGTCTTCCATGTGCTCGAAGAGCACACCACCGGCTTTTCGCAAGGCGTCCCGGTCGCATGCCGGATCGTGGACAAATGCGAAAACTCGCATTCCGGCCGCCTTTCCGGCCAGAACACCTGGAAGGCTGTCTTCGATGACTGCGCAGTCTTCCGGGGCATGACCCATCGTGCGCGCAGCAAGCAGAAAGACATCCGGTGCCGGTTTGCCGTTGTCGCAGTCTTGCGAGGAAAAGAGTTTGTTTTTCAGTCTCGGCAACAGACCGGAGCTGCCGAGCGTTGCATGCATTTTTTCGTATTTGCCGGACGAGCCGACGCAATAGGGCGTTCCCCTTGTGTCAAGATAATCCAGTACACCGGTAATGCCGGGTATCTGCGACACCCCGGCCTTGAAGCTGTCCAGATCGCGCTTTCGCACCTGATCCGGCCAGTCGCCGGGCAGCTCTTTACCGACCAGTTTCTCGATCATGTTCTGGATGGTTTCGAGAGGCCTGCCCATAAAGCGCTGCTGGCATTCCGGGCCGGTCATTGGAAAGCCAAGGTCTGTGATGAGCGATGCCATGGTTTGGTTCGTCAACCGTTCCGTATCGACGAGAACACCGTCGCAATCGAAAATGATAAGACTTGGGTCCATCCCTGTTTCCCTTAACCGCGCCCCGTTGAACCGAACCCGCCGCTGCCGCGCGCCGTGTCCGACAGTTCATCGACTTCCTCGATCGTTGCCTGCAACACCGGGGCGATGACCATCTGTGCGATCCGTTCGCCGCGGACGATCTCAAACGGCGCGTCACCAAGGTTGATCAGGATGACCTTCACTTCACCACGGTAGTCCGCATCCACTGTTCCGGGTGTATTCAAAACGGTGATGCCGTGCTTGGCTGCCAGACCCGACCGGGGCCGGACCTGTGCTTCAAAACCTGCCGGCAGGGCCATCGACAATCCCGTTGGAACAAGGGCACGGCTGCCTGGCGCGAGTGTAACGGGCGCATCAACGGCGGCAATGAGGTCCATGCCCGCTGCAAGATCCGACTGATAGGCGGGCAAGGGCAGGTCTTTGCCATGATCAAGGCGTTTCAGTTCCAGAGTTACGCGCATCTGTTCATCCCCTGTTTGCATCGAGACGAAGGACGATATTCGACAACACTTGTCAAGATTGGCAAGGGTTTGTTTTCCTTCGCATATTTTTCCGCTAACGCCTTGAAGTTTAGGCAATCTCCTGAAACACTCTGACCCATCGTAATGTTGCCTTGGTTGGGAGATTTGCAACATGAGACGCATGATTTTCGCATTCGCAACGAGCATGTTGCTGGTGACTGCGCCTGCCGCCTTTGCGCAGACAGTGGGCTTTGCCGAGGCAATCAAGATCCTGTCGGCAAGTTGTGGCAAGGACATTGAAACCTACTGCAAGTCTGCGACCCTGGCGAACAATGGTATCGGCAAGTGTCTGGACCAGAATCAGGCCAAGGTTTCCCAGAAATGCAATGCGGACCGGGCGGTTGTGGTCACGCTCATTCAGGAGCGTCTTGCGGCGCAGGCTGCCGCCCCCAAGATCTGCCAGCGCGATGCTGCACAATATTGCAAGGGCGTGAAACCGGGTGCCGGTCATGTTCTGCGCTGCCTCCTGAAGGCACAGCCTTCCGTCAGCAAGAAATGCAACACCGCCATTGATCTGGCCGGATACCGCTAACGTTTCCTGGGGGACTATCATGAAAAAGTATCTGCTCGCCGGTCTGTCGGCTGCATTTGTTGCCGTTAGCGTGTCTGGCGTAGCCGCACAGACCAAACTTAGCCGCAACGAAATCATCAATTCGCTTCAAGGCGCCCAACAGGAAGTCGATGTCAGTGCGGATGAACTGCAAAAAGCAGCTTTTGAAAACATCCAGAAATATCCCGGAGCAAATGCGCCTGCCAACCTTCCGCTCTGGGACAAGCTCGCGTCTCTGCGACAGTTCAACGTTGAAATCACGTTTGATCTGAACTCCGCGCGCATCAGGCCGGAATCCTACGAAACCGTGGGTCTGATCGCTGATGCCCTGCACACGCCCTACCTGCAGGGGCAGACTTTTTTCATTGTCGGCCATACCGATGCGACAGGTCCGCGCGATTACAATCTCGAGCTTTCAATCAAGCGGGCCCAGTCGGTGCGTGAAGCTTTGGTGACCACTTTTCAGGTTCCCGGTGAATATCTTCAGGCGGTTGGCCTCGGTGAGGAACAGCTCAGGGATCCAGCCAAGCCGGATTCGGGGATCAATCGGCGCGTTCAGCTTATTAATGTCGGCTATCGTTGAGCCTGATGAACATTCAAAAATGCAATACCGCTTCCGCAGGTTCGGGAGCGGTTTTTTTATGTCGTGATTGTTCCTGAATCTGGAACAGCCCTTCTTCTAAAAGTGACCTTCTCGTTCAGCAAGCCTGGCTTATCTTGAGATCAGTACGCCTGTTGAGTGAAGAAGTGAGCCGATGAAAACAGCCCCGGAGCCTATCCAACCCGTCTTTTTTGCCCATGGTGCGCCGACACTGGCGCTGGCGGACACGGAGGCAAGCCGTTTCCTGAAATCCTTCGGGAGTGAAGGAAAACGGCCAAAAGGCATCTTGATCCTGTCTGCTCATTGGGAAACCGAGGGCCTGAGGCTTTCAGCACCAGGCCCACTGCGCACCTATCACGATTTCCGTGGTTTTCCCGCCGAACTCTATGACATTTCCTACCCGGCGAATGCGGTCGAGGATCAGGTCGACGAGACTGCAAAACGCCTGGAAGCGGCAGGCTACGATGTCGAACTTGATAGCGAATGGGGCCTGGATCACGGCGCATGGGTACCGTTGTCACTTGCGTTTCCCGGTGCCGGCGTGCCGGTAACCGCGCTTTCGCTGCCCAATGGCAGTACACCGGAAACCGTCTTCAACCTCGGCCGGGCAGTCGCGCCGCTGAAGGAACAGGGCGTCCTGATCATCGGGTCCGGCAGCACGACACATAATCTTCGCGAAATTCATCCGCAGGGTTCAAGCGCGCAACAGTGGGCCGTTGATTTCGACAATTGGCTCGACGTGGGTCTCGAGAAAGGTTCGATCGACTATTTCACCGACCTTGAATCAGCGCCTGGGTTCCGCCGCAATCATCCGACGGAAGAACATTTGCTGCCTCTGTTCTTTGCGCTTGGCGCCGCAGGAAGCGGAGCGCCGCCCGAACTGCTGCACAGAAGCTACGAATACGGCTCAATCAGCATGAGCTATTTCCGCTTTGCTGCTTGAAATTCGGCCCTGTCGGACAACCCGGCGTTATTGCCCGTTCAAAGCTGCCGCAGCCCTGGCAATGATCTTTCGTGCGACATTGCCCTTCGCCATTCTCGGCCAATCTTCAACACCGGTTCGGCTGACGAGGCGAACAGTATTGGCGTCGCCGCCCATGATGCCTGTTTCGGGGCTGACATCATTAGCGATAATCCAGTCTGCGTTTTTGCGCTCAAGTTTCGAGCGTGCGTTGTCGATCAGGTTCTGGGTCTCGGCGGCAAAACCGATCAGCAGTTTTGGGCGCAGGCTCGCGTGATGGCCGATGGTCGACAGGATATCCGGGTTTTCGGCCAGTTCGAGCGCCGGCGGCTTGCCGCTGCCGTCCTTCTTGATTTTTTGTGATCCTTCCGTTGCGACGCGCCAGTCGGCAACGGCGGCCGCCATAATTGCGATATCGGCTGGCAATGCCGCTTTGGCCGCGTTGAGCATCTCCGCAGCCGATTCAACGTGGATCGTTTCAACATTGTCCGGATCAGGCAGGTCGACCGGACCGGACACAAGCGTCACCCGTGCGCCCGCTTCATAGGCGGCAACCGCCAGGGCATGACCTTGTTTGCCCGACGATCGATTGGCGATATAGCGGACAGGGTCAATGGGTTCATGCGTCGGACCGGACGTTATCAGGACATGTTTGCCCGCAAGGGGCAGCTGATCCTGTTTGATTGCGTCTTCGCGCAACAGGTCCGCGGCTGCGGCAACTATTTCCAGCGGTTCGCTCATGCGGCCGACACCGGCTTCGCCCTTTTCCGCCATTTCGCCGCTGGCCGGACCAACAAAGCGGACACCGCTCTCTTCAAGTGCGGCGACATTACGAAGTGTTGCCGGGTCCTGCCACATCTTCGGGTTCATCGCCGGAGCAACAAGAACGGGCTTGTCAGTTGCCAGCAGAACTGCGGTTGCGAGGTCGTCGGCGATCCCGTGCGCCATCTTTGCCATCAGATTGGCGGTTGCCGGCGCAATCAGGATGAGGTCGTGATCGCGCGCAAGGCGAATATGGCCGACATCGTGCTCAGCCTCGCGGTCGAACAGGTTCGTGAAAACCTTCTCCGCGCTGAGAGCGCCAACCGCAAGGGGTGTCACGAATTCCTGCGCACCGGATGTCATGACGGGGACAACGCGCGCGCCACGCTCCTTGAGCCGGCGGATCAGATCCAGCGACTTGTAGGCGGCAATGCCGCCGCTGATCACCAAGACGATCTCTTTGCCGTTGAGCATGGACGCTTTACTCCCGATGCCGAAGATGTATCAGAAACCGGTGCGGAAATCTCTCGGCGCCGGGGAAATCACTTCAGTACCCCGGCCGGTGATCTGATAGACGGCAAGGCCGCGTTCGTTGAGCCCGTTCGATTTGAAGCGAAACAGCCCGTCTATGCCTATGAATCCGTCCCGATTGGTCAGGATGCTCTGCTGAAAACGCTGAGGGCCCGCAGAGCGGATCAGCCCGGCGGCGAGGGTCACGCCGTCATAGACCAGGCTGGCGTTGCGTGGCGGTGGTGAACCGTACGTGCTCTGGTATCGCTGTGCGAAGCCCTGAAAGCCCTTGTCTTCTGGACCGGCAAACCAGGCGCCTGTAAGTATCTGGTTGTTCTTGACCTGCGCCGAATCCCATTGGCCGGAACCAAGCAGCTTGACGTTGCCGATGCTTGCGCCCTGGCTCACCAGCGTTTGCATAACCAGTGACGGAACAGTTCCTCCAGCCGGTACGAACAGGGCGTCGATACTGTTTATGACGGAGTTGAGCGAAGAGGCCTTGGCAACGAGGTCGGAAGTATCCGATACGGTCATCCGGTAACGTTGTATGGTCGCGATCCTGCCGCCGCCGCGTCCGACTTCCTGACGGAAAGCGGCTTCGGCGACTGCGCCGTAAGAGCCTTCCGGAATAAGCGCCGCGTAGGACCTTTTCTGCTGACTGTTGGCATATCCGATGATGCGCTTGATGTCGGTCTCTGGCAGGAAACTCAGCAGATAGACGCCGCGCGCAGCGACGGACGTGTCCGTTGAAAATGCGATGACAGGCACGCCGGTTGCACGCGCTGCAGCTGCCGCACCTGAAACTGCCGGTGCAAAGACGGGGCCCAGGATCAGCTCCGCACCTTCTGAAATGGCGGACTGTGCCGCGCTACGCCCGCCTTCAGCCGTGCCGCCGGTGTCCTTTACCAGCAACTGGACGTCGGCGTTTGGAAAATTTTGGAGCGCGAGCGCAGCAGAGTTCTTGAATACCGTTCCGATGGAGGCGTTACCGCCGCTGCTGCCCAGAGGCAGGAGCAGACCGACGCGTACGCTGCCGGTTCCGATGACTTCGCCTGTCGTCTCCGGTTGGCCGGTCGGCTGAACCTGATCGCCCGGGAGCGACCCGAGCGAGGAACCAAGGCATCCGGAAAGGGCGAGCGCGCTGCTGCAGGCGAGCGCCACTTTCAGGAACTGCCGTCTCTGTTGCTGTCCGGTTTTGCACCGCATTGCACTTGCCATTTTTATTTTTCCACCGAAGGGAAGACTTACGGTTTCACCGGAAGAATGTCCAGTTTTAGCGGCTTTTCAGTGGCATATCTGCTTTAAGAACAGTGGATTTACCTTGCATCAGGCACCCACTGCGGTTAGCGCAGGCAGGAGACCCATATTCCGGCAGGAACAGAAGGGAGACTTCATGGGAACCGTCATCGCTGCGGACAAGAATCGCTACAGTCTCTCCGAACACGCCTTTTCCGCGCCAAATCTGGAGCCGGCGCTCTATATTGTGTCCACCCCGATCGGTAACCTTGGGGACATAACGGTCCGCGCGTTGGAAACGCTGGCCGCGAGTGCGCTGATTGCCTGCGAGGACACGCGTGTCACGGCAACCCTGACCCAGAAATTTAGCCTGAAGACCCCCCTCCTGGCCTATCACGAGCACAATGCCGAAAAGCAACGCCCCAGGATCCTTGCGGAACTCGATGCCGGTCAGGCCGTTGCCCTGGTCTCCGACGCCGGAACGCCACTGGTCTCCGATCCTGGCTACCGGCTTGTCCGCGCGGTTCTTGAAGCCGGATACGAAGTGATTCCGATCCCCGGCGCATCTGCGCCCCTTGCCGGGCTTGTCGCGTCAGGCTTGCCAAGCGACACGGTGCTCTTTGCCGGGTTCCTGCCGCAAAAAGGCGGCCCCAAATCCAAGCGGCTTGAGGAACTTTCGGCAATTCGTGCGACGCTGGTCTTCTTCGAGTCGCCTCATCGGACCGGGGCAACACTGGAGCTGATGGCAAAGGTGCTTGGTGAAGGTCGGGACGCGGTTGTTGCGCGTGAGCTCACCAAGCGCTTTGAGACCTTTGAGCGCGGTTCGCTTGCAGAACTGGCCGGGCGGTTCGAGGAAACGCAGGTCAAGGGCGAAATCGTCATCCTCGTCGGACCGCCGGAAGACAAGCCCGAAGCCGAGGTCTCCGATCTTGACGCCCTTCTGATCGAAGCTCTGAGTGACATGCCGGTCAGCGCGGCGGCAAAGAAAGTCGCCAGGGCGACCGGCCTTGACCGGAACGATGTCTATAAGCGGGCACTCGATCTGAAATCGGGAGGAACCTGAGCTTGCAGGGCGGCAACAGGCCGGACAGACGCCGCAAGGCGTATGCGCTGGGTCTGAACGCGGAGACCTGGGCGGCCTGGTATCTGCGTCTGACCGGATGGCGGATCCTAAAGCACAGGTATAAGACGAAAGCCGGCGAAATCGACCTGATTGCCAAGAAACGAAAAACGGTCGCCTTTGTTGAAGTGAAAGCGCGCAAGACGCGAGAGGCTGCGCTGGAGGCCGTCACGCCGGCGAGCCAGAAGCGCATTTCACGCGCGGCAAGGATCTTCGTCGCCGAACACCCGAAGGCCGGGTTTTTCACGCTCCGCTTCGACATTGTCGTTATCCGTCCCTGGGCGTTGCCGGAGCGCATCGAAAGTGCTTTCGAGGCTTGGGAATAGGCTGAATATTTCAAACTTCGATAAAGGGGGCGTCCGGGGACAGCGTTTCAAGGTTCGCGTAACAAAGTTGCGACCTCCGGCCACTGGACAAAGCGCGATCGCCAACGCATATCTGGACCAATCGTTCTGAAATCCCCCTGCGCTTGTCAGCGCCCCTGCCGGGAGTTGCTTCATGGCTTTGAAAGTAGCGGTCCAGATGGATCATATCTCGTCGATCAACATCGCGGGCGACAGCGCCTTTGCCATGATGTTGGAGGCGCAGGCGCGAGGACATGAACTCTTTCACTATACGCCCGAGAGGCTGTCACTGCGTGGAGATGAGGTTTTCTGCGCCTTGGAACCGGTGCAAGTGCGTGACGAGAAGGGCAATCACTTCACGCTCGGTGACAAGACCCGGATGGACATGCGCGAGATGGATGTCGTGCTGATGCGTCAGGACCCGCCTTTCGATCTGTCCTACATTGCCGCAACCCATATTCTTGAAAAAATCCACCCGGACACGCTGGTTGTGAACGATCCGAGAGAAGTTCGCAACGCGCCAGAAAAACTCTTTGTCACCGACTTCGCCGACCTGATGCCGCCGACGCTGATCACGAAGGATCGGGCGGAGATTGATCTCTTTCGCGAAGAATATGGCGACATCGTCATGAAGCCGTTGTTCGGGCATGGTGGAGCCGCCGTCTTCCGCATCACGCGGGATGATCTCAACTACGGCTCACTCTATGACTTCTTCGATGCCACGTTCCGCGAGCCCTGGGTGATTCAGCAGTTCCTGCCCAATGTGAAGCATGGCGACAAGCGCATCCTGCTCGTTGACGGCGAATTTGCCGGCGCGGTCAATCGTGTACCTGCCGAAGGCGACCTGCGCTCGAACATGGTGCGCGGTGGTGCTCCGACCGACAGCGATCTGACAGAAACCGAGCGCGGCATCTGCGCCCGCCTTGGACCCAGCTTAAAGGAAAAGGGGCTGATACTGGTTGGCATCGACGTGATCGATGGGCGTCTGACGGAAATCAACGTCACCGCACCGACCGGCATCCGCGCCATCCAGAATCTCGGTGGCCCGGACGTTGCAGCCATGGTCTGGGATGTTCTGGAAAAGAAAGTGCGGCGTTGAGAAAGACTGATAGGCGCACAGACACAAAAAAACCTCCGCGCGAACGCGGAGGTGAAAGTTAGTGTGCTTAGACAATGCAACAGAGGGCCTACACGGCAGCCTCTGTAAAACAAAACCCACCGAGGCCGTTGTTCTTCCACGGAAAATCAAAAAAAATTCGAAAAAATTTCAGAGGCTTAGCGGGTATTCGTGAAAGTTCAATTAAATCAGATAGTTACAAAATTGGCTGTGAAAAAATTTTTTGAAAATATAAAAAATACAATTACTTAGGCAACAGAGGGTTGTGCGTCGATGGCCAAAATCCGTCCCAAAATGAAACGTTTCTTCTCAAAAGCTCCAAATCACTAACGAGCAACCGGAAAATAAAAAACGGAACCGCCTCTCAAGATGAAAGGCGGTCGATGTGAAATGCAGTTGATTGTCGGATCCCGGCCTATTCGGCAGCCTCGGTGTTCAGAACGCCTCGGCGGATCTGGTCTTCCTCGATCGACTCGAACAGGGCTCGGAAATTGCCCTCGCCGAAGCCTTCATCGCCTTTTCTCTGGATGAACTCGAAGAAGATCGGTCCGATAACGGTCTTGGAAAAAATCTGCAGCAGGATTTTTGTCATGCCGCCGTCGATGACGCCTTCGCCGTCAATCAGGATACCGTGCTGTTTCATGCGGTCGATCGGTTCGTCATGACCCTGAACCCGGTCGTGCGACATCTCGTAGTAGGTTTCCGGGGGTCCCGGCATGAACTTCAGTTCGTTGGCAGCCAGCTTGTCGGTGCTGTCATAGATGTTGTCTGTGCCGACCGCGATGTGTTGGATACCCTCGCCGCGATATTTCTTGAGGAACTCTTCGATCTGGCTCGTGTCGTCCTTGGACTCGTTGAGCGGAATACGGATCTTTCCGCAGGGGCTTGTGATTGCGCGGCTGACAAGGCCGGTGATGCGGCCATCAATGTCGAAGAAGTGGATCTGCTTGAAATTGAAGAGGTCGCGGTAGAAGTTCCACCACTTGTCCATATTGCCGCGAAAGACATTGTGGGTGAGATGGTCGAGATAATAGAAGCCGACGCCTTCAGGTTTAGGATCGACGTCATCCAGCCAGTTAAAGTCGGCAGAATAGGTTGACCCCTTTTCGCCATAGGTGTCGACGAAATAGAGCAATGATCCGCCGATGCCGACAATAGCCGGTACGTCCAGCGTCTTGTCATCGCCTTCATAGGGCGTCGCACCGTTTGCCACCGCATGCTTGTAGGCATGTTCAGCGTCCACAACACGCCAGGCCATTGCGGGTGCGCAAGGGCCGTGCTCATCGACGAACTTCATGCCATGGCTGCCGGCTTCCGCGTTCAGCACGTAGGTGATGTCGCCCTGCCGGTACAGAGTGATGTTCTTGGTCTTGTGCCTCGCAACCGGCTGATATCCCATCCGGCGGAACAATGCGTCCAGTTTCTCCGGTTCCGGATGTGCAAATTCCACGAATTCGAAGCCGTCTGTTCCGGCAGGATTTTGAGGCGTTATCTGCGCCGGCGGCGCATCGTGCGGAAACGGTCCCATCGGGTGTCCTCCTTTGAAGAGCGGTCATTGAAAAAAGAATGCCGCGAAGAACGCGCAGGGTGTGTGCAATCCACGTGATTTCGCGTAAACTTATGCACAGAGCGTGTGCCAATAAGAAAGAAAACGCATGAACGATGCGCTAGACGGTTACGACGTGAAGCTGCTTGCTGCTCTTCAGGAAAATGCCGCACTGACCAATGCCGAACTGGGCGAAGTCATCAACCTCTCGCCAAGTCAGGTCTCCAGGCGGCGGCAGAAACTGGAAGAGAACGGGGTCATTCGCCGTTATCGGGCAGCTCTCAGTCCGGACGCGCTCGGGCTGACGGTGACTGCCTATATCGGCGTTACGCTGGGCGCGCATAGCAAGGAAAATGCGCGAAAATTCCGGAATGTGGTGATAGCCATGCCGGAGGTGCAGGAAGCGCACACGCTGACAGGCGACGTCGATTACATGCTGAAGATCATTGTCCCGGATCTCAAGAGCCTGAGCCGCATCATCAACGATGATCTGTTGCCGCAGGAGGCGGTCCAGCATGTGCGGTCCTCCATCGCGATGGAAACACTGAAGGACGACAACTTGCTGCCTTTGAAATAGAAGCGACTCGGGTCTCGGATCCCGCATCGCTGGAGTTGACCTGTGCCCTATGGGCCTTACAGACCGAACAGCTTGATCAGGTCCGACCAGAAGTCCTTGCGAAGGCCGGGCAGTTCCTGTGCCGGATTTCCCTCAACATCGGCCAGGCAAACGTCCGAATAGCCTTTTTCTGCAGAGATCAGGCATCCGCTTACTGGAAGACCCTCGGGGTGTGTGTAGAGCCGCGTGCCGGCGCTCGTCTTGTAAAGAAGAAGAGGTCGATCTAGACCGCCAACGGTTTTGAAGACAAAGGTCGGATACTTGGCGCCTGTGGGAAGGCCGCGATCCTGAACGACGTGAACATAAACCTGTTCGTCCGGTCGTTCGGAACGCACTGCGGGTCCATGGAACGACACGAGTTTTCCCGTTGAGCTTACGCCCTCAGAAGCCAGCATCTCGACAAAAGAGTCCTTCAAATCGCCGTCTTGAACTGCAGTATAGGGATCTGCCTTTTCGCTGGAAAACGCAGGTGCCGAAGTGCTTGCGCAGACAAAGGCAGCCAAGGCCAATTGAGCGATCGGCAGTGCTGTTTGCATCTTTCTGCTTGCCATAGATTTCGATTTCCGGTCGGCCACGATGAGCTTAAAACTGTACGCGAATGTAACGCAATCTTGCGGGATCGACAGAAAATCCCATTTGTTAGGGCGACTGTGATTTGCCCCGCGAGGGGCCGTTGAAGGGAGCTATTGATGTTTGACGCAAAATCCTTGCTGGACCAGTTCATGGGCGGCCAGTCCGGGGGTCAGTCCGGCGGCCAGTATGATCGCCGCGGCGGCGCGGCTGCCCAGCGCGGTGGATCGGGAGATCTCCTATCGCAGGGCAAGGATTTTCTTTCTTCGCAGGGCGGCGGTCTTGCGCTTGGCGGCTTGGCCGGTTTGATGCTCGGCTCGAAATCCGGCCGGAAAATCGGCAAGAAAGCGGTAACATACGGTGGCCTCGCCCTGGTGGCCGGACTTGCCTACAAGGCCTATCAGGGCCACAAGGCAAACCAGCAGAACGCCCCGCGCCCGCAGTATCCGCAGGATGAACCGATCCCGCTGGAAGCCCCGCGCGGCACCGCATTCGATCCCGCACAGCAGCCTGGCGGCGAAAACCAGTTTGCCGTTGCGCTTCTGACGGCGATGATCTCGGCGGCAAAGGCCGATGGTCATATCGATCGGGAGGAACAGGACAGGATCTTCGAAAAGATCGACGAAGCTGGTCTCGACAGCGAAGCCAAGGCTTTCCTGATGGACGAGTTGAGATCGCCGCTTGATCTCGACAAGGTCGTTGCCAGTGCAAGTTGCCCGGAAACAGCAGCTGAAATCTATGCTGCTTCGCGCTTGGCCATTGATCCCGATCACCCGGCGGAACGGGCCTACCTGCAGATGCTGGCGGCGCGGCTTGGCCTTGAAGAAGGCCTGATCAATGAGATCGAGCTGGCCGTCCGCGAAGCGGAGATGGCCGGCTAGGCCATCCAGCGCATCTGAGCGTTATTGGATGCTGTCCCGGGCCTGATCCGGAACCCTCAGCTTGAGGGACCGAGGCCCCGGCTTAAGGCCGGGGCAGCTATATTGGGGTTTCTTCTCCTATTGAACTCTACTCCGGCATTGGCCCTACATAGTGTGATGCCGGGCGAATGAGTTTGCCATTTCGCTGCTGCTCCAGAACATGAGCACACCAGCCTGGTGTGCGCCCGGTGGCAAAGAGCGGCGTGAACAGGGAGCGGTCTATGCCGATCGCATCCAGGAGCACAGCGGTGTAAAACTCCACATTGGTGTCGAGCGGGCGATCCGGCTTTGCTTTTTTCAGCGCTGCAAGTGCCGCGCGTTCAATGTCCTCAGCCAGCCCGACTTTCGGATTGTCGTTTCCCAGCAGCCTGAGCCCGGCCTTGAGAACATCCGCGCGTGGATCCCGGGTGCGATAGATCCGATGTCCGAAGCCCATGAGACGTTCCTTTCGCGCGAGCGCGCCACTGATCCAGGTCTCGGCATTTTCGGGTGCGCCGATTGCGTCGATCATGTCAAGAACTGGCCCGGGGGCCCCGCCGTGAAGCGGACCACTTAGAGCACCCATCGCACCGAGAAGCGCATGCTTCATGTCCGCTTGTGTCGATGCAATGACGCGCGCCGTGAACGTGGAGGCGTTGAGGCCGTGATCGAGGATCGTGACGAGATACCGATCGAGCGCATCCACCCGGGAAGCGGGTGGTGTTTCGCCTGTCAGCATGCGCAGAAGATCGGCTGCGGCCGGCAGGGAACTGTCAGGTGCCAGGGCACGCTGCCCGCTTGCGAGCCGATAGGACGCCGCCAGCAGCACCGGCAGCGCCCCTGTGATTGCGATTGCAGCGTCCCGCTCGGTATTTTGCGGAAGTGCACTGAGCCCGAGCTGCATGCGTTCATAGATGGACAGTTTCTCCGGCGCGCTTTCCAGAAGCGGAACCAGCGCGAAGGCGGCAATGCGTGCTTCTCCAAACGCAAGCCTGAGAGCATGCGGATCCGTGTCAACGAGGCCCTGCCAGAGATGGGCGACCGCCTGTTCGAACGGCACCTCGCCTGCAAGGTCTTCTATCTTGCATCCGCGCAGGATCAGCAGGCCTTCTTCACCGTCGACATCGCTCAGACTGGTGGTAGCGGCAACGATCCCTTCCAGGCCGGCAATCGGATCCTGGGTCATGTGAGCCGGATTTGGCACTTCTGTCATGGTCAGCTCCTTTTTTAATCCGTGCCTGATAATGGATTGAGATTGCATTGATCAATGTTGACAATTAAAATCAATATATGAGCACGCCCATCTATCTTTCCGCGCGGGAGGCCGCTGCCGAACTCGGCGTCCAGCCTGCAACGCTATATGCCTATGTCAGCCGGGGCCTTATTGCGTCGGTCGCCGGACCCGGAAAAAAGCGGCGGTACGACGCGGCGGATGTGCGGCGTTTGAAAGGACGCCGGCAGGTCGAGGACCACACCGGAGCCAAACCCCTGACAGGGGACCCTGTTCTGGAAACCGAGCTGACACTGATCTCCGAGGAGGGGCCGGTCTACCGCGGCAGACTGGCAAGAGAGCTGGCCGAAACGTCGACACTCGAGACTGTTGCAACATTGCTTTGGGCCTCGGGTGACGATCCGTTTGCCAACAACATACCCAAGCCGCCACCCGTGTTGCCCGCAGGTCTTGGTGCCCTGGACCGGCTGATGATGGCGCTGGCCGCCTGGCCGCTTCAGGACAAGGCCGCTTATACACTCGCGCCCAAACTGCTACAGGCAAAAGGAGCCGCGTTGCTGCGCTATTCCGTAGCGGCTCTCCTGGGTAAAGAGCCTGTCGCGGTCCCGATCCACACACAGATTGCGTCTGCATTCGGCGTTTCAGCCTCTGCCAAAAACCTGATCCGGGCGGCGCTGGTGCTATGCGCTGACCACGAACTCAATACCAGTTCGTTTACGGCCAGATGCGCGGCGTCGACACGCGCGCCACTTCATGCGGCCCTCTTGTCGGGTCTGGGTGCCTTTGCAGGGCCCAGGCACGGCGCAGCGCCGGACCGCGCAACGGCCTGGCTTGCGGAGATCCAGCCGGATACGGATATCGAAGCCTTGCTGGCGGATCGGCTCGCACGCGGCGAAACGTTGCCCGGCTTTGGACATTCCGTCTATCAGGGACGCGATCCGCGAGCCGACTGCCTGCTCGACATCTTGTTCCGGACGGAAAGCGGCCACCCCTTTGTGGAGCGCTTGCCCGGGTTGATTTCATCTGCTGACGATCTGTTCGGATTACCGCCGAACATCGATCTGGCTCTCGCCGTGATCCAGAAAACCTATGAACTGCCCAGGGACGCAGGGAAGATCATTTTCTGTGCCGGTCGCATGACGGGATGGATCGCGCACGCTCTGGAGCAATATGCTTCTCATGAGAAAATTCGCCCGCGCGCAGCTTATGTCGGGGAACGGCCTGAATAGTGCCCGGGAGAGTTGATTCGCCTCACACCTAAATTCTATTTTGGAACAACGGCAGGGTTGGGAGGAGCAGCGTGACGGGTATCATCGAACATGTCGCCAATGTCATGGTGCCTGTTCTTCTGTGTGTGCTGCTTGGGTATGCGCTGGCTTATTTCAAAGCGCCATTCGACCGGAAACTCTTCGGATCGCTTGTATCCAATGTCGGCTATCCGACGCTGATCCTGTCTCATCTGGCAAAAGAACACGTTGCGCTGCAAACCTTTCTGACGGTCCTCGCTGCTGCTGCTGCGATGGTCGCAATCTTTGGCTTGCTTGGTTTTGCGATCCTGAAATTGATGCGCATTTCGATCAGGGCCTATCTCGCGCCGATGATGCTTTCCAATGTTGGCAATATTGGTCTGCCGGTGGCGACCCTTGCCTTTGGAGCCGAGGGGGCGGCCGTTGCGATCGGGTTTATCGTTGTGGTTCTCACGGCAATCTTCACGATCGGCATTGCGATCCCCATGGGCAAGCCCGACTTCAAAGCCTTGGCCCGGCAACCTGTAGTCTATGCCGTATTTATTGCTCTCATTCTTCTGGCAACCGGATGGAAAATCCCAGATCCGGTCGATGAAAGCCTTGAGATCCTCGGCGGACTGGCAATACCGATCATGCTGCTCACCCTTGGCCACAGCCTGGAAACGCTGAAACTGAGCGGGGTCTCCCGCGCGGTCATACTGTCGCTAGCCCATATCGGGATCTCGGCGATTGCCGCCTTCGCGATCACACACGTCCTGACACTCGATGCGACGATCGAAAGCGTGATCATCCTGCTCTGCTTCATGCCGCCGTCAGTAGCGACTTATCTTGCCATCTCCCAGCACCAGCCGGAGGAAGCGCACGGCGTTGCCGCGTTCATATTCGTGTCCACCTGCCTGACGCTGGTCACGCTTCCGATCGTGTTGACCTACTGGGCAACGGGCTAGCTGTCCGGTTCGAATTGAAAGCGCATGTGAACGATGCGCTTATCGCCGCGCTGTTCCTCGTGGGTCTCGACATAGCCGGCGCGCTGGTACCAGGCACGATTTTCCTGCATCAGCACATTCGTATAAAGCCGTAGCTCGGAAAACCCCAACTGCTGTGCCCTGTGATGTGCCCATTCGAGCATCCGGCGCCCAAAACCCCCACCCTGGCAATCAGGGTCAACGGCGATGCTCTCGATCATCAGGTGATCGTCCTGTGGAACCAGTACGAGGCTTGCCGCGATGTCCGGACCGGCGCGCAAAACCCAAACTTCTGCACTACGGATCAGAGCGCCATAGTCGGCCGTCATTGGCAGCGGGACTGCGTTCATCACCGGAATGAATCTCTCATAGGCACGCCGTGCGAGATCGCGAATGGCCGCCTCATCTTGCGGCAAAGCCCGTTTCGGGTCGATTGCAGGTTCTGCCGGTTCCATTCGCGTCAGGGCCGGGCTTTCATGAAGGATTCAAAGTCGCTCATTCCCTGTGCGCGATCGAAACAGCCGAAAGAACCGCCGTCCTTCATGTCTTCCGCCGCGGCGACGAAAGCACCCAGGGCAATGCGCGCAAGTCCGGCGCCGATGGAAACCCGCGCAACTCCCATATCGGCGAGTTCTTTTCGCGTAAGATGGAAATTCTTGCGGCCTGCCAGCACGTTCATGGGTGTTTTGACGGCAGACAGCACGGCCATGATCTGTTCCTTGTCCTTTAATTGCGGTGCGTAGACACAGTCCGCTCCGACGTCGACAAAGGCATTCAGTCTTTTGATCGTCTCATCAAGCTCATGCTGGGTCTTTACCGGACCTTCGCTGCGTGCCGTCAGGACAAAATCCGGCGCGATGCGGTTCTTGGCGTCAACAGCCGCCTTGATGCGTTCGACGGCTTCTTCAAGCGGATAATAAGGGTTGGCCGGTTTTGTCGTGTAGTCCTCAATGGAGCACCCGGCCAGGCCGACTTCGATGGCTCCCTCGACGGTTGCGACGACATCTTCTGGACTGTCGCCAAAGCCGTTTTCAAGATCTCCATTCACCGGCAGACTGGTTGCGCTGATGATATCCGCCGCATGGCTGAGCGCCGCATCGCGAGTGATAAGGCCTTCGGCATCCCGGACCCCCTGCGTCCAGGCGTAGCCAGCGCTGGATGTCGCCAGGGCATCGAAGCGCATGCCATCAAGAATGCGGGCGGAACCGATATCGAACGGGTTGGGCATCAGGAAAGCCCGTCCCTTTTCGTGTAGAGCCTTGAAAGTGGCGCGACGGTCTGCAGCGGTCTGCATTTTGAATTTCTCCCATTGGTTGTATTGCGAGAATTCTTTTATTCAGAGTTTATAGCGGGAATCAGCCTGGTCCGCCAACGCTTTCAAATCCGCACTCCGGACACCAGAACCAGTTCGCCTAAAAAACAGGTACCTGTTGGGCGAGGCTTCAAGACCCTGTCGCCTTTGGGTTCCGAAACGAAAAATGGCACCCGGTAAGAGGTGCCATTCCTGTTCGAACGCCGTTCGATAGCCTCTAAACTAGTTGTCCGCACGCGTTACTTTTGCTGCGAAACACCCGCGCCGGGCGAAATGCAAATGTAGATACGCCACCTTTGAATTGGCGAAGAATGTGGAGATCAGATCCGTGACCTCCTCACCATCGACAACCTCCGCATCGATCATTTCGTGATTGGAATCGAACGCCCGGACCGAAAGCAACCTGCTCGCTATGGACGGCGGCACGCAATCCGTATCGGGGCGGTGCTCCTTCGCGCCGTCGGCGACAAAAATTGCGTGACGCGACCGGTAGGGTGTTTCCGCCGGCTGATGCTCAAAGTTTAACAGCAGAACTCTTTCACCTTGGGCAGCGTCGGATAGTGAGACCCGGCAGGGAGATGCACCATTCGAGATGTGAACCTGAATGTTGCGGCGTGCCAGTTCTTCATCCGAAAGACCGTAGAATTGCGAAAATTGCTCTGCTGGAAGCGGGTGGATCTGAAACATGGGTGAACTCCTCATTCATTCTGAGGAAAGCCTAGGATCCGGTCCTTTTGAACGCGACCCGATTTGCGAGCCGTCACGCGTCGGATGTCTGCTGGCGATGCCAGCTGACCAGCAAGATCATGCCCATGATGAGGAGGTAGGGCAGATAGAACCGGGTTTCATAATGCGGAAAAACCAGATACTTGGCGCAGATCGATGTGAACACCGCATAGAGCAGTACCAGTGACCTTTGATCCATCTTTCCCGGGGAAATACAGCGGGCAAAAAACATCGCAAGCGCGAACAGGACGGCAATCCATGTAAAGCCCATCAGGGCCCTGACTGTCGAACGCAACAGCATTTCGACATAGGTTCCGACGGAAAACGGAGGATCGAAGCCTTCGAGCGTCGGCACGTATTCAATATGTGTGAACCACATATGGATCCACCAGCCCGGGTGATCCGAGCCGCGGGTCAGCCAGAGATAAATTGCAAGGCAAGCGGCAAAGCACCCCGTGATCGACCAGCGGCCCGGCCCGTAGATCGCCGCGAAAACAAAAAACACTCCGATAAATGCCAGATGATCGGGACGGACGAGAAACGCTCCGATAAGACAGAGGGCCGCCGGGATATCCAGGCGTTCCACGTAAAAAAGAGCGGCCAAGAGCAGGAAAAACGTCGCATAGAGATCCGGTGAAATGAGCTGGGCTGCGTATCCGAAGGACGACAGCATCAGCATCGCAACCACGACGGGCCCATACACCAGCGTTCCCGTTCTCCCCATCCAGGCCAACAATACGCCGCCGACCGCAACAACCGACAGTATCGAGATCAGTCGCAGTGCCTCGACCGGTCCGGTAAACGGTGCGAGCAGGCGCGCCGTTTCCACATAGAGAACCTTGAGCCGGTAGAAGCCGAGCATCGTGTGGAAGGCATCCGCGTCCTTCGCCTGATGGATACGGTAGGGCCGGTCTTCGGTCAGCGTTGTGTACTCGCCGTCTGAGATATTCTCTCGAACAAGCGCGTAGGTTTGAGCGTGCAGGGTGCCAATGTTGTCAGTCTCAGGCTCAATGATTGCTGCCGTGTAGGCCAGCATATCCCAGTTGGAGACCGGGAAGATGTGTATCACGGCAGCTGTCATAAGAACGAAGAGGGCAAGGATCCCGGCACCGAGCCAGCTGCGCAACGGTCGGTAGATACGGCAAATGACGTGATACACCGTCAGAAAAGTGCCTTCCAGGCTGCGCTGTACTGAGTTGGACATCCCCGAAGCCTCGCTGACATAACGAGATCAGTTGTCGCAAAGTCTCGTAAGAATTATGTAAACGCGATCACCGCCCGCGTCTTGCCATGCCAAGGGAACTCGGAGCGGTTTCGCGAAAACCGAACTGCTCGTAGAGGTGATTTGCCGGAACGTCTGCGATCAGGCTCACATAAATGGAAGGTGGCAGCCTTGTCTCGATGAAGGAAGTCAAAGCTTCCATGATTTTCTTGCCAAGGCCCCGGCCCTGGAAATCCGGATGGACGATAATGTCGGCGACTTGAACAAAGCACCCGCCGTCACCCACGAGACGTCCCATGCCGATGGTCCGATCCTGGTCAAGCAGCATCACTGAATAGAGGCTGTTTTTGAGCCCGATGTCGGCCGCATCCCTGTCGTAAGAGCTCAATCCTCCGGCAGCGCGAAGACTTAAATAGGTGTCTGTATCGGATATCTGCTCTGACAATCTGATTGTCATGTCGGCTTGTCTGCCTCTGAAGTAAGTGAGCGTATCATTGCCTGTATGCGGCCAGTTTGCAGCTGCCATGGCGAACTCCGTTCGCGAACGAGGCCTGTTTCTACTGGTGGCTAGCTTGACCACTGCGTTCTCTCGTGCCTCCATCGGGCAAACAAGGTGTGGGAGGATAGATGCAGGATCTCGGTTCATGGGACTATGTAATTGTCGGCGCGGGAACTGCAGGGTGTGTTCTTGCCAACAGGTTGTCCGAAGACCCGGATGTTAAGGTGCTTTTGCTCGAAGCCGGCAAACGCGACAACTATATCTGGATCCATATCCCGGTTGGTTACCTTCATTGCATCGGCAATCCTCGCGTTGATTGGGGCTTCAAGACCGCCTCCGATCCCGGGTTGAACGGGCGCTCGTTGCTATATCCGCGCGGCAAGGTTCTGGGCGGCTGTTCGTCGATCAACGGCATGATCTACATGCGCGGACAGGCCTGGGACTATGATCATTGGCGCCAGCTCGGGCTAGCCGGATGGGGATGGGACGACGTTCTCCCATACTTCAGAAAATCGGAAGACCACTACAGCTGGGACGATGACCATCATGCGCAAGGCGGAAATCTGCGTGTTGAAGAGCAGCGGATGTCATGGGAGCTGCTTGATGCGTTTCGCGATGCGTGCGAGCAAAACGGTATACCTAAGACCCGGGATTTCAACGGCGGCGACAATTTCGGATCAGCCTATTTTCAGGTCACCCAGAAATCGGGCCTGCGGTGGAACGGGGCAAAGGCTTTTTTAAAGCCGGCCGCCGACCGGCCCAACCTTCGTGTACAGACTGAAGCCCATGTTGAGCGGATCCTGTTCGAAAACGGCATGGCAACAGGGCTCAAGCTGAAGGTCGCCGGATCTGAGGCCAAAGTGCAGGTTGACGGTGAACTGATTGTTGCGTCCGGCGCCATCGGCTCGCCGCAACTTCTTGAACTGTCAGGAATCGGTCGGCCGGATGTTCTCAAGGCAGCAGGCATCGAACCGCTTTCGGAAAGTCGCAATGTCGGCGAAAACCTGCAGGACCACCTGCAACTGAGACCGGTTTTCAAGGTGAAGAACGCCCTCACCATGAACGAACTTGCCGGCAGCTGGGTCGGCAAGGCGAAGATCGGGCTTGAATACCTCTTCAAACGCTCCGGTCCGATGTCTATGGCGCCCAGCCAGCTGGGTGTTTTTGCCCGCACGGATCCGTCGTTTGAGACGCCCAATGTGCAGTATCACGTGCAACCGCTGTCACTGCCCAAGTTCGGTGAGCCGTTGCATGCTTTCCCGGCGATGACGGCAAGTGTCTGCAACCTTCGCCCGGAAAGCCGGGGCAGCGTTCACATTGCCTCGACGAACACATCAGACCAGCCGGACATAAAACCCAATTACCTTTCGGCAGAAGCCGACAAGCGGGTAGCCGCTGACGCCATTCGCCTGACCCGCAGGATCATGGCGTCCCCCGCCATGCAGCCTTACGAACCGGAGGAGTTTCTACCGGGGCCCGATTACACCAGCGAGGATGAGCTGGTGAAAGCGGCAGGGGACATCGGAACGACAATTTTTCATCCGGTCAGCACCTGCCGGATGGGTACCGACGAGGCGTCGGTCGTTGATGGCCGTCTGAAACTGCGGGGGTTTGAGAACATTCGTGTGGTGGACGCATCGGTCATGCCGTCCATCACATCCGGCAACACCAATGCGCCCACGGTCATGATCGCCGAAAAAGGGTCTGACATGATCCGGGAAGACCGGCGGGCAAACGCATAAGAGTGCCGTTGAAGACTTGAAGCGGATCAACTAGCAATCGGATCGACGCCAAACCCGGAGCACGGATGCTTTTACGCCTGATCCTCTTTGTTACCCTTCTGACCGGGCCAATTCCGATTGCGGCCGCCGGGTCGGATTTGACGGTTTTTGCGGCCGCGAGCATGCGTGAAGCCCTTGAACGCATTGGCTCTGCATACGAAGCCGACACCGGCAAAAGCGTGGTGTTTTCGTTTGCGGGAACGGGAATACTCGCACGACAGGTGGAAGCCGGTGCACCGGCGGACATCTTCGTGTCCGCTGACGCTGACTGGATGGATTATGCAGTTGAAAGGGACGCCGTGGATCCCGGGTCGGTCCGGCAGATTGCGTCCAACGCGCTCGTTTTGATCGGGCAAAAAGACGATGAACCCCTTTCGCTGACGGCAGCGGTGCTTGATGGCCGTCTTGATGGGGAGCGATTGGCGATTGCCGATCCGGACACGGTGCCGGCAGGTCGCTACGGCCGCGCCGCCCTTGAAGACTTGGGCATCTGGCAAAGTGTTTCCGGGCGTCTAGCGCCCATGGAAAACGTGCGTGTTGCGCTGGCATCGGTCGCGCGTGGTGACACACCGCTTGGGCTGGTGTATCGGACAGACGCCGTTATCGAGCCCGCCGTATCCATTCTGGCCGAGTTGCCGCTTTCCAGCCATCCGGAGATTCAGTACCTCGCCGCACGCACGTCGTCGGGATCAAGCGAGGCGGCGGACGCGTTCCTGGAGTTTCTGACCAGCGAACAGTCACAAGAAATCTTGCAATCTCTGGGGTTTGTGACCGATAAGGTGGATTAGACCGCTGACCTTGCGCGGTCAGTTTGATCTACAGACCGGGCGCACGTGAACGTATTCGATCTTCAACCAGACGAGTGGCAAGCTCTCTTGCTGACCTTGAGGGTCGCCGCAGTGGCGCTCGCAGTTTCCCTGCCTCTGGCCGTGCTTGTCGCCTACCTGCTTGCCCGGTACCGCTTTCCGGGCCATGGCATTGTCAATGCGCTCGTTCACCTGCCGCTCGTTCTGCCACCCGTTGTCACCGGGTATGTTCTGCTGCTGGCGTTCGGGCGCAAAGGACCGGTCGGATCGTTTCTGGAAAACGTCTTCGGCATCAGTTTCGCTTTCAACTGGACGGGCGCGGCACTCGCGGCCGGCGTGATGGCGTTCCCACTGATGGTGCGCCCGATCCGCCTGTCTTTCGAGGCTGTCGATCCGAAACTCGAAGAAGCTGCAAAATCTCTGGGCGCACGCAAGGTCGTCAGCTTTCTGACCGTAACGCTACCGCTGGCACTGCCCGGCATCCTAGGCGGCGCAATTCTCGGATTTGCCAAGGCAATGGGAGAGTTTGGCGCTACAATCACCTTTGTCTCGAACATTCCAGGCGAGACCCGAACGCTTGCGCTCGCGCTCTACACGGCAACACAGACACCGAGCGGCGACCTCGCGGCTTTCAGGTTGACACTGATCGCAACTTTCGTTGCCTTTGCGGCCCTGATCGCATCGGAGTTGCTCGCGCGCCGCTTGAAGGCGCAGCTGGGAGGTGACCGTGCTTGACGTCGACATCTCCGGCAAGGTCGGTACGCTTGAGTTTCAGGCACAGTTTGCCAGCGACGGCGGGGTAACTTCACTGTTCGGACAGTCGGGTTCCGGCAAGACAACGCTGACAAACATGATTGCCGGGCTCGTCAAACCTGCGTCGGGGCGGATTGCCTTGGGGGACAGGGT
Source organism: Roseibium sp. HPY-6 (assembly GCF_040530035.1). Lineage (NCBI taxonomy): Bacteria > Pseudomonadati > Pseudomonadota > Alphaproteobacteria > Hyphomicrobiales > Stappiaceae > Roseibium > Roseibium sp. HPY-6. The sequence continues at coordinate 675,836 of NZ_JBEWCD010000003.1, forward strand.
CCTGTTCGATGCGTCCAGGGGTATTGATCTGTCCGTCCAGGCGCGCAGGATCGGCCATGTTTTTCAGGACGCGCGCCTTTTCCCGCATCTGAGTGTGAAATCAAACCTGACCTATGCGCGCTGGGCCGGCAGGCGCAGCGGCACCCGGGATTTTACCGAGGTTGTCGAACTGCTCGGCCTGTCATCTTTGCTCGGGCGCAAGCCTGAGACACTGTCCGGTGGTGAGAAACAGCGTGTGGCGATTGGGCGGGCACTGTTATCCGACCCCCAGCTGCTGATCATGGACGAACCATTGGCAAGCCTCGATCAGGCGAGGCGGAACGACATATTGCCTTATCTCGATCGTCTCTGCGTCGAGGCAGGCCTGCCGATCCTTTATGTCAGCCATTCCATTGAGGAGGTGGCTCGGCTCTCCAACACGCTCGTCATCCTTTCCGATGGCCATACACCCGCTTACGGCCCTGTCGCGGATATGCTGACACGGACGGACCTTGGCCGTGCGACCGGCCGCCACGAGGCTGGTGCACTCATCCATGGGACCGTGACCGGCCTGGATACCAACTGGGGGCTGACCTTCGTCGATATTGGCGGCGCGGTTCTTCAGATACCCGATCTGCCCGCGAAATCCGGCGATACGGTCAGGCTTCGTGTGAGAGCAAGAGACGTCGCGCTCGCCGTCGAGCCGCCCCGGGGCCTTTCGATCCGTAATGCCTTTGAAGCAAGGATTACCAGTATTTCCGAGGAGTCAGGACCCTATGCGGAGATCCTGTGCGCGCTTGAGGACCAGATTATACGGGCACGTATCACGCGGGCGTCTGTTGCAGACCTCAAGCTTTTCATCGGCAAGGACGTCACCGTCCTGATCAAGAGCGTTGCGATAGACCGGCGGCAGAGAAGTCTTGTTTAGGCTATTTTTCGCGCGCCGGATGTTAGGCTGTTTTGGTCAACTTCACGGCAGAATTTCGTGCAGTATACTGGTGTGATGATACGCAGACCCAAGCGCCTGACCTGGCGCAAGCTGAAAATTGCGATTGGAGCCGGTCTGGTTTTAGCCTCACTGATGATTGTGTGGCTCACAGGGCTGGCCAGCCTGCGCATCACACTTGCCGAAGCAGAAACCCGCGCTGCAGCCAATCTCGCGGTTCAGACGGCGGTTCTGGAGCGCCTCCTCGACAAATTCCGTCTGCTCTCGCCCTTGCTGGCGCGGGGCCCTGAAATCGCGCGGCTTGTTCACGAGGAAAGGACCGATGCCGAGCCTGGAATTGCCGCGATCGCTGCGGGGATGTCCGGTGCGGAGGAAATCTGGCTGATGGATGCTTCCGGCCGTGTGATCGTTTCCAGTCAGGACAGCGTGCCGGTCAACGCGATCGGCGGGTCGCAGATGATCCCGAACGCTTTCATGCAGGCAAGACAGGGCCAACTGGGCCGGGAGCTGATCCCGGGCACACCGGGCACGCCTTCGAACTATGTCTTTGCATCACCTTTGCGGCGCGGCGAAAACTTCCTCGGTGTTCTGGCCGTTCGTGTGAACCTGGACGATGTCGAACAGGCCTGGGCATTGAGCAAGGATCCGATCCTCGCGCTTGATGGCAGAAACCGGGTCGTGGTTTCCAATGTACCCGCGTTACGCGGCATGACGGCAGACAATCTTGATCCAAGCTGGAATGTCGCGGACCTCTCCCTTGCCGGGCGCATGCAGCTGCTGCTTCCGGCGGCGGGTGCCGCCAAGCCTTATATGCAATTGACGGCCAGTTTGCCGGTTCTGGAATGGAAAGTCAGGACGCTGGTCGATATTGAAGATGCGCGGCAACAGTCCGGCTGGGCGATGGTGGTGGCACTTCTTGTCTGCGTCATAGCCGCAGGTGGCATCTGGTTCCTGATTGCGCGGCGGGAGGACTTTGTGCGTGAAGAACGGCGCAACAGGGCCGCCGCGCTACGCCTGGAACGGCGGGTTCAGAGCCGCACAGCGGAACTGCGCCGGGCCAATACACATCTGGAGCGAGAGGTTGGAGAACGTCAGCAGGCCGAGGCCAACTTGCGTCAAACGCAGGCAGAACTGGTGCAGGCAGCAAAACTGGCTACGCTCGGGCGCATGTCGGCAGCACTCAGTCACGAGTACAACCAGCCCCTGGCCGCCATACGTTCAGATGCCGAAATCGCCGAAATGCTGATTGACCGTGGGCGTGCGGAAGAAGCCAAGGGCAATCTGACACGCATCGGCGGCATGGTTCAGCGCATGGGTGAGATTGCCAAGACGCTGAAAGGCTTCACCAGAAAGTCCGGGACAGATATCAAGCCTGTTTCACTCCGCCAGGTCATCGACGAGGCGATGCTCTTGCTGCAGCCACAGATCAAGCAATCGGGCTTCGCACTGTCCATGGACCTGCCGCCGGAGGATATCATCGTCAAGGGGGGGCGCATCCGTCTGGAACAGGTAGTTATCAATCTTCTTTCCAACGCGCTCGACGCGGTCCAGTCGCAGCCGGCACCTTTTATCAGCCTGTCTTTGACGCGCGAGGGAAATGAGGCCGTCCTTGAAGTTGCGGACAATGGCCCCGGCATTGAGGAAGAGGTTCTGCCACAGATTTTCGATCCTTTCTTCACCACAAAGGACGTTGGCGCCGGGCTCGGTCTGGGCTTGTCGATCGCCTATAAAATCGTTCATGACTTCTCCGGATCACTGAAAGCGTCGAATCGCGACGGTGGCGGAGCCGTCTTTACGATGCGCTTGCCGGTGGCGGACGAACATATTTTGGCAGCGGAATAAGACTATGGATCAGGCGACAGTCCTGTTGGTTGATGATGAAGAGGCTTTGCGGGGCTCGTTGAGCCAGGGACTTGAGCTGACCGGCCAGGATGTTTTTGCGACAGGCAAACCCGAAGAAGCCCTCGAACGCGTGAAGCGCGACTTTTACGGCGTTCTCGTCACTGACATTCGCATGCCTGGGACAGATGGCTTCCAGGTGATGAAAAACGCGTTCGAAATAGATCCGGCGCTGCCTGTCGTCCTGATCACCGGTCATGGTGATGTCCCGCTGGCTGTTGAAGCGATGCGTGCAGGTGCCTACGATTTTCTGGAAAAACCCTTCACCGTTGCCTATCTGGCGTCGGTAGTTGAACGGGCGCTCGAAAAGCGCAGACTGGTGCTTGAAAACCGGAAACTGCGCGAGGAACTGGCGGACAGAACCGGACTGGAGAGCCGCCTGGTGGGGCGGACCGCTGCCATGGATCTGCTGCGAAAAAACGTGACGGCGCTTGCTGCGACCGACGCCGATATTCTGATCCTCGGCGAAACAGGATCCGGCAAGGAGGTCGTCGCCCGGGCGCTTCACGATGAGGGCCCGCGCAAGGCAAAGCCCTTCGTGGCGCTCAATTGCGGCGCGCTGCCCGCCGAGATTATCGAATCCGAGCTGTTCGGCCATGAAAAGGGAGCGTTTACCGGGGCGAGCGGACAACGGATCGGCAAGCTGGAACATGCCCATGGCGGCACTGTCTTTCTCGATGAAATCGAATCCATGCCGCTTGAGTTGCAGGTCAAGCTGCTGAGAGTGATCGAGACGCGCACGATCGAAAGGCTCGGGTCAAACAGGCCGATCGAGCTCGATGTCCGTTTCATCGCGGCGACCAAGGAGGATCTCGAGGCTGCCGGCAAGGACGGTCGTTTCCGCCTCGATCTCTTCTACCGCCTGAACGTTGTGCACGTCGCCATTCCGCCCCTGCGGGACCGGCTGGAAGACATACCGCTTTTGTTTCAGCACCTCGCCGTTGAAGCACGAGCGCGCTACCGGCGCGAAATTCCCGATATCGGCGAAGCTTATCTTGCCGAACTCATGGCGCGCGACTGGCCGGGGAATGTGCGCGAACTCAGAAACGTCGCAGACCGGTTCGTTCTTGGGCTTGAACAGCAACCTGAACCGCAATCGCAAAACGGCGCCAGCCTCTTCGAGCAGGTTGCTTCCTACGAGCGCACGCTGATCGCGGCTGAGCTCAAGCGCAACGACGGTGTGATCAAACCGACATATGAAAACCTGGGGCTTTCGAGAAAGGCCCTTTACGAAAAAATGCGCAAATACGGACTGGGAAGAGACGAGGCCGAGCCGGTTTGATCTCAGCGGGGGGCACCAGTTGCAACTCGATCCTGTCTCCAGGCGGCTACGCAAGAAATCCAGCACCAAAATAATTCAGGACTTTTCGTCACAAAGCGAAGTGCTGGCTCGTCAAAGGAGTGTCACTCCCTCAAACTTCATTCGGAAGACACTTATGACGACTTCAAATTCCATCAACTATCAGGACTTCATTCCCTCAGTCTTGCAGCAGTTCGTGGCTGCCAACGGCGAAATCAGCAAGACCGAGCTTGACCCGAAACTGCATCACCTCCTGGATCTGCGTGCATCGCAGATCAACCAATGCGCCTTTTGTGTGAAAATGCACACCAAGGAAGCATTGGATGACGGTGAAAGTCAGGAACGGCTGCAGCGTCTCACCGTTTGGCGGCATGTCGGCGACTTTACGCCAGCGGAAAAAGCCGCGTTGGCCTGGACCGAAGCCTTGACCTCGCTTGATCAGAAGACAGACTATTCAGCTTTGAGAACCGATCTTCGGGTACATTTTTCAGACGCAGAAATCAGTGCCATTACGTCTTGTGTGGCGATGATCAATCTCTGGAACCGGATCCAGGTGTCAAACCATTGACGTGGCAATAATGTCCAGCAGCGATCTTTTTGAAAAGACAAGGCCGCGTCTGCTCGGCCTTGCGTACCGCATGCTCGGATCGATGGCCGACGCGGAAGACGCGGTTCAGGATACCTTTGTCAAATGGCAAAGCGTGGAAGGAGACGAGGTCTCAAATCCCGACGCTCTGCTAACCACGATCTGCACAAACCGTTGCCTGGACTATCTCAAGGCCGCACACAGGAAACGGGTCGACTATGTCGGCCCGTGGATCCCGGAACCGTTGCAGACCGATGCCGGTTCGGATCCTGAGACCGATCTGGACCGCGCTCAGTCGCTGACGACCGCGTTTCTCATGCTGCTTGAAAGGCTGACCCCGAAAGAGCGGGCGGCCTACCTGCTGCGCGAAGTCTTCGGCAAGCCCTATGCGGAAGTCGCCGAGACGCTTCAGCTGAGCGAAGCCGGATGCCGCCAGCTCGTTTCACGCGCAGCCCGGTTCGTCCGGTCGCAGTCCATCAGGTCGGTCCCAAGCGCCGCTCAGCAAAGCGCCCTTCTCAAGGAGTTCATGTCCGCACTTGCGACAGGGTCAACAGACAGGCTCGCCGGCCTTTTGGCGGACAGTGTTGAGCTGCGCACCGACGGTGGCGGCAAGGCAACTGCGATCACCCGCACACTTCAGGGATCAGAGGCCGTTTCGAAGTACATTGCCAAAATCCTTGGGCGCTTGTGGGACAAGGGCCAGACCTTCGAAATTGAAATCAACGGTCAGCGGGGTCTGGTGGAATACGAAGGGACAACCATCGTTACCGCAATGACACTGGGGTTCACGGAAACGGGACGGGTAGGCCAGGTGTTCATGATCCGCAATCCCGAAAAACTCGCTCGCCTTGAGAAGCTCATGCATCATGACGCCAAAAGCGGTGCGCTCTGGAACTGAATTATGTGTCGATTTCGACACATCGTGCAAAATTGATGTGTCAATGAGTACCCATTTTCTGCGTAATTTCTTCCCGGTGACCGGATGACGCCAAAGGCGCTGGGTTGAAAAACCTGCATTTTTGGCCTGTCGACGTGAACTGGCACATGTTTTGCCAACGACTAAGCGACCAGCCGCTGCGCTGTCCGGCCTGAACGGCCGTCATACTGAAATGTCTGGGAGGACATCCAATGAAAAAGTTTGTAATCGCCGCTGCGGCAGCAGCTTCCTTTGCCATGACATCATCCGCCCATGCGGCCGATGAGTGCGGCGACGGCGAAGTCGTCATCAAGTTCAGCCATGTGGTTGCCGCTCAAGGTCACCCGAAAGGCGAAATGGCAGCTGCGCTTGCCGACCGTATCAACACCGAGATGGACGGTAAGGCCTGCATGCAGGTGTTCCCGTCTTCGCAGCTTTTCGACGACAACAAGGTGATGGAAGCCCTGTTGCTCGGCGATGTCCAGCTTGCGGCACCGTCTCTGTCCAAATTCGAATCCTACACGCTGAAGTACCGTGTCTTCGATCTGCCGTTCCTGTTCTCCAACATGGATGCCGTGACCACGTTCACCAAGGGTGACAAGGGTCAGGAACTTCTCGGCGCGATGTCCGACTACGGTTTCGTCGGTCTTGGCTATGTCTTCAACGGCCTGAAGCAGTTTTCCGCTGACAAGCCTCTCGTGCAGCCGACCGATGCCAAGGGCCTGAAGTTCCGCGTGCAGACATCTGACGTGGCGGTTGCCATGATCGAAGCACTTGGTGCAAACGCGCAGAAGCTGGCGTTCAAGGAAGTCTACGGCGCACTGCAGACAGGTGTTGTGGATGGCCAGGAAAACACCTGGTCCAACATCTACACACAGAAGTTCTTCGAAGTGCAGGACGGCACGACCGAAACCAACCACCAGCTGCTGACCTACCTTGCCGTGACTTCCCAGGAATGGCTGGACAGCCTGGACGCGGACGTCAAGGACCAGTTCCTGACGATCTTCAACGAAGTCTCTGACGAGTACAATGCGCGTGCAGCGCAGATCAACGAAGAGAACAAGCAGAAGATCATGGAAAACAAGGGTGTTGTGCGCCAGCTGACCCCGGAAGAGCGCGACCAGTGGGTCGAGATCATGAAGCCGGTCTGGGACAAGTTCCGTGACGATATTGGCCAGGATGTGATCGACGCGGCTGTTGCGTCCAATCAGGCCAGCTAAGTTGCTGTGACCAGGCGATAATTCGAAGAAGGCCGACCGGCCTTCTTCGTCCATTGCCAGACTTCTTCAAAAATTCAGATACTCTCAACGGGGGAGGGTAATATGGGCTCCTGGTTGGCCACATACTGGCCGGTCGTGCTTATCGTCGTGTTTTTCTGCCTTTATGTCGTTCTGGACTATGTGTGGCCGAAATTCATCGACTCATTGGATGAGACAGTCATTGCCGTCATTCTGGCACTGATGACCCTGGTGACTTTCTCCCAGGTCGTCGCCCGCTACGGGTTCAATTCCGGCTGGGGCGGCGCGCTCGAATTCACACGCGTCCTGTTTGCCTGGCTGATTTTGTTCGGCATGAGCTACGGTATCAAGATCGGTGCCCACCTTGGCGTCGATGCCGTGATCAATCTGCTGCCCCAACGCCTTTTCCGTGTTGCAGCCCTTCTCGGAGCCGCTCTGACCATCCTCTACGCGGCGCTCCTGTTCGAGGCGGCGTGGTTCGGCGCTCTGCTGGCCTTGGAAAACAAGGGCTCCAGCGGAGGCGCCTACGCCTATGTCGCGAAATTTTACAAGCTTCCCATCGGCATGGAAGATCTCAAGTGGCCGGTCTTTATCGTCGAGTGGTTTGAGGTCAAGGAACGTGTCCCCCGCTGGATGCCTTACATCATCCTGCCGATCGGTCTGGCCTTGCTCGCCTATCGGGCGGCCCAGGCCTTTGTCCTGATCCTTCTTGGAAAGAAAGAAGCCATCATCGCCGCACACGAGGCGGAAGAACTGGTGGCCGAAAACAAAGACGTGTTGAAGGACTAGGCCGATGGAAACCGCATTTCTGTTTATTTTCGTTTTCGGCTTTCTGTTCCTGGGTGTTCCGATTGCCGTGTCGCTCGGTCTCTCCGCCGTTCTCTATATCGCGCTGTTCAGCCACGACTCCATGAGTTCGGTGGCCGTTCAATTGTTCAACGCGTCCCAGAACTTCACGCTTTTGGCGATCCCGTTCTTCATTCTGGCCTCCAGCTTCATGTCGACCGGCGGCGTTGCCCGGCGCATTATCCGCTTTTCGATCGACGCTGTCGGCTGGATACGCGGGGGTCTCGCCATCGCCGCTGTTTTTGCCTGCATGTTGTTCGCAGCCCTGTCCGGATCTTCTCCGGCGACGGTTGTGGCCATTGGCACGATCGCGATCGCAGGCATGCGCCAGGCGGGATACACCAAGGAATTCGCAGCCGGTGTCATCGCAAACGCGGGAACGCTTGGCATCCTGATCCCGCCGTCTATCGTGATGGTTGTCTATGCGGCCGCAACCAACGTTTCGGTCGGCAGAATGTTCTTTGCAGGTGTCGTGCCCGGTATCATCGCCGGCCTGATGCTGATGACCGCAATCTACATTATGGCGCGGGTGAAAAAACTGCCGGCACAGCCATGGGCTGGATGGAAGGAATTGTGGAGTTCGGTGTCGCAGGCCGCCGTTGGCCTGTTTCTGATGGTCATCATCCTGGGTGGTATCTACGGCGGCATTTTCACGCCGACGGAAGCAGCGGCCGTTGCAGCGGTCTACGCCTGCCTTATTGCGCTGTTCGTCTACCGTGACATGGGACCGCTGGCCGGCATTGGCTGGGTCGAGGACAGCGACGGTGCGTTGGGTCTGAAAGGCTTCAAGACCATCACCTATTCCGTCGTTGCCGTCTTTGTCTGGTCGGGTCTTGCCTATGCGTTCACGACCCGGGAAGCCCTGTTCGGCATCGACAGCGCCATCGTTCTGATTGCGGCGCTAATCGGCTATCCGATACTGCGGCACGGGCTTGCGCCTGCGGAACTGCCGGCGACCTATGCGGTCGGCGGCAAGGTCTGGGGCCGGAATCTTGGCATGATCGGTTGGAAATTCCTGCCCGCACTGTTCCACAAGGACACCAAGAAGGTTCTGACGGATTCATCGAAGACGACGATTATGCTGATGTTCATCATCGTCAATGCTCTGCTTTTCGCGCATACGCTGACGGCCGAACAGATCCCGCAGTTCATAACCGATTGGATGGTCGAGGCCGGGTTCAACTGGTTCACGTTCCTGATCGCGGTCAACATCATCTTGCTGATTGGCGGTCAGTTCATGGAACCGTCAGGCCTGCTGCTGATTGTGGCTCCCGTGGTGTTTCCGATTGGCTTGGAACTGGGCGTCGATCCGATCCACCTTGGCATTCTGATGGTTGTGAATATGGAAATCGGAATGATCACACCGCCGATCGGTCTGAACCTCTTCGTGACGTCCGGTATCACCGGTATGAGCCTCGTCCAGGTGGTGAAAGCCGCCGCACCGTTCGTCCTGGTGCTGCTGCTGTTCCTTGTTCTGGTGACCTACGTGCCGGCGCTTTCGACCTTCCTGCCCTACTACTTCATGGGCCCGGAGATCATCATCCAATAAGAAAGACGTTCAAGATCACCCTCATGGCGGCCGGAGACATCCGGCCGCCTTTTTCCGTTCTGGCTGTGATCTTGTTGACACCTGAAAGACGGCATTCTTTAGTTTTTCAATGACCAGAGCGAGCCATTGATGATGACTGACAAAGATCCATTTGCCGGATTCTCCAACATCGTGACGTCTTCGGATCAACTCTCGGATATCGCCGGCGATCCGCTGCCGCAGATCGTTGCAAAGGAAATACCGGTACTTGATTCCATATGCCGCGATTTCATCGCGCATGCACCGATCTGTTTCCTGGCAACCGCGAACCCGGAGGGGCACGTCGACTTGTCTCCAAGAGGCGATCCTCCCGGATTTGTAAGAGTCCTGAGCGAGACGATGCTTGCGATCCCCGACAGGCCGGGAAACCGGCGTGTCGACACGTTCCGGAATATTTTGGCGGATCCGAGAATCGGCCTTTTGTTCCTGGTACCTGGAAGAGGTGAAACACTGCGCATTCGCGGTGAAGCCAGGATTGTCCGCGACCCTGACCTCCTGGCCGCAATGGCCGTTCATGAAAAGAAACCCAAGCTTGCGCTCGTCGTCCATGTGCACAGCGCCTTCATGCACTGCCCGAAATGGGTCTTTCGCTCAAGCGTCTGGCAGCCCGACAAGTGGCCGGGCGTTGACGGGATGGCGGACATGAACGAAGCCATGGTCAAACATGCCAGGATCGCGATGAGCCCTGACGAATGGTTCGAAAATCTCAAGGAGAAGGGCGAACTGGATCTCTGGTAACTTCGACCAGGAATTCTCAAGATACCTGGAACGAAAAAGCCGGCCCAACCGGACCGGCTTTCGAACGTGCCTTGTCGGCCGAACTTAAACGATGCTGCCAAGTTTCATGGCAACGCTCATGTCACCTTCAACCTGCATCTTGCCGCCCATGAAGGCGCTTGTCGGATTCAATTCGCCGGACAGGAGGTCGGCAAGATCGTCTGCGGAAATCTTGATCGTGCAATCGGCTTCGCTATCGTCGTTGCTGACGTCGGACCCTTGCAGAAAGATCACGCCGTCACCGCCGAGATCAAACTTGACGCTCTCAGCGATACCGCCGCTGGCAACTTTTTCGCGGACACCTTCCGTGAGTGTTTCCAAGGACATAAATTGTCTCCCATCTGATTTGGCTTTCGCCTTGTGTTGCCTTTTTGAAGCATGACCTTTACGTAATCGTCAAGAGGCAATTTGGTCCAGCTGGAACGGCGCATCTCGACGTGTCAAAATCACCTGAGACGTCATCCCCAACAAACGCAGCACGAGCCGGGATCCTGCACGCCGCAGCGCTCCAAGCTTCAGGGCAAGCCGCCAGCCCCCTATCCCGCAAGTATCGCAGAAGATGGCCGACCTAGTGATTGTCGCGCGGCATTCCCCTTTTGTGCGCGACATCCTGATATTTCACCGCCGGCTCCAGCACCATGCCCTTGTCGAACTGACCGACCATGCCACGCTGGATCTCCTGCCATGGTGTCTGGCTCTCGGCGATCTTGAAACCACCGGCCGCTTCGAGGTCCTTGCGGCGTTGCGCCAGTTCCTCGTCCGATATCAGGATGTTTGCAGTGCCTTTTTTCAGATCGATCCGGACCCGGTCGTCTGTCTTGAGGAGGGCCAGACCACCCATGGCGGCAGCCTCCGGAGAAGCGTTCAGGATGGACGGAGAGCCGGACGTGCCTGACTGGCGGCCGTCTCCGATACACGGAAGCGCCGTAACGCCGCGTTTGATGAGGGCAGCAGGAGGTTGCATGTTGACGACTTCCGCGCCGCCGGGATAGCCGATCGGCCCGGTCCCGCGAATGAACAACATGCAGTGTTCGTCAATGTTGAGCGCCGGATCGTCAAGCCTGTGATGATAGTCTTCTGGGCCTTCGAATACGATGGCCCGTCCTTCGAATGCGTCCGGATCGTCCGGGTTGGAAAGATAGCGGTCACGGAACTCGTCCGAGATCACGCTGGTCTTCATGATGGCGCTGTCAAAGAGGTTGCCCTTGAGGTTTATGAAACCGGCACGCTCCATCATGGGTGCATCGAATGATTTGATCACGTCCGGCAGGTCGGTGACGATCCCCTCGCAGTTTTCGGCAATTGACTTGCCGTTCGCGGTGATGGCATTCGGATGCGGCAGTTTGCCGTGGCGCAGCAGCTCGGCAACGACGGCGGGGACACCGCCTGCATGGAAATAGTCTTCGCCGAGATATTCGCCGGCAGGCTGAAGGTTTACCAAAAGCGGCACGTCGTGACCAAGCGCCTGCCAGTCGTCATTGTCGAGCTCGACACCGACGTGACGCGCCACGCCGTTCAGATGGATCGGGGCATTGGTCGACCCGCCGATCGCCGAGTTGATGACAATGGCGTTCTCGAACGCTTCGCGGGTCATGACATCGGAGGGTTTCTGGTCTTCGTGAACCATTTCGACAATGCGCTTGCCGGTCTCGAAGGAGATGGCGCCGCGCTCACGGTAAGGCGCCGGAATGGCGGCGGCGCCCGGAAGCTGCATGCCGAGAGCCTCCGCAAGGGAGTTCATGGTTGTCGCCGTACCCATCGTATTGCAGTAGCCGACCGAGGGTGCTGCGGAGGCGACAAGATCCATGAAGCCCGGATAATCGATTTCACCGGCAGCCAGCATCTGACGTGCTTTCCAGACGATCGTGCCTGAACCGGTGCGTTCGCCCTTGTGCCAGCCGTTCAGCATGGGACCAACGGAAAGTGCAATCGCCGGAATGTTCACGGTTGCAGCCGCCATCAGGCAGGCCGGAGTGGTCTTGTCGCAACCGATCGTCAGCACGACACCGTCGATCGGATAGCCGTAAAGGAGTTCGACAAGGCCGAGATAGGCAAGGTTGCGGTCGAGCGATGCCGTAGGACGCTTGCCGGTTTCCTGGATCGGATGGACCGGAAACTCGAAGGCGATTCCGCCGGCATCCCGGATGCCTTCGCGAACTCTTTTGGCAAGCTCAAGATGATGGCGATTGCAGGGGGAAAGATCCGAGCCGGTCTGTGCGATTCCGATAATGGGTTTACCGGATTGAAGTTCCTCGCGTGTAATCCCGAAATTCAGATAGCGCTCGATGTAAAGCGCCGTCATGCCGGGATTGTCCGGATTGTCGAACCAGGCCGCAGATCGTAACTTTGGCTTGCTTGTCTCGCTCATGGCGCCTCATCCCTCAATCTTTTCAAGACAGGGGGCAGGATAAACACCACGTGCCGGAAACTGTAAAGGCAGTGATGTCTCAAACTGGTTTCAGCATATGAGACTCTTCCCTTCCGAAATGGCTTGCAAGATTGCCGGAGACTGCAAACCGTGCAAACGCAAGGAGAATGCCAAGACACCCGGCAAATACCAGTGGCGCCGCCATCAACGGGGTGAGCTGTGCCGCTGCGCATAACCCGGCACCCAGCCAGACGCCGGTGAGCACTCGTCTGGCGCCCACAGTGAGCAGGTCCCGGCGCGTGGCAAGTGCCTTCAGGGCCGGAAACGCCCCAATGTCGTCGGTCGCGCTGACAGCGATCGGTTGTGGGTCTTCGGTGGATCCGATTGTGTCGGTTTTCGAGCGCTCGTGCAGTTCGAGGCTGGTCCGGTCCTTCGAAAGCATCAGGACGAGCGGAGCAGCTTCTCCGAAGCGACGCGCAGCTGCGTCGCGTGCAGTTTCACCCGGTTCGGTCTCACCCGGGTTTTCAAGCCCCAGCATATCCGCAAGCGTTTGACGTGTGTTCTGGCTGTCATGGGTGAACAGCCAGGGTGTCAGACCTTCCTTGCGGAGGGCCCGTCCAGCAACGCCTGCGTCCTGCCGCAATGTGCCCTCAAGCCCGAGAACACCAACGACGCGGCCCGCAACGGCAACGCGAAGCACTGTCTTTCCATCCGCCTCAAGTGCACGCGCAATCGCGTCCGCCGTAAAACTGTCGATCTTGAGCCGTTTGAGCAGACTGGTTGTCCCGATTACCACCGTTTGCCCCCCCAAGAGCGCGATAACACCGAGACCCGGCGCAGGTTCGAAGCGATCCGGTGTCTTGATGGTAACGCGCCACTGCGCAGCCAGTTGACGCAAAGCAATGGCGACGGGCTCCGTTGAATGGGCTTCCGCGGATGCTGCCACGGCAAGCAGGGTCTTGGGTTCGTTGTCGAATGCCATGACATTGCTGACCATCAGATCCGGGCCCGACATGACAGCGGTCTTGTCGATGACAATGTCCTTGGCCCGTCCAATTGCGGTCAACGCGCCAGGCGCAAGACTGTGTGCCCCTGCTTCCAGCGCCGCTCTGTAAAAGATCCGATCCGCAAAGGCGTTGATGCCGTCGGCAAGGTGTGGCCACGAAAGCACCAGCACGGTTGCAAAAACAGCCGGCCATGCAACAGGATCAACAATGTACCAGCCAAGGCCTGAAATGATCGCGAGACCGCAGGAACACAGCGCTTCCCGAAGGCCGCTTTGTTCTCCCCGCGGCGGAAGTATCACGACGGCGCATGATCGAAGCAGCATCAAAAGCGCTCCTGCGATGGCGGGTCCGCTGGCCTTGTCCACGGGCAGGTCTGCGAGAAGCAGGCACACGGTGACAAGCATTGCCAGCGTACTGACAGCGATGGTGAAAAGTGTGAGCGGTCTGCCAGTGCGGTCATTGAGAGAATAAGAGAGCGCCAGAAACGAGAAAATCGAAGAAAATATGCTGAAAAAAAGGGCGCTTGAAGATCCGAAGACGTCAAACGATCCTGACCTATGCAGACCGAAACTGCCGACTGTGCTTAGCGCAAGTCCGAGAAATGCACATGACACTGCAGAAAAGAGCAGCCAAGTTATCTGATTAATAAGCGTTTTTTGCATGATCGGTTGCTCTCGCGGCATCGGTCTCAATCCGTCGCTATGGAAAAACACGTTGACCCAGCGGCAACGGGTTTCGTCCAATAGCGGGGAAAAGCATGAGCAACGGCATGGGTTGTGGCAACGATGCGTGACCAGCGGGCAGGCGCCGCAAAGCCTAGTTTGTGTAATTAATAGTCACTCTTGCCAATGATATGGGCGGCTGCGCGCTTGCGGTTACACCACGGTTCGATCAATATTCGATGCATATTTTAAATGAGCATTTCGTTTTTTGAAGCTCAAAACGGAAATATACTTCAATAGCCATTATTCTACCCGTTAATGGCATCGCGGGGAGGGCCTTTGTGTCCTCCCTGTTTAACATCAACAAAGAACACTTCCGACAAGACCTCTAGACACACATCTGAAGACTTCGAATGAACGTCACACTGTGACAGACATGCCGAATTCTTTTTTCGTTATTCTAAGCGCTGAAATTTGGTAGGCAATTTTTTCCCGGACAGGACTCGACTGTGGTTATCGACCCGCCGACAGCCGGGAATCGGTGCTGGAATTGGAGTCAATACGGCGACTCGCCGGATCACAAAAATAATATCGGCAACCAGTTAGAAGTTGAGTAGTGAGGCGTCCTCCGGCGAGCCAGGTCGCCGGAAGGGTCAACATTCGTTTCAGCGGGCATCACCCGGTCAGAATCCTGGATCAGACTGTTTCGAGATTTGCACGCGACAGAAGCTCCATGGAGGGCATCAGGTCCAGGAGTTCGCGCGTGTAGGGATGCTGCGGGTTTTCGAAAAGCTGATCGCATTCCGAAACCTCGCATAGTTCACCATTGCGCATCACGCCAATCCGATTGCACATCTGCCGGATGACAGCCAGGTCGTGACTGATGAAAAGCATGGTCAGGCCGAGCTCTTCCTGCAGGTCTTTCAGCAGATTGAGGATCTGAGCCTGGATGGAAACATCCAGCGCGGAGGTCGGCTCGTCGCAGATCAGGAAGCGCGGGCGCGTTGCCAGCGCCCGGGCGATGGAAATGCGCTGCCTTTGCCCGCCCGAAAACTCATGCGGAAACTTCAAACCGGCCTGCGCTCCGAGGCCGACATGATCGAGAAGGTCGTCGACAATCTGCCTGACCTCGGAGTTGCTCGAGGCCAGTTTGTGGAACTTGATGGGTTCCGCAATGATATCGCGGACGCGCATTCTGGCATTGAGCGATGAATAGGGATCTTGAAAGATCATCTGCATCTGGCGGCGCATCGCCAGGACATCCTTGCGGTTCGTCAGCGAGGTCAGTTCCGTCTTTCCGAACAGGATTGAGCCGCCGGTGGGATGGTACAAGCCGGTAATCAGTCTCGCGATTGTTGACTTGCCCGATCCGCTCTCACCGACGAGGCCGAACGTTTCGCCTTGTTCGATGTCGAAGCTGACCTTCTTGACCGCCTGAAAATATTTGCGCTGTGACGGGAAGATGGATCCCCTTACTTCAAATCGCATGTCGAGATCACGGATCTGGACCAGCGGACCCGTGACCTGTTCATAGTCGCGGGATTTGCCGAGCCAGTGGGTCGAGATGTCGATGTGTTTCTGAGGCGTCCCGGCTTTCTCGATGTAGTTGACCACCGGAAACCGTTCGACCTTGACGTCTGGCCGGGGTACGGCCGATATCAGGCTTTGCGTATAGGGATGCTCCGGGGCGCCAAGCACCTGCGTGGTTTCTCCGTATTCGACAAGATCGCCCTGATACATGACCGCCACATGGTCTGTTATGTCTGCAATCACTCCCATGTCGTGGGTGATCACAAGCATCGCCACATTGCGTTCCTCGCAGAGCTTTTTCATCAGCTCCAGGATCTGTGCCTGGATGGAAACGTCCAGCGCAGTCGTCGGTTCGTCGGCGATGACGAGTTCCGGCTCGGCGCAAAGCGCAAGCGCAATGACGACCCTCTGGCGCATCCCACCCGAAAACTGATGGGGGTATTGCTTGATACGTTCACCCGGGTTCGGAATGCCGACGGCGTCGATCAATTCCACGGCCCGGCGTTGCGCGTCCTTTGCAGATAGCGGCAAGTGAGTCCGGATAGTCTCCACCAGCTGCGATTCGACCGTCTGCAGTGGATCGAGCGAAGTAAGCGGATCCTGAAAGATCATGCCGATCTTGCGTCCGCGCAGCAGGCGTTTTTCCTTATAGGGAAGATCGTCGATACGATTGCCGTGCAGAAAGACTTCACCGGCAGCAATATGTCCGGGCTCCTGAAGCAGACCAATGACGGCGTTTCCGACCGTCGATTTGCCCGCGCCCGATTCTCCAACCACGCCGAGTATCTTGCCGGCCTCGACCTGCATGTTGACGTTGTTCACGGCAACAAAAACAGACTTGCGGGCGGGAAACTCGACCGTGAGGTGCTTGATGTCCAGAACGTTCATGGGGCCCTCACCGCAGTTTCGGATTGAGGGCGTCGCGCAGCCAATCGCCCAGCAGGTTGACATTCAGAACAAGAAGCGCAAGCGCAAGCCCCGGGAAGATGGCAATCCACCACTCACCCGAATAGAGGAAGTCGTTTCCAACGGCGATCAGGGTTCCGAGTGATGGCTGGGTTGGCGGCATGCCGACACCCAGGAAGGAAAGGGTTGCTTCCGTCACAATGGCCAGCGCGAGATTGATCGTCGCGATCACCATGACGGGACCCATTACGTTCGGCAGGATGTGGCGTGCCATGATGATGAACGCCGGAATACCGATCACGCGCGCCGCCTGCACGTACTCCTTGTTCTTTTCCACCATTGTCGAGCCGCGCACCGTGCGCGCATATTGCACCCAGAATGAAAGTGCAAGCGAAACGATGAGAATATAGAAGGCAAAGACTTCCCGATCGAGGCCGCCGAAGATACCGGCGGCGATGCCATCGATCAAAAGCGCAATCAGAATGGCCGGAAACGTCAGCTGCACATCGGCGATGCGCATGATGATCGCGTCGGTACGCCCGCCGATATAGCCGGCGACCAGACCGAGCGTGATCCCGAGCACCGCAGCCGCAATCACGGAGCAGAAACCGACAATCAGCGAAATCCGCATGCCGAAGAAAATGGCGGACAGGAGATCCCTCCCCTGGTCGTCCGTGCCGAGGATGAACCGCGGATCGGAATACTCCATCCAAACCGGCGGGACCCGGGCATCCAGGATCGAAATGGACGCAAGGTCGAATGGATTGTGCGGGGCGACCCAGGGCGCCAGAAAGGCGAGCAGGAACAGGATGAAAGTGCCGATCGCGGCAACAACCGTGACCCTGGACCGCAGGAAAGAATGGAACAGGTCGCTGTCGAGGATTTTCGACATGCGGCCCTGCACCGGTTGCGCGCCTCCCCGGTCATGGACCGCGGCTTTGGCTTCTTCGTTGGAGACGTATGGCATGGTCTGGCTGTCTCCTTATGGCCGGCCGACGCGCAGGCGCGGGTCGATGTAGAAGTAGAGAATATCGACGATGAAGTTGATCGCAACGAACAGGAATGCGGTCAGAAGCAGGTAGGCCGACATGATCGGTATGTCGACGTTCTGAACCGCCTGCAGGAACATCAGTCCCATGCCCGGCCACTGGAAAACGGTTTCCGTAATCGTGGCGAATGCGATGATCGCGCCGAGTTGCAGGCCGGTAATGGTGATCACCGGAACGAGCGTGTTTTTCAGCGCATGCCGGAAATTCACGAGCCTGTCCGGCAGTCCGCGCGCGCGTGCGAACTTGATGTAATCGGTCCGGATGACTTCCAGCATTTCAGCGCGGATGAGCCGCATGATGAGCGTCATCTGATAAAGACCGAGCGTGATGGAGGGCAGGATCAGCGCCTTGATGCCGGACACCGTCAGGAACCCGGTGGTCCACCAGGAGCCGATCTGAACCGTCTCGCCGCGTCCAAAGCTCGGCAGCCATTGCAGCGTCACCGAGAACAGGAAGATCAGCAGAATACCGATAAAGAAAGTCGGCAGCGAAATGCCGACGAGTGACACGGAAAGGAACAGTTTGGAAATTGGAGATTCCCGGTTGAGGCCCGCATAGATCCCCATGGGAATACCGACGACAAGCGCGAACAAGGCCGATGTGAAACTGAGCTCGAGCGTCGCCGGAATACGTTTGGCGAACAGCTCGGAGACCGGTTGTCGGAACTGGTACGAGGTGCCGAAATCGAATTGGGCAGCGTTTGTTATGAAACGCAGGAACTGAATGGGGATCGGATCGTTGAGGCCAAGCCGGTCACGCAGCGCCTCGCGTTCTTCGATCGAAGTTTCGATACCAACCATCTGGTTGATGGGATCGCCCACAAAACGGAACATGGTGAAGGCGAGAAGGGCCACCACCAGCATGACAATCATCGCCTGAATAAGGCGGCGCGTCGCAAAACCAATCATTTCGGCTCTTTAGGGTCTGGCATTAAAATACGCTCCCGGCAGTGCCGGGAGCGTCATAGAATGTGGACTGAACTCAGTTCTTGTTGATGAAACGGAACTTGAACTGGTTGTCGGCGCGTTGAACGAGCTCGATGTCATCCGCAACACCCCAGGCGAGGCCCTGCTGATGCAGCGGGATGTAATAGGCGTTGTCGTGGCTGATCTTGTAGGCTTCGGCGATCAGGCCGTCACGCTTTTCCGGATCGATTTCAACCAGAACCTGGCCGGTGAGTTCGTCGACCTTCTCGTCGCAGAAGCCGCCGAGATTGAACGGCGAGCCTTCGCCGGCTTCGTTGCGGCAGTTCATCAGGTTGGACATGACGTTCCAGCTGTCGAGAGAGCCGGGGGTCCAGCCAAGCAGATAGAACGATGTGTCGAAGCCACCGGACGCAAGCACCTTGGCGAAGTATTTTGCCTTGGGCTGAGCGTTCAGGTCGACTTTGACGCCAACACGCGCCAGCATGGCGGCAACGGCCTGACAGATCGCTTCGTCGTTGACATAACGATCGTTCGGGCAATCCATACCAACGGAAAATCCGTCGGCATAGCCGGCTTCCTCAAGCAGTTTCTTCGCGTTATCCGGATCATACGGATACCGCTCGAATTCACTGGCCTTGGAGAACAGGAAAGGCGAGATCATGATGGCGGACGGCGTGGCCAGGTCACGCATGACCTTCTGCTTGATCGCCTCGGCGTCGATTGCCTGGTAAAACGCCTTGCGGACCTTTTCGTCCTTGAACGGGTTTTTGCCCTTCACGTCGGAATAGAGCAACTCGTCACGCATCTGGTCCATTCCGAGGAAGATGGTGCGAAGCTCCGGACCCGTGAGCGCAACTGTGCCCGCATTGTCATTGATGCGTTTGATGTCCTGAACCGGGATCGGATACACCATGTCGAGCTCGCCGGAGAGCAGTGCGGCCACACGGGTAGCGTCGGAGGCGATCGGTGTGAATTCGACGGTGTCGATATTGTGCTTTGTTTCGTCCCACCAGCCGTCGTGTTTCTCATAGACCGTCTTCACGCCGGCTTCATGGCTGACGATTTTGAACGGACCGGTGCCATTCGCGTTGAGGGACGCATAGTTCGGAGTTGTGTCGGATGCGGAGGTGACTTTGACCGCGTCGTTCTCGGTCGTCCACTCCTTGTCCATGATATAGAACGTATCCCACTCGTAGTGCAGGATCGGGTTCGGACCGGTCAGAACGAAGTCGACGGTGTGGTCGTCAACGATTTCGACCTTTGCATCTCCGGGCACGCGCGTAGTCAGGTCAGAGCCTTCCGAGCGCACGCGTTCCACTGAAAAGGCCACGTCTTCGGCCGTGAAATCGTTGCCGTTGTGGAACTTGACATCTTTGCGCAAATAAAAGCGCCAACGGTTCGGTTCGATGATTTCCCAGCGTTCTGCAAGAGCGGGCTCGATCGACAGGTCGGATCCGCGACGTGTCAGGCCTTCATAGGCATTCCCGAGCGAAGACAAGGTGAAAGTCTCGTTCAGGCTGTAGGGATCAAGGAAGTTCAGGCTGCCCTGGAAAGCGAATTTGAATGTCTCTGCATGCGCAGCACTTCCTGTTCCCGCCGCCAGCAGCGCGGTCAATAATAGCGTTTTCTTGTTCATTTTCCCCTCGTTAGTTCCGTTTACCGGAAGGATCAAGCGACGCAGGCTGCGGTCAGTCCAAGGACGCAACCATTAGTCTCTCCCGAACTATGACATTGTAAGTGTCTGTGTTCAAACCCGGTTAGGATTGTTTTTGCGTCATTCCTGCGACCAGCCTGTCCAGAAAGGATGCACAACGGTCCAGTTCCGCAAGTTCGATATACTCATCTGCCTGGTGTGCCTGATCAATCGATCCGGGGCCGCAGACGACTGTGGATAGCCCGTGTTCCTGAAAGATTCCTCCTTCGGTAGCGTAGACGACCACATGCCGTGCATTGTCTCCCGTCAGACGGCGAACCTCCGTTTCCGCGAGACCGTCGGCTTCTTCCGATAGGCCAGGTACATAAGCCAGTTCTTCAACATCAATGGCGCAATCCGCCGATATGGCTTTCATGTCCGGAAGCACTTCAGCCTCAATGAAGGATTTATAGGCGTTAAGCCATGCTTCTTTGCTGTCGCCAGGCAAGAGACGTATGTCGGTCACGAATTCACAGTGGCGGGCGGTAATGTTATGCGCCTCGCCGCCCTTGATGACGCCACTGTGCAACGTTGTGTAAGGCGGCTCGAAGGGACACTCCGGATCTGCTTCGGCTTTGTTTTCCGCGGTGCGGGCATCCAGCCAGGAAATCAGCTTGGCAGCCGCGGATATGGCGGATACACCGCGGTGCAGCTGGCTGGAATGGGCCGGGTGCCCCTGAATTCTTGTTTTGAAAACCGCAATGCCCTTGTGCCCTGTGACCACCCGCATGTTGGTTGGTTCGCCGACGATTGCGTAGCCCGGCCTCGGTCCCCTTGCCAGCAGATCGCTTGCGAGCGGTGCAGCGCCAAAACAGCCGACTTCCTCATCGTAGGACAGTGCGATGTGGATCGGACGTGCAAGGTCGGCAGCGACAAAATCGGGCACCTTGGCAAGCACGGTTGCCGCAAAACCCTTCATGTCGGCGGAACCCCGTCCGTAAAGCCGCCCGTTCTCTTCCCAGGCGAGAAAGGGATCATGCGACCAGCTCTGCCCCTCGACCGGGACGACGTCAGTGTGCGCGGACAAAACCACGCCGCCGTCCACGGCGGGTCCGATACATGCATGAAGCGAAGCCTTGGAGCCCGTTTCATCGGGGACGCGCTGGCTGGAAATGTCGAATTCGCCGAGATAGGTTTCAACGAACGAGATCAGGTCGAGATTGCTTCGGTCCGAAACGGTGTTGAAAGAGATCAGCTTTTCCAGCATTTCCCGCGGCGTGAATCGGGTGCTCACAAAAACTCCAATTCTTGATTCATGTGAAGAGCGCTGCTCAGTCTTCCGGGATATCGAGCGCATCTAAGCTGCTGAGTGCGAAGATTTGCAAGGGGATTTCCTTGCCCCGGATCTTAATGTCCGCGGTAATGGCGTCCGATACGGTGGCATGAGCGGCATCTATGACGTCTTTCGACACGGCAAGAAAGCTGCCATGTGCCTTGTTTTCGGTTTCAAGCCGGCTCGCTGTATTCACCACGTCGCCAAGTGCAGTCAGACCGCCGTTGGTTCCAGCGGCACCGATCCTGCCGAGAATTGCAGATCCGAGATGAAGCCCGATCCCGAGACGGATCGGGTCTTGAAACTGTGGCCCCTTTTCCTTCTCCAACTCGGCCATGACGGCTTCGATCCGTTTTGAGGCGCGAAGGGCCTGGCGTGCCCCGGCTTCCACGCTCGTGTCCATTCCGAAGATCGCCATGATGCCGTCACCGATAAATTTGTCGATGAAGCCTCCTTCGGCTCTGATCGCCGCCGATGCCTGGTCCAGGTAGTTGTTCAGAAGGTGCACAACGTCATAGGCCAGCTGGGACTCGGTGATCCGCGTGAAGTTCCGAAGATCGACAAACATCACGACGATGTCCTGTTCGACGCCCCAATAGTAGGCATCCTTCAGGTTCTCGCTGGTTTCAACTTTTGCCTTCACGGGTACGAGCGGCTGCACCTCGATGTCTTGCAATGGCCGGATCTGGCAGGCGAGCCGAACATCATCTGCGGCTGAAATCCGGGAAAGAACGGCCTGTTCTGCTGCCGCCGGCGCAGTGAGTGTACCGCCGCCGCCGAGAACCTTGACCCGGCAGGTTGAGCATCTGGCCCGGCCCCCGCAGACTGAAGCGATCGGAACATCGTTGCTCCGGCTGATTTCAAGCAAGGTGGCGCCGGGTTTTGCCTTTACCGACAGGCTGCCCGGGTAGGTGATCGTCAGCCGCCGGGCGCTGAGACCAATCAGATAGCGGAGCAGAATGACCAGCAGGCTGACAGCAATCAGCCCGAAGACAACGGCTCGGGCTTCGATGACAAAAACCGTCAGCCACTCGAACTGCGCTTCGGTCACCTTGAGTTTCACGTCCCTGGCAAGCTCGAGACGGCGGGCGCCTTCTATGAAGCCCCACAGGGACAGAACCGGTAGTGCCACTGCAAAGGTCAGCGCTGCATAACGCAGCCGGTGATAGACGGGGTAGAGCCGCAGCCAGAAGTGCAGACCGATCATGGCATGCGCCCAGACGGCCAGGAGCAGCAGCGACTGGGTAAGACCGTGCTGCGGCCAGAGGATCGTCAGCATCTGGTCATACGTGGGTGAAAACCCGAATTCATTGGCCAGTCCCATAGTCGTTCCGACATGCGGGATCAGCGACCAAGGGATATAGAAGCCAAGAACAAGCTGAACGAATTCCCACCTGGGCAATTTCAACGTGCGCCGTCTTGCCGTGCGCCAGAGTGCAAGGAGAACATGCGTCAGAAAGGCAAAAAAGAGAACGCTCTCGCCGATTTCGTTGCGCCAGATCAGGTAATGCCACACAGAAGCCTTGTCCATGGCTTCGACGGAGACAATCCCAAGCGCATGGTTCGAAAAATGGCTGAGACAATAGGCAAACAGGATCAGCCCGCTCCAAAGACGCAGGCGTTGACGCCAGTTGCCCCACGACACGGATTTGCGTTTGCGTCGGGACGGTGCTGTTGCGACCCGGTCAACGGGTGATGCAGGCGCCGTCATTCACTGTCTCCGTGCATTCTTCAACTACTCTGACGATCCTGTCCTTCAGGTTGTCACGAAAAACCTGTGACGCGAGTTTGCTGCCGGGTCAAGCTGAACCGTGGAAAGTCTGCAACGCACCCTTGAAACCCGATTGCCAAACCGTAAGTCTCGCATGGCAATCCGCGCATCGAGGATGGAAAATGAAAGTCTACGGAATCAAGAACTGCGATACGGTCAAGAAAGCACGGAAGTTTTTGGAAGAGGCGGGCGTTGCCTACGACTTTCACGACTACAAGAAAGACGGCGTGAACGGTGACAAACTGGCAGCCTTTGTGAAGGAATTCGGCTGGGAGACCGTCTTGAACAAACGCGGCACGACATGGCGCAAACTCGATGAGGCAACCAAGGAAGCCGTCACCGGCGCTGAAAGCGCACTCGACGTGATGATCGAAAACCCCTCGACCATCAAGCGGCCGATCGTGGAGGGAGAGACAAAGAACTTTGTCGGATTTGATCCCGTTTCCTGGGAAATGGCGCTGGAACTCGGCGAGTTGAAATAACCGGGGTCTCTGAGGACACCACGATACGCTGCTTTTTGCCCGCTGGCTGGCCTGGTTTTGATGTTACCAGGTCCTGCGCGGTCCGGTATCGATGTGATAGTGACCCGAAGCATAGTATTTGTAGCCGCCGACTTCCGGCTGCGCCTTCAGGAAGGCGACAACCGATGAAGGATCACCGCGAACGGAAAAGTCTACGGCCTGGCAGTTCAGGTGATAGGAATTCCGCGCACCGCCTTTCCGCCAGTTTTCCAGCCACCAGCGCTTCGTGGAGTGCACGGTAACCGACCCGTAACGGCTCGCAACGCGGTTGAGAACCTTTTTCAGCTTGCGCGGAACGCACCAGGATGAATCGTCATAATCGATCGAGCTGTGAGACGCCGTTGCCCAGCCCATGCCGGTAATACCCGCAACGGTTCCGCAACCTGCGAGAACCAGGCTAAGTCCGATAAAGAAGATCCAGGCAAAGAGGCGCTGACGCATGACGGGTGGCCTTGTCGATTGTTTTGCGATGTCCCCCACGCAATGGTTCCTGCAATTTGATTAAAATTGTGATGAAAAACGTGGTTAACACTGATAAGAAACATTTGTTTCAGCGACTCGAAAACTCTGATACAAATGTTCCAAGCTCGCAATCGGAACCGGATCTGGTCATCTTCAGGACACGTTATGTCTCACGTCTTTCCCCGCCACACAAAAGCCAACCCGCCTGTCGCCGATCATGGAGACGGATGTTATATTATTGACAATAAAGGGAAAAAGTACTTTGACGGATCAGGTGGCGCGGCTGTGTCCTGCCTCGGACACAGTGATCCGGATGTGACCAGGGCAATCAAGGATCAAGTGGACAGGATTGCCTTCGCGCATACCGGGTTTTTCACGTCAGAGCCTGCCGAGGAACTGGCCGACCTTCTGGTTTCGCATGCGCCGGGGCAACTGGACCGCGTTTATTTCGTGTCCGGGGGATCTGAAGCCGTCGAAGCAGCGTTGAAGCTGGCGCGCCAGTATTTTCTCGAAAAAGGAGAACCGTCTCGCCACCGCGTGATTGCACGGCGTCAGAGCTATCACGGCAACACTCTTGGAGCTCTTGCGACGGGTGGAAATCAGTGGCGGCGCGAGCCTTTTGCCCCGCTGATGATCGAAACGTCCCATATTTCAGCTTGTTACGAATATCGTGGCCGCCGTGAAGGAGAAACGGCATACGACTACGGTCAGAGGGTCGCCGGCGAGCTCGAAGAAGAAATCCTGAGACTGGGGCCGGAGAGCGTGATGGCCTTCGTTGCCGAACCGGTCGTTGGGGCAACGGCGGGTGCCGTACCGCCGGTCGAGGGTTATTTCCGGCGTGTAAGGGAAATCTGCGATACCCACGGCATCTTGCTGATCCTGGACGAGGTCATGTGCGGCATGGGACGCACCGGAAGCCTTTATGCACACGAACAGGACGGTGTATCTCCCGACATTTTGTGCATCGCTAAAGGACTCGGTGCCGGTTACCAGCCGATCGGTGCGATGCTGTGCACCAGCGACATCTATGAGGCGATAGAATCCGGGTCAGGTTTCTTTCAGCATGGACACACATACATCGGACATCCGGCTGCCTGCGCGGCGGCACTCGCCGTCTTCAGAAAACTCACCGGTGGCCTTGTCGAACGCGTATCCATGATGGGTGAGAAACTTGAAAATGCGCTGAGCGAAGCGTTCGGACAGCACCCGCACGTGGGCGACCTTCGCGGACGCGGTCTTTTCCGGGGCATTGAACTTGTTGAAGACCGGTCGACCAAAGCACCTTTCAATCCGTCAAGAGCCGTCAACAAATTAATCAAGAAAGCCGCATTCGAAGCCGGCCTGATCTGCTATCCGATGGGTGGAACGGTTGATGGCGTTCAGGGTGACCACGTCCTGCTTGCCCCGCCGTTTATCCTTGAAGACGCGCATGTCGGTGAAATCGTTGAAAAACTGGATCGAGCCTTTAAGGCCGTATTCTGATTTGCCGTTCATTGCCTGATTTACGGTAAAATGACCGAAATATTAAACGCGGTTAATATTACAAACCTTTAAATTGAAAGCTCTTTGATCGTCTCCACTTCTAAGTCAACAAAGCTTAGGAGAGTAAGATGGCTTACATTACCGAAGATAATCACGTCGATACACCGCCTGTTAACAAGGAAAGCGGCTTCCTGAACCGGTTTGCGGCGGGTTTTGTTTCGCTCATGAACAACATGTACGAACAGGCAAAGCCCCGGCTGCCGAAGATACATGAAGATGAAACGGCGGATATTGAGGAAAAACTCAAAAAACGCTCTGCCCATGCCGGTCTTGAAGACGATTGGGATCAGGAGCTGGACGAAAGATACGGCTCCAGAGGTTACCGTGGCGCCGAACATTTCCACTATATGTACTACTGAATTCCGCGCGCGTTGCAGCACGGTGGCCTGAGCGGACACTTAAAGCGTTCTGTGGCGGCGGAAGTCTTGTGGCGCCTATCCGCTTTTCGCGAAAGCCCAGGTTTGTTTCTGTCCTGGAATGTCGGCTCTGTTGAAAGATGCCGCCATTCCTGACGGTAAAATAAGGGTGCCGATCGAACCCTAATCACAACACCTGGTGGGCTTGTGCTGCTAGAATTCAATCGGCAAGTTGGTACCAACCCGGATGGGTCAGGTACGGTTATTCACCGCCAAGCCTTTTTAGGTGGCTTGCGCGCACTCTGCCTTGGTTTTGGCTTTCGCTTTTTTTCGTGCAAAGACGCCGAGAGCTCCAAGCCCTGCAATCAGGCTGAAGGCTGAAGCAGGCAGCGGAACCGGGACCGGGGCATAAGATTTGACTTCCAGAGAGAACCCTCCGAGAGCCTGGGCTTGGGCATCGTTCGAAGTGAAGATCCCTTCATTCAAGACATCGAAGGACAGGTTTCTGATCAGGACAGGGTCGTAGTCGAGAAACGTTTCAAAATTGAGAGGCGTAACATTGTTCGTCAGTCCGGACGTTTGCCCGATAAAGCGGATGACAAAGTCATCTGCATCGTTCGGGTTCTGGTCGTCGTTGTCCAATGCAATGGCCTGAATACCGATCGTGAACCCGTCTGAACTTTCACCAACCAGCCCGTGGCTTTGAGGTTGAAAGATCGTCGGATTGTTATTGTTGCCCAGAAGAGGACCGTTGACGTAGTCGCCGAGGTTATCAAAGAAGATGTATTCTAGGTGCTTGGCACTAAATCCTGAATAGTCGAAATTGTCAGGATTTGTGACGTCAAGACTGAACATGACCCCGCCGGTCTCTGTTTCCTCAAGCGTCGCGATGACTGCTGCTTGCGCCGTACCGGTGGTCAGGACAGCCAGCAGAGCGCCGATCAGAAAATTTTTCATATCATTATCTTCCGTATCTAAAGCAAATTTCGTTTTTATCTGGGTTCAGCTCACCGTTTCGTGGCCCGGGCGCTGAACTTGTACCTTTTGTGAGCCGGATAACGTTTCAATAACGAAACCGTGAGCAGCCGAAAATCGGCGAGCCGTCGCAATGTTCTGTGTGTCGTGTCTCACCGGAGCGTATTTTGTCGGTTTACGGCGCAAGGCTCGCATCAGCGAGAAAAGGTCACGCAGGGCCAGAGATCTTTTGAAGAATGTGCGGAATGGTCCGCGGTTTCAGCCGTTGCTTTTCGTCTCGACATTTGAAGCCGCGCTTCAGGACTTTGGGCGCCAGAAGGCCGCAAGGCTAGGCAGGCTTGCCTCAAAATCGTGTTTCAGGCCGCATTTTGGGCAATTCTCTTGCACTGCCGAACCAAGGACGTCGCTGGGGCGCATACCGTATTGAGAACGGAACATCCGCAGAAATGTGGTTTGATCGTAAATGCCATGTTGTTCCGCAATGCGGCGAATTGCACCGCGAGCCGGGGCAGTCGAACGCAGATCTCGATGGATTGCGGACAATCGATGTTCGCGCACGAAATTCGCGACGCCGCCGACTTCATCGAAAGCCCGGTAAACCGTCGCGCGGGACGCGTTGAATTCGCGCTGCAAAGTACTCACGCTCAAGTCTGAACGGGCCAAGTTCGCGAGCAGGAACCGGCGCATTGCGAGCGCTCGATTTGATTTTAGCAACGCAACGCCGTCTTCTTCGTTTTTTCCGCGCGGCGCGGCCGCCTGCACCAGCTCCGAAAGCTGCTTTGCAATCCCTGGTGCATCTGGAGACGCTGTGTTGGAAAGTGTTTCAAAGAGGCTGGTGAGCGCGTATTTGAGAACTTTCACTTGCCATGACTGATTGTTCAGCGCGACGAGGGGCTCCTGACTTAACGGATCATAGCCAACCCGGCCAATGGGCAACCGAAGAGACAAGGCATTTCCGTCATCGAGTGCATGCAACTTGTGCCGGGCATTCATCAAAAACAGGGACCCGGGGCCGAACTCCCGCCGTGCGTCATCGCTTTCCACGCGCAAATGACCGGATTTGATCCACCGCAGAAACATCATGTCTCTAAAGTCGGCATCAATGGTCTGCGGGGTTTGCAGTTCTGTCGGACCATAGGAAAAAGACGCCGCCGCGACATCATCCAGGGCCCAGGCGTCCAAAGCCAAATACGGTGTTTTATTGTCTTCGCTGCGGGTGTAGGTATAGAGCCCGCGGCTGAACGTGTTCAATGCATCAAGACGATCATTTTCTTCAAATGAATGCGTTGCGAACCGCAAATGCGGAAGCATTTCCGGGCGCGCCTTGGTCCCGTAACTGCCCTCTCCGTAATGCGATCGACTATTCAATTCAGCTCATCCAGTGCTGCTTCCAGCGCCGCTTCTGTAGCGGCGCGGCGTGACCTAAGCCTTCACTCATAACACAAGCCGGTTTAATACCTATCGGTTGTTAAACAGGTGGTCGCACTTCCCCCCAGTTTCAACCTGGGTATCTGTGGTTGTCTGTCTTTAGGAAGGTACAAGCATCGGGTTATCGGGTTGCCCGAAGTTCAGGACATGCACGAAAATGATTAAAGTAACCCGGGTCTGCTGATCAACGTGCCTGGTCGAAGCACGGTGAAAGGTGTGAAGTTTAATTGCATTTCTAAGGACCGACCGGCTTTGCCTCCGGGCATTCAAGGCCGTCTTTCTTCAATTCTGAAACCACCCAGTCCCGGAAGAGACGAACTTTCCGGCTGTTCTTGTTCAACGGCTGGTAACTCAGCGCCCAGAATTCGTCTTCCGCTTCGCATATCAGATCAAAAGGCTGGATAAGTTGACCGTCCCGAAGGGCTTGCCGGCAGAAATAGGGTGTCAGAATGGCGACGCCCTGACCCGCAATCGCCCTGTTCGCCTCAAGGGCCTGTGACCCCATGCGCGAGGTTGGCCATTTCGCCAGATCGGCATCCGGAAGTCCTGCGGCACTGAACCAAATGCGCCACCACGGATCGTCCGGGTCGACGATCGGCAGTTTCAGGAGGTCAGATGGCGTTTTGATCCCCCCAATGGTTTCTGCAAGCCGCGGTGATACCATTGGTGTGAACTTTGCAGACACGATGGGAATGAAAAGATTGCCTCTTGGCGGCGGGTAGCAGGCGGAAATCGTAACATCCGCCTGGTCGAACTGCGGTTTTTCCCATGGCCCATAGGACACCAGGCGCACGGCGATGTCGGGGTTCTGCATCTGGAACGACAACATCCGTGAGGCGAGCCAGTTCACTGCGAAGGTTGTGTTGCTGGAAATCACCAGCTCGGTTGCTTCTGCTGTCGTGACATCCTGAAAAACCTGGCGCAATCGGCCAAAGGCATCAACGACGCCTTCGGCAAGCAGCGCGCCTTTTGGCGTCAGATCGATCTTGCGCGGTTTCCGCTCGAAAACGATAAAGCCGAGTCTCTCTTCCAGCAGCTTGATCTGATAACTGACCGCTGCCTGGGTCATGCCGAGTTCGTCGCCGGCCTTCGTAAAACTCAGATGTCGGCTCGCTGCTTCAAATGCGCGTATCGATGAAAGAGGAGGCAGATTGGTGCTCATGCATAATTTGTCCTTATGCATTAAAGGAAAATTTTCGTTGGTCAGACGCGTTGCTATTTTCGATATGTAGCCCATTGAGCCATGAGGTTACAACGATGCCAAAGCAATTTCCTTTCCCGCAAACAAAGGCCGATCAAAAGAATACGGCGAGATTGCCCCTAGGCAGCCTTATCCGGAGTTTTTTCGCCGTCTTGGCGGCAAAGAAGCGCCGGCGGATCCGACTGTCCGATCTGCCGCCGGACCTCAGGAAAGACATTTGCCATGACGAGGAACCGCAGATGGGCAGCTCGCTCGAACAGAAATGGGCATCTGAACTTGAACACCTGAAAAGATAATTGCTACGCGCAGCGCATGAAGCAGGTCCTGCCGATTCAGGCTTCTCTATTCATCGTAGAATTGGATTTCCATGTCGCAGGCCGCATCGCGGAGTTCAACGAGGTCCTGATAGGCATCGGACCGATAAAACCGCATGGCGCTCTCCATGTCCTTATATCGAAAGACCGCGGTGAAGTGGGGCGGTTTCGAAGTGCCGTTGAATGCGGTTCGATACGTTCCGCGAACGACAGTTTCAACGTCGTGTCGCTGCATAAGAACGGATGCTTTTTCAACATACATCTTGAAGGCAGCCATGTCTTTGATCGTGGCGTATGAAAAATTGAGAACGGGCATATTGCGACCACTTCCGGAAAGTGTTCAGGAGTTACAGAACAAGCGCCCAGACCGTTGCGGCGAGCATGGCGATTGCCATGGAAACCGTGACGGCCCGCATGACCGGACCTTCGCCGATCAGCGCAAGGATCGAGACACCCGCCAACGCCCAGAGTGAATGAAATACCATCCCGCCAACTGTGAACCCGGCAATCAGGATGAGGGCGTTTTCGTGAATGCTCAGGCCATTGCCGGCAAGGAAGGTCGAAAAGGCGACCAGGTTCATGGCCCAGGTTTTCGGGCTCAGTGGGTGGATGAGCAATCCTTCCCAGAAGCTCGGCAAGGCGACTTCGCCTTTCGGTTTAACGGTGAGAGATATGATGCGCCAGGCCAGATACGTCATGTAGGCCATGCTCAGAACCTTGAAGACCGTGACAATCGGGCCGCCACCGGCCATGACGTGGCCGAGCCCATAGGCGACGCTGAGTTTCAATGGCAGTGACCCTATCTGCGATGCGACAATCACGGGAAATGCCGTTTTGTAGCCGGCGGATGCACCGATCGCGAGAAATGTCAGATTTCCGGGACCGGGCGTTCCGGTCATAACGATCACAAAAACAGCGAAGGCCAGAAACGTGGCGAAATCCATAAATCGTCTCCTGCGGCAGCATCGATACAATCGATACAAAATTGGCGGAGATACTAATTGTCTTGAGATATTGTATTCGTCAATGTAAACATTGTTCTCATGACAATGTGGATTCCGGAAATTCAGGACGCTGAGGGCCCGATTTACATCGCGATCGCCGACGCGCTTGAATCAGACATCAAGGAAGGCATTCTGGGCCAGGGCGACCGCCTGCCGCCACAGCGTGAGCTGGCCTATCAGCTTGGCGTCACGCTGGGTACGGTCACACGTGCTTACGGTGAAGCGGAACGCCGCCGGCTGGTCAAGGGGGAGACAGGGCGCGGAACCTATGTCGCCCCCGAAACCCACAAGGTCTCTCCATTGATCCCGAAAGAGGATGAGCAGGAGATTTGCGACCTTGCTCGCAATTTTGCCTATCCGCATCTCAACCCGAACCTCTCCGAGGGTCTGATCCGCATGGCGAGAACGGCCGGCATCGACCGGTTGAACGGATTTGTGCCCTCAGAAGGCCTGAAGGCGCACCGTGAAACCGGCGTGCTGGTGTTCAAGGACTATGGACTGGACGCTGATCCGTCTCGGGTCGCGGTCACTTGCGGCGCACAGCACGGCATTCAGGTGACCTGCCAGGCACTCTTTCGCAGCGGCGATGCGATTGCCGTCGACAGGTTCACCTATCCGTCCATCTTTCCCTCGCTCGCCAGCATCGGTCTGAAGCTGGTTCCCGTGCCCGCGCTGATTCGCTCCGATGGGGGCTTTGGCGCTATGGATCCGCAAGCACTTGCACAGGCAGCCAGGGTCCATGGCATCAAGGGTGTGTTCCTGATGCCGAACATGCAGAATCCGACAACGCATACCATGTCCGTCGAGGAGCGGGAAAATCTGGTTCAAGTTGCGCGTGAGCATGATCTGAAGATCGTCGAGGACGACCCTTACACGCCTTTCCTGCCTGAGACCCTGCCCGCGTTCGGCGCACTTGCTCCGGAGCGCACGGCCTCCATCGCAAGTATCTCCAAGGTCTGCTCTCCGGGAAGCCGCATCGGTTTCGTGCACGTGCCGGAACTCTTCGGCGACTCCATACGTAACAAGATCGGCGAAAGCACGTGGATGGCATCGCCTATTACGGCGGAACTGATTGCCGGTTGGGTGCGGGAAGGACATCTTTTCAAAACACTGCGTCTGAAACGCAAAGCCAACCGGGTCCGGTTTCAGAGAGCGCGTGAAATTTTGTCACCCTATTTTCTGCAAGGTGGCATCGATAAGGTCTTTGGGTGGTTGCGTTTGCCCGATCACGTCGACCCCGACGCAATTCAGGCGACGCTTGGCCATCAACGCATTTCGGTTTTGTCCTCGCGTTACTTCCAGTCCAGAGACCACGCCTCAGCGCCCTATTTGCGGCTTACATTCGGGTCCGAAGCGTCGGAGGAGCGGTTTTGCAAAGCGCTGGAAAGAGTGCGCGCCACCATTGACCAATTGGCCGAGTTGCCCGATCTGAGCCGTCCGGTAGGATAAGCCGACTTTGACATCGGATAAGATCCAGTCAATAAGCAGCCCCCGAACGGGCCCTGGAAAAGGGTTTCCTGTTGTCGACAACTGCGCGGGCACCTTCGGCGAGGTGGAATGGCTTTCTGGCCCAAAAAGAAAAATCACGACCAGATCCGGGTCTGCGATCCGGCGGCCCTTCCCTATGCAGAGTTTCAAGATGTCGGCCTCTCGATCGGCAGCAGGCAAGTTCTTACCGGCCTGACGCTGTCTCTGCAGGAAGACAGGATAGGCGTGATTGGCCTGAACGGCTCGGGCAAAAGCACTTTTGTGCGTTTGCTGAACGGCCTGCGGCAGCCGGATCGTGGCGCGCTCAAGCTCTTTGGCGCACCAGCCGCAGCGGCTGCACCCGAGTTGCCTCGCCACGTCGGCTTTGTGTTTCAAAACCCCGACCATCAGGCCATTTTTCCTACGGTTGAAGAAGAGATCGCGTTTGGCCTGACCCAACTGGGTATCTCCAAGGACGAGAGCCGGACGCGTGCCTTGGACTTTCTGGCGCAGCACGGCTGCGATGCGCTTGCGTCCTTGCCGATTGCCGAATTGTCCGAGGGTCAAAAACAGCTTGTCTGTATTCTGTCCGTCCTTGTCATGGAACCGAGCCTGCTTGTTCTCGACGAACCCATGACCAGCCTTGATGCGCTGGCGTCCCGCAGGATTGGTGACAAGCTCCGCTCCCTGCCGCAGAAGATCGTGATGGTCAGTCACGATCTGGACCATCTTGAAAGCTTCGATCGCGTGCTTTGGCTTGAAGACGGCGGCCTTCGCATGGATGGCGCTCCTTTTGAGGTTTTGTCGGCGTTCAAGGCGGATATCGACAGAAGATCTGGCGTCAAGCTGGAGCTTGCGGCGCTATGATCTCCATGTATCTGACAGGAAACAGCTGGCTGCACAGGACCCCCGCGGGTTTCAAACTGCTGCTGGTCGCTGTGGCCAGTCTGCTGTTGTTTCAGGTCACGTCTCTTTGGGTGTTCCTGCTATGCCTTGCGCTGGTCGTTGGCCTTTACGCCTCGCTTGGCAGGGAAGGTTTGGCGCAGTTGAAGCTGCTGCGCGGCTTGACCGTTTTCTTGGGCATTCTTCTCCTGCTTCATTGGATATCCGGAACGCTCTGGGAAGGACTCGCGGTAATCCTGCGTTTGATCGTTTTGGTCCTAGCCGCCAATCTTGTTTCGGTGACCACACGCATGGACGATATGCTGGAGGCCGTGACGCCCCTGTTCAAGCCGCTGGAGTGGTTCGGTTATTCGGCCAGAAAACCGGCATTGGGGGTCGCGCTGGTGCTACGCTTCGCGCCCTATATGATGCAGATCTTTTCAAGGCTTCGAGAAGCCTATCAATCGCGATCCGGTTCGAGAAATTCCTGGAGGCTTCTTCCCCCACTCGCCATTCAGTGTCTGCGCATGTCGGACAATGTGGCCGATGCCTTGCGGGCACGCGGTGGCTCGGAAGGATTGTCGCGGCGGTGATTGAGACACGCGAGCGATATCCGTTCGCAAAAAACAATGCATGTTCACCGTGAGGCCGCAAAGCGGTAATGACGGGACAGCAAAAACAAGGAGGCGTGAAAAACGCTATGGCAGATCGTTCGCTGGTTCACATTGCATTTTACGCGGCATTGATTGCCGCCCTGGGTCTGGTGCCGCCGGTCGCCATCCCGTTTCTGGGCGGCGTGCCGATCACCGCACAGACCCTCGGCGTCATGCTGGCCGGTGTCATGCTTGGTCCGGTCCGCGGTGCACTCGCGGTGCTTCTGTTTCTGTTCCTGGTTGCGCTTGGAGCCCCATTCCTCGCAGGCGGCCGCGGCGGCCTGGGTGTATTTGCGTCACCGTCTGTCGGCTTTCTGATCGGCTGGCCGGTTGGTGCTTTCGTTGCCGGCTGGATCATGCAGGCAACATCCCGCTTGAACATTCTCATCGCGGCCGGACTGTCCGCCGCTGTTGGCGGAATCGGTGTCGTTTATCTCTTCGGTATTCCAGGCGTTGCCTATATGGCGAACCTGTCCCTGGAAAAGGCAGCCCTCGGTAGCGCCATTTATGTTCCGGGCGATCTCGTTAAGGTCGTCATCACAGCTTTGGTCGTCCAGACCGTGGCACGCGGATTGCCGGGCGCGGTTCTGTCACGCGGTTGAGCGGAGAAACGGGAACGCAGCGTCATGTCCTTTGTCGGAGACAGACTGGAAGATTTTTCGGTCAAAAGGCCCGATGACATTGCGATTGTTTCAGGTGCCGCCAGTTGGACCTGGCGGCGCTTTCTGGAAAAGGTGCGAGCAGCAGAAGCCTTCATTCGGGAAAGGACGCCCCGGGGTGGCAAGGTCGGTCTGTTCCTCGAGGACCAGGACGCCCTTCTGATTTGTTTTTTCGCCTGTGCCCGCACGGCACGAATTGCGATGGTTCTGGATCCGGGATGGCCGGACGCCCAAAAGAAAAGCGTTCGTGAAGCTGCCGGGCCGGACCTTGTCGTCGACAGTGCCGCCTTTGCACTCCTTTCCTCAGAACCTTATGCAACTGCGCTGAGTTCGGACCGCTCGGAAGCGCCACCGCGTGAGGATGATCCGTTCTATTGCGGCTTCACCTCGGGTTCGACCGGCGCTCCGAAGGGGTATCTCAGAAGCCATGGGTCCTGGCTGAAGAGCTTCGAAATCTCTGACAGAGAATTCGGTATTCGCGATACTGAGCGCATTGTGCTGGCTGGTCAACTGACCCACTCGCTTCATCTTTATGGCGCGGTATGCGGTCTTGCCGGTGGCCACGGCGTCGTCCTCGCACCGCGGTTCGATCCGCGCACACTCCTCTCCTCGCTGGCACGCGCAGAGACCGGGACCACGCTTTATGCAACGCCGACGCAGCTCCACTATCTTGCCGAAGCGGCGGAGCGTTCGGGCCCGGTCGAAGCGGTGCGCCATGTTCTTGCAAGTGGTGCAAAGTGGCAACACAAGGACCGGCAGCGGCTCACCGCCGTCTTCCCGAATGCGAGATTGTTCGAGTTCTACGGCGCTTCCGAAACGAGTTTCATCACCATTTCCGGACCGGATGGAGATGTGGCCACCGGATCGGTTGGCCGGGCGCCGCCTGAAGTCGGCATTGCCATCGGCAATCCGGACAGTCCCGTGCCACCGGAGACTGCGGGTGCGATCTGGGTGAGGAGCCCCCTCCTGTTCACCGGCTATTTATGCGGCGATGATCCGTTGACCCGGTGGCAGAATGGCTGGCTGAGCTTCGGAGACGAGGGATACCTCGATCAAAACGGTTATCTGTTTCTGGTTGGACGGACAGGTCGGATGATCGTGACCTCGGGCCTGAACGTCTATCCGGAAGAAATTGAAGAGGTTCTGCTTGCACATCCCGCGGTTTCGCGCGCCGTCGTGACCGGCCTTGCCGATCCGGTCAGAGGACAGCGGCTGGAGGCCGCGGTCGAGATGCGTGAACCACTGCCTGATCTTGAAGCGGCACTGTTGAGCCATTGCAGGCAGCATTTGGCGCCAGGTAAATGGCCGCGCCGGTTTCATCACTATGAAACTTTGCCGACTACGCCGGGCGGCAAACCCGATATTCAGCGCGTTAAACGCGAACTTCTGGGCAAGGAGGCAGCGGAGTGAGCGCACCGGCATACATGATTGCCGCAAGAAGGACTCAGATTGCACCACGCAGCGGTGCGCTCGCCGCGCTGCAGGCGGACCAACTTGCAGCGCCTGTCGTTCGCACTCTTTTGCAGGATGCAGATATGCCGCCTGCGTCGGTTGATCAGGTCTTTCTCGGCAACGCGCTTTACGCGGGAGGAAATCCGGCGCGTCTGGCAGCCTTACGAGCGGGTTTGCCCCTTGGTGTTCCGGCCATGACGGTCGATACCCAATGCTGTTCAGGCCTCGATGCCATTATTCTGGCAGCTCGGTTGATCGAAGCCGGAGCGGCAGACTGCATTCTCGCCGGTGGGGCGGAAAGTTTCAGCCGCGCTCCGATCCGGCTAACGCGTCCGATGGACAAAAACGCTGAACCCGTCCCGTATGACAGACCACCCTTTGCTCCGCCACCATTTGCCGATCCGGATCTGACGGACGCAGCTGCCCGTCTTGCAAGTCAGAATGGTGTCGGACGCGAGCGTCAGGCTGAATTCGCTGTTGCATCGCATG